>NZ_MAEY01000001.1:0-821094 GCF_002013745.1 Mycobacterium sp. D16Q16
CCCCCTGTGACAGTCGGCACCACACTCACCGTCGACGGACACCGGCTGGCATATCGCCAGTTCGGTTCCGGGGACCGTGTTGTGGTGCTGTCACACGCCTTCCTCACCTCGCATTATCTGGAGCATGCGTGGGCCAAGGAGTTGGCCGAGCGCGGCTTTCGGGTGATCTGCCTGGATCTTCTCGGCACCACCGCCGATGAGCACCCGCTAGAGCCTGACCGTTACAACTCGCAGGCTTTGGGGCGCCAGCTCATTGGCGCGCTGGACGCTCTCGGTATCGAACGCGCGGTGCTCGGCGGCACCTCCATCGGAGCGAACATCTCGGTGGAGGCGGCGGCGTGGGCACCCGAACGAGTGGCCGGTCTGCTGTTGGAGGGACCATTCCTGGAGCGGGGTATCGGTGCGGCCGGCTATCTGTGGTCTGCCGGGCTCACCCTCTTCACCCTTGGGCGGCCGCTGGTGTGGCTGGTCGGCGCGGTGGCCCGATCCTTCCCCGAGACCGAACAACCCACCCTCGGCTTGCTGCGCGAATTCCTGACGGCTCCCCCGTCGCGCTCCGCGGCATTCATGAAGGGCATGCTGGTGGGCCGGATGGCGCCGCCGCGTGCGGTGCGCCGCGCGGTGAATGCGCCCACGATGATTCTCGCGCTCACCGCGGACCCGCTGCATCCCGCGGCCGACGCGCACAACCTCGCCATCGATATCGTTGGTGCACAAGTGATTTCGGCCGGAACGTTGGCCACCTTGCGGTTCTGGCCGCGCCGGGTGACACCCGCGATCGTGAGTTTCCTGGTGGAGACGTTCGGCATCGACGTCACCGCTCGACAAGCCGATGCCTAGCCACCCCCCTACTGTTAGAGTGACGTTTCATTCACATAATCGACAAGGGAGTCTGGGGAATGGCACTGCGGCGTAAGAAGGCACTCAAGTTGCTTGTCGACGGTCAGCCGACCGCGACGCTCGTCACGACCAAGGTCGGCCCGAGCCTGTTCCAGCGGCTTTCGGTGCTCATCGCCAACCTGATCCGCATCGGATTCCGGGCGGGCGGTGCGGGCCTGGCCGCCACCGGCGTTGCGCATTTCGTCGCGCCCCAGCCGTTCGAGTCTCTCTCCAAGGTCGCCTTCCCGGAGGACACCCGCCGCTGGGTCTACCAGAACGGCTTCACCGAGCTCTTGCTCGGACTCGCGCTGGCGTTCCGGCGTACCCGCATCGTGGGCAGCCTTGGCGGCCTTGCCTACATCGGTTTCCTGGTGAGCCGCCTGGTCGCCAACGCCAACAAGAGCTGAGGCTCTAACCGACTCCGCGGAGCCAGGTGACCTCGGCGCCGTCGCCGCCGCTGCGGTACGGCTCCAGGGCGTCATCCCACGCGCTGCCCAGCATGGTGTCGAGTTCGGCGGTGATGCTGCCGGGATCGGCGTCCATCAGGCCGCGCAACCGCATCTCGCTGACCATGATGTCGCCGTTGGCACTCGTGCTGCCGCTCCACATGCCGAGTTGCGGGACGTGGCTGAAGCGCTGACCGTCGACGCCATCGCTGGCATCCTCGGTGACCTCGAAACGAAGTACCGGCCAGGAGCGCAGGGCGTTGGCCAGGCGGGCACCGGTACCGACCGGGCCAACCCAGTTGGTGACGGCACGCAGCTGCCCCGGCATGGCCGGTTGCGCTTGCCAGCGCAGCTTCACCGCGTCAGCGGTGCGGCCGGACGTGATCGCCGACAGAGTCGACGACAAAGCCCACTCGACGTGCGGGCACACTGCGGCCGGTGAGGCATGGACATACACCACGCCGGTTGTCGAGTCGGCGAACTGAGGCGACGCGTGCATTCGTAGTGCTCCTTTGTCTTCGACGAGGACGTCTTCCCCAACGGCTCGCGAAGCTTTTAGAGCGTGTTACTGAATTACACCTATGTGCCTTGTGACACCATTGTGCCTTCTGATGCGCGTGTTGCGCCAGTCCTAGGGGCCAATTTGAGGTAACGGCTTCCTGAGAGTTTGTGGTGAGCCCTTATCCGAACTCGGCCAGCACCGCGTCGGACAGCTGTGGCCACACCTGATTGGCCCAGCCGTCGAAAGATCTGTCCGTGAGCACGACGAGCGCCAGGTCGACGCTCGGGTCCACCCAGAGGAAGGTGCCCGCCTGCCCGAAGTGGCCATAGGTGGCCGGTGAGTTCTCGCTGCCGGTCCAGTGCGGGAGCTTGGTGCCCTTGATCTCGAAACCCAGCCCCCAGTCGTTGGGGCGTTGCACGCCATACCCGGGCAGCACTCCGTCCAGCCCCGCAAACACGACGTTTGTCGCACGATGATGTGTCTCGGCCGTGACAAGACGCGGCCGCAACAGGTCACCGGCGAAGGCCGCGAGGTCCACGACCGTGGAGGCTCCCCCGTACCCGGCGGTGTCTGCCCCGCCAGGTAACACCGTGTCCCCCATACCCAGCGGCTCCAACACGGCCTCGCGAAGATACGTACCGAACTCGATGGTGGCCCCGGCGGCCACCGCATGCGCCACCACGGCGAATCCGTAGTTCGAATACACGCGACGCGTGCCCGGCTTGGCGATGATGGCGTCAGAGAGCAGCGACAGCCCCGAAGCATGTGCGAGCAAGTGCTCGACGGTCGAGCCGGGAGGCCCAGCCGGGGTGGCGAGATCGACGGCCCCCTCTTCGAGCGCCACCTGTGCGGCCCGCGCCACCAAGGGCTTGGTGACCGACGCGAGGGCGAATTGGTGCGTCACCGGGCCTATGTGGGCCCTAATCCCCTCCGGCCCCACCACGGCGGCGGAAACGGTGGGCACTGGCCAATCGGCGACGAGGTCGAGGGCACTCACACGGATGACGATAGTGTCTGGCGCATGGCTCAAACGGTGCGCGGTGTGATCGCTCGGTCGGTGAAGGCTCCGGTGGAATTGGTGGACATCGTGGTGCCCGATCCGGGCCCGGGTGAGGTTGTGGTCAAGGTGCAGGCGTGCGGGGTATGCCACACCGATCTGACCTACCGCGAGGGCGGCATCAACGACGAGTTCCCCTTCCTACTCGGCCATGAGGCCGCCGGAATCGTCGAAACCGTCGGCGCCGGAGTAACCACCGTGGAGCCCGGTGATTTCGTAATCCTGAACTGGCGCGCGGTGTGCGGGGTGTGCCGGGCCTGCAAGCGCGGCCGCCCGCAATACTGCTTCGACACCTTCAATGCCACCCAGAAGATGACCCTCACCGATGGCACCGAGCTGACCCCCGCCCTGGGCATCGGCGCGTTCATCGAAAAGACGCTGGTCCACGCCGGGCAATGCACCAAGGTCGACCCCTCTGCCGACCCGGCCGTGGTCGGGCTATTGGGGTGCGGGGTGATGGCCGGTTTGGGCGCGGCCGTCAACACCGGCAACGTGGGCCGCGATGACACCGTCGCGGTCATCGGCTGCGGCGGAGTCGGCGACGCCGCCATCGCCGGGGCCAAACTCGCCGGGGCCCGCACCATCATCGCCATCGACACCGACGACAAAAAGCTGCAGTGGGCCAAGGACTTCGGTGCCACGCACACCATCAACGCCCGCCAGGTCGACGATGTGATCACCGCGGTGCAGGACCTCACGGACGAGTTCGGCGCGGATGTCGTGATCGATGCGGTCGGGCGCCCGGAAACCTGGAAGCAGGCGTTCTACGCCCGCGATCTGGCCGGCACCGTGGTGCTCGTCGGAGTCCCCACCCCCGACATGAAGCTTGAGATGCCGCTGATCGACTTCTTCTCCCGCGGCGGATCGTTGAAGTCTTCCTGGTACGGCGACTGCCTGCCCGAACGCGACTTCCCCACCCTGGTCAGCCTCTATCAGCAGGGCCGGTTGCCGCTGGACCGCTTCGTCACCGAACGCATCGGCATCGACAACATCGAAGAAGCCTTCGACAAGATGCACCACGGACAGGTCCTGCGCTCTGTCGTCGTGCTGTAACCGCACTCAGTGCTGGGGATCTAGCATCCCGCGAGAGCTTTTGACCTTGTACAACTCGTAATCTGCCTGTTGGACAAGCGAATCCAAGTCGACTTTGCCGCCGGTTTGGGACTGCCAGGCGGCGCCGACGCTGACGCTCCAGGTGTCAATCCCCGCGCGCGGAGTGCTGACGCGGCGAATGGTGGTGTCGATGTTCTCGGCACGGCCGGGGAAGGCCACCACCAAGAACTCGTCGCCACCGATGCGCGCGGCGATCTCGCCGACACGCGTGCTCGCCGTGAGCATGGCGGCCACTGCCTTCAACATCGCATCGCCGGCGCCGTGACCGCGGGTGTCATTGAGTTCTTTGAGCCCGTCCACATCCATCAAGACCACGACGACGTCGACGGCGTCGATGCGGCCGCGGTGCAGCAAGTCAATCGCGGTGGTCACGCCTCGACGGTTCAACAGACCCGTGAGCGGATCGCGGTTTGCCGAGACCGCCGCGGCCAGGATTGAGTCCCGGCCGCCTTCGAGGACCAGCTGGATGATGGTCGGCATCAACACCACCGCGGCGAGCGTGGGTGCTCCATAGGTGAACTGCGCCGACAACGACGCGCCGTCGACCACGACGTTCATCACCACCAGCGCGCCGAACAACGTCAGGGCGAACCCGCAGTGCGTCACCAACGCGCGTCTACCCAGGAAAAAGGTGGGAAGAAGGCCGACCAGGCCCAGGTACACGACCGCGCAGATCCTGGCCGTCGGGTCGGAAAACGTGGCTGCCGCTATCGCCAGAGTCACGTCCGCCCACGCCACGAACGCGACCATGCCGCGCCGGTTCGGCCAGGGAAAGAAGATCCAGCACAGACCGACGATCACCGCCATCACGGCCGCGATGGCCTGGATCGTGCGAGGCCACACCCCCTGCGGCCCCAATGGGTTGAACTGGGTGGCTCCCGCCAGAACCACGATGGAAAAGCACAGGAGCCCGATGCCCACCTTGAGCTGCCTCAACTGCCCGGCGTCGCGAAGCGCATCGGTAACCAGAAGGTACTGAAACCCTGGCTCTAGCTGCTGCCGACTTTGCACACTCGATTATGGCCCTTGCAATCACCCTGAGCAGGTGGCTTTCCCACACAAGGCCGTACGCCGATAGTGGCGGGCATGACGACACGACACGGGCGCAGGGCGGCAATCATCGGTGCGGGACAGACCGGCGCCACGGCTGCACTGGGACTGCTGGACAAAGGTTTTGACGTCACCGTTTACAGCGATCGCGATCAGAGAAGTTTGCGGCAGGACGTGCCCGCGACCGGCACCGCGCTGATCTTCGGGGAAGCGCAGCGTGCCGAGGCGGGCCTGGGGCTGACCAACTACCTGGAACCGGGCCCCACCTCCACCGGGCTCAGTGTGCGCCTGGTCGACGGCAACGAGCCCGGCCGCCCCGAGGTCATCGCCTTCGACGCCGACTTCGACGGCGGTACCCAGGGCGTCGCCGTCGACACCCGGCTCAAGGCCGATGATCGCCTCACCCAGTTCCAGGAACGCGGTGGGCGTTTCGTCGTGGAACAGGTGGACCCAGAAAAGCTTGACTCGATCGCCGCCGCGCATGACCTGACCTTGGTGGCGACCGGCCGCGGCGGGCTGTCCTCGCTGTTCCCGGTGGATGCCTCCCGCACGGTGTACGACCGCCCACAACGGCGGCTGCTGATGCTGACGGTCGCGGGCCTGGGACACGGGCCCGATGTCTTCGCCCATCGGGGACCGGCCGGTGGGCGCCACAGCGCGTTCTCCTTCATTACCGATCAGGGCGAGGCGTGGTGGGGTCCGTACCTACACAAGGACGCGGGACCGTCCTGGTCGTTTCTGACCTGGGCCAAGCCCGGTAGCGACTGGGAACGACGCTATGCCGCCGTCGACAGCGCCGCTGCCGCACTGGAAGCGGTCACCGACGTGCATCGCGAGTACATCGACTGGGATCTACCGGAAGTGTTGTCGCTCAACGTCATCGAGGAAGACCCACATTCGTGGATCACCGGCGCGGTCACCCAGCTGGTGCGGCACGGCGCGGGGCACACCGCCAGCGGACATCCCGTGGCGGCCCTCGGTGACACCGCCGTGGCCTATGACCCGATCGCCGGGCAGGGCGCGCAGGGCGGCCTGGTCCAGGCGGCAGCACTGGTCCACAAGGCCGCCGCGCATGACGGCCCCTTCGACACCGCCTGGCTCACTGCTGCTTTCGAGGAGTTCTACGACCGGCGGGCACGCGCCGCGCAGCTGGTCACCAGGCTCTACCTCGGCGATGACGAGCTGCACGACTACGGCGACCTGTTCTTCGCGGCGGGTCACGTCCACGAGGGATTCGCATCCAAACTGTTCAGCCTGCTCGACGATCCGAAGCCCTTCGAGAGGGTCACCTCAATCGAAGCCGCCAAGGAGCTCATCACCGAGTGGGCGGGGGAATCCGCCGACGCCATCCTGGAGCGGTTCTCCCCCGCCGGCCGGTTCGCCCGGTCCGGGCTGGTGCGCGCCGCTTAGCGCTGCGCCGGGCGGTACGCCGTGACGACCACCGAACCGCCGAGCCCGATGTTGTGCTGCAGGGCCACGCCGTCCTTGGTGGCTGCGCCGGCGACCTGACGCTTGCCGGCCTGCCCGCGCAGTTGCCAGTTCAGTTCCGCGCACTGGGCCAGGCCGGTGGCGCCCAGCGGGTGTCCTTTGGAGATCAGGCCGCCGGACGGGTTGACCACCCATTTACCGCCGAAGGTGGTGTCCTGGTTGTCGATCAGCTTGCCTGCCTCACCCTGCTCGCAGAAGCCGAGCGCCTCGTACACCAGAATTTCGTTGGCCGAGAAGCAGTCATGCAGCTCTACTACGTCGATGTCCTCGGGGCCGATTTGCGCCTGCTCGTACACGGCAGCGATCGCCGCCTTGTTCATGTGCGCGCCGACGATGCCCGCCGCGGTGCCGTCGAAGGTGTCGGCCCGGTCGGTGACGGTGGCCTGCCCGACGATCTCGACGGCCTGGTCCGCGAGTCCGTGTTTGTCGACGAACTCCTCACTGGCCACGATGGCTGCCGCCGACCCATCGGAGGTCGGTGAGCACTGCAGCTTGGTCAGCGGCGCCACGATGCTCCGCGACGACAGGATGTCTTCCAGCGAGTACTCGTCCTGGAATTGGCTGTACGGGTTGTTCACCGAGTGCTTGTGGTTCTTGTAGCCAATCCACGCCAGCTGCTCGGCGGTCAGGCCGTACTCGCGCATGTACTCCTCGGCCGCGGCGGCGAACATCCATGCAGTCATGGGCATTTGCGGCGGGGTCAGTTCGCGGAGTCGGTTGATCTGTGGCATCAACGGCGACTCGCGGTCGGTGAACTTCATGCTCAGCGAGCCGCGCTCCATCTTCTCGAACCCGGCGGCCATGACGACGTCGGACTGGCCGCTGCGAATGGCGTTGGCCGCCATGAACAGTGCGGTCGATCCCGTCGAACAGTTGCTGTTGACGTTGTAGATCGGAATGCCGGTGTGGCCCAGCTCGTAGAGGGCACGATGCCCGGAACACGAGTCACCATAGACGTTTCCGACGAAAGCCTGCTCAATCTGTTCGTATCGGACCCCGGCATCGTCGAGCGCCTTGGTTCCGCTCTCCTTGACCATCGCCGGGTAATCCCAGCCCTCACGACTCCCCGGCTTCTCGAACTTCGTCATGCCGACGCCGACGACAAACGCCCTGTTCTGCTGCTTCATTGTCGCTCCTTATCGCGTCTGGTCACAAAGACCGAGAGATGAGTTCTTTCATGATTTCGCTTGTGCCGCCGTAGATCTTGTTGACGCGTGCGGCGGCGTACGCCCGGGCGATCGGGTACTCCATCATGTATCCGTATCCGCCGAAGAACTGGACACACCGATCGACCACCGCAACCCCCTTGTCGGTGGCCACCAGCTTGGCGATGGAGGCCGTCGCGGGGTCATTGGCGCCGTCGATGTAGTTCTGGATGCACCAGTCGACGGTTGTCTTGATCGACAGCACCTCGGCCTTCAGCTCGGCCAGCTGGAACCTGGTGTTCTGAAACTTGATGAGCGGCTGGCCGAATGCCTCACGCTCTTTGGTGTACTTGATCGACTCCAGCACCGCGGCCTCGGCCATTCCGGCGTTCCCCGACGCGATGATGAGGCGCTCGCGCGCCAGCTGTGTCATGAGCTGGATGAACCCCTGGCCATCCTCCTCGCCGAGCCGGTTGGCCACCGGCACCCGCATATCGCTGAAGAACAGCTCGCGGGTGTCCTGCCCGTGTTGCCCCACCTTCTCGAGCACCCGGCCTCGCTCGAACCCGGGCAGGTCCTTGGTTTCGGCGACGATGAGCGATATCCCCTTCGCCCCCTGGGATGGATCGGTCTTGGCCACGATCACCAGCAGGTCACAGTGTGTGCCGTTGGAGATGAATGTCTTCGAGCCGTTGATCACGTAGTGGTCGCCATCCCGGACCGCACTGGTGCGTACCCCTTGCAGATCGGATCCCGTCCCGGGCTCCGTCATGGCGATGGCCAGGACCAGGTCGCCGCTGATGATGCCCGGCATCCAGCGATCCTTCTGTTCGGTGTTGCCGTAGGTGTTGATGTAGTGCGCGACGATCGGCGAGTGCACGCCCCAGCCCGTCGCGGTGTCCTGGGCAAGCGCAAGTTCCTCGGCCACCACCGCGGAGAATCCGAAATCGCCTCCAGCGCCGCCATATTCCTCAGGAAGGTCCAGGCCGAGCAGACCGGCGTCGCCCAGCTTATTCCAGAATTCGCGGTCCACCTGGTGCTGCGCGCTCCAGCGTTCCTGGTTGGGCGTGGACTCCTTGCGCAGAAACTCGGCAGCGTGCTTGCGCAGGTCGCGGTGCGCATCGGTCTCCCAGGACGCGCGATAGGACGGGAATAGTGCGGACATCTTCATTGACCTCCTCGTCAAGACGATACAAGTGTATCGTTTCAGATTCGTTTGTAAAGGGGTGCGGTACGATGCGGCGTATGGCAAACCCGCGCGCGGCCGACGAGGACTTGACCGCGAAGGCGCGCATTCGCAACACCGCACTGGATTTGTATGCCCAGTACGGTGAAGAACGAATTTCGTTGCGCGCGGTCGCATCCGAGGCCGGGGTGACACTCGGCCTGGTGCAACATCATTTCAAGACCAAGGCTGGTCTGCGCGAGGCCGTTGATCAGCTGGTCGTCGACTACCACGTCGAGGCACTGCGATCGGTCGAAGCAGAAACGGACCCGCGCAAGCTCGCCGCGGCCCGCGATGCCGCCGTCGTCGCGATGCTCAAGGCGAACCCCCCGATCGTCAACTACGTGCGCCGGGCCGTGCTCGAGCCTTCCGAAGAGCAACTGAGCATGCTGAATGCGTTGATTCAGCTGACGCGGGACGAGGTGGCCACCCTCCGCGAGGAGGGCATGGCCCCCACTGATCGTGCCGAGTCCACTCAGGTTGTGTCCGTGATGGTTCGGCAGATGGGCGCCCTGCTGCTACAACCACTCATCGACGCGGTGTGGGACCGCCTGGAGCACGGGGACACCCCGAAACCCACGCTATCCATCAAAGTGCTCGACTAACCGCAACCGCCAGCGGTTACGGTACTGACGTGACATCACGCAGCCCTGGCTATCGGCCCACCGATGACGATCTACTCGACTTGGTGTTACCCGTTGTGGCCGAACAGGGTTGCGGGGCAGTCACTATGGACCAGATCGCGGCGTCCGGCCAGGTGACCAAACAGACGCTCTACGCACACTTCGGCTCCAAGGATGGATTGCTCATCCGACTCGTCGGGCGCGAGGCAACCCTGATGCGCGCGATCTTCGACGACGTATCGATGCCGGAGAACGTCGACCTGAATGACCCGGCGGCGTCGCTAAGCGATGCCCTGAAGCCATTCTTCATCCATGCCGCCACCCGCCCGCTGGGCATGCGGCTGCTGGCCGACTCCACCGCGCCGCATGTCCCGGGATTTGATCAGCAGGTGCTCACCGATGCCGTGTCCCGGATCATGAGCATCCTCGACTTCTGGGAACCGGTGCATGACGAGGCCGAGACGCACCGGCGCCTACTGCTGTCGACCATGAGCGCGCAAGCCATCAGGTCGGGGGTCTTGACCGCCATCGCTCACCACATCGACCCCGAGGTTTCGGTACGCACCTGCGCGGCATACATCGTCGCCGGCATCAGCGCCGCCTATCCGGAGCCCACCTAACCCACATCCCTCTCGCGGCGCGCCACCGAATTTGGCTCTTGCCATACCCATTCATGCGGTCTACCGTCGAGCTTGACTCTATGTTCTAGCTTCGATGATGCAGCCAAAGGATGTTGACATGGATATAGATCTGCTTGCCGACGAGCATGTGCTCCCGGTCGATCGGGAGACAACAGCGACCGCCCTGCGGGTGACCGGTGAGATACCGAAATTCCTGAACGGCCGTTACGTACGTACCGGCCCCAATCCGCTTCCCGGGCAATATGACCCCGACAACTACTCGGTGTTCGGCCTGACCGGCGATGGCATGGTGCACGGAGTGCGGCTGCGCGATGGCCGCGCCGAGTGGTATCGCAGCCGGTGGGTGCGCACACCGAAGGTGTCCAGACTGCTCGGCGAGAAGCCGAAGCCGGCCAACTATCGCGCCGGTATAACCACCGTGTCCCCGCAGACGAATGTGTACGGCTTCGCCGGCAAGACGATCGTCAGCGCCGAGGGCGGTCTCGCGCCTTACGAGTTGAACGATGAACTGGAGACCGTCGGAACCTGCGATTTCGGCCGAACACTGGAGGGCGGATACACCGGACATCCCAAGCTGGATCCGGTGACCGGCGAGTTACACGCTGTGACCTACCAACTCGTCGGGCCCGCGGTGGCGCGCTATGTGGTCATCGATCCCCACGGCACGGTGCGCAAGAGCGTGCCGCTCGACGTGCCAGGCAGGCCATTACTGCACGACATCGCCCTGAGCGAGAACTACGTGATGATCTTCGACTGCCCGCTGGTGATCGACCTCAGCTTGCTGACCCGCCGTATCGCACCGCCACTCATCGGCCGCATAGCCGCCGTGCTGTTGACCCGGTTCGAGCCGCCCGCTTTGTTCGGTCCGGTGATGGCCCGGGCGCCCCTGCCCAAGACGGCGGAGGTGCCGCTGCAGTGGAAGAGCGCGCATCCGAGCCGCATTGGAGTGATCCCGCGCCGGGGACCGGCAACGATTCGCTGGTTCGACATCGAACCGTGCTACGTGTTCCACACCCTCAACGCCCACGAGGAGAACGGCACCATCGTGGTCGACGCCTGCCGAATCACCGGCCCCGACCACGATGCGAAGTACGAGATCGCAAATGTGTTCGATTCCGGGCGCCCACGGCTGCACCGGTGGGAGGTCGACCTGGAGACCGGCGTGGTCAAGGAATCATGGACGGACGAACGCCTCCAGGAGTTCCCGATGGTCGACCCGCGCCGGGTCAGCCTGCCGCACCGGTATGGATTCACCACGAGCGTCGGCGACACCGATATCGACACCCTGCAAAGCCTCGATGACGCCCGTGCCTCACTGATTCGCTATGACCTCACCAACGGCGGCACCACCGAACACAAGCTGGAGGCCGGACACATACCGGGCGAGTTCTCCCCCGTGCCCCGCTCCGAGGACGCCGAGGAAGGCGACGGGGTGCTCATCGGATATGAACACGATCGCAGTACCCTGCTGAGCAATATGTTGATCCTCGACGCTCAGTCGATGGAAAAACTTGCCACCATTCATCTTCCAGCACGGATACCGTTTCAGTTCCACGGCAACTGGATCCCGGCCTAACCGCCCTTGGCCACGATCCGCACCCCGTCCCTGCCCGCCGCCAGCAGATCCTGCAGTACCTTCTCGACAACCTGCAGATCGGCATTGCTGTAGCGCCGCAGGAAGTCGCGCACGCCGCGCTCCATCTCCTCGTGCAGCCGGCTGTGCACATCGACGACAGTGCGCCCATCGTCGGTCAAAATGAGCTCGATCTCCTTGCGGTTACCAGGAATCGGCGCACGTTGGACCCAGCCCGCATCCACCAGGCGCTGCACATGCTTGGACACGGTGCCCTTGAGCTGACCCGAGCGCGCGGCCAGGCCCACCACACTGACCGGCCCGTCGGCGATCGCGGCCAACAGATGCAGCGACAGCGTCGGCAGTGTCCTGATGAGGTGTTCCATCCGGCGCGGGAGCCGCTCGGCCAGGAAATCGCGCTCGGCATCCGCATCCTCGTCCGGGTCGAACTTGTCCCCCACGGCGCCCACCAGGGTGTTGATGCTGCCGATCAACGCCGACTTGGTTTTCATGGAAACCATATTGCCATCCGGCGACTCGCGCCGTACATTGTTTGTATGGTTTCGATGGAAACCATTTCTACAGAAACTTGAGGAGCACGCCATGAAGGCAGCAGTCGTGCACGCGTGGGGGCAGCAGCCCGTCTACACCGACTTCCCCGACCCCCAGGCGCCCGAGGACGCCGAGATCGCCACCGTGGAGGCATCGGCCCTGACCAACCTGACCCGCGCCGTCATCTCCGGAAAGCACTACAGCAGCAAGGAAATCACTCTTCCGGCAATTGCCGGTGTCGACGGTGTCGCCCGGCTGGCCAGCGGCAAGCGGGTGTACACCGGGTCTATCGCGCCGCACGGCCTGATGGCCGAGCGCACCGTCGTGTACCCCGCCGGCGCCGTCGAGGTGCCCGAGCACGTCGATTCGGTGACCGCCGCCGCGATACCCAATCCCGGAATATCGGCCTGGTTGGCCCTGTCCTATGGCGCCTCGGTGCAGCCCGGCCAGCATGTGCTGGTGCTGGGAGCCACCGGAGTGACCGGCTCGCTGGCGGTCCAGCTGGCGAAATCGGTGTTCGGCGCCGCGCACGTGACGGTCGCAGGCCGCAGCGCCGAACGGCTGGCCTGGCTGCGCACCGTAGGGGCTGACGATGTCATCACGCTGGGCAGCGACGACCTCACCGAGGCCATCACCGCGCGACACGCGGCGCGCCCGTTCGACGCGGTGCTGGACTACCTGTGGGGCTCCCCCGCCGAACAAACCCTCAACGCGCTGGCCGCCAGCCACCCGTCGGCACACTTCCACGCCACCCGCTTCGTGCAGATCGGCGCGATGACCGGAGAGACGGTCAGTGTCAGCGCCTCCACGCTGCGCAGCACCGGCATCACCCTGTCCGGTGTCGGGATTGGCAGTGTGCCGCCCGAGGCCTTGCTGAGCGCACGCTCCGAGGCCCTACCGAAGCTGTTCGCCATGGTCGACAGCGGAGACCTGCAGCTGCAGACGCTGGCCCGGCCGCTGGCCGATATCGAAACCGTCTGGGCGGCAAAGGAGCCGTCCGGGGTGCGCGTGGTGGTCACCCCCCAGTAACCTGCCGGTCGCCTATTTCCGGTTTTCCCGTGCGCCATTCGATGGCACGGTATGGACATGACGCACTCCGCCGAGCTTGACCATGACGAGCACTCCCGCACCGGCCTGAATGCCGACACTCTGCAGAGAGCCATCATCGATCATCTGCGGTACTCGATTGGGCGTCCGGCGAGCGTGCTCACGCCCGCGCACTACTACCGCGCCCTGGCACTCGCGGTCCGAGATCGCATGCAGCAGCGCTGGATTGCCAGCATGCAGACCTATCTGGATCTGAGCCGCAAGGTGGCGGTGTATCTGTCGGCGGAGTTCCTGATGGGGCCGCAGCTGGGCAACAACCTGCTCAACCTGCAGATCGAGCAGCAGGCTCGCGATGCCCTCTCGGCGTTAGGCCAGGACCTTGACGAGGTGCTCGAGTGCGAGGAAGAGCCGGGTCTGGGTAACGGCGGCCTGCTACATGGACTCGCTGGCCACCCTGGATCGTCCGGCAATCGGCTACGGCATCCGGTACGAGTACGGGATCTTCGACCAGGAGATCCGCGATGGGTGGCAGGTCGAGAAGACCGACAACTGGCTCGACAACGGAAACCCCTGGGAAATCGCCAAACCCGATCTCAACTTCCTCGTCGGCTGGGGTGGCCACACCGAGCAGTATCTGGATGAGGACGGAAACTTCCGGGCGCGCTGGATCCCGCAGCGCTTCCTCAAGGGCATTCCGTACGACACGCCCATCCAGGGCTACGGCGTGAACACCTGCAACACCCTGACGCTGTGGAGCGCCCGCGCGGTGCAGTCGTTTGAGCTGGACGCCTTCAACGCCGGCGACTACTACAAGGCCGTCGAGGACGAGGTGTCCTCCGAAACCGTCACCAAGGTGCTCTACCCCAATGACGAGCCCGAGGCCGGTAAGCGGCTGCGGCTGCTGCAGCAGCACTTCTTCGTCTCCTGCTCACTGCAGCGCGTGCTGCACATCCTGGAGGATGTGGCGGAGCGCCCCGTCAACGAGCTGGCCGAACAATTCGCCTTGCAGCTCAACGACACTCACCCGTCCATCGGTGTCGCGGAGTTGATGCGGCTGCTGCTCGACGAGCGCGCCCTGGGCTGGGACGAGGCCTGGGAGATCACCGTGGCGGCCTTCGGATACACCAACCACACCCTGCTGCCCGAGGCCCTCGAGACGTGGCCGCTGGGACTGTTCGCCGAGTCGCTGCCGCGGCACCTGGAGATCATCTACGAGATCAACCGCCGGTTCCTGGACGAGGTCCGGTCGCGCTTCCCCGGTGACGACGCGCGGGTACGGCGTATGTCGCTCATCGGCGAAGAGGGCGGCAAGAGTGTGCGGATGGCGCACCTGGCCACCGTCGGCAGCCACGCCATCAACGGTGTGGCCGCACTGCATTCGGAGCTGCTCAAAGAGAGCGTGCTCAAGGACTTCTACGAGCTGTGGCCCGAGCGGTTCAGCAATAAGACCAACGGGGTGACGCCGCGCCGGTTCCTGGCGCTGGCCAATCCGGGCCTGCGAGAGCTACTCGACGACGCTATCGGCGAGGGCTGGGTGGCGGATCTGACCCGGCTGCGCGAGCTGGAGCCCTACGCCGAGGACTCGTCCTTCCGGATGCAGTGGCGAGAGGTCAAGCGCCTCAACAAGGCCCGGCTCGCCGAGTATGTGCTCGCGAGCACCGGGGTGGATCTGGACCCCACCTGGATGTTCGACATCCAGGTCAAACGAATCCACGAGTACAAGCGCCAGCACCTCAACGTGCTGCACATCGTGACGCTGTACCACCGGCTCAAGCAGAATCCGGATCTGCGGATCGCACCACGCGCCTTCATTTTCGGCGGTAAGGCCGCGCCCGGATACTTCATGGCTAAGCGGATCATCAAGCTCATCAACGCGGTCGCCGAGACCGTCAACAACGACCCGCACGTCAGCCAGTTCCTCAAGGTGGCGTTCCTGCCGAACTTCAATGTCAAGAGCGCGCACCTGATCTACCCGGCCGCCGATCTGTCCGAACAGATTTCGACGGCGGGCAAGGAGGCGTCGGGCACCGGGAACATGAAGTTCATGCTCAACGGGGCACTCACCATCGGCACGCTGGACGGCGCCAACGTCGAGATGCTCGAGGAGGCCGGGGCCGAGAACTTCTTCCTGTTCGGGCTCACGGTCGATGAGGTACAGCGCCTGGTGCACGAAGGATACCGGCCCGAGGACTTCGTCGGGCTCAATGAAGAACTCCGCACCGTGCTGGATCTGATTGCCGGTGGCCGCTTCTCGGGTGGAGATCCGTCGGTGTTCGCACCGATCGTGGACTCGCTGCGCGGTCACGACCCGTTCCTGGTGCTGGCCGACTACTCCTCGTACATCGAGTGCCAGGAGCGGGTGTCGCAGGCCTGGCACGACGTGACGGCGTGGACGCGGATGTCGATCCTGAACACCGCGCGCGGCGGCAAGTTCTCCTCGGACCGCGCCATCGCCGAGTACTGCGACGAGATCTGGGGTGTGCAGCCCGTCACCGTGCAGGTGTAGCCATTCCCCGGATATACACCTTGGCACATCATATGCATGTGCATATGATGTGTACATGAACACGCAATCTGATCTTCATGCCGCGCACAGAACGGCGGTATCGGCATCCGCCGATATCGTCTCGACCATCACCGTGGATGACCTGCGACGCCCCACCCCGTGCACCGGGTGGACGCTGGCCGACCTGCTGGCTCACATGACCGTCCAACATCGCGGTTTCGCGGCCGCCGCTCGTGGTGCCGGCGGCGACCCGACCATCTGGAATCCCGATACCGTCGCCGATGTGGTGATGACCGATCCCGCGGGCGTCTATCGCGCCGCCGTGGACGATGTACTGGATGCGTTTGCCGCCGACGGGGTGCTGGAGGCGATGTTTGCGCTACCCGAATTCGGCGCGGAGGCTTCATTTCCCGGCTCGATGGCCATCGGCTTCCACTTCATCGACTACGTGGTGCACGGGTGGGATGCGGCGCGCAGCATCGATGCTCCGTTCGCCCTTCCCGACGACGTGATCGCCGCAGCGGTTCCGATCGCGTTGGGTGTGCCCGACGGCGACTTCCGGACGGCCGAGGGGTCCCCGTTCGCGCGGGCGCTCGACGAAGTCGACGGCGAGCACGACATCGACCGCATCCTGCGCCACCTCGGGCGCGCGCCGGATTGGGCCCCTACTGTGGTGGCGTGACAACCTTCATCGCCCCCGAATGGGACAGCTCAGCCCTGGTGGTCATCGATGTGCAGACGGAGTTCGTCTCCGGCGCCATGACGGTACCGGGAACCGCTGACCGGATACCCGCGCTCGGTCGGCTGATCGCGGCGTTCCGCACGGCCGGCCGGCCCATCGTGCACGTGGTGCGGCTCTACGTTCCGGGCGGCACCGACACCGATTTGCCGCGTCGCGCAGAGATTCTCGCCGGACGCGAGGTCGCCGCACCGGGTAGTGACGGTGCGCAGATCCCCGCCGAGCTGCTGCCGCACGGTGAGCGGCTTGATTCAGAGCTGCTGTTGGCGGGCGGGTTCCAGCAGATCGGCCCCGCGGAGCACATTTTGTTCAAACCGCGCTGGAGCGCCTTTCACCGGACCGACTTGGAGGAACACCTGCACGCGCGGGGCGTCACCACGGTGGTGGTGGCGGGCTGCAACCTGCCGAACTGCCCGCGCGCCACCCTGTTCGATGCCTCCGAGCGGGACTACCGCGCGGTGATCGTCGAGGACGCCACCTCGCAAGTCACCCCGGAGCGGTTGCACGATCTCACGCTCATCGGGGTGAACGTGACCGATGTGGCATCGGTGGAACAGGAGCTGGCGCACTCAGGAGAATCCGTCGATCTGGGATAGCACCCGCATCATCACCTCGTCGGCGCCGCCGCCGATGCTGAGCAGACGCTGATCCCGGAAGAATCGCGACGTCCACGTCTCGGTCATGTACCCCATGCCGCCGTGCACCTGCAGGCACCAATCGCCGGCCTCGCGAACCAGCGGTCCGGCGGTGAGCTTGGCGATGGTCACCTTGCGGGTCACGTTCTCCCCCGCCATGTACCGACCGGCGATATCGCGGTTGTAGACCTCCAGCATGTCGGCCCGCGCGGCAAAGCCCGCGTACTGGTAGGCCAGATGCTGATTCTTGGTCAGCGGCTTGCCAAACACCTGGCGCGCCAACGCGTATTCCTTAGTGCGCTGTAAGGCCCTGTTCACACTGGCAGGGATTCCGTAGGCGCCGAACATACGCTCCATGACGAACTGGGACATCTGCTGCTGGAACCCGCGGCCGACCTCGCCGATGGTGTTAGACACCGGCACCCGCACATCGTCGAACGTGATCAGGCCCGTGTCGGAGGCGTGCATGCCGAGCTTGTCGAGCTTACGAACCTGGTATCCGGGAGTCTTGGTCGGCACGATGATCTGGCTCATCCCCGCGTATCCGCCCTCATCGGAGGTGCGGGCCAGCACGCACAGCCAGTCGGCCTGAACGGAGTTGGTGATGAACATCTTTGAGCCGTTGATCACCCAGTCGTCACCATCACGGCGGGCATGGGTCTTGATGGCGGCCACATCGGATCCGGCGTCCGGCTCCGTCACCGCGATCGCGGCGATCTGCTCGCCCTGCAACGCCGGAGCCAGGAACTCACGCTTGAGCTCATCGGTGCCGTGCTTGTGCAGCGACGGGGTCGCCATCGCGACGTGAACGCCGAAGGCCATCGGGAACGAGCCATGATCCACCCGACCCAGTTCCTCGGCCAGCACCAGGGTGAAGAGGTGATCGGCGCCCTGCCCGCCGTACTCGGGGTCGTATTCGAGGCCGACCAATCCGAGTTTGGCCATATCGGCGATCACGTCGTGCAGCGGCATCATCTGCTCGCGTTCCCACTCGTCGACGTGAGGGTTGATCTTCTCCTCGATGTACCGGCGGACGGTACTGCGGAAGTCGTCGTGCTCGGACGAGAACGTCATCGGTCTCTCCTTGTATCGGTGTTGGGAGCCATCTTGCCTCAGCCCGGCGAGCTAACATGGTGGCGGAGGTCTCCCATGAGGTTCGCGGCAGTGTTCGCATCGGCAGTGATGGCGCTCTCACTTGCGCCGATGGCCGTCGCAGACCCCAACTGGCCGATCGCCGGATCCGGCTCTGCCAGCGAAACCATCTCGGAACTGGAAAGCCAGGGGTACGAGGTCCAGATCAACTGGGTCAACGGCAACACCCTGACCCCGCTGGAGTTCTGCACCGTCAACGGCATCAACAATCCCGACCGCTCAGGCACACAGGTCAAGGCCAACACGACCGTCTACGTCGATGTCTCCTGCCCCAACTACTGGGACACCGGCGACTAAGCCGCTAGAGCCCGACCTCGGTCCATGCCTCGTCAATGGCCGCCTTGGGTGACTCAGCACCGGTCCGGGCCGCGGCGATCTGCCGGGTGAGTTTCGCGAAAGCCTTGAACGTCATGTTCTTTCTTGCCTTCGGGCTGGTCAGCGCCTCATACCAGACCGTGCCCACGGCCTCCCACGACTTTGAGCCGTGTGTGGTCGCCGCGAGGTAGAACGCGTGGTTGGGGATGCCACTGCCGTCGTGCGGGTCACTGCCGGGAACATAGTCGCGGTAGTGAGCCGGTTGCGGCGAAAGGCAGTGCGCGGCACCGGGGTCAGCGAGATCCCGGAGGCAGGTGTACCCCTTGTCGAGCGCGCGCGGCCCCAGAATGTCCTTGCCGATCAGCCAATCGGCCGTGCCCGCGCTCTGCCCTGCTTGCCATTGCCGGAACATCGATCCGAAGACATCCGAGACACTCTCGTTCAACGCCCCCGCCTCGTTCTCGTAGTTCAGGCCTGCGGTGAATTGCGTAACCCCGTGTGTCAGTTCATGACCGATCACATCGTTGGCCTTGGTGAAGTCCAGGAAGATCTGGCCGTCACCATCGCCGTAGGCCATCTGCGAACCGTTCCAGAAGGCGTTGGTGTACTTAACGCCATAGTGGACGGACGAGATCAGCGTCATGCCCGCATTGTCAACGGAGTTGCGCCCGAAGCACTCCCGGTAGAAACGCACGACCGCGGCCGTTTCGGTGAATGCCCGCTGGACGGTGGCGTCCCTGGACGCGGACGGATCGGCGACGGCCACGCCCGGCAGTGAGGTAGTCTGCCGGCAATCGAACACCGGCGTTTCGGGGACCCTGGCCAACGCCATGGCGGCTGCACTGATGGTGTTACCAGTTGCCGCCCGGGTAGCTCGCGTGTGCGCATTGCGCAAGGTACGCCAAGATAATTCGGATGCCGCGGTGTCCAGGAGCGCGACCCGCGAGTCTTCGGCGATGTCACCATCCTCGGCCAGTCGCGACAGTACGGCCGGCGGGATGATGAAACGCGTGCACATTACGATTCACCCTACCCGGCAGCGTGCATGCCCGCTCGGCTCGTGAGCGGTGAACTGTCAGGTCCGGCCGTCAGATCCGCTCTTTGACCACCTGACGGACGGCGTCGGGCAGCAGACTCTCCGGGATGGCCCGCGTGGTCCGATCGGACCCGCTGACCCGGGTCACCGTGTATGTGAAGCGGTCAGCACCCGGGTCGCCCGGAAGCGACCCGGGGCTGTCCAACAATCCATCCAGTGCGCGTCGCGCCTCGGGGTCCAAGCTCTGGTCAGTACACGTACCGCTGGCCGGAAGCCCGGTGAATCCGCCCCGTCTGTCGATGAGGTACTCCACCATGACGGCGACGCTACAGCCCGACCGCGGTCCACGCGTCGTCTATCGCCTTATGTACAGATTCGGCGGCCGTGTTGGCTGCGGAGATCTCGCGCGTCAGGTTGGCGAAGGCCTTCATCTTCATGTTCGGACGGGCTTTCGGGCTGGTCAGAGCCTCGTACCAGACCGTGCCCACGCCCTGCCAGGAGTACGAGCCGTGCTTGGTCGCCGCGAGGTAGAAGGCGTAGTTGGGGATGCCGCTGCTCTCATGCGGGTCGCTGCCGGGCACATAGTCGCGATAGTGCGACGGCTGCGGCGCGAGGCAATGCCGGGCGCCCGGATCGGCCATATCGCGCAGGCAGGTGAAGCCCTTGGCGATGGCCCGCGGACCCATGATGTCCTTGCCGATCAGCCAGTCGGCCTGGTCGACCGTTTGTCCGGCGCTCCACTGCCGGAACATCGATCCGAATACATCGGACATGCTCTCGTTGAGGCCACCGGCCTCGTTCTTGTAGAGCAGGCCCGCCGTGTACTGGGTGACGCCGTGCGTCAGCTCGTGGCCGATCACGTCATTGGATCCGGTGAAGTCGACGAAGATCTCGCCATCACCGTCGCCGTAGGTCATCTGCGAGCCATTCCAGAACGCGTTGGAGTAGTTGACGCTGTAGTGCACGGAGGACACCAACGTCATACCTTCGTCATCGACCGAATTGCGCCCGAAGCATTCCTTGTAAAACTTTGCCACCGAGGCGGTTTCGGTGAACGCGTGCTTGGCGGAGGTATCGGTGGAGGTGCCTGGATTCGCGATGGTGATACCGGGCAGCGAAGTGGTGTGCTTGCAGTCGAACACCGGGGTGCCGGGCGCGGTGGCCAGCGCCTTGGCCACTCCGGCGAACGCATCGGCGCGAGCCAGTAATCCGGCCTGGGTGGCCTCGGTGTGCGCGTCGCGCAGTGTGCGCCAGGCCGATTCGGACGCGGCCGTGGCCGCCAGGGCCGTCCGCGAATCGTCGGCGACGCTGTCATCGTCGGCCAATCGCAGCAGGACATCTTGGGGGATAATGAAACACATCGTGAGTCTCCTTGACATGGCCGCGCGTACGCGGGGTGGGAACATGACGAGCTCAGCGTGCGCATGAAGCAACCCTCCGGACGTGCGTACCGCACTACCCGATTTCCGGTTCCGTCCTCCAATCCGTCTGCGCGGCCCCGATGTCCTCAAGAAATCCAAGATCGTGGCTGGCCACGACCACGGCTCCCCGGTACTCCCCCAGCCCCGAAACCAGGGCGTCGTAGGAGGCGAAGTCCAGGTTGTTGGTGGGTTCGTCCAGTAGCAGCAGCTGCGGCGCGGGGTCTGCCAGCAGTACCGCGGCCAGCGTCGCCCGGAACCGTTCGCCGCCGGACAGCGCGCTGACCAGCCTGTCGGCGGCGTTGCCGCGGAACAGAAATCGCGCCAGTCTGGCGCGGATGGTGTTCATATCGGCGTGCGGAGCACGGCGGGCCACGTTGTCGGCGACACTCAGCGAATCGTCCAGAAGGTCGAGGCGCTGCGGGAGTAGGCCCATCGGAACATGCACCGTCACAGTGCCTTCGGCGGCCGGGATGCTTCCCGCGAGGGTGTGCAGCAGCGTGGTCTTTCCCGAGCCGTTGGGCCCCACCAGGCCCACCCGCTGCGGCCCGCGCAGCTCCAGGTGCGCGGCGACTCCGTGACGAAGTACCAGGTTGTCGGTGGTGAAGACCACGCGCCCGGCGGGCACCTCGGTGCCCGGCAGGTCGATGCGGATGGAGCGGTCGGCGCGCAGCCGGGTCTGCGCCTCATCCAGATTCTCGCGGGCCTTGTCCAGCCGATCGGTCTGCGTCTGCTTGAGCGCTGCCGCCGATTCCTGCGCGGATCGCTTGCGCAGCCCCATCACAATCTTGGGCTCACGCTTGTTGGCTTGCATCTTGGCGCCGTAGCGGCGCCGCTGCGCGATCACCCGTTCGGCCTCGGCGAGGTCGCGGCGCTCACGGCGCACCCCGGCCTTGGCCGTCGAGATCGCCTGCGCGGCAGCCTCTTGTTCGGCCGTGATCGCCGCCGCGTACTCGCTGTAGCCGCCGCCGTACCACGCGACGGCGCCCTCACGTAGATCCCCGATGCGTTCCACGTGTTCCAGCAGCTCGCGGTCGTGGCTGACCACCAGCAACGTGCGCGGCCAGGACGACACCACGTCGTACAGGTGCTGGCGGGATTGGCCGTCGAGGTTGTTGGTGGGCTCATCCAGCAGCAGTATGTCGGGGCGCCGCAACAGCAGCCGGGCCAGACCGAGCCGGATCACCTCGCCTCCGGACAGATCGCCCAGCGTGCGCTCCAGCACCGCGGCGGGCAGGCCCAGACGATCCAGTTCGGCGCGCACCCGCTCGGCCAGATCCCAGTCGTCGCCGACGGTGTCAAAATCGGCCTGGTCGGTGGAGCCGTTCTCAATGGCCGCGATGGCCGCCAGCACCGGTGTCAGACCCAGCAGATCGGGTACCGACTGGTCGGCGCGGATGGTGAGATCTTGTGGCAGATAACCGATATGGCCCGAGGCATGGATCATCCCCGAGGTAGGCGGCAACTCGCCCGCGATGAGCTTGAGCAGTGTGGACTTACCGGAGCCGTTGACGCCGACCAGCCCGGATCGCCCTGCCGGAACCAGCATGTCGAGCCCGTCGAGAACGACGGAACCGTCGGGATGTACGTAGGTGAGGGCGTTCGAGGAAATGACAGCAGACATGGAAAGGACTTCCTGTGAGGTGGGGTCGCCGAAAACGCGCGAGGGCGCGTCGGCGGATTGCCAGGCCTCACAGATCCATGTCGTACCTTTCGTCGGGGACGAGGACGTCAGCCAGGGTAGGCGCCGCGGGACGGGGCGGCAAGGGGATTTTCCTCCCTGGTCAGGGCCCCGCGCGTAGCATGCTCGCATGCCGGCCGAAGAAGCGTCGGAGGAGCCAGCGCGTCAATCTGCCGACGCGCCGGGGAAGCTCGACGCTCCGGCTGCCCAGGACTCTCCGGATCCGGTGTCGGTCCTTCGCCCCGTCATCGCCGTCATCACCACGGTGGGAACACCGTTGACCATGATCACCGCCCTGCTGTTGTACTTCGGCTGGGCGCGCAGCGACGCGCAGTCGCAGTGGATGGGCATCGAGGTAAGCCTGTTCCGCTTCACCACCCAGGACTACGTGCTGCGCAGCATCAGCACGCTGTATCTGCCGATCCTGGCGACAGCGGTCATCGGAATCGCCTGGCTGGCAGCGCATCGCGCGTTGACCGAGAAGATCGAGCGTGACGGCATGACCGACACGATCCGGGTGATCTGCCGGGTGACGATGCTCGGCGGGCTGGGCGTCGCCATCCTGGGTGTGGTGCTGCCCGCACTCACGCGCACCTGGGAACCCGGGACCGTGGTGTGGCCGCTCATGATCGCGATCGGCACGGCGCTCGCGGTCTACGGCAGACATCTGAGCCGCCAGGGGCAGGAACGCACGCGGCCACGCTCAGCCATTGCCCGCCCCCCAGATGTGCTCGAGGCCGTGCTCGTCGGCATTGTGATTGCGGCGGCGATGTTCTGGGCGGTGCAGGGGTACGCCGATATCGTCGGGCGAGGGTATGCGCAGCGCTACGAAGACTCGGTGTCGTCACTGCCCCGGGCGACGGCGGTCAGCGAGAGCCCGCTGGGCATCGACTCGCCCGTCGTGCGTACCGAGGAGATCACCACGGGGCCGAAAACGCTCTACCGCACCACGGGATTACGGCTGCTCGCCGAGTCCGGAGGCCGGCTGTTCCTGATGACCGAGGGGTGGACCGTCCGCAACGGCAGCATCATCGTGCTGGACGAGGACGATTCGGTGCACTGGCAGTTCTCGCACTGACCTCACCGCGTCGGTGTGGTGGTGGTTGTCGTGCTCGAGGTGGTCGTGGTGGAGGTCGTACTCGATGTGGTGGTGCTCGAGGTCGTGGAACTTGTTGTGGAGGAATCAGTCTCGTCCGGTGACACAAAGCTGTTGTTGTCCTTCGAGCATGCCGTGCGGCCGTCGGTCTGCGGGAACGTCAGCTCGGGCTGGCTGCCCGGGTGTTCCTCATGCCAGGCAAGGAGCTTGGTGACCATGGCCGCGATGGTGTCGTCAACGCACTGCGCCGGGCCGATCTCGACCCCCCCGCCGCGCGCCGCAAAGGCCTTGGCCGCCACATCCCATTGGCTCTCTTCGCCGTTCACCGCGGCACGACATACACCCACCGCCGCCTCGTAGAGATTGCCCTCGGGTTTCTGAACATTCTTCAGGCTGTCGCAGTCGTGCTTGAGAAAGTAGACGTAGACATCCCAGCCCGGTGTCGGAAAGGCAGGGTCCTTAGGGCCGTACGGCACCCACGCGAGCCCCTCGTCCTTGGGCGTCTTGCCGGACGTGGACGACCCACCGCCGCTGGTACTTTCGTGCGAACCACCGCCGCCCTCGTGGGTAATTGTCGTCTGATCGGTGACGGTCTGGGTGACGGTGCGCGTGACAGATTCACCGGCGCCGCCGCAGGCGACCACGAGGGCGCCGACAAGCACCGCGACAGGGGCACAGCGGCGCACTGTCCCCAGGGGAATCGGCGATGCAGGCATGGCAACCTCCCAGCAGGATCATTCGACCCGAATGGGAAATTACTCCGGTAGAGCGCCATCGCACCGGGTACTGGACTACTCAATTTCTCCCGGGCAATGGAACAACCGTCTGGTCAGTTGACCGGCACCTGCAGAATCGGGCGGTCCACACCCGCTCCGGGCCCGTCGAAATGCCACCACTCACCCGAGTACACCTGCAGTCCGCCGGCCTGCATGGCGCTGCGCAGGCGGGCCCGGTTGGCCTGCTGGTCCGCACTGACCCCGTCGGTCGCGTACGCGAGGGAGCGCGGGGAGAAATCGTCGAATCCGGTACCCATATCGACCAAGCCCCGCGCATTGGCCAGGGTGACGTCCACCGAGCGTCCGGCCTCGTGGCTGCGGGCATACTGGCCGGGCTTGGCGACCCAGTTCGGGTTAGGCACTACCTGGAACATGCGGATCTGCACATCGTGCGGGCGGTAACAGTCCCAGAAGACGAGCCGCTCGCCATTGGCGCGCAACGTGTCGGCGGCGGTCTTGAGGCCCGGCGCCATCGACTCGTGCACCAGGCAGCGGGCGTCGGCCGGGTACAGCTGCACACCGGTGAAGTTGTTGGTGGTGGCATAGCGCAGGTCGATGATCGCGTCGGGGACGACGCTGCGCACGTCTAGCAGCCCGGCGGCGCGGGCGGCCTCGCTCACGGGCGGGACTCCGGGATCGGCGCTGGCGGGTGCGAACTGGCTCAGAGCGCACCCGAGACCGAGGGCGGCGTATCCGAGACCGAGGATGAGACGCTTCATCATCGTTTCATTGTCCCCGGTGCGCTCACAGATTCGCGTATTACGCTCGTTTCGTGGTCGCACACAAGCTAGACCGCCGCATGTTCCTGGGACTGGCCGCCGCCGGGGCAGTCACCGTGACGGGACTGGGCGGCTTCTTGGCCCTGGAGGGCCGGGGCGGCGTACGACTGACCGGGCGCTCCTTCATCGACCTGTTCGAGTCGACCGGAGGGAAATTCGTCGGGTATCGACGCAACCACGCCAAAGCTCTTGCGGTGTCGGGCCGTTTCGAAAGCAACGGCGCGGGAGCGGAAGTCTCGTCGGCATCGGTGTTCGTCAAGGGCGTGCATCCTGTCGTCGGGCGGTTCTCGGTGGGCGGCCAGAATCCGCACCAGCCCGATACCGGCGCAGGACAGGCGCTGGCTCTGGAGTTTTCACTTCCCGGCGGGCAGCAATGGCGCACCGCGATGGCCGCCGCGCCGGTGTTCATGGCCCCGACACCGGAGATGTTTTACGGGCTGATCTCGGCACGGACCTCGGGTGACAAGGAGAAGGTGGCGGCGTTCCTGCGGGATAACCCCGCCGCGGCGGCCGCGCAGAAGCTGATCGAGGCGGCACCCAAGGCCTCGTCGTTCGCGCAGGCCAGCTATTCGAGCCTCAATACCTTCATCTTCGTCACCAAGGATGGCGCCCGGACTCCGGTGCGGTGGCGGGTAATTCCCGACGGGGACGAGGCCGGGACCCCGTCGAAGAACGGGCCCCATTGGATGTTCGATGCGCTGGCCCAGCGGGTGCGTCGCGGTGAGCTGCGGTACCGGCTGCTGCTTCAGATCGGTATGCCGGGCGTGGATCAGACACATGACCCAACACTGCCCTGGCCTGCCGACCGCGAGCAGATCGATGCCGGAACACTGGTGCTCGGCCACGCGATAGCCCAAGAGCAGGAACGCATCCGGGATATCAACTTCGATCCGACAGTGCTGCCCAACGGAATTGAGATATCCGATGATCCGATCCTTGCGGCCCGCGCGGCCATCTATGCCGAGTCGTTCCGGCGCCGCGCGCGCGAGACCCCGGCGCCGGTGGAGCAGTTCGGGCAGGACATCTGATGACTGAATCCACGGGTGTCGAGCGTTTCGGACTGGCGGCGCAGCTTCTGCATTGGCTGATGGCGGTTTCGATCATCACGATGTTGGTGCTGGGCGCGCTGCTCGTCGGATCGTTGGGCGACTATCCAATGGTGCTGGCCTGGCATAAGGCTGTGGGCGTGGTGGTGTTGGTGCTCGCGGTACTGCGCCTCGGGAACCGGATCTGGCACAAGCCGCCGCCGCTATCCCTCGCCCAGCCGGAGCGCTTCATAGCGGCCGGTTCCGAGCTCGCCATGTACACGCTGTTCCTGGCGCAACCGGTGATCGGTTGGGCGCTGGTGTCGGCGTCCGGGGTCCCGGTCCAGGTCGCCGGACTGCATTTTCCGTCGATCGTGCCCACCAGCATCGGGTGGTACGGCGTGCTGCGCGAGGCACACGCGTGGGTGGCGTACGCGTTGCTCGCCTGCATAGTTGCCCATGTCAGCGCGGTGCTGTTTCACACGATCGGGTTGCGGGACGGACTGCTGGCCAGAATGCTTCCGCGCCACTAGCAGCCAAAATGGCCGGGGCTGCGCCAATCACCCAGGTACAACCATTATCGTTTCGGGGTGCCCGAAATGGATCGCCGTAAGTTGATACTGACCATGGGCTTCGGCATTGCCGCAGCTGCCCTGCCCCTCGCCACGGCTCAGGCCGACCCGAGACGTCAGCCCGCAGCGCCGCCCGATGCCCAGACGGCCGGTTTTGTCTTCCGCGACGAGTTCGACGGCCCCGCCGGTTCTGCCCCCGACGGCTCCAAGTGGGTGGCCGCGAAGTTCCGCGAGAAGATCAAGAACCCGGTGTTCTGGGATCGGCCCGAGAACATGGGCGAGTACCGCGACAGCCGTACCAACATCTTCCTCGACGGTAACTCCAACCTGGTGATCCGTGCGACGAAGGAAGGCAACAAGTACTTCAGCGGCAAGCTGCACGGCACCTTCCGCGGCGGCATCGGCCACACCTTCGAGGCGCGCATCAAGTTCAACTGCCTGACCGACGGTGCGTGGCCGGCGTGGTGGCTGCTAAACGACAACCCCGAGCGTGGCGGCGAGATCGACCTCGCGGAGTGGTACGGCAACCGTGACTGGCCCTCGGGCACCACGGTGCACGCACGTCTGGATGGCACCTCGTTTGAGACGCTGCCGATGCCGGTGGACAGCAACTGGCACACCTGGCGCTGCACCTGGACCGAGGCCGGGCTGTACTTCTGGATGGACTACCACGACGGCGCGGAGCCGTACCTGACGGTCGACGCGAATTCCCTTGACGATTGGCCGTTTAACGACCCGGGCTACACGCTGCAGCCGATGCTGAACCTGGCTGTTTCCGGCTCTGGTGGTGGCGATCCGTCGGGCGGTTCCTACCCCGCGGAGATGCTCGTCGACTACGTGCGGGTCTGGTAGTTCGGCTCTAACTGAGCGTCTCGTTGATCAACCGCGCCAGGCGATCACCGGCCAGGCGCAGCTGCGCCTCGGCGATCGGGCGGTACTGGTTGGTGTACTCGGTGCCGATGGTCGAGGTGTTCGGGTACGCGCCCACGGCGATGTGGCAGGTGTCCTGCGCCCAGTCGACGGGATCGCTGCTGCCGAGATCGGGTGCGGGCAGGGCCTGAACCACCTGGGTGTACTGGGCGTCGTTGAGGCCGCGGGTGTTCAGTAATCCGCTGTCCCACACCGAATGCAGGTTGGTGGAGCGGCCGTTGTAGGTCAGCGGAATGTCGTTGCCGCCGCGGTCGCGGGCGTAGGCGTCGTGCATCGGCTGGTGAATGTCGCCGACGAAATGCGCGACGAACTTCAGCGCCTCTTGGCGTTCGGCGTCCGTTTTGGAGGTATCGCCCAGGATCGCGGTCTGGGTGCGAATGGCCTCGATGACGTTGTTGCCGTTGTCGCCGTTGATCGCGGGCACGTATTGGCAGTTGTTCTCGGCGATATCGGCGTAGTGCCAGGGCGCGGTGTTGGGCCGGCTGGGACGCACCTGGTCGGCCCAGTTGGCCACACCCGCGAGCGTCGGGGTGGCCTGCCCGGCCAGCAGGCGCGAAACCTCGGCGCGGGCGGCGGGCGTGAGCTGCGCATCGGCGACAGCGCCCACGATGCTGTGTCCCTGCGGGCCCCACGCGGAAGCCAGCGGTGCGGTCACGAGCAGCAGCGCGGCGGCAACCACCAACACGCCAAACTTTTTCATCACCACCCCACGGTGACACAGTGTGGCCGCAATGGCGCAAGTAGACACCTACTCGTTCTGTGAGTTCACCGCCTGGTCAAGTTGTGGCTGCCCAGAGCGCGCGGTGGCGCGTAGCATCCGATTCGTGAGCATCTGGCGGCGTATCGATGGCAAGCACACCGGTGTGGGTCGCGACGAGCCTGCCGCCGAGTGCGGTCAGGAAGTCGCGGAGGCCGCCGCAGCGGCGCCCGGTCCGATCTACATCTGGGACGGCGCCACGCCCGAGAACCGGCAGGGCGGGTTCGCGATCGACGAGTACCACCCTGGGTCGGCGGTCACCGGACAGATCGTGATCCAGGCGGCGAAGAAGCCACCGTTCGGTGAGTGGGAACAGCTCACCGAGTGGCCCGCCTAACCTTTAGTCCTTCGCGAAGGCGATCGCGAGCTTCTTCTCCAGGTTTTCGTACGGCTCCCCCGAGATATCGACGACCACCTGCGCGATAGTTCCGCCGGTGAAGGCGTACGGCACCTGGTAATCCGAGGACACCGCCGATCCGCTGTTGCGCCCGATCGACAGGCTGGCACCCGCGAGACCGAATGTGCCCGGGTGGATTTCAACTCCGGCGAGTGAGCCGACGGCTTCTTCGTCGATGAACAGCGTCACGTCGCCGACCGGGGTGTGGCTGCCCGCGACCGTGCCGGTCTTGGCGAAGCGTGCCCCGAACACGTGCGCGCCCAACGGCACCGTGCCCGGCGAGGACACCTT
This sequence comes from Mycobacterium sp. D16Q16, assembly GCF_002013745.1. Taxonomy (NCBI): domain Bacteria; kingdom Bacillati; phylum Actinomycetota; class Actinomycetes; order Mycobacteriales; family Mycobacteriaceae; genus Mycobacterium; species Mycobacterium sp. D16Q16. Next base: position 29,447 of record NZ_MAEY01000001.1, read on the forward strand.
CTGCTCCTTCTCCCCCATGAAGTTGTAGATGTAGTGCAGCTTCCCGTCCTGGACGAACAGCACATTCCCACCTTGGGCGCCGCCCTGTTTGAAGATGACGCCCTCGGCATCGGCGGTGTCGACGGATACTTCGGCAAGCACCGAAAACGACTGTCCCCGAATCTCCACCGCGGCACCGAGTCCGACCTCGGCGGTGTTCGGGTAGTACGTGAAGGACGTGCGCTCCCCCGCCAGGTACGGCCGCCATCGGGTCAGGGTTTCCAGGATGTTCAGGTCGGCCAGCGGCAGACCGTTGTACTTGGCGGCCTCGTCAAACCAGAGTTGTTTGAGCTCTTCGAGTTTGTCCGGGTGAGCGTCGGCGAGATCGTGGCATTGGCTGCGGTCGGACTCGATGTGAAACAGCTCCCAGCGGTCCTTGTCGAAGTGCGACCAGCCCGAGGGTGTGGCGGCGTGCACGGTGTTGGCGAACCAGCCCTTGTGCCAGATGCCGCGGGTGCCGAGCATCGTATAAAACTGAGTGTCCTTACCGGTGTTGGCTTTTGGATCTTGTAGCGCCGCTGTGAAACTGATGCCGTCGAGCGGCTTCTGGGCGATGCCCTTCACGGTGCCCGGCGGGGTGATGCCCAGTAGCTCGTAGATGGTCGGGGTGATATCGCTGACGTTCACATAGGTGTCGCGGACTTCGCCATACGCGGCGATTCCCTTGGGCCAGCTGATGATTGCGGTATCGGCGATGCCGCCCTCATGCGAGGCGTAGCGCTTGTAGAGCTTGTACGGGGTGTTGAAGGCCATCGCCCACCCGATTGGGTAGTGGTTGTAGGTGTCGGTGCCGCCGAGGTTGTCGTAGAAGCGCAGGCTCTCCTCGGCGGTGTCGATGTAGCCGTTGAAGAACTTGACCTCGTTGACCGATCCGTTGGGTCCGCCCTCGCCACTGGCGCCGTTGTCGGAGATCACCACGATGATGGTGTTGTCGAGCTGGCCGGATTCTTCGAGGTAGTCCAGGACGCGGCCGATCTGGTCGTCGGTGTAGCTCAGGAAGCCCGCGAACACCTCGGCCATGCGGGAGAACAGGCGCTTCTCTTCGTCGTTGAGCGAGTCCCACGGGCGCACGGTGTCTTGCAGCGGCCAGGGTTCGCCATTGGGTCCCTTGACATCGAGATACGGGTTGACGGGCGACAATTCGGTGTCGGGCGGAACGATGCCGAGCTTCTTCTGGTTCTCCAGCACAATCTCGCGGTACAGCTCGTAGCCCATGTCGAACTTGCCGGCGTACTTGTCGGCCCAGTCTTTGAAGACGTGATGCGGGGCGTGCCCGGCGCCAGGGCACACGTAGGAGAACCAGGGCTTGTCGGGGGCGATTACCTTGGCGTCGCGGATGAATTCGATGGTCTTGTCGGCGATGTCCTTGGACAGGTGGTAGCCCTCTTCGGGAGTGACGGGCGGCTCGACCGGGTGGTTGTCGTAGACCAGGTCGGGGTACCACTGGTCGGTCTCGCCGCCCATGAATCCGTAGAAGCGCTCGAAACCTCTACTGAGGGGCCAATGCCGTTTGGTGGCACCGAGATTCGCCTCTTCCAGCGGCGTCAGGTGCCACTTGCCGACGCAGTAGGTGTTCCACCCCTTCTCGGCCAGCACCTCCGAGAGCAGCGCGGTGTCGAAGGGGATGCGGCCGCTGCAGTTCGGGAAGCCGTCGGTGAACTCCTCGATGGTGGCCATGCCGACCGTGGTGGCGTTACGGCCGGTAAGCAGCGAGGCGCGGGTGGGTGAACACAGCGCGGTGGTGTGGAACTGCGAGAGACGCACACCACGCTCGGCGATCCGGCTCATGGCGGGCATCTGCACCAGTCCGCCGAAGCAGTCCCAGGTGGCGATGCCGGTGTCATCCCAGACGAGGTACAGAACATTGGGTGCGCCTTCGGGCGCGGTGGATGCGGCGTACGGGGTCCAGTCCGGTTCGGAATCCCTGATATCCAGGGCGATTTTGCCGTTGAATCCGGATTCTGGCGATCCCGTCATGGCTACTCCCTCGTAGGGGTTCAAGATCCAAGGACGCAGTGATCGTAGCGAGGTGCCGGGGCCACTGAGGGGCTTCCATCCGATTGTCAGGAGCTTCAAAGGCGCAGTTCAGTCCGATCGTCAGTTCTGCAGTCCGGGCACTTGGTTCACCTTGCGAAGTTAGAGTGCAGACGTGCCCTACTTATCCATACGCTCGGTAAGCGTGTCCGTACTGGCCACGGCTGCCGCCATCTTCGGTTTTTCTGGCGTAGCGGGGGCGGCGCCACACGACTACTGCGCCGACCTCAAGGGCAATAACACCGGCACCACGTGTGAGATCCGCCTCTCGGACCCCGGGTACAGCGTCGACATCACCATTCCGCTGAACTACCCGGAACAGAAGCCAATCGCCGAATACGTCGCCAAGACGCGCGACGCGTTCCTCAACACGGCCAAGTCCAATACCGCCCGCAGCACGCCGTATCAGCTGAGCATCAAGCCGACGGCATACACCTCGGCTATTCCCCCGCGTGGCACGCAGACGGTGGTGTTCAAGGTGTACCAAAACACCGGGAGCGCGACGACGACGTTCAAGGCGTACAACTGGGACCAGAGCTATCGCAAGCCGATTCTCTACACAATCCCAAAGGACGACAAAGACGATGCACCGCTGTGGCGGGTGGATGATCCACTGAAGACCGTGGCGCCGATTGTCCAGGCTCAGCTGCAGCAGCAGCTGGCTCCGCCGCCGGTGGTGACTCCCACACCGACGACAACCTCCGGGCAGCCGACCACCACCACCACGTCGGCGACGACTTCGACGACGACGCCACCTCCCCCGCCGCTGCCGTTCTCACCCGCGTCGCTGTACAACCCTTCGAACTACCAGAATTTCGCGGTGCTCAACGACGGAGTGATGTTCTTCTTCGACCAGGGCGCGATTTTGCCCGACTCATACGGGGCATTGCAGGTGCTGGTGCCCCGGTCGGCGATTGACCCCATGATTGCGTAGGCGTTTCAAACTCTCGTTCGCAGAGAGAATCCTCTTCGGCGAACTGGTGGTGTGTGGTGCATCAGGCTGGACAGCAGGGCATTCCATCACATCGCGGCCATACCGAGGGTGGCAACGTTCTGGCCGACAAACTGAGTGCGGTGGCGTGAAACTGTGAGAGACGCATGCCTCTCTGCGATGCGGCACATGGCGGGCATCTCGACCAAGCTCCCGAGGCAATGCCACGTGGCTATGCCGGTGTCATCCAGGAATGAGTGCACCTCGACCGGGGTCAGTTCCGGAACATATCTCAGATCTGGGCACTCGGGTGGTCGAACTGGAAGAGAAGACGCTTGCCCCCGCCTTCTATCATGGGATCCCAACAAGCGAAATCATCAGGGCTATAAGAGAACTTGACGTGCCCGATGATCTCACTCCGATTGAGATATGGAGCTGAGATCGGACCCATACGACTACGCTGAGAGACCGCTTGGAGTGAGGCGGTTGCCCGCAACGACCCCAACGACGACCATGCGCTCTTTATTGGCACCAGGCGGGCAATGTTTGGCCAGCCACACCGACTCGTCAAGCCTCAAAGCACCATCGGGGTGTGGCGTCAAGTCGAGGACGAGCAGTTGACCGAAGGGCACGTTCGCATTGCCGTATTCGGCGGCCTGTTGGAGGTATTTTTCTTCCAGACCTTTCGGATCGGAGTCGGTAAGTTCCCGCTTGATTTCCGTGAGGTATCGAACGGTGCCAAAGGTGACGATGACGTCCGCGCGGCCCATTGCGATATCGTTCCGTTCAACCGCGACCAGTCCACTCAACGGGCCACTTTGAAGCCATTGGTGGAAGTCATGCTGCAGGTCAGCTTCAACTGGCCGCGACTGGCCGTCTTTTAACGCTCGGCGGTAGTCCTTGTCCTTTTCTTCCAATCCCCATGTCTTGGTGGTCAAGTCAGCGCGACTAAGGAGAAACAACAGGGTCTGTTCCAGCAGCAGACCAAAGTTACTTCGCGTGTCACCCACAAAGTCCTCAGACTGAGCCAGCTGCTGAAGCAGGTCCTCGAGAAGGCTATCCAGAACCGGATGCGAGGTTCGTGATCGGGTGAGCACTGCGCTATGCACAACTCCTTCAAGCATTCTAAGATTGCTGTCGGTTAACTCTCTTCCGATATCGGACGCCTGCGGCTCGCCAAGGATGTGAACGAGCGAAGGGGCTAGAAGATAGAGCCGAGACGTATCGACGGGTTCTTGTGGATCGCCTTCGGTACTGTCGTCACTTAATACCAACGAGCGTGTGCGGCTTTCGTGCGATCTTGCCGCTGCGACCTCGATTCGACCGAGAAGCAGGTCCGCAGTGACCCGATCAAATGATCCTACGTACGTATCGGGCAACTCAAGGCACGAGCGCCGCAACGCTGCAAGCAGACTCTGCTTTCCCAATATCGCGTTTTCGATCGTCGGCTCAACGACGGCGGCCAGTCCGGGTGACGCGCCGATGTCGGGTAATGGACGGACGGCCCGTGATTGTGCGTAGGCATCGAGGACAGTGGCGAGCGCATCCCAGACGTCCAACCACACGGTTTCAGATAAGCGATTCGCAGCTGCCTGTAATAACAATACAAGTCGCCGCCACGGTAGTTCCGCGGCACGTCTGGGTTGCAGCCAGGTCGGCGCATGCATACCTCTGAGCCACGCATTTCGTTGACTCAGCGAGTCGCTAAGCCGTGCGACAGCATCTGCTAGACGGATTTTGTCCTGGGCTGCGAACGCGAGCAGTGCGTCGCATGCTGCGGCATACGCTCGCGCGTCGTGACGACTCTCCTCGGCAAAATCGACAGTCGCGAAGTTCGTACGCGCGGCGGTGAGCGCATCCATTGCCGAGGGCAAGGTTGCTGCAGTGAGCGCGGAACGCATTCCACAACAGCCCAATTCAAATACCGCGTCTATGCTCGCTGCGGGATCGTGGCGCAGTTGTTCCAAGGCAGCGTGCAATGCCGCCGCGATCACACCATCGCTCGCCCAGCAATCGCTTGCCGCCCCGAGTAATCGTGGAAGACGTTCGGCGAATTCTTCTGGTGCCGATTTGGGCAGTTCTGTCAGGTAGCCGAGCACCGCGAACGGCCCGGTAGCCCCCGCAATCGCAAGACGGACCGCTCCCTCTAGCCGGACAGCGGCCAGCAATGGTCGAGCGTCAATCACAGTGGTGAGTTCGTGCAGCAGCGCATTAGACAACTGCGGTCCATATGTTTTGAGCGTCCGCGCGCCGCCAAGAAGAGCGTCCACGCTTCCCACGAGCGCGAGCAGACTTTCTTGACGTGACAACCCTTCGATGAATCTGACAGTAACGGGCTGCCATTCATCTAAGCCCTTTTCAAGGGCCGCAGCCAATGCTTCCGCCAGTATCGGAGCGTATGAGCCAGCAGCGATCTCGGCAGCTTCCTGGTCGACTGCACTCGCGCGGATCTCGGTGAGCCCCGGCACCACGCCCGCGGCCGATGCGTCCAGAAGGTGTTTGGTAAGGGGTGTCACGTCTACAACCCGTTGAGCGAAGACGGCCGCGAACTGCGTGCTGTCACCATAGAGGAACGCCTTCCTCAGCCGTTATCAAACAATGGGCGGGCAATGCCACCTGGCTAACGTCGAAGTCAGCCGTCGTGATCAACACCTGGATGTGGTCGTCCGAAGACAACTGAGCGAGCTCGGAAAATAGTGCCGTTGCGTCCAGGTCTTGAACCTCTTCGGCCTTCGGGCTATCGAGCATAATGAGGCCAGGATGGGTCGAGATCCCCCGGCGAGCTCCGATGCGCAGCAATGCAATAACGACGGCGATTCGTAGTCGTACCTGTTCACCCGGACTCTGCTTACCGAAATATGACTGCGCTCCACCGCCCTTGACGACCTTCAATCGGGCAGCGCGGTCGATCTCCACCCTTTCGAGCGCAGTCATGCCAAATCGACGAGCGAGTATTGCTATCTCGGTATTCAATTCAGCTAGCAGGTCGGACGCCGCGAACTTGCTGTCCTGATCAAGCACCTTATCCGCTGCGACAAGGACTTTCAGCACGGTGTCCTGCTCCCCGAGATCCACCCCTGTGACCTCAGGCAGCATTTCGAGCGCACCGTTCCATCGGGCGATCTCGAGTTCCGCGCTAATACGCTCACGAACCGAATCACCAGTCTTGTCACCTCGCAGTTGTTGCTGCGCTGCGGCCAACTGCTCGGTGAGCCGCTGCAGTGTCGACTCAGCCGATTCGAGGTCTTGCTGCGTCTGACGCTCAGCGGACCGACTGGCATCCAACCGTGTTGCTGCCTCCTCCACGACCTCCTGCGGATCTCCCGCTTCGCCAACTACCTCGGCCGTGCACACGGCGCAGCAGTGGGAATTGAGTTCATTCTCGCGGCGTTGCTTAGTGATTGGCGTTTCACATCGAGGACAAGCGCGCGGGTCCAGTCCATGAAACAGGACGCGCGCCACCTCACTTTCTTTGAGATCGTTCAACGCCTTTTCATCTGATTGTCGCTGCCGTCGGGCTTCTCGATAGGTGCCATTTCGCTCGTCCCGTTCGTCTTGGGCGTCGGCGACATCGCGAGCACGGCGGCTTGCGGTATCAGCCAAGTCCGTTAACGAAGGGCCAGGCGACTGGTCGACAAGTCGAGAGAGCTCATTCTCAGCCGCAGTGAGTGCCTCTTCTACGCGCCTCCGATCAGCAGTCCGTTGCTCTGCGGACGCGCGGACGCGCTCTCCTCGGAGGTCCTGCTCAGCCTGTAGGACATCACGTACCGCTTTCACCCTTGTAAGGACCGCGGCGGCCGGTAGATCAAGAAATACTTGCAGCAGTCGGCCAGCTAAGCCGCCCATTGACTGCTCGCCAACTAGCGGCTTATCGGGGCCCGCCGGCAGATTGATCGCAGAAAAATAGGCGGGCCACCCGTGAGTCTGCGTGCCCACCTCATCGCCCCTCGTGACCGAATTGACGACAGGCTGCAAGTCGAGCCGATCAAGCATGAAAGTCGCGACCTGCGAAGCGAAGTCGTCGGCCTCATCAGTGTCGATCAGAACCGCGGCTGCCTGGTTACCAAGGGCGTCGAGGTCGGCTGCCGTGAGCACGACACCTCGGGTTAGGCCGCCACCCTCCAGCGAAAGTCGGAACCCGAAAGCCTGCCCAGCAATAGTCGCATCGAGTTCGACTCCGGCCAACCACCGGCGAACATCCGCCTGCAATCTGTCCCGGGGCGATCCCCGCAGGCACCAGGTGATCAGTTCCAGCACGCTCGTCTTGCCGCGCAGGTTGGAGGCTACCAATGCGGTGAAGTCGTTATTGAAAACGAATGCGCGGTCGAATGGCCCGTCGTGGCCGGTACCGGTACGAACTCCATGGAGCCGCAACCGGTGAACGCGCATGTGCCTTGGACGGGATGGCGGGTATGTCAACGGGATTCCGTAGGTCGTGAAGACCTCTAATACGTCGTCCTCCGAAGCATGCGCCGTAGCCGCAATCCGGGCAACCAGCGAGCCCGTTTGCCGTGTTCCTTTCGACTCCGAATCGGTCACGCGCTAACCCCTTCAGCTGTGGAGCCCACTCGGAGCCGGGATAGTCGATCACGCGCGCGAGAGCTGATACTGCCGATGACCGTCCCCAACTCTGTGGACGCGTACTCCAGTTGAAGGTACTGCCGCTTCTTCAAGTCGTTTCCGCCTCGCCCATCAGCCAAGTCAAGCACCAACTGCACCCGGTCTACGTAGTACCGAAATGGCGGCGCCTCTGCGACAACCGTCTGAGCTACGTCACGTCCGCGGCTAAGCAAGTAGTAGTCATGGCGCGAGGTGTGGCCAACCTGGCCTCGCCGGCGCCGGACAACCAAGCCTGCACTGCGGAGCACCGCCAGAGCGTCGTCCAGTGGCTCGTATGCGCCGAAATGGTGGCGAAGCATGGGGTACCGGCGCACTTCAGGCTCTTCGGAGTCCAGGATCTGTGCTGCCAATTCGAGAAGTCGCGGCTCGCCACTTGTCTCATAATCGTTGAGCAATTCATCGGCTAGGTAATCTGGGTTGCGGAGCCAGAAGTCAAGCTTCTGCAGCCGCGTTTGTCCCTCAACGACTCCAACGGCGTCAGCCAACGCATCGTCATCGGGAATCGCACCCGGCAACGCCTCCGCCGCACCATCAATTAACAATAGGAGTCGAACCGCGTCCTGCTCACGACTAGTTGCGTTACCTTGGCCCCCGCCGTCCCCATCCACGATGGTTAGATTAGGCCCTACAACAGGTTTAGGTTATGCGTTCGCCTGACGTGTTTGCTTTTCGTCGAGCTGGCGCTCCCGGATAAGCCATTGCCCCGCCAGACAAGACACTAGAGCGGTCGGTGGAGAATCCCTCTGGCCGAGAAGGCCTTGGAGGCGAATCCGAATGATTACAACTTGATGTTGGGCCTAGGCCGCCCGGATAGCCGACCGTTCCAAGCAAACGAAGCCGCCCACACGTCCTCCCTGCAACAGCGATAATGATGCAGTGGTCGACAACGATGGTGGGGCGCAAGAAAGTCCACGCGGAGCAACTCAGAGGCGAATCCGGCGTGATCCTGGCGGACGAGGCTGGTACTTCGGCGACAAGCTTCGCAAGAACGCGGTGTACACGGACGTCTTTGTTGGGCGAGTCGCCGACCTAGAGGACTCTTCCGCGAGCGAACTTCAGCGCGTGATGAGGAGCGAGACCAGCGCGGGCTGCGACGACCCGAGGCTCGAGCTGAGTATGGACGACGAAGGCTACTTTGACGACGAAGAGAGCCCAATCGAGCCCATCACCTTCCGCCTTGTCGATGACACACTGGCTCTGTCTTTCACCTTCTCGACCGGTCAATGGATTTGGGACGAGGTTAGTGCGCTCGATCCGAGCGACGGCCAAGACGAGGACGTGTACTTCGACGCAGACGCCGCCGGCTCCCAGGTGCTAGAGAAGATTCTCGCGCCGCTGTTCGAACGCAACCGCGGTCGACTGATCAAAGTCGACGCGAATGATCATTATCGATCCCCACCATGGTGGTGGAGTGCGGTGGCAAAAATGAACACCCGCGGACGGAAGCTCGACGATCTTTATCGGCTGGGCGAAAACGCCATCGCGCTTGTCGAGGCATTCGGACAAACCAGACGACTTACCCAAGAAATCGCCGTCAATCTCCTTCGGGCGGGCCACGCGCGCGCTCTCATCGGTCAATCGGAGAGCCAGTGGCTGGAGGTAAAGAGCCAGAACTTCGACCTCAACACCGGACTCGGGCAGATCAAGCTAGCCCAATCGATTGCCAAATTTGCGAACTCTGAACTTGGGGGAATCCTGGTGATCGGAATGGCTGGGAAGAAGATCCCTGGAGGGGAAGTAATCCATCGTGTTTGCCCAGTTCCGCTCAGCGGTCGTCTCCTTCGGCGCTACCAACAAGCGGTCGAACATCGGCTCTATCCCCCGCCTGATCGCCTGTCAATCGAGCACATCGGAACCGGGGAGCTCGGACTAATTTTGGTCATCGTGCCGGCCCAGCCCGAAGAACTGAAGCCATTCCTCGTACACGGAGCGATCGTAGATGGGAAAGAAGAGGGTCTCTTCATCAGCATTGTCCGCCGACGCGGCGAAGCGTCGATAGCGACTACTGCCCCCATGATCCACTCGGCGCTCACCGCTGGCCGCGCCCTGCTTAGACGCGGTGAACTTCCGTCGGAGGGATAACGATCGCACTGGGAGCGACCCCATCCATTGGGCACTAAGTACTGGCGGATCGCCTTGATACCAGTAAAGATGGTTCGCACTCTTCGCCGGTTGTGATGTGCGGTTCGGCTGCTCAGGAGAGCTGTCGTCGCCAAAATCTCATAGCGGCCGGACAGGCGCCGCGGCCGAGGATCTCTACCGGCGCGATGGTCGACCAACCAGTCACCAGCCCAGAACGACTTCACGAAAGCGCCCACGCAAACCGAATAGCTGGGCCAGCCCGCCAGCCAAACACGCCTCACGGTTACGGCGAGGGACGCGCTGCGCACGGTGCGGGACACCTGGACACAAGCCAACCGGCCCGCATAAATCTAATCTTGAAAAATAGCCTCTAAAAGTAGGGCGGGCGGGGCTCGAACCCGCGACCAATGGATTATGAGTCCACGGCTCTAACCAACTGAGCTACCGCCCCCAGCAGGTCACGACTCTAGCCGATCCCCCGCCACGCCCCGGGAACCCAGGTCACCTGTGGTCGTAGTCCACGTTGCACGAGGTCGGCTTGACCTCAGCAGACCTCAGCTTCGCCCGGCTCACGTTGTACTCGTACCAGGGCGCCGTGTCCCGCAAGTGATACGCAATCTTGCCCTGCACGCAGTCCCGCACATCCTCGGGCAGCGACTTCGTCGCCGCGAATGCATCCGACGACAAGCTCCCCATGTACCACTGATCGATCTTGCCGGTCTGCTGGAAGAACTCGACATTGCGCTGCGCGATGTAGCTTTCCGGGTTGAAGATCGCCAGCCCCAGCATCCCGAACGCGCCGACTGCCACCACAGCAGTAGGAAGCCACCGCGCGCTCATCCGAATCCCCGCCACCAGGATCAGTACCAACACGATGGCCATGCCCAGCTCGATCCAGCGCACCAGCAGCCGCTCCACGCTGAACCCGTAGGCCTTCTCGTACAACGACATCCGGTGAATGGCCGAGGCCACGATCACCAACGTGGTCAGGCACAGCCCACCAATCAGCACCCGCAGGTACAGCCGGTCGCGGGCATCCTCGCGCCCCGCGACCCGGATCGCCGCCGCGATGACGCCCATCACCAGGATGGTGACAAACAGCAGCTGCCAAAAGCCCTGGCGCGCATACTCTGCGTAGGTCAACCCCTCAGTGACCTGCACGTGCTCATCTCCCCCGAACAGCACCGAGATCTGCACGCCCACGAACGCGATGAACAGCAGATTCAGTGCGGCAAGCGGCAGGCTCCACTCCCAGCGCGGCAGCTTCTTGGGTTCCGTCGGTGCCAACCGGTCAAAGCTCGGCGGCCTAGACAGCACGTAAATGGCACCCAAGGCGAACCCGCCGACCAGCACACCGACGACAACCCGCCCGAGCACATCCCCGAAGGACACGAACGGCAAGACCCCGCTGATCAACGCCTTGAACCGCGCATCGGCGTCGGCCAGCAGCGCCCCGAACGCCGCCACCAAGCCGAGCGTGATCAGCACGACGATGGCCGCACGGTCCGGGTTGATCTTGCGACCCCGCGACATCGTGCGGGTGCCGCGCCGCATCCACCCCGCCACCCGGAACGGCCCCCTCAGCATTACGAACTGTCCGTACACCAGCCCCGTCCACGTCCGCGCGGGAGCCAGTGCGTAGAGGAACAAGGCCCCCGACGTCAGGACACACAGCGCGACAAGCCATCCCGCATCCCGCACGGTCGGCACCACCGCCAGGCATAGCGCGAGCACCAGCGCACCGATACGCGTCGGCGTCCACTGCACTTTCTGCGTCGCGAAGGCGGCAAGGGCCACCGCGAACGCGGTCAGCGTCCAGCCCAGCCCCGGCAGCGAGGAGCGCCAGCACAGCGCCGCCACCAGACCCGCCCCGATACCGCTGAGCAGCGCACCCTGCGTCATCTTCGAGCGGATGTCCCGGGGCCAGGCCGTCAGAAACCGCGTCGGCGGCCCGAAGATCGGCACCGGCGGGCGCGGCACGGGCGGCACTGAAGCCTCGGCCGGCGCCCCCGGAATCGGATATGGCGGCGGCACTATCGAACCTGTGGTCATGAATTCCCCTCCTCGTTGTCGAACTGCGGCAACGTGACGCGCACCCGGCAGCCGGGCGCGTCCACGATTTCGATGCGGCCGCCATGCAAATCGACGGCCCACTGCGCGATGGCCAGCCCCAAACCGGTGCCACCGTCGCGCGACCCCCCATGGGTGAATCGTTCAAACACTCGTGATCTTTCATGCGGTGCGATACCGGGCCCCGTGTCGGCGACCTCCAGCAGCAGTGCGTCGTTCTCGGTGCGCGCGAACACCGACACCTGACCCCCGGGCGGGCTGTGCCGCGAGGCGTTGTCCAGCAGATTGGCCACCACCTGATGCAGCCGGGCGGTATCGGCGACGGCTTGCAGGTCGAACGGCTCGACCGTCACGTGATAACGCACCTGACGTCCGGTGGTCTTCGCCTCGGCCACCGCCCCGTCGACGAACTCGCGCACCCCGAACGGTTCGCGTTGCACCGGAACCGATCCGTTCTCGAGTTTGGACAGGTCAAGTAGGTCGTCCACGAGCCGACCCAGCCGTTCGGTCTGCGCCAGTGCGGTTTTCAGCGTCGCCGGATCGGGCTCGGCTACTCCGTCGACAATGTTCTCCAGCACCGCCTGCAGCGCCGTGATCGGTGTGCGCAGCTCGTGCGAGACATTGCCGACTAACTCGCGCCGATAATTCTCGGCGGACTGCAGCTCGGCAGCCATGTGATTGAAAGCCGTTGCCAGCTGGCCCACTTCATCGCGAGAGGTCGAACGAATCCGGCGCGAGTAGTCGCCGTGGGCCATCGAACGCGCCGCCGCCGTCATATCGCGCAGCGGCGAGGTCATGCCGTGTGCGAGGAACCACGTCACCCCGAAGGACACGAACAACGCCAGTGTGAGCGCGTACCGCAGCTTCCATTCGGCGGTGATCCAGAGCAGGCAGGTGGCGATCAGCAGCGCCACCCCCACCAGCACCGCCGTCTTGAACTTGAAGGAGCGCAACGGATCCAGTGGTCGCGGCAGCAGTTCCAGCAGTGGGCTCATCGCGGTACCTCCAACGCGTATCCGATGCCGTGCACCGTGCGGATCAGCTCTTGGCCGAGCTTGCGGCGCAACGCCTTGATGTGACTATCGACGGTGCGCTGCCCCGACGGCAGCCCCTCACTCCAGCCCCACACCTGATCGAGCAGGCGCTCCCGGCTGATCGCCACCCGCGGGTTATCGGCCAGATAGGCCAGCAGATCGAACTCGGTGCGGGTCAGGTGCACCTCGTCGTCACGGTGGTACACGCGGCGCTCGGACACATCGATGCGCACCTGCCCGACCCGCACATCGGTGCTCGATGCCGCGACCCGTTCGGTGCGCCGCAGCAGCGCCGCCACCCGGGCCACCAGCACCCGCATGCTGAACGGCTTGGGCAGGTAGTCGTCGGCACCCACGCCCAGGCCCACCAGCATGTCGGTCTCGGTGCCGCGCGCGGTGAGCATCAGCACCGGGATCGGCACGTGCGCCTGCACCTGGCGGCAGACCTCCAGGCCGTCGAGCCCGGGCAGCATGACGTCCAGCACCATCAGATCCGGCGGGTTTTCGCGGCAACGCCGCACCGCGTCCAGGCCGTTGTCCTCGGTGTCTACGGCATACCCCTCCGCGCGCAGCCGCGCGGAAATGGACGCACAGATCGTGGGCTCGTCATCGACAACCAAGATTCTTCGCTGACTGGGCACATGAACAGCCTATTTGACGGTTGTGGTGATCGCTGGAGCCTTTTGTGAAGGTTCTGTGGAGGTGCTGGGAGCGACCTACTGTGCGGCGCTGACCGAGGACATGTGGAAGTCCGGGATCCGCAACGCCGGCATGGCCTGGCGCGTCGCGTAGTCGCTCCACTCGCGCGGCAGCGTGTACTCGGTAACGCCGACCTGCGTCACCCGTCGCAGCAGATCGATCGGGCTCTCGTTGAACCGGAAGTTGTTGACGGCGCCGGTAATCTGGCCGTCGCGCACCAGGTACACGCCATCACGGGTGAGCCCGGTCAGCAGCAGCGTCGTCGGGTCCACATCGCGGATGTACCACAGCGTGGTGAGCAGCAGCCCGTTCTCGGTGGCGGCGATCATCTCCTCCAGCGTCGCGCTGCCTTCGCCGGTCATGATGAGGTTGTCGGCGCCCACCGTGGGGGCGGCACCGAATTCGGCGGCGTCGGCGCGCGAGTAGCTCAACGCGTTGATGACACCGTCGCGCACCCAGTCGACCCGCTCGATGCCCACGCCGTTGTCGAAGACCGACAACGACTCCCGCGAAATGGGCGTGGCCACGAACGGGCTGCTCTCCAGCCCCGGGTACGACGGGTCCGAGTACACCGTGACCGGCAGCTCAGTGAGCCGCTCCCCGATCCGGGTGCCACCGGGCCCGGCGAAGGCGTTGCGGCCCTCATGCGCGCCGCGCCCGCCCATCGTCCACACCAGGTACTGCATCAGGTCGCCGGTGGCCGACGGCGGCAGCAGCGTCTCGTAGCGACCGGCCTTGAGCTCGATCTGATTCTGGGCAGCCGTGAGCCGTTCATTGAGTTGGCGCAGCAGCGATTCGGTGGGCACATCCACGAATTCGGGGGTGCACACCCCGGCCCAGGCACTACCCACTCCTCGTTTGGCGTTGATCTCCACCTGGCCCGTGGGCTGCGTGAACCTGCGGCGCAGCCCGGTCGACGAGGCCAGGAACGTGGTCTGACGTTCATGGCGGGCGTATCCGTACAGGGTGTCGGGGCCGTCGAAGCCCGTCGACAGATCGGCGGCCAGCGACCCGAACACGTCGGCGCTGGTCGGTGAGATCGCCGCGTCCCAGCTCTCCCCCGCACCCTCGCCGGGTCCGAGCAACGGCATGGCATCGCGGGACGGAGACGCCGCCGCGGCCTCGGCCTGACTGGCTGCCACCAGATCGGCGAGCGCGGCCGGATCGGCGTCCTCGGTAAGCACCGAGCCGACCCGGGTCTGATCTCCTTGCCGCAGAATCGATACCACCGCGATGCCGCGCTTGATCGACTCGCCGTTGGTGGTCATGGAGCTGCCCGCCCAGCGCAGCGAGGCCTCGCTGCTGTCCTGGATCAAGACGATGGTGTCATCGGCGCCGCCGCGCCGCGCGGCCTCAGCCAGGACATCCTCGGCGATCTGCTGTGCGGGAATCACGCGGCACCACCTTCCTGCTTGGTGTTCAGAACGTTGACGCCGCGGAACAGCGCCGACGGGCAGCCGTGGCTCACCGCCGCCACCTGTCCGGGCTGGGCCTTACCGCAGTTGAACGCTCCGCCCAGCCGCCAGGTCGATTGGCCGCCAACGGCTTCCATCGACCCCCAGAAATCGGTGGTGGTGGCCTGGTAGGCGACGTCGCGCAGCTGGCCGTCCAGCTTGCCGCCGCGAATGCGGTAGAACCGCTGCCCGGTGAACTGGAAGTTGTAGCGCTGCATATCGATTGACCACGACTTGTCGCCCACGATGTAGATGCCGTCCTCCACGCCGGAGATCAGATCATCGGTGCTGCGCTCATCCGGGGACGCCTGCAGCGACACGTTGGCCATCCGCTGGATCGGCACATGGTGGGGCGAGTCGGCGTACGAGCAGCCGTTGGAACGCTCCTGCCCCAGCCGGGGCGCGAACACCCGGTCCAGCTGATAGCCGACGAAGATGCCGTCGCGCACCAGATCCCAGCGCTGCGAGGCCACCCCCTCGTCGTCGTATCCGACCGAGGCCAGCCCATGCACCTCGTTGCGGTCGGCGGTGACGTTCATGACGGGCGAGCCGTACTTCATGATGCCAAGCTTGTCGGGGGTCGCAAACGAGGTGCCCGCGTACGCGGCCTCGTAGCCGATGGCCCTGTCGTATTCGGTGGCGTGGCCGATGGATTCGTGGATGGTCAGCCACAGGTTGGTCGGGTCGATCACCAGGTCGGTGGGGCCGGCGACCACACTGGGCGCCTTCACCTTCTCGGTGAGCAGCTCCGGGATCTCGCGCAGCTCGGCGCTCCAGTCCCACACTCCGTCGCTGCCGATGGCCTCCCAGCCGCGGCCCATCGGCGGGGCCAGGGTGCGCATGGTCTCGAAGGACCCGGTGGCGGCGTCGACGGCGATGGCGTCCAGCTGCGACATGACCCGGACCCGCTGCTGGGTGATGGACGAGCCGAAGGTGTCGGCGTAGAAGGTCTGCTCCTTGACCGCCGTCAGGGTCGCCGAGGCGTGGTCCACCCCGTCGGAGGCCAGCAGGCGCCCCGAATACTCCTGCAGCACCGCGATCTTGTCGGCCTGCGGCACCCCGAACGGATCGATCTCGTATTCGGACACCCACTGCACGTCGGCATAGACGGGCTCATCGGCCAGCTCGACGCGCTCGCGGTTCAGGCTGCGCAGCCCGCGGGCGACGGCCACGGCCCGGCGTGCGGTGTCGGCCGCGGCGGTGGTGTCGAGCTGCACATGTGAGGCGAATCCCCAGGTACCGTCGACGATCACCCGCACCGCCAAACCGATGGTGCGTCCGGATACCGCGGTCTCGACCTGCTCGTCGCGCAGCACCAGCTCCTCGTTGATCAGCCGGTGGATGCGCAGGTCGGCATAGCTGGCACCGGCGGCGCGCGCCGCGTTCAGGGCGGCGTCGGCGAGTTCGGCGCGAGGCAGCGCCAGGAAATCGGGATCTACGGACCGAGTCACGCGCTCAACGCTACCGGTGGCGTCCACGGTTTAATGTCCCCGTGACACGCTCCCGGCAGACAGCGCTCGCATATGGGCTGTTGGCCCCGAGCCTGTTCGGCGTCACCGCATTTTTGCTGTTGCCCATCCTCGTTGTGGTGTGGCTGAGCCTGTGCCGCTGGGATCTGCTGGGCCCCATCGAATTCATCGGCCTGGACAACTGGCGCTCGGTGCTCACCGACGGCGCCTTTGGCCACTCCCTGCTGGTGACGCTGCTTTTTGTGGCGCTGGTGATCCCGGTGCAGACGGCCCTTGGACTGTTGGCGGCGACGCTGCTGGTACGCGGCCTGCCTGGCACCGTGCTGTTCCGGACCATCTACGTCATCCCGTGGATCTGCGCGCCCCTGGCCATCGGCGTGCTGTGGCATTGGATGCTGGCACCCACCGACGGAGCGATCGGCGCTCTGCTCGGGCAGCGCATCGAATGGCTCACCGACCCCACCTTGGCGCTGCCGGTGGTGGCGGCGGTCAGTGTGTGGACGAACGTCGGCTACGTGGCGCTGTTCTTCATGGCGGGTCTGCTGGCCATCCCCGGCGATGTGCACAACGCGGCCCGGGTGGACGGTGCGACGGCCTGGCAGCGGTTCCGCCGCATCACCCTGCCGATGCTGCGGCCCACCTTCTTCTTCGTCCTGGTCACCGGAGTGGTGAGCGCGGTGCAGACCTTCGACACCGTGTACGCACTCACCGGCGGTGGCCCGCAGAACCGCACCGACTTGGCCGCACACCGCGTGTACGCCGAGGCGTTCGAGTCCGCCCACGTGGGACGCTCGGCCGCCATGTCGCTGATCCTGTTTCTGATCTTGGTCGCCGTCACGGTGATTCAGCACCGCTACTTCCGGACGCGGGTGAGCTATGACCTGGTGTAGAAACGGCGCGGTCTACCTGCTGCTGAGCCTTGGCGCGCTCCTCACGCTGGGCCCGTTCTTGTTGGCGCTGTCGGCATCGCTGAAGTCGACGCGACAATTCGCGACCGATTCTCCGCTGGCACCGCCCAATCCCTTCACCGTCGCCAACTACACCGGATTGGCCGACGCAGGGTTCGGGCGCGCCGCGCTGGTGACGGTGTTGATGACGGCCATCATCGTGATCGGCCAGCTGACGTTCTCGGTGCTGGCCGCGTATGCCTTTGCGCGACTGCAGTTCCCGGGGCGCGACGGACTGTTCTGGGTGTATCTGGCCACGCTGATGATTCCGGCGACGGTGACCGTGGTGCCGATGTATCTGATGCTGACGCAGATGGGTCTTCGGAACACGTTCTGGGCGTTGGTCATCCCGTTCATGTTCGGATCGCCCTACGCGATCTTCCTGCTGCGTGAGCATTTCCGCACCATTCCCAATGACCTGATCCGCGCGGCCCGCCTGGATGGCGCCAACACGCTCGACATCCTGTGGCATGTGGTGGTGCCGGTCAGCCGTCCCATCCTCATCACGCTGACTCTCATCACCGTGGTGTCGCAGTGGAACAACTTCATGTGGCCGTTGGTGATCACCAGCGGAAGCAACTGGCGGGTGCTCACCGTAGCGACCGCCGGGCTGCAATCCCAGTTCAACGCGCAGTGGCCCATCGTGATGGCGGCGACCACCGTGGCGATCGTGCCGTTGGTGATCCTATTTGTGGCGTTCCAGAAGTACATCGTCCGGTCCATCACGTTGAGCGGACTCAAGTAGTGAAATCCTCCACCCGCGCCGCGCTGACCCTCGGGCTGGTCGCCCTGCTGCTGTTCGGCATCGCGGGATGGCTCGGGATTCCGAAGACACCGCAGGGGAAAACGGTCGTCACGGTCCGGGTGTGGGATGAGCGGGTGGCCGAGGCCTACCGCAGCTCATTCGACGAGTTCACCCGCCGCGATCCCGAGATCCAGGTCGCCGTCACAGTGACGTCGTATGCGAGCTACTTCAACAGCCTGCGCACCGATGTGGCCGGGCACGGCGCCGACGACATCTTCTGGCTCAGCAACGCCTACCTGTCCGATTACGCCGACACCGGAAACCTCGTCTCTGTTGATTCGCAAGAGGATTGGGATCCGTCGGTCGTCGCCCAGTTCACCCGCGGCGGCAAGCTGTGGGGTGTTCCGCAGCTTAGCGACGCCGGGATTGCGCTGTACTACAACAAGAATCTTCTCGACCAGGCGCAGGTGGACCCGGCCGACCTGGCGGAGCTGCGGTGGGACCCCGACCCTGCCGTCGATACCCTGCGCCCGATGCTGCACCGGCTCACCGGGCCCGGGCATTGGGCCTACAACGCCGCCAACGACTTACAGGGCATCTACCTGAACTACCTCGGATCGGCGGGGGCCGTCTTCCAGACCGGCGAAAAATTCGCGTTCGCCAACACTCGGGCCGAGATGGCCTTCCAGTACCTGGTCGACCTCATCAACGTCGACAAGGTGGCGCCGTCGGCCGCCGACACCAACGCCAACAACGACTTCTCGCGCAACCAGTTCCTGCAGGGGCGGATGGCGCTGTTTCAATCGGGTACCTACAACCTGGCCCAGATCCAGGCGAACGCCACCTTCCCGTGGGGTGTGGCAATGATGCCGGCCGGGCCCGAGGGGCGGGTCAGCGTCACCAACGGCATTGTGGCCGCCGCCAATTCGTTCTCGCCCCACCCCGAGGCCACCCAGCGGGTGCTGGCCTGGATGGGTAGCACCGACGGCAACGTCTTCCTGGGCCGCAGCGGCTCGGCGATCCCCGCCGTGCTGGGTGCGCGTGAGCCGTACTTCCAGCATTGGACTGCCCGTGGCGTCGACGTCGCCCCGTTTTTCCAGGTGCTGAACGGTGCACAGATCGCCGCACCGGGCGGGCAAGGCTTCGGAGCCGGATTCGCCGCGCTGAAGCCGTATTTCGCCGAGATGTTCCTAGGACGCCTCGATGTGCAGACCGCGTTACAACAGGCGCAGCAGGCGGCGAATAAGGCGATTGAGCGGTAGCGCCGCTACAGCACTCTAGAGCGCTCTCGTACCTGTTTTGGAGCTCCGACTAGTCCAATGAGTGGCCATCTGCCCACTGCGAGTAGCGCTGGTCAAGGATTGCATCAATGCGTGCTTGGTTCTCCAAGGTGTAAGGCACGTGAAAGCACGATGGCAAATCTGGGGCGAGGGTCGCAGTGAGGTCGCTGAAGTAGCCGTTCTCTGCGCTACCGAAGTAGTTGCGCGCGAATGCGTTAGCCTTCTCATCGAGCATGTAGTCGATCAACGAACGGTCAAACAGCTCCCAAAGAGCCGGTGCCGCCAAGCGAGCCGTCTTGTAAGCGGCAATCTCCTTGCGGAAGTGTTTGAGCTGGCTCTTGCTGAGCAAGTCACGTGACGCAAGCCAGCCGAAGAACAGTGCGCCCGGCACAGCAGCTTGTTCGTCGGCTTGATCCAGGTCGAAACCGTAGTCGTGCACAAGGGCATCGACATGGTATTCCGCCTTGTCATAGACGTGTGGATCGCGGGACGCAGAAGTCTCAGCTGTGACGGCATCGATCGACTGGTTGCTAACAGGGTCGTAGCCGCCCTCGATTGCCGCAATGGTCGTGTATCCGAGTGGATAACCACCTGGCACGTCGCGACCGAGTTCATCGAAGCTGTTGATGCATTCGAATTCGAAGTCAAGCGACACAGGTGTCCAGCGCGGATCTTCAGGGTTCTTGGCCATAACTACACGCCGGTAGCTGTCCATGTCACAGTTCTCCGGGGCGAGATCAAGTCGCCACTGGTAGTCAGGGCGCTTACCTGTCAGAACCTCGCCCAAGACGATGGCAATATCCATGAGCATCGCCAGGACGATGTGTTCGCCCTGTTTGAGGCGTGGCAGCCAAACCCTTCTGTCAGCCGAGAACGCGGTGCTGTACGCGGCGGGCCAATGGGCGCGTGCCCAGACATCCAGTGACTCTAGGAATGGACGCGGATCATCGGCGGACAAGCCCGCGGACAGGTCGATATCGAACTGCCGCAATAGGTTCGCCACGATCTCAAGCCGCCGCGGGCGCTGCTCGAGAAGGTAATGCAGGTTCTCCTCGCACTGCGCCAGACTCAAAGCGCGGGGCTGACCCGGGAACGGCGTCAGATACGGCGGATAGTCCACCAGTAGCTCAAGCAAACGGCCACGATGCCGCCCAGGTTCGTCCTTGCCAGCGCGACGAGAAAATCTGAACATATTGATATCCCATCACCACAGGCTCTTGACCCAGTCAACGGCCTTGCTGGCAGCACCGCTGCCGATCACGCCGCCAACGACACCGCCGACAATCCCACCCACAACGGTGCCGGCTCCGGGGACTATGGATCCGATCGAGGCACCTATTTCGGCGCCAGCCCACGCCCCAGCCGCACCACCGGCCAGGTTGGCGCCGGCCTGCACCGTGTTCTCGCCGATACGATTGCCGTCTTGATGGAACGCCTCGCCGAGCTGCACCGCATCGACTACCACCCCAATGGGGCGCGCGACCTTGCCGACATCTTCGAGCGCTTGACCTGCTCCGCGTAACAGCTTGTTGTCGGCTATACGCTCACCGTCTTTCACCGCCTGGGCGACGTTGGTCTTGCTGGGGCCTTGCGCCCCCGCCTTGGACTCGACATCCAGGCGTTGAGCATTGCGCGGATCGGCGGGGTTAGGTTTGTCGGCCTGTATGTCGACGACACGCGAACCCGGCGCGGCTTTCTCACCGGGCTGCAGTGGAGTTCGCGTGCCGTCAGCGGTCACCTGCACCTCTTTGGTGATGTCGTAACCCTGCCCTTGTAGGCGGTTAGCAATCGCATCTCGTGCGAGATTGCCGTTCTTAGTGGTGTATTTCTGTGGAACAAGCCCAGGAGCCTTGCTGACACCGCCAGCAGGTGCCCGATTGATCTGCGGTGCCACCTCAATCCCCTGGCCCTTAAGGACGTCAACCAAGCTCTGGCTAAACCCGCCTTGGTTGGTCCACGGGCTCACTGTCGATTCCCAACGCACCGTCAGAAGCGGATTGTTAACCAGCGTCTTGTATCCAGCATGCTTCCAGCCCTGCGCGATCCCAGTAGCACTGGTCGACAGAACTGGGTTGGCTGAGGCCTGTTCGACAACGTCATTGGTGAAACGATCCGCATCAGCGGGACTGTTCTGCGCCAAGACCGACCCAATATCTGCGAAGGCGGTATTCGCTTGCGAAGGGTCCTGGCCCATCGCGTCGACAACCATGCTGGCCAGTGAGCGGGTGTCCACCACGCCGCTTGTCGGATCGGTAGCCGCATTGACGAGATCGGTGCTGTTAGTGGCCCTGGACAAGGCATCTGGAATTGTCGCCGCATCATCAAGTCCAGATGCGGGATCAGCGGGAACCCCACCTGCGCCGAGACTAGAGACCGAGTGGACCGCACCAGCTCCTTGCGAGGTGAGCTGGGAGCCTTGCCCCACAAGATCGGTGACCTGTGATGCTTGGTCGTTGAGCTGCGTGAACTGCTCGACCTGGGGTTTGAGTTGCGGATTGACATCGCCGACCGTTTGAGCGACTTGATCAGCTTCCTTCTGAGCGGTTTTCACGATCTGGCTGCCCGCATTGACCGCATCGGCCGTGCCCTGGATTCCCTGAGCAGCGCCCTGCACCAGCGTGATCGCATCCTGCGGATTCACCGCACCGGACTGCGCCGAGGAAGCCAACGAGGCACCGGCCTGGGCGGCTGAGCCGAATCCCTGAGCGGCCTGCCCAGATGATTGCCCGATCTGCTGGCCCGACTGCACATATGTCTGAATATCGCCCGGAAGCCCTTGCACCGCTTGCGATGCATCCTGCCCCAGCGCCTCGGTGTCCGGTCCTTCTTGCTCATCTTGCTTGCGGCGGCGCGTCGAAGCCGCACCCAACAACAGCGCGGTCAGATCGTTATCGCCGGACTGCTGGTCGCGGTCCTGCTCGTCGTTCTTGTCGTCCCTCTTTTTGTCTTTCGACGGGAATTTCGGCGGCTGCTGCTGCTTGTTCTGCTTCTGCTGTTGCAGCTGCTTGGTGAGATCGTCCAGACGCTGACGATCCTGGCCGGACTGCTGCTGCCGATCTTGCAGCTGACGTGTCAAGTCATCGATCTTCTGTTGATCCGACGACTGGTTCGGCTGCTGCCCAGAGTTCTGCTGCCCCGCCTGCTGCGGTTGTTGCGCGGACTGCTGCATCCCCTGATTCGGTTGCCCACCTTGCGATCCCGTATTAGTGCCAGGGTTGACTTGCCCGCCGTTGTACTCCGGATTCGGCGTACCGGGCCCTTGGGTGTAGGGGGTGGCGTTCTGATAGTTCGGGATCTGCTCACCATGGGCCGCCTGCTGCCACGAGCCATCAGCGTTCTGTCCAGGCGACAACCCCTGCTGCGGCGAGCCGCTGTTGCTTGGGCTCGAGGCATTCGCGCCCCGAGCGGGCTGCTGGTTGTAGATGCTGATGCCGTTGTTCTGGTCCAGACCTGGCATGCCCGAATTTGAGCCCTGGTAGTCGGGCATCTGATTCGGCATCTGAGGCGGCTGGAACATCTGCCCGCCCCCGGGCGGACCGTCGTTACCGCCAGGGCTGCCACCGCAATCTGGCGGGCACGCAGCATGAGCCTGCGGCACCGTTGCCGGGGTAAACCAACCTAAGCCCAGACCGCCTGCGGAAAACATCAGCACCGCAACAACACCCGCGGTCGCGCTGGCCTTCTGCGAGCCGCCCGCGGCCCACCCATACAGGCCTGCAAGACCGTTCCAGAGACCGGCATTCGAACACACTGCCACCGCAAGCATGACCGCGATCGCCCCTGCTGCGGTAAGGAGCTGCGGTCCCGTCACCACCGGCGCCAACGTGGGGGCGAGCCAGGCCGCCAGCGCGATCAAGCCAACCGCGCCTGCCACCAAAACACCCACCAACCCCGGGTGCCAGCTCCGGCTATCTTGCTTGGTGGCTCGTCCCTGCCGGGAACGCACGCCAGCCAAACCGGCATCGACTAACGCCTCTCGGGCAAGCCCGAACAAATACCGGCCGCCGGTGAACAGCGCGGCACCCGACACGACCGCCACAAGTAGCTGACCCGCACCCATCGCGATCGACCACGTGCCCTGCCCTGTCGCTGACGCCCACCAGGCGAGATAACCGCCCCGGAAAACCCACCATGTGCCAACAGCACCTGCAAGCAGACTCAGGGCGGCGAGTACCGCCCGCGTCGGCTCTCCGACTCGAGTCTCGACCGCACTGAACATCGCCGAAATGATCGGCTGGCGCCCCCAAACAGCCAACTTGATCCCGCCGCTCAAAGCGATCAGCAGCATCAACAACTCAGCTGCCCAAACAAGCCAAGCTCCCGCCCCTTCACCGACCCGATGAAGAGCGTGCAGCCCTGCGACGGCACCCGTTGCGACGATCACACCCGCGATCGCCGCAGCGACCCGGCGACTCGTGACGCTCGCCGACCAGTTTGTTTTAGCGAACTCTCTATTGGTGACAGAATCCGCCCTAACAATAGGCTTCTCGTCCAACTCTGCACGCATCACTGACCCCTCCAGCCATGTATGGCAACTAGTTGATGAGGACAATACGCCTGCATATCACGACTGTCGAGACATGGGGCAAATACAATGAGCTGAGATAAACAACTTGGATCTCGCCACCCATCTACCAGCACAGCGGATGAAACATCGACCAGATGGAGATAGCAGCAAATTCAAGATCATGACAGGACGGAACAGGTAGCGACGGTCATGAATCCGGTACCGGCCGACTCAATGCTCACCGTCGAGCTTCGCCCCGAGGAACGCCTAGTCCGACGGCATCGTCTGTCGAAGGTGCCCAACCGTGGTGGACAACCACCCAGAAGACGCAACTTCTGACGCCATCTTGGGGCACCAGACATCGACGCGGCACCCACCGACGACGACGTGGCTTGCCATCGAAATATCAAGGACCACTTCAACAAAGGCGTTAAACGCCGCCAAACGCTAAGCCTCGCGCTACAGCACCTCGAACAACACGACCGCCGTCCCGATCGTAAGGATGATCAGCAGCGCGATCGCATCACGCAGGCCCGGCCGCGTCGGATGCGCCGCGATCTGCCCGGTGCCGCCACGCGAGGTGATGGCATCCCCCATCTCGGAGGCACGCCGCAGGGCGACGGTGATCGCGGCGGTCAGCATGTCGACCACCTCGGCCACCCATCGCAACCCGCGTCTGCCCTCGCGCACCTGCGGCGGACGCAACCTGCGCGCCGCGATGAGCACCCGGAACTCGTCAGACAGCATGGGGAAGGAGCGCAGCGCGAGCGCCAGGGTGGCGGCGCGCTCGTCGACCGGAATCCCGAAGACCTTCAACGGCCGCCCCAGCATGGCCACAGCCGGCGCGATCTCGGAGACATTCGTCGTCCACGACACCATGGCTCCCGTACCGAGCAGCACAACCGCCACTGCGGTGGTGCGCGCCACCGCCAGCACTCCGTGAAACCCGATAGTCATCCCGCCGATATGCCAGAAGGGCGGCCCGCCGCTGAAGAACACCGTGAGGCTGCCACCGATCACCAGGGCCACCATCCAGATCGGGATGGTGGGCACCGCACCGCGCGGGATACGGGCCAACCACGCGGTAAGGACCACCAGCACCGCCACCGCGCCGATCGCCGTCCAGGTGGGAAACAGTGTCAGCAGCACCGAAATAAGGAAGACCGCAACAAGTTTGGTTCCGGCCCACAGCTCGTGGATCGGCGAGGTACCGGGGACAGGGCGCAGCAGTACAACGGGGCGGCGCGGTGCACGTGTCGTCGTCATGAGCGATTCCCCGACCCCACCGATTCGGCCAGCAGCACCCCGGATTGCAGATGCACGGTCCGCGGACACAGTTCCTGCATGCCATCGAAGTCATGCGAGATCACGACGATGGTGAGCCTTTCCCGCTCGCGCACCTCAACCAGCAGCCGCAGCAGACCGGCCTGCGACTCGGCATCCAGACCCGCCAGCGGCTCATCGAGAATCAGGGCACGCGGTGAGCGCGCCAGCAGCCCGGCCAGCACCACGCGGCGCATCTGGCCTCCGCTGAGCTGATCAATCGGGCGCTTAAGCAGGTCCGCATCCAGACCGACACTGGCGAGGGCGTGCACCACCCGATCGGTCTCACGGGCGGAAAACCCTGCTGCCGAGGATATTTCGTAGTCCACACGGCTGCGCAGCAGCTGCAAGCGGGCGGCCTGGAAACTGATGGCCACCGACCCCACCTGATCGGATACCGGCTTGCCGTCCAGTAGGCACTGCCCCGAGGTTGGTTTGGTGAGCCCCGCCGCGATCCAGGCCAGCGTCGACTTGCCCGATCCGTTGCCGCCATGGATCAGCACACCATCGCCCTCGTGCACCGCCAGCGACACGTCATGCAATGCCGTTTTCGCCCAGGGAGTTCCGCTGGCGTACTGATGGGCGACCGAATCGAACTCGAGAACAACGGGCGCCTCGACATTGGGCCGCGCGGCCGTCGTGGTGGGCACCGGCACTGTCTGTATCGCCGTGCGCGCCACCTTGCCGTTGACCGCGCGCAAGGCGATCTCACGGTCCGCGGCGGCGGCCTCGGACTGGAAATGGGTGATGTGCACCACCGACATCCGGTGCTGCGCGGTGAGCCGTGACAGCACGCCCAGCAGGTCCTCGCGCCCCTTCGGGTCGACCATGCTGGTGATCTCGTCGGCCACTAACAGCGCGGGGTCGCGCGCCAGGGCCGAGGCCACCGCCAGCCGTTGCAGCTCGCCGCCGGAGAGCGAGGAGGTGCTCTGCTCGCCCATCCCCTCCAGACCGACCTCGCGCAGCAGACCCTCGATGTCGACGTCGTGGTCGGCGGGCAGACCCCACACCACATCGTCGGCGACCTTGGTACCCAGCACCTGACTTTCCGGGTGCTGCATGACAATTGCGGTGCCGCCGATGGCGCCGAGCCCCACCGAACCTGGCCGCTCGATCTCCCCCGACGTGGGTTCGCGCCCGGCCAGGATGCGCATCAGGGTGCTCTTACCCGAGCCGTTGGGACCGGTGATCGCGACATGCTCGCCGACCTCGATGCTCATCGACAGCGGCGCCAGCGCATCGGCTTCACCACGCGGATACCGGAATCGCACATCCCGCAGGCGCGCGGGCACCGGACCCACCGCACCTGCCGGCGTCGGCGGATCGAGCTGGTGCACATCGGGAATCACCGCCAAGCGCTGGATCACGCGAGAGAGCACCCACCAGCCGAACAGCGCGTTAAACAGCACGAAGACAAAGACGATGCCACCGATGAACCACACCCAGTTGCGCATCGCGAAGTCGATGGCGCTCGTCGCGTTCACACCGACCACTTCCAGATGCGGGAGGTGAGCGATCATCTTGAACAGGCCCTCCAGCGAGGCGCGCAGCGCATCGAAGAGCAGGTTGCGCATGCGGTCCAGCAGGGCCAGCGCACCGACCGCCAGCGCCGCAATGATCGCGCTACAGATGACCCCGAGCACCGTCAGCAGGGGCATGCCGTGTCCGCGTCGGCGCACGACGCCAGTAAGGCCACCGATGTAGACGCAGTTGCCCATGGCGATCAGACCGCCGAGCCCGGCAAGCAGAAACGCGATGACACCGCCGGCCACGGCGGCGGCCAGTAGCACCCGGACGCGGTAGCGATATCCCAGCAGACCCATGGGTACGGCACCGAGTAGTTGCACGGCGCCCAAAATCGGCAGGGCGACCCCCACGATGACCATGGCGGCGGTGAGCGCGGCCATGACGGCCGCCTGAGCCAGTTCATCGGGTTTCAGGGGCACCCTGGTGAAATTCACTTCACAATTCTGCCAGCAGGTTTGCCCACTCTCAGGACATTCTCAGCTTCGCCCGGCGCACCGCTAATTCACTGCGACGCCGATCAGATGACCTATCAGATACGTTGCGCCGATAGCGATGGCACCAAACGCCAACTGCCGCAAGGCACTCAGCCACGGAGCTCGGGCCGTGAAGCGCCCGGCGACCCATCCGGCGATCAGCAGACCCACTCCTCCGCAGACCAGACCGGCCAGAAGTGACGCGAATCCCAGCAGGAATGGGATCAGCGGCACCACCGCGCCCACCGAGAACGTCACGAATGAGGAGATCGCGGCCACCCACGGCGACGGAGTGTCGTTGGGATTGATGCCGAGCTCTCGGGTGAGGTGAATCGTCACCGCCGTGTTCTCGTCCTGGTGGATCTCGTCGGCCGCCGCGGTCGCGGTCTGCGGCGAGAGCCCGATATCGCCGAGCATGGCGATGAGCTCCTGCTTCTCGGCATCGGGGTGCAGCTGGATGGCGCGACGTTCTACGCCCACCTCATGCTCGATCTGCGAATTGGACGTCGATACCGAGGTGAATTCGCCCAGCGCCATCGAGAACGCGCCCGCCACCAGGCTGGCGACCCCGGTCAGCACGATCGCCTGAGTGTCCAGTCCGCTGGCACCCACGCCAGCGACCAAAGCCGTGTTGGTAACCAGGCCATCCATGGCGCCGAACGTGGCCGCACGCAACCATCCCCCGGACACGTCCGGGTGCGTGTGGTCAAATTCATGCGGTAGTTCGGCAGATCCCGCAGAGCCGTCGAGTGCCACGATGAATGAATCTACTTCCAGGTTGCTGAAAACGCACTGCTCAGAGGGGAATTACCGATATGAAGCGTTCACTGACTGTTTTCGGCACCGCGGTGTTGGCCGGCGGGCTGATGCTTGCGTGTTCGAGCAATGACAAGAAGGACGAGTCCGCGAGCTCTTCGGCCAGCAGCAGCGCCACCACCTCCGCCGCGGCCGCAAGCACCTTCGACATCGCCAAGATCGATGCCATCAAGGACCAGTTCCCCGCCGGGTACACCGTCGAGGTACAGCCCAAGACCACGGTGACCCAAGAGATGCTCGATCAGATGAAGGGCATCTTCGACAAGGCCACCTTCACCCCACAGGAATGCGCCGACAAGATGCTGGGCGCATTCCCTCAGGTGACCGGCACGTCCATGCAGGGCGTTACCGGCGCCAAGGGCAATGGCGACCCGATGTCCAAGACGATGATCATCGCCGCGGCCATGGAGACGGTCAGCGCGATCCCCGAGGACACCACCGGTGGAGCGTGCGACAAGTTCAGCCTGTCGATCGCCGGCATGGCCGAGGGCACCGGCGAGAAGATCGACGCGCCTGCCATCGATGGCGTGAAGACGACGGGTACGTCAACGAATATCAAGATCAGCGCGCCCGGCATGGAGAAGGAGATGGTGCAGATCGCCTACTCCGCTCAGCTCGATGACCACCACGCCGTGTCGGTGTCGGGCATGGGTGATGTCGACCGCAACGAGCTGTCCGACGTCTTCGTGAAGGCCGTCAACGCCGTTAAGGGATAGGTCGTACCGGGATGCCCGCCCCCGCAGCAAGGGGCGGGTACCCGGGCGCTCCCCAGTACCCGCCGGGCGGGTAATAGCCGTAGCCGTACCAGGCCGAGCTGGGCACACCTTCACATTGGGAGGTGCTTCCGGCGGAGGCGCAGACAGTCGCCTGGGCGGTGCCCGCTGCGGGGCTGGGCAAAATCAATGGCGCTGAAGCCAGAGCTCCGACAATGAGTGCCGAGCAGAGAGTTCGCGCCACATTTCGTGGTCGCTTCATATCTCCAGGATAGCTCTGGCCACGTGCGATGAACGCAGCGTTGACGTGACCCTCGTCGCCTATCGAACCGCGTTGGGGAGGCTGCGCGTTGGCCGTTTCATTTCGTCCAAATCCTCCCCCGCCTGCCCGTATATCCAGAAGATGACGCGGCTGACGAGGTGCAGCAGGATCCGCTGCTCAGGATCCTGCGTATCCACCCCATAGATGTTGGTGACCGCTGACGTACCGCAGTCGCGCTCATACAGCTCGCCGGTTAACCGCCAATGGGTACCGGGTCCACAGTTCTTGGGCGCGAAAGAATCAACCGAGATGAATTCGCCCGCTGCCAATTCCACAACGTGACATTCCAGAGTGCCCGCGTATCCCGTCCCCACCGCCGGCATCGATCCGATGACGAACTTCGCGCCAAGCTCTGGGCGGAATCCCCGCACGCTCACCGGCCATTGGTCTGGATCGGTGATGGCGTCCCACACCTGTGTGCGCGGATGTTCGAACTCCCATATGGCGCGTACCACCTACTCCCCTTCCCCCGGACAGCCTCGAGACCGCCTGCGTGTGGCCATCGGCTAGCAACCATGGCCAAGTTACCGTACTAGCAGTACCACTATTTCGCTACGCAACAGAAAGGATTCGACGTAGCTATCTAGATGCCGGGCCGTCGATCGCAGTGCCACCCGATAGCTACCAGCTAAAAGCTGTATTAATGATGGAGA
The DNA here is from genome assembly GCF_002013745.1 of Mycobacterium sp. D16Q16. NCBI lineage: Bacteria > Bacillati > Actinomycetota > Actinomycetes > Mycobacteriales > Mycobacteriaceae > Mycobacterium > Mycobacterium sp. D16Q16. Next base: position 59,185 of record NZ_MAEY01000001.1, read on the forward strand.
ACGTTCACATGAAGGACCCGCTGGTAACGAGGTTCCGATCAGCTCACTGTTTTCAGAACGACCGTACACAATTTTCCCAGAGTTCAAGAAAGTAGGATGAGCAAATAAGTATGAGAGCATGTTGTGGTGTCGGAGGACTCGTCCGTGGCGCAAGCACGGACACTGCTGGTCGCGCTCTACGAGCATGTCGACGAAGTAGCGCAGTCGATGGCCGAGGCCGAACACCTGATCCGACATACCCCGCGCCACAGCTCCCCACACCGGCACCACCGACTCCGCGTGGCCGCCATGCGCAAGGACATCTACGAAGCGCAACGGCTGATTAAGCAACTGCACCAACGGTTTCCGGCGATACGCAATACGGTGTGGCCGCCGAACGATCCCAAGGACGGGACGAAACCTGCGCCGTAGTCAACGACTCATCAAAAAAGCACGCAACAACCCCCGACCTCTTTGTCAGGCCAGAGCTCTTCAATGGGAGTTAGAAGAGATGGCTGTTGCCGTCCTGGCGCAGTACGAAACCCCGGGGTTCGGGCTGACTGTTGTCCCTGCACGCGGTGAAATCGGGTCCGACCGCACACAACTCTCCACGAAACTCGATCTTGTGTCCTTGCGACAGGACCGGGTCATGAGGGTCACTGCAGTAAACCCGGCTGGCTGAAAATAGGCCGGACGTTCGGGAGCCGCGCCCGTGCCTACCTGCTGTCCGCAAGAGACATCAGGTAACTCCGTTTGGTTGCGATAACCAGGAAGCTGCTTACCGTAGCAATGGATAAACCGGCCTTGCCCCATGTCGCAGGTATATCCGAATGGGGTCGAAAATCGCACCGCCTCGTCGGTCGAACGCGAAAGCGGTAGAGGATATTCGGCCGGATTGGCCGAAACGAAACCCGATACGTCGGGGAAACCGACCGGTTTGGCGTGGGCCACATTCGCTGGCGCCAGAACAAAACCGGCGGCTGCGGCAGTGACCATGGTGAGGTGTCTGATTCGCTTCACGACTGTGATATCGGTGTGCTCCTGCGTTTTGTTAAGACGGGCTGATGTTCACGGTGTACAGGATGGTGCGGTACGCACGGGTTGGGTCAGTGAGCCATTGACTGGCCAGGAATGTCAGCGTCGAACCGTTCCCGTCGGGGACCACCGAGATGACTTCTGGGCCGTAAGGCGGCAGGAACTGGTTGGTGGCGCTGGACAGGAATGGATCGTTCGGCAACGGATTCTGATTGCTATCAAGCCTCGAGCGCCTTCATTGAGCAGTCAGGAAGTAGCGCAGACATCGTGGAGGTCTTGATGCTCCTACGCTCGCGCTGGCGGTGGGTCGGCTTCTCGTTGAGATCAGCTACACGTAGACACGCATCCGGATAGCGCCGAAACCTGTAATAGATTATGGCAGAACAGAAGTCAAAGCATCCGCGGGCGCATGCCAAAGGTTCTCATCCTTCAGATACACCCAGCCGACGCATGAGATCATGAACGTCGAAGTCAGGAGCGCGCCGAGTAAACGAGAAGGTGCTCTGCGTGCCCGACTCGACATAAGTCGAAGGAGTTTTTGCCTCCGCGCCGAGCAGTAATGGCAGCGCTTGCTCGCCTGTTGCCCCCTCCAACGCGCAGCCTTCTGTAGCACAGGCGGCAAAGTCGAGGTCTGACAAGTCGGCTGCGCGATGAAGAAGCGACGCCACCAGTGAACATTCGCGCCAGTCGATACCACTTTGCAGGACGATACTCATCGCGAACGCGGAAGTTATGAGCGTTCGACGCGACTTAGTCCGAACGACATGGCTGGCAGCAACTTCTGCCCATGACAACAAACTCCAAGCATCGTCTTCGCTCATTTGCGTCGCAGCGGCAACCCAGTCTTGGGGATGCTGCTCCAGCGACTGCTCGATACGCGCGAACCAATCACCCTCAGGCATCGACGAACCGATCGGAGGGATTCCCTTGAGAACCATCAAGACGCTCATGACGGAGGAACCAAGTAGTCACCGACCTTTGCCTAACCGGCCTTCGTTAACACATCGAGTTCCGTACGTGGCTGTCATCGAGGTAGCCGGAACCGGACCGGCGGCCTCATTGGGGGACTCTCAAGGAAGTGAGGAGCTTGGCGGCGAGAAGCCGAACTTCAGCCCATCGATCATCCGACTGCAGCCCCTCATACGACCACTGGCCGACATCCGGAGCCTCTGACATCGCGGTCAAAAGACGATCAACGTCGAGCGCACACACACTCTGCTGATCATTTAACGAAAGCCGTTCTGGTACATACAAAGAGTCGAACTCAAGCGCCAGTTCATCAGTTCCCACGCCAAGCTTTTGTAGGTAACCGATCTGAATTTCCGGCGAAGCTGCCATTCGCGCAACAAGCTCCACGAAACTGTTACGCCAGTTGTCGATACCTGATGTCATCGGATTACCCCTCCTAGATCGCCCTGCGGACCAACAACACGCCAGTAAGGATCAGGCCCATGATGCCCACCACCGGGATGCCAACGAATCTGCGGACCCGTGGGGTTCCCCTTCTCATTGTATTGCCGTAAGACCCATCCATTGCCGGCTTGGGATCCCTTTCCCAATGACTCCACTTGCCAACCAGGTACATCCCCGAGAGCGGCCTGAACTTGTTGCGGCGTCTTGCCCGCGAGCATTTGCGGATTTGCAATGACCTCATCGACAGTCAAACGACTAGCCGCCGCCTCGGCCCCGGGGGCAACCTTACCTAGTGCGCCGCGTCCTATGGCTGCACCTTCTCCACCAAAGGGCAGCGTGGCACCCATCAAGGGCGCTTCAATTATCTTGTCCCCGATGAAGTTTCCTGGTTCCTCCACGAGGCGTTTACCGTCCTTGACGAAGCCACCACCGGGGTTGGAAAGCGCGTCCAGAGCCGCTTCGCCAGTGCCTTTCCCGAGGTCTTTCCACGATTCAGCTACACCAGGAGCACCAGGGCCGCCTTGCCCTGTGAGGTTTTTGCCGAGTTGCCCCAGCCCGTCGACATCATCAGAGGCCCGATCGTTCGCGCGCCCCATCACGTCGTTGAACCGGTCTCCAAGCGGCCTATCCAAAGGCACCGCCCCGGGCGTGCGCATCGGTTCAGGATCGGGCATGAACCGCGGGGTTTGCGCTTGCTTCACAGCATCGTTGACCCGCTGATCAATCTGGTCGGCAGGCACATGCTGGTTCACCAGATTCTGGCGAGTAATAGCCCTAAACGCATCCACCTGATCGGGCTGCAATGTCGGCGCCAGCTGCTGCGGCAGCGTCTGGGTCTCACCCACCCCGGGGAGCGATGACAGACTGCCCGCAGACGGTGACGGTGGCGTGGGTTTGGGGACATCCACGGCAGTTGCAGTGCCCGAGAGTGCGTCGGTGGCACCTGAGGTGTCGGGCATGCCGGATGTGCCGAGACTTGAAGCGGTGTTGACCATTCCGGATACCTGGGAGACGCCGCTGGCGATCTGTCCGACACCCTCTGTGCCCTTGGACACGGTGTCGTTGAGTTGGATGAACTGTTCTGTCTGCGGTTTCAGTTGTGGGTTAGCGTCCCCGACCGCCTGGGCGACTTGATCGGCTTCTCCCTGAGCGGTTTTCACGATCTGCGAGCCCGCGTTGACGGCATCTGCGGTGCCTTGGATGCCTTGTGAGACACCCTGAACCAGCGTGATGGCGTCTTGCGGGTTCACCGCTCCGGACTGTGCGGATGACGCGAGTGAGGCACCGGCTTGTGTAGCCGATCCGAAGCCTTGGGCAGCCTGTCCGGATGATTGGCCGATCTGCTGCCCGGACTGTACGTAGGTCTGGATGTCGCCCGGAAGGCTTTGTGCCGCTTGCGATGTGTCCTGGCCGAGTGCCTGCGTTTCCGGGCCACGCTCCTGATCTTCTTGCTTGCGGCGACGCGTGGAGGCCGCACCCAGCAGAAGCGACGCCAGGTCTGTACTGCCGGACTGCTCGTCGCGGTCCTGCTGCTCCTGCTGATCGCGGTCCTTCTTGTCGTCCCTGGACGGGAATCGCGGCAAGTCCTGCTTCTGGTTCTGCTTGTTCTGTTGCAGCTGTTTGGTCAGGTCATCCAGACGCTGCCGATCCTGGCTGGACTGCTGCTGTTTCTCCTGCAGCTGGCGCGTCAGGTCGTCGATCTTCTGCTGATCCGACCGCTGATTGGGCTGCTGGCCGGTGTTCTGCTGTGGCGGCTGATTCCGGGGCGCCTGCTGCGGCTGTTGCGCCGGCTGCTGCACACCCTGATTCGGTTGACCACCTTGCGATCCCGCATTGCTGCCCGGATTGGCCTGGCCACCTTGAGATCCTGGATTGAAATCCGGATTCGGCCGCCCCGGTCCCTGCGTGTACGGGGTCGCGTTCTGATAGTCGGGGGGTTGAGTGCCGTGCGCAGGCTGATCCCAGCCTTGCTGAGAACCCTGCTGCCCACTGAACCCGTTGGCGCCGTTGTTACTGACCGAGGGTGCCTGAGTGTTGTAAATCGATACCGAGCCATTTTGATCCATCGGCGGCTGGTTAATACCGCCCTGATAGTCCGGCATCTGCGGCCCACCCTGGCTCGGCGGCTGAAACATCTGCCCACCCCCAGGCGGACCATCACTACCGCTCGGCCCACCACAATCCGGCGGGCACGCCGCACGCGCCACCGGAACCGTCGCAGGCGTAAACCAACCCAAACCCAGACCACTTGCCGAAAACATCAACACCGACACCACACCCGCAGTCGCAGCCGCCTTCTGCGAAGCGTCGGTGGCCCAGGTGTAGAGCCCGCCAAGGCCTTTCCACCACCCCAGATTGGACCCGATCGCCCACAACAACACAAAGGCGATAGCACCCACCGCGGGAAGCACATCCGGGCCAGTGATCCACACATATAACCGCGGAGTGATCCCGGCAGTCAGCAGCACCAACCCCAAACCACCCCCAACAAGCGCAGCCACCAGGCCGGGATGCCACACACTCTCTGATGCTGCACCGCTGCCTGACGTGCGGTCACGCTCCAAGAGCACTCCGACATCGGTTAATACTTCTTTGGCTAGACCAGTCAGGTACTTGCCTCCGGTGAACAGCGCGGCCCCAGCGAGCACCGCCACCAGCATCTGGCCAACCCCGAGCAATAGCGTCCACCGGCTCTCGCCGGTGAGGTGCTGCCACCAGCCGGAGTATCCGCCGCGGAACACCCACCACATACCCAACGCCCCCGCGATGACGACCCCTGACGCGGCCACCGCCTGCACCGGCTCAGGCACCCTGGCCTTGGCGGCCGCGAATCCGGCATCGGTCACCGGCTTCGCTCCCCACAACGCAAGCTTGATCCCGCCACCCAGCGCGGTCATTGCCAGCAGCAAAAGCCCCGCCCAGCCGATCAGGTCAGCGGTGCCGTCGCCACTGCGGTACAGGTTATGCAGCGCAGCGACCGCACCGACTACCAGAATGCAGCCAGCAGCGAAAGCAGCGACACGTCGGCCGCTCTCCTTGGCTGCATCGGACTGCGACTCAGCGTCGCGCGCAGGAAACTGCTTGGTCGCGACGGGTTGCGTGGCAAGATCGCGGTTGTCTACGCCTAATCTTAGGTATTCTGCCGGTAATTCGTGCCTGGCCACAATCGCCCCCGTCAAGTTCAAGCAAAGAATATGAAGACAACGGTACAGGCCCGGACAGACAATCGTCCACCAGAAGAGCAAACTTTCAGCTAAGCCATGAGCGACCGCCCATCTGGCCCCCGGCCTCACCTTTCCGCCAACGATGAGTCACCTTCTCCGAGACTTCTCGTCAAGATTGGCTACGACACCGTTCTAGGAGTTCACAACAGCTCCAGTGAGCGGTGGATCGCCCGCGCTGGTCCGTTTAGCTACTTCCGCTGCCTAGGCCTTGGACAGAAGAAACTCAGCGATCCGCTTCCCCTGGTCGGTGAGGTTAAGCCAAGCGCAGTAGTCCCAGGTGCCTTCTTCGCCGTAGTGGTCGACATACTGCGACCGGATTTCTTCAATGCCTCCGTCGAGCGAGATAGTCGACGGGACGAAACCGACTCCGCGTTCAACCTTCCCGATTTCGTACAGCCCAGCGCTCACCAGATCACGAACCGTGTCGAGAGCCTCGATTTGGATATCTCCAAGGGCGGCATCGGGATTGGCCTGCTTGACCAGCCAGTGCACGCGGTAAAACTCGACCCAGTCGTCAAGGCCGTCTATGAGGATTTCGTTGCGGGCGCTGTTCATAGCTCCCCTTCCCGGCGCGGCTTCTCGTGCGACTGCCTGTCGCGACCAAGGAAACGACATTGCCACAGCAGCCAGCAACATGTCATATGGTTTGAACATGCAGAATGCGGGTCCAGCAAGATCATTCTGGCAATGGTGGGCAGAGGGACTCGTTGGTTCGCCTCGACGGCGGGCAGTCGGCCATGCCCTGCAACAGTTCGTCTCGATGGCCATCGTCCTCGCAGTCATAGACGTAGCGACCTGGGAAGACAATGGCTACACCTACGCGTTCCACATCGCCCTGCTCGCGCTCGCCGCCTACCCGGCTGGCCTGCTGATGAGCCGTGTCCAGAGTGAACGCCTCACCGAGTATCGGTGGGCACTGTGGGGCGTGCCGCCCAGCTCATACGGCGAGGCGCTGCGCGCCTCCTACTTCGGCGCGGTGCCCACTGATCCGTACGTACGGTCCTCCGCGGTGCGGTTCATAGAGATACGCCAACGCCGAGCGCTGAGCCCGCTCACAGTGTGGGTGCTTGTCGCCGGGTTCGCCGCATTAACAGGTCTCGTGCGGTTTGCACTCCCCGGCGAACAGCCCTCCGCGCCCTGGTTCGGATTCATCGCGCTGCTCGCCGCACTCGCGGCATTCGCATCGGTCCAGCCCGGGATCCTGCGGCGGCGGCTCACGCTGCTGCTGGCCGGTGAATGCAAAACTCCGCCTCCAGAAGGAGACGGAGTTCAAGGCGCAAAACTTGCTGTGCTCCCCCGCTTGGACTCGAACCAAGAACCGTCCGATTAACAGTCGGAAGCTCTGCCAATTGAGCTACAGGGGACTATCCGGATCGCGTCGGTTTGTACCGCGAACCGAGGCATGACTTTAGCCTACGGGTAGGGGTGAAAGCCAAACCGGCCGCCAGGCCGTATCGCCCGCCTACGAGCGACAAAGACGGGGTGCACAGGGTGTTGTCGCTCATAGTCGGGCACAAGGAAGTGTCCTGGCTCAGCCGTTCACAGGTGCGTCAGGCAGGATAGGGAGAACTTCGTTAGTTGGTGGAGGGTTCGTGATTCGGGTTTTGTTGGTGCTGGCCGCTGGCTACGTGCTGGGCGCGAAGGCTGGTCGTCGCCGATACGAGCAGATCGTCAACGGGTATCAGGCCGTCACCGGCAGCCCCGCGACCAAGAAGCTGATCGAGATCAGCCGTCGTCGCCTGGCCAACTCGCTGTCTCCCGATCCGCACATGGTGGAACTCACACCGATCGATGAGACGACCATGATCCTGGAGCCCGAGCCCCAGCTCGACAACAAGTAGCGCGCCGCTACACCGACGGATCGTCCCCGCTGACCTGCTCCACCAGGCTGCGCCGGTACGCCTCCAGCGCCACTAGATCGCCGAACAGCGCGTGATACTCGTCGGCGTTGTCCACCGGTGACATCCGCTGCAGCTTGGACTTGACCTCGGCTACCTGCCGTCCGACCCACACCTCTTGCAGCTTGGCCAGCACCGAGCCGATGTACCGGGGCAGCCGCTCATCGTTGTCCACTTGGATGGCCTCGGCGGTCAGAGCGTTGATCAGCATCACCTGGTTCTGCGATGACGCGCTCTGGCGCACCTTGTCGATCCACTCCGCACCGACAATCCCCGCCCCGGTGCCACCAGCCGTCTCGATCGCGGTGCGCACTGCCACGTATCCGGGGTGCGTGAAGCTGTCGGGGGTCAGCGAGTCGAACACCGGTCCGGCGAAGGCCGGGAACTGCAGCGCGGCCTTGAGCGCTTCACGCTGCGGCCACAACGTGGGGTCCTTGGCGTCGGGCATGGCGACCTTGGGCGCCGGGGCAGGTTCAGAACCACGGGGACGACGGTCCGGGGACACCGAACCGCCCTTCGCCGCCTTACCGGCCTCCTCACGCACCCGCGCGAGCACCTGGGCCACGTCGTCCCACCCGACCCATCCGGCGAGCTGCCGGGCGTACTCGTCGCGCAGCGTCGGGTCCTTGATCTTGGCGACCATCGGCACACACCGTCGCAGCGCGTCCACGCGCCCCTCGGCGATCTCCAGATCAGAATCCGTCAGCGCCGTCCGGATCGCGAAGGCGAACAGCGGGGTGCGGCGCGCGACCAGATCCCGCAGCGCCCCCTCCCCTGACTTGAGCCGCAGATCGCACGGGTCCATTCCGTCCGGTGCGACCGCGACATACGACTGGCCGGCGAGATTCTGCTCTCCCTCAAAGGCTTTCAGCGCGGCCGCCTGCCCGGCGGCATCCCCGTCGAACACGTAGATGAGCTCACCGCGGAAGTAGGAGTCGTCCATCATCAGACGCCGCAGCATCGAGAGGTGCTCGTCACCGAAGGCGGTACCGCAGGACGCCACCGCGGTAGTCACCCCGGCCAGATGCATCGCCATCACGTCGGTGTAGCCCTCGACGACCACGGCCTGATGCCCCTTGGCGATATCGCGCTTGGCCAGATCCAGACCGAACAGCACCGAGGACTTCTTGTACAACATGGTTTCCGGGGTGTTCACGTACTTGCCCGGCATGGTGTCGTCCTCGAAGATCTTGCGGGCTCCGAAGCCGATCGTCTCCCCGCTGCTGGCACGAATCGGCCACAGCAGCCGCCGATGGAACCGGTCCATGGGACCGCGGCGGCCCTCACGGGACAGCCCGGCGGCTTCGAGCTCCTTGAATTCGAAGCCCTTGCGCAACAAATGCTTTGTCAGGGTGTCCCACCCGGACGGCGCGTATCCGCAACCGTATTGCTTGGCGGCGACACCATCGAAATTGCGCTCCGTCAGATACTGGCGCGCCGGTGCCGCCTCGGGTGAATCCAACGCGGAGGCGTAGAACTCCTGCGCGGCCGCGTTGGCGGCGACGAGACGCGCCCGGGTGCCACGGTCACGTTGCGCGGCCGTGCCGCCACCCTCGTAGTTGATGGTGTAGTTGATGCGGTCGGCCAGCCGCTCGACGGCCTCCACAAACGTGATGTGCTCGATCTTCTGGATGAAGGTGTAGGCGTCGCCGCCCTCACCGCAGCCAAAGCAGTGGAACTGGCCATGATTGGGCCGCACATGAAAGGACGGCGATTTCTCGTCGTGGAAGGGGCACAGCCCTTTGAGCGAGTCGGCACCCGCGCGCTTGAGCTGAACGTAGTCGCCGACGATGTCCTCGATCCGGGTGCGCTCACGGATCGCCGCGACATCGCGATCAGGAATCCGGCCGGCCACTGAGTCAGCTTAGCCAACCGCGCCGTCAGGCCCAGCTGGCTTGCACACCCTGGCTATCGCGGTCCACCCGCTCGAGCCGGCTTTCGGTGTACGAGGCGATCTGATCCACCACCACCCGGGTGCGCGCCGCGTCGTCCGCAGCGGCCTCGAACGCGGGCACAAACACCGGATCCAGCGTCGCGGGAGCCCCCGCCGCCAGCCACTGCGCCACCCGATGGATCCGTTCACGCTGACGGGCCTGTCCCGCGATATGCCGCGGATCGGACATGATGAATTGCAGCGCAAGCATTTTCAGCACCGCCACCTCGGCGGCCACCACCTCGGGCACGGTCAGTTCGGCCTCGAATCGGACCAGTGCCCCATCCCCGGCCACCTCACGGGTGGCGCCGATCGCGGCCGAGGCGAACCGGCCCACCAATTCGCTGGTCAGCCGTTTGAGGTCCGCCGACGCACTCAAGGTGCCGTCATACGGGCCGATGGCCGCGACCACCGGCAGCGTGGCCAGGCGCGCGGCAGCCTCCTCCAGCGCGCCCTGCTCCAGCCCGCCGAAGGACTTCACCCCCAGCTCCGCGAGCACCTGCGCCTCCCCCGGCGAGGCCAGCACCCGCAGGTCGATGCGCCCGGAGATCACACCGTCCTCCACGTCATGCACCGAATAGGCGACGTCATCGGACCAGTCCATGATCTGCGCTTCCAGGCAGCGCCGCCGCGGCGGCGCCCCCGCCCGCACCCAGTCCAGGGCCTTCGCGTCCTCGACGTAGGCGCCGAACTTTCCGCCGCCCGGCGGGCGTAGCCACGGGTACTTCGTCGCCGCATCCAAGGCCGCCCGCGTCAGGTTCAGCCCGGCGCTGTTGCCCTCGGCATCAACCACTTTGGGTTCCAGCAGGGTAAGGATGCGCAGATTCTGGGCGTTGCCCTCGAACCCGCCGCAGTCGACCGCCACCTCGTCGAGCGCGCGTTCACCGTTGTGCCCGTACGGCGGATGGCCGATGTCATGCGCCAGCCCGGCCAGGTCCACCAGGTCCGGGTCGGCACCCAACCCGGTGGCGATACCGCGGCCGATCTGCGCCACCTCCACCGAGTGCGTGAGCCGCGTGCGCGGCGTATCACCCTCGCGCGGGCCCACCACCTGTGTCTTGTCGGCCAGACGCCGGAACGCGGCGCTGTGCAGAACCCGCGCCCGGTCACGCGCGAAGTCGGTCCGGTGCTCCGACGATGGAATCTCGACGATCGCCGCCGTCTTCGGTGTCTCGGTGACGACGCGTTCACGGTCGGAATCGGTGTAGGCGTCCTTGTAGGCATCCGTAGTACGCATCGTGGGCACCAGTCTGCCAGGACGGGTCCACGCGCCTCGCGAGGCATTAGATTGGCGACCATGCGTCTGCTGCGTGCCCTCGGGGGCCTGCTGGGAGTCATGCTCGCGGTGCTCACGGTGTTTGCCCCGACCCTGCTATTGGCACCAGTGGCGAGCGCCGACCCGCCCTTCCGGATACCGGGCTATGTCACCGATCGGGCCGGGGCGCTCAAGAACCCCACGAAGGTGCGCGCCGCCATCGATCAGCTTTACGACAAGCAGCATGTGCGGCTCTGGGTGGTCTACGTCAAGGACTTCGACGGCACCGATCCGGTGACGTGGGCGAACAAGACCCTCAAGACAAGTGGATTGGGAGATCGCGACGCCCTGCTGGCCGTGGCAACCCAAGAGCGCAGCTACGCGTTCCTCGTCGCGTCGGAGATCAAGAACGTCAGCGACTCCGAGATCGAGGAACTGCGCACCAACACGATCGAACCCGCGCTGCGCGCATCGGACTGGGATGGCGCCGCCATCAACACCGCCAACGGCCTGGAGTCGGCCGCCGCATCGTCATCCTCCATTCCGTGGAAGCCCATCCTGGCCGCGCTGGCCTTCGGCGCCGTCGTGGTCGGCGCCTTCATGCTGTACTCCTGGTTCCGCAGTCGATCCCGGCGCCGCGCGGAGATCGAGGCCGCCAAGGGGATCGATCCGACCAACGCCGAGGCTCTCGCCGCACAATCGGTCGATGCGCTCGATGGCTTGTCGAAATCGATTGTGGTGAACGTCGACAACGCCGTCCGTACGAGCGAGGCCGAGCTGACGCTGGCCGTCGAGGAGTTCGGCACGGACCAGACCGCACCCTTCCAGCAGGCCGTCGACTCCGCGAAAAAGGCCCTGGCTCAGGCATTCTCCGTGCGCAAGCAGCTCGATGACGCGGTCCCCGAGACACCCACGGAGCAGCGCCGCCTGCTGATCGATGTCATCACCGCGGCCGCACGCGCCGACCGCACCCTCGACGATCAGTCCAATGCCTTTGACACGTTGCGCAACCTGGTGATCAACGCCCCCACGAAGTTAGACACCTTGACCCAGCAGGTGGTCGCCACGACCGCCCGGGTGCCCGAGTCGCAGCGTGTCCTCGAACAACTGCGCACCCAGTTCGATGCCGCGGCGCTGGCCTCCATTGCCGACAACATCACCGAAGCCACCGAACGCATCACGTTCGCCGACTCCCGGATTACCCACGGCCGGGAACTGGCCGCCCGCCCCCTGGAGGGCCAGCAGATGAATCTCGTCGACGCCGTGCGCGGCGCCGAATCAGCACTGACCCAGGCCGCCGCCCTCTTGGACGCGGTAGACAACGCCGCCAACAACATCCGGCGCGCCACCGACGCGCTGCCCGCGGCGATCGCGGACACCAAGTCGGGTATCGCCCAGGCCGAAGAACTCCAGCGGCAGGGTTCGGTGCCGCGCGCCGACGAGCTGACGAAGGCCCACAACACCGCCGTGGCCGCCGTGGCCGACGCCGAGCGCGTCGGGTCCACCGATCCGCTGACCGCCTTCACACACCTCGCCACTGCCGATGCCGAGCTCGACAAGCTCCTGGCCGCCGTGCGAGAGGAGAAGGACGCCGCCGAACGCCGCGCCCGTGCACTTGATCAAGCGATCGGCACCGCCCGCCAGAAGGTGAATGCGGTGGGCCAGTACATCGGACTGCACCGCGGAGCCGTCGGTGCCGCCGCACGGGGATACCTCGCGGAGGCCGAGCGCAGCATCACCACAGCCGAGTCCGCCCGCCAGTCGGATCCCTCGAACGCCATTCTGTGGGCCAACCGGGCAGCCGAACTGGCGACGCGGGCCGAGGGCGGCGCGATCCAAGAGGTACGCGCGGCCCAGTCCTACTACAGCAACGGGTACGGCAACTACGGCGGTTCCGCCGGATACTCCGTCGCGGGCGATGTCGCCGGCAACGTCGCGGGTGCCGTCATCGGCGGCATCCTGCGCGGCATGCTCAGCGGCGGATCAAGTCACCACAGCTCCTGGTCCGGGTCCGGGTCGTCGTCCTACGGCGGATCGTCCCGGTCCTCGGGCTCGAGCTTCCGGGGCGGCGGCGGCCGCTTCTAGCAGGCCACCTCTTCCCGAAAATTTCCCTCAGCACTTGACGGCACGCCTCTATCGATGTGCAATATATTGCATGCCAGTACCGCCCTCCGAGGGTGTCGTCGCACGGTCCCTGCTCCGCGACGATGCCTACAAAGCCCTGCGTAAGGCCATCGTGGACGGCACCCTCGCCCCCGGCGAGCGGCTACGGGACGACGAGCTGAGTCGCTGGCTCGGTGTGAGCCGAACCCCGATCCGCGAGGCCCTCGCCCGTTTGGAGCAGGCCGGTCTGGTGCAGACCCAACCGGGCCGGCAGACCATCGTCAGCCCCGTCGACGTTCGGGAGGCACGCGCGGCCCAGTCCGTCGCCGCGGCGATGCATGAGCTCGCCGTGCGGGAGGCGATCACCAACATCTCCGCCGGTGACCTCGCCGCGATGCGGCACGCCAACGCGCGTTTCGGCGCCGCGCTGGACGCCCACGATCCCGATGCCGCGCTGGCCGCGGATGACGAGTTCCACGCCATCGCCGTCGAAGCGAGTGCCAACCCGTACATCGCGGCGGTGCTCGAGCAGGTCACCCCCGTGCTGCGCCGCCTCGAGCGCATCCGGTTCGCCAGCCGCGACGGGCGCCACTCCGTGGCCCTGCACGAGCAGATCATCGCCCGGTGCGAGGCCGGTGACGGCGAGGGCGCGGGTCACGCCGCACGCGCCAATTGGCACACCCTCATCGCCGCACCGGAAGGTGCTGAGCACGAAGAACGCGGTGCTAGCTGAACGCCGCTCCCCCACAACGCGATTCCCGAACACCGCCAGGAGAGTGCCTTGTCGATTCACGATTTCCCCCGCTACCCGCTGACCTTTGGGCCCAGCCCCGTCCACCCGCTGGAACGCCTGAGCCGACACCTCGGCGGCGCCCAGATCTGGGCCAAACGCGAGGACTGCAATTCCGGACTTGCCTTCGGCGGCAACAAGACACGCAAGCTCGAATATATCGTTCCGGACATTTTGGCCAGCGGCGCCGACACCCTGGTATCCATCGGCGGCTACCAGTCCAATCACACCCGGCAGGTGGCCGCCGTGGCGGCGGTGCTCGGGCTGAGATGTCACCTGGTGCAGGAGCGCTGGGTGGACTGGGACGATCCGGTCAACGACAAGGCGGGCAACATCCTGCTCTCGCGCATCATGGGAGCCCAGACTCAGCTGGACCCAGCGGGCTTCGATATCGGTATTCGCGGGTCCTGGGAGGACGCCCTGGCCGCGGTCGAAAAGGGCGGCGGCAAGCCCTATCCCATCCCGGCAGGAGCATCCGAGCACAAGTACGGCGGCCTGGGTTTCGCCAACTGGGCCTACGAGGTGGCCGCACAGGAACAACAGTTGGGCGTGTTCTTCGACACCATCGTCGTGTGCACCGTGACCGGGTCAACGCATGCGGGCATGATCGCGGGATTCGCCGCACTCGCCGATGCCGGCGGCCCTCCCCGGCGGGTACTGGGTATCGACGCGTCGGCCACGCTGCCCAAGACCGTCGACCAAGTCACCCGCATCGCCCGGCACACCGCGGGCCTGATCGGCCTCGAACGCGACCTGAGCACCGAGGAGATCACCGTGCTCGAGGGGTGGGCAGGCGAAAAGTACGGCGTGCCTGTCGCTTCCACCATCGAGGCGATCGAGCTATGCGGGCGCCTGGAGGCGATGATCACCGACCCGGTGTACGAGGGCAAATCGATGGCAGGCCTGATCGACCTGGTCACCGACGGGACCATCGAGCCGGGCTCCACCGTCCTGTACGCCCACCTGGGCGGGCAACCGGCCTTGAACGCCTACAGCGGCGTCTTCACCGGCTAGTTGGCATACCCGTCGGCGACGTTCAGTGCCTCGTCGATGATCGACAGCCCGCGGCGCAGATCCTCTTCGCTGATGATCAGCGGAGGCGCCACATGCGTGCGGTTGAAGTGCGTGAACGGCCACAGGCCATCCTTCTTGCACGCCGCCGCGAACGCGTTCATCGGCGCTGCCGCCTCACCACTGGCATTGAACGGCACCAGCGGCTCACGAGTCTGCTTGTCGCGCACCAGTTCCACGGCCCAGAACAGGCCACGGCCACGGATCTCGCCGACGCTCGGGTGAGTCTGCACCCAGCGCTCAAGCTCCGGACGCACCACGCGCTCACCGAGGTCGCGCACCCGCTCCAGGATCTTCTCGTCCTCGAACACCTTGATGGTCTCGACGCCGACCGCACAGGCCAGCGGGTGACCGGAGTACGTCAGCCCGCCCGGGTATGGACGATGATCGAAGCTGGTGGCGATGGCATCGGAGATCACCACACCGCCCAGCGGGACGTAACCGGAGTTAATGCCCTTGGCGAAGGTGATGAGGTCCGGCGTGACGTCAAAGGCGTTGATGGCGAACCATTCCCCGAATCGCCCGAAGCCGACCATCACCTCATCGGCGATGAACACCAGGCCGTACCGGTCGCAGATCTCGCGCACCCCGGCCAGGTAGCCCGGCGGCGGAACCAGCACACCGTTGGTGCCGACCACCGATTCCAGGATGATCGCGGCGATGGTGGGCGGACCCTCCAGATTGATGACCTGCTCCAGATGCTCCAGCGCCCTTTGGGTTTCTTCCTCGGGCGAGGTGGCGTGGAAGACCGAGCGGTAGGCATACGGGCCGAAGAAGCGCACCACCGAGTTGTCACCCGGGTCATTCGCCCAGCGGCGCGGCTCACCCGTCAGCGACATCGAGGTGGTGGTGCCACCGTGGTAACTGCGGTATGCGGCAAGCACCTTGCGGCGACCGGTGTGGTGGCGCGCCATGCGCACGGCGTGCTCCACGGCCTCGGTGCCGCCATTGGTGAAGAACACCTTGTTGAGGGTTCCCGGTGCACGCTCGGCGACCAGCCGGGCAAGCTCACCGCGCACATCGTTGGCGAAGGCGGGCGCGATGGTGGACAGCCGGCCGGCCTGACGCTGAATGGCTTCGACCAAACGCGGATGCTGATGTCCCAGATTGAGGTTCACCAGCTGCGAGGCGAAGTCCAGGTACTCCTTGCCGGTGTAATCCCAGAACGTCGCACCCGAACCGCCAGCGACCGGCAGCGGGTCGATGGCCGCCTGGGCAGACCATGAGTGGAACACATGTCCACGGTCGTCGGCGCGGACCTGCGCCTCGGCCGCCGGTGCCTCGACGGGCGCGCTGGCGGGATCGATTCCGATGTGATTCTGGACGTCAGTCATTTCTGCTCCTCGGCTAGCAGCCCTTGAGAGATTTGGCGAGATGATCGGCCACGCCGCCGATCGGAATACGCTGCTGGGTCATCTCGTCGCGGTCGCGAACGGTGACGGAGTCGTCTTCGAGCGAGTCGAAATCGACTGTGACGCAGAACGGGGTGCCGATCTCGTCCTGTCGACGATACCTGCGACCGATGGCACCGGCGTCATCGAAGTCGACATTCCAGCTCTGGCGCAGTTCGGCGGCCAGCTCCTTGGCGCGCGGGCTCAGGTCGGCGTTGCGCGACAGCGGCAACACCGCGACCTTGACCGGGGCCAGACGCGGATCCAGACGCAGCACGGTGCGGGTGTCCACACCGCCCTTGGCGTTGGGGGCCTCGTCCTCCTGGTAGGCATCGACGAGGAAGGCCATGAACGAGCGGGTGAGACCGGCCGCGGGCTCGATCACGTACGGCGTGTAGCGCCGGTCTTCGGCCTGGTCGTAGTACGACAGGTCTTCACCGGAATGCTTGGCGTGCGTGGACAAGTCGAAGTCGGTGCGGTTGGCGACACCCTCCAGCTCGCCCCACGGGTTGCCGCTGAAACCGAACTTGTACTCGATGTCGACGGTGCCGTCGGAGTAGTGCGACAGCTTTTCCTTGGGGTGGTCATAGAGCCGCAGGTTCTCCGGGTCGATACCCAGATCGATGTACCACTGCAGGCGGGTGTCGATCCAGTACTTGTGCCACTCCGGCGCCGTCGACGGCTCGACGAAGAACTCCATCTCCATCTGCTCGAACTCGCGGGTGCGGAAGATGAAGTTGCCGGGGGTGATCTCGTTGCGGAAGCTCTTGCCGATCTGGCCGATGCCGAACGGGGGCTTCTGGCGCGAGGTGGTGAGGACGTTCTTGAAGTTGACGAAGATGCCCTGCGCCGTCTCGGGACGCAGGTAGTGCAGACCCTCTTCGGTCTCGATGGGACCCAGGTAGGTCTTGAGCATCATGTTGAAGTCGCGCGGCTCGGTCCACTGACCCTTGTTGCCGCAGTCGGGGCACACGATCTCGGTCATCGCAACCGACTCGGGGTCCGTGAGGCCTTCTTTCGCACCCTTCTTTTCCAGGTACGCCTCTTGCAGGTGGTCCTGACGGTGGCGCTTATGACAGTTCAGGCACTCGACCAGCGGGTCGTTGAAGACCTCGACGTGACCGGAGGCAACCCAGACCTGGCGAGGCAGGATCACCGAGGAGTCCAGGCCCACGACGTCGTCGCGACTGGTGACGATGGAGCGCCACCACTGCTTCTTGATGTTCTCCTTGAGCTCCACGCCGAGCGGGCCGTAATCCCATGCCGACTTGGTACCGCCGTAGATCTCGCCGCACGGGTACACCAGTCCCCGGCGCTTGGCGAGGTTGACGACGGCCTCGATCTTCTTACCGGCGGCGTTCGGCTTGGCGGCCACGATCTGCTCAGGCTCCTCTTGCAAGACTGCAGTAATTGACCTGAACAGCCTAAGGGCCGCGCAAAGCACCGTTTACCTCGGTGGCTTCTAGCAGCTACTTCAGATGGTCCAGCAGGATGCCCTCGGGACCGAAGTACTCGTCGCGCCACTTCTCCAGCAGGGGCCCGTGGTCGATGTCGTCGGGATGGAAACCCGAGCGCAGATAACACCGGATCTTGGCCCCGAGTCCGGCGAACAGTGGCGTGCGCGGCAGCGTGATGATGCTGCGCAGGGTCGCCGCGGGATGGCGCCACGCCCACGGATCGGTGAGTATCGAGGCCAGCAGGATCAGCGTCCGGCTCAGGAAAAGAGCAAGCGTGACGGCCATCGCCCCGATCCGCATCCGCTCGGTGCCCCCAACGTGGCGGTACACATCGAAGGCGACGGACTTGTGCTCCATCTCCTCGATGGCATGCCAGTTGAGCATCGCGCGCACCTCGGGATCGGTCAGCTGCTGCTGTATCCACGGAACGCTGAGCACCTGCTCCCCGAGGATCGCCGTGAGATGTTCCACCGCGGCCGTCACCGCGAGCGCCGACCGAGCCACCCTATCCGGCAGCCGGTCTCTGTTCTGCTTCATCCGCTTAACCAGCCGCGTGCCCACCCGATCCATGAGCCCGGTGGCCCAGTAGCCGCGGTCAACCAGCTGCGTATTGAGCTCCCGGTGCTGGATACCGTGGGTCATCTCCTGCCCGATGAATCCGGCCACCTGCTTCCTGAGCACCGGATCGACGATCTGGCTGTCATAGCGCCGCACCGACTGGATGAAGAACTCCTCACCCGAGGGAAAGAAGCCGGACAACAGGGCGACTAGATGGCTCATCGCGATATCGCCCGCGACGAAATGCCGCCGCGCGGGTGAGGCCCCGTTAAAGGTGAACGCGATCCGGCGGGTGTTCACCGCCCGCGTGGCAGCGGACTGTGGACGGTCGTGCGCACTGTTGGCCGGCATGGTTTACCTCGGTGGCTCGATGGGCAGCGCGGGACCGCCGTAGGGCGTCGGGATGGTGTACCGGCCCGTCGGTGTCGGGTCGGAGGTGGCGCCTAGGTCCGCACCGGGCGGCGGCCCGGCCGTGTCATCCCCCGCCGGGCGCGGGGCGTTCCTGGCGCCGCGCACCAGGACGGCCGGATCGTCGTCGTGGCAATAGGTGTGCAGGAACGGCTCCGGGTAATCGGCGGAAGACGGTGGGCGCCGCGGGGTGCCGTAGTCGCAGGCATAACGCGGGTACAGGTCGGCGGTCACCCACAGTCCGTGCTCGTGCATGGTGCTGATGAACGCCTCCAGTGCCGAACCCCGATAGTCGGGAAACAGGGCGTTGAGCGCCGGCACCCGCACATACGACAGCCGGGCGTTGGTGGACAGGTTGGCCAGCAGCTGCACCATGGTGTCGGAGTTATCGGTGAACAGATTGTCGGTGGCCCCCAGCACCCGAGGGGCTTGGTCGATGAGTTTCCGGTAGCCGCCGTCCATCCTGTTGATGCCCGCGAGCGTGCCACGCAGGTTTCGTGCGGTGGCCGCGATGCCGCCATTGACATCCACGGCCGCCGACAGCACCGTCCTGCTGTCCCGGATTGCGCGAACCGTCTCGGGCAGTACCGAATCGAGGGTCGCGAGCAGGAACACCCCGCCGTCGACTATCGACGTGAGCTTGCCTGGCCCCTCCGCGCTCAGGCTCAGTTCGTTTTTGATGCGCTCGATCTTGGCCGGATCCACTTGGGCGAGAACACCGTCGGCATGGACCAGCAGCTGCGCCGGGGTGACCGGGATGGCGGTGCGGTCCCGGGTGATCACGGCCCCCGCCGACAGAAACGGGCCCGCGTCCGATCCCGACGAGAAGTCCAGGTACTGCTCACCGGCCGGAGACAGCCCGGAGACCCGCACCGTGCTGGAGGCGGGAACGCGGACACCACCGTCCACACTGACCGTCGCGTTCACACCCTGGCCGGTGAAGCTCAGTGAATCGACCGAGCCGATGCGCACGCCATGCAGCGTCACGTCCTGGTTGGGCAGCAGCCCACCGGATTCGGCGAGTTGGATGGTCACCGGATAGCTCGACGCCAGCGGCCGCACGTGCAGCACCCCGACAAGCAGATAGGTCACCGAGACCGTCAACATGAGCACCAGCGACAGGCCGCTGACCCAGGCGCGGCTCATCGGGGGGCCTCCTGCGCAGCGGGTCCCTGACCCACCACACGTTCCTGCAGCCGCCACAGCGTGTACTTGAAGGTCCCCACGAGCTTGGCCCAGTCGTACCGCTTAGGTCCGTGAAAACCCTGGTCCCCCCCGAATCCGGCGTCCGGGATAGCACCCAGCACCAGGCGGTCGATACCGGCGCTGCCGGATATGGCTGAGCCCGCAGTGATTTTGATGAACGGCGCGTATAGCCGGTTCAGCGCGAGCAGGCTGGTCTCGGGGTCCAGCACCACGTCATTCCAGGATCGCGAGATGGCATTAGCATCGGCGACAACGCTGCGCCCGCTGGCATCGGTACCCGCGACGGACGGAAACTTGCTCAGCTCGCTGGCGGTATCGCCCAGCAGCAGTACCAGATTCGAGATCTGATCGGCATTGTCCCGCAGGGTCGCGGTGGCCGGTGCGGCCGCGTGCAGCACCTCGGCGAGTGTGTCGCTCTTGCCGTCGAGCGCCTCGGCCAGCTGCGCCGTCTCCGTCATCGCGGCATCCAGCTGTCCCGAGCGCGCATTGAGCTTGCCCAGCAGCTCATTCGACTTCCCGATCATGCGCCCGAAGGCCTGCCCGTCCGGCCCGGCAGCCCTGCCGGTGCCGTTGACGACGTTGGTGAGGTTATGCACCGCGCCACCGTTCACCAGAATCGCCGCCGAACTGAGCACCGACTCCACGGTCGCGGCCGCCCCGGTCCGGTCGATCGGGATGGTGTCGCCGTCCGCAAGCATGCCGCCGGCGGATTGTTCCGGTGGCGCGATGGCCACGAACACATCGCCAAGTGGTGTGGCAGTGCGTAATTGCGCTGTGCTGCCGATCGGAAGCGTGACGTCGTGCCGGATGCGCAGGGTGGTCACCGCGCTGAAATCACGTGCCGCCATGGATTCCACCTCGCCGATATCGGCGCCGGCGAGTTTCACCTTGGCACGCTCGGGGAGATTCAGTGCATTCGCGAAGACCGCGGTCAGCCGGTATCCCCCGGCGCCCAATCCGGGCGCAGGCAGTGGCAGGTCGGCCAGGCCGCTGGTGGAACACCCCGCGCACAGAAACGCCACCGCCGTGAGCGCCGATAGCCTGCGCCTCATCACTTCTGCCCCATCGCCGCGAGACCGTCGAGCATGTAGGTCAATCCGAAATCGGGACCGTAGTCCTGCAATGTCCCTGTGCTGCAGCCAAGCTGGCGCAGACCCAGCAGATTGCACATTTCCTTGGCCATCTGCCCGTCGAAGACCATGCGGTCGGCCAGGAAGTGTGCACGGATCGCACCGTTGCGCTGGTCGATGGCGTTGTACAAGTTGTCGGCCATCAGTGGCAGCACGTCGAAGAACTCGGCGAGCTCGCGCTGGCGGTCGTACACCGTCTGGATGCTCTTGTTGCCGTTGGCGATACCACGGCTAATGGCATCCCGGTTGGACTGCAGGATGTTGCCGGTCTGCTCGATCACCTCATTGAACTGCCGGCCGGTGCTCCCCGAACCGAAGCTCTCGCGGGCCAGGATGTCGCTGAGCTGACGCACCGTGGAACCGAACTGCCGCAGACTCGTATCGTTGCGGGCCGCCGCGTCCAGCAGGCCACTGACATTCTTGACGATGGCGGTCATCTGTTCACGGGTACGCGCCCCACCATCGGCACCGAGACGCAATGCCCGGGACAGCTCGTCCAATGCCGTCTTGATGCGATCGCCGTTGCCGGACGCGACACCGTCACCGGCATTGAGCACCGCGGCGATGGGACCGCCGCCGGTGCCATCGCCATGTAGGGAGCCGGAAAGCTTGTCGAGCATGCCGAGCACCCGGTCGAATTCGACGGGCGTCGTGGTCCGATTCAGGCCGATGGTGTCATTGTCACGCAGCACCGGCCCGCCGCGATACGGCGGCGACAGCTCGATCTGGCGGTCGGTCAGAATCGAGGTCGAGAGGGTGACGGCCTGGACATCGGCAGGGATTTTGACCTGCCTGTCGACGGTGAACTCCACCTCGGCGTATCCGCCTCTCGCGGTGATCTTAGCGACCTGCCCCACCGGCATACCGAGCACGGCGACCACATTTCCGGGATAAAGACCTGCGGCACTATCGAATTGAGCCGTCACGGTGATGGTCCTGCCGCCGCCCGTGACGGACCAGGCCGCGCCCACCGTCGTCGCGGCGACGACGAGCAGCCCCAACCCGACCAGGAGCAGTTGGCGAATCTTGGTCACTGGCAGTCCTTCAAATACTCGATCATCCCGAATTGCTTGGCGCGCCCGCTGATCGCGCACATCCACGAGTCAATGAGGGCGCCCCCGGGCGGGTTGCCCTCGACCGCATTGCCAAATCCGGTGGCGTTGGCGATCTCCCGGACGGTCACGGGCGCGATTTGGAGCAGGTTGCGCAGCAAGGCATCCTGCTCGGCGAGCTTGCCGCTGAGCTCCTCCATGGTGTGAATGACACCGTCGAGTACCCGGTGGTCATCGACCACGATGCTGCGCAGGGAGTCCACGATGCTCTGCAGTGAGCGCATCATCGCGTGGAAGGCGGCCGAGCGCGCCACGAACTCCCCCACGAGCTCCTGCCCCTGACGGATGAACGTGCCGATATCGGACTGCTGGCGGCGCAGCATGCCGGTGACCTGCTCGGTACTGGCCAGCAGCGTGCCGAGCTGATCGCGCCGCTGCGCGATGACCGAAGACAGCGCCCGCACGTTCTCCATGGCCTGTGGCACCACGTTGGGCAGGCCGCCGAGCTGGGAGCCCAGGACGTTCAACGAGGAGGCGATGCTGTCGGCATCCACCTGTTCGAAGGTGCGGGTGGAATCGGCCAGTGCTGCCTGCAGGTCATAGGGAACCTCGGTGTACTGCAGGCTGATCAGCCGCCCCGCTGGTGTGCCGGTGCCCGCGGGACGCAGGTCGAGATACCGGGAACCGAACAGCGTGGTGATCTTGATCGCCGCTCGCGTCTCACCGCCCACGGGGATGTGGTCACGGACCCGGAAGGTGGCCTCGACGCGGTCACCGGCCAGCCGGACACCGGTCACCGACCCGACCTGCACTCCCGCGATGGTGACGATGTTTCCCGGCCGCAACGCGGCGGCCTGCAGGAATTCGGCGGTGAACTGCCGGTATCCGATCCCCAGCTCCTTCACCACGAGCAGTGCGCCGATGAGCACCGCGATAACCGCCACGGCGACAACGCCGAGCCAGGTCTTGTTGTAGGAGTCCAGCGGCCTACGAAGAGCGGCAAGCCAGTGCGGCCGCATCACGTCAGCCGCCATCGCCGGCATTCCTGCATCGCGCGGTGTGCTTGGCCTTGCCGCCCGGAGTGGCCGCGTTGACGATGATCGGGACGACATCGTTGAGGCCGGGGAAGAATCCGTACGCGTTCACGTCGCAGGCATAGGCGTTCATGTAGGAGCCCTCCCCAAACATGCGCGCCAGGCCCTTGAGGAACAGTGGCGTGTTCAGTCCCGTGTACGCGATCTGCGGCTCGATGTCGAGCATGTGCCGGGTGTAACCGGGCTCGCGCGTGAGCAATTCGTGCAACGGCGGGTTCACATCGTGAGCAATCCGCGACAGGTTCCTGACCACCGTGGTCATCTTGCCCACAGAAGACACCAGCTCGGGTCTGCGGCCGTCGAACTGGCCGACCACCGCTCGGGTCGCGGCGATCGCCTCCTCGAAGTCCCGGTTCTGCGCCGCCAGACTGCCCACTACCCGGTCCAGGCTCCCGATCACGTGATCCAGGGCGTCGTCGCGCCCCGTGAATGTCTTGGCCAATGTCGATGTCTGATCCACGAGCGTCGCGAACGCGGCGGTGTCCCCTTGCAGGGAGCCGATGACGGCCTGGGTGAGGTTGTTCACCTGCGCGGGGTCCAGCACCGCGAAAAGGGGCTCATACCCATTGAGTAGAACGCCGATGTCGAAGGAGGGCTCGGTGCGCTCGACGGGAATGACCCCGCCCGGGGCCAGCAGGCCGCCGTGCCCCGAGTGTCCCTGCGCCAGTGCGAGATACCGCTGGCCGACGATGTTCTGATAGGTCACCGCCGCGGTAGTGCTGTCGGGGAGCCGCTGGCCGTCCTGGACCGCGAAGCGCACCTTCGCGAGGGTCCCGTTGAGCTCAATGCCCTGCACCCTGCCCACACGAACCCCCGCGATCCGCACGTCGTCGCCCTCGCGCAGCCCGAAGACATCGGTGAACATCGCGCCGTAGGAGACCGTCGTGCCCTTGACGTCGCGCCGCAATGTGACGTAGACCAGCCACGTCAGCACCGTGGCGATCACCAGGAAGATGACGAGGCCAGTCACGGGCCCACGCACGCTCCCGGCCGCTGAGCGCCTCATCGTGTGCCTTCCTTGTTGTCTGCGTCCTGGTTTCGGGTCACGGCGGTGCCGCGGGCGATGGGCCCGAGCATCAGCTGATCCGCCGCCGTCGCGGGCTCGCCGAGCATTCGGCCCAACTGGCTCCGTTCCTGGGCACTGCCGACAGGTCCCACATTTCCCCCGAATGACGCCGGGGCGAAAGCGGTTTCGCCCGGGACCGCGCTTCCGGGTACCGGTGGAGCCGGACTGAGCCACGACGGCACCGGCGGATTGGGATCACGCAGGTCCGGGTTGGGGTTGACCAGGGGCGGCCCGACGGCGACGAGATTGCCATGGGGACCTACCACCGTGCCCCGCGGCGGAGCCAGGGTGGCCGGAGGGTGGTAATTCTGCGGCAGCAGGACCTCGGGAAGGTCGGGCCGGACCGCGATCTGGGGAGCGGTAAAACAGCTGGGCGCCTTGAGTTCTCCGTAGCGCGGGCAGTCGGCGCGGGTGTAGGTGTACGACGGGGTGAACGACAGATTGACCCGCCCGCGTGGGGTGGCCAGCTCCGGGTCCCACACCTCCTGGAAGAAGGTGTCCGAGAACGTGGTGATGCGCCGGGTGATTGGCACGAAGTGCTGGGCGTTATTGGCCAGCACGCCCAGCACCGGCGTCAGGTCGGTGGTGATCTGGATGAGCTGATCGGTGTGGTTGCGCAGCGACTCCACGGTGGTCCCGGTGGTGTGCACCCCGGCCCCGATGAACGTACGCAACTGATCCCGTTTCTCGGCGAGGGTGCGCATGGGCCCCACGGCTTGGTGCAGGGCATCCACCAAGTCCGGTGCGGTCTGCGAGAGCCCACGCGCCGCATCCACCAGCGCCGACACCGTGGACGGCCCCTGGTCCGTCGCCACGATGGCATTGAGCTGGTCCAGGATGCGGTCGAGTTGCGCCGCACCTGTCAGCAGTTCGGCACGGCGGTGATCGGTGGCCGCACCAACGGCCGCCAGGATCCCGACGGTGTTGTCCTCGCGGCCGCGGCCCGTCGCGGAGAGGATCTGGCGCAGCTTGTTCACCGTGGTCTGAAACAGCACGGTCGGCAGCCGGGTGTCCTCGGCGATACGCCCGCCGTCGCGCACGGGTGCACCGGAGCCGTGGTCGACGAGTTGCAGGGCCGAGACCGCGAAGACATTGCTGGGCACCACCCGGGCGGTGACGGTCGCGGGGATCGAGTTGGCGTACAGGGGTTTAAGCCGCAGATGCACCCGGTTGGGTTGCACACCGGCCCCCGGGACGACGCTGTCCACGGCACCGACGAGTACGCCGCGATATTTCACATCCGAGCGCGGCGGCAGTCCGTCACCGACGTTGCGGAGCTCGGCGACCACGTTCACGTACCGGTCCAGCACCCCCGTCGACTTGATCAGCAGAGCGGACGTGATGACCGCGACGGCGGCCAGCGCGGCGCCCCCGCGCACCAGCAGCTGGCGTCGCGAGAAGACAACCCCGTCCAGGTCGTAATGAGTGCCAAGCTGATTCATCAGATCATCCCCCGAACCTGGCGCCCGAGTCGATACTCCACAGCGCCATGGTGAGCAGCATGTTGACCACGATCACCGCGGTGATGCTGGCACGCATCGCGTGCCCCGCCGCAATACCGACACCCTCCGGTCCGCCGTCGGCGCAGAACCCGTAATAGCACTGCACGGCCGAGGCTATCCAGACGAAGACGATGGCCTTGAGGACCGAGTAGGCCATGTCCGTGCCGCTGGACAGCAGCGTGAAGTAGTGCAGGTACGGACCCAGCGAGCCGCCGCTGACAATGCCGACCATGACCTGGCAGGACAAGTAACTGATCGTCAGACATGCCACGTACAGCGGGATGATGGCGACCACGGACGCCATCAGGCGCGTCGTCACGAGATAGGGAATCGGCCGGATGGCAAGGGAATCCATCGCGTCCACCTCTTCGGAGATGCGCATCGACCCAAGCTGGGTGGTGAAGCGGCATCCCGCCTGCACGGCGAAGGCCAGCGCGGCCATGATCGGCGCGAGCTCGCGGGTGGTCACCAATGAGGAGATGACCCCCGTGGCCGGGCCCAGGCCCATCAGTTCCAGGAAGTTGTAGCCCTCGATCGCCACCAGGGCTCCGGCGGTAACACCGAGCACCAGCACCACACCGGCGGTGCCCCCGCCGACAACGATCGACCCGTTGCCCCAGGTGATATCGGAAAGCAGGCGCAGGAATTCACGCCGGTACCGGCGCAGGACGATCGGGATCGCCAGGAAGGCGTGCAGGAAGAAGGTGACCATATGACCGAACCGCGCCAGTGGCCTCATCGCGGTGTCGGCACGGATCACCATGGGCCGCAGTATCACCCGAGGAGTCGGCAGCGTGGCGGTCATAGCACCCCCCGCGGGAACAACATGGTGTAGACCTGGCTGACCACGACGTTGACGACCATCAGCAGCAGGACGGACTCCACGACGGCCGCGTTGACCGAATTGGCCACCCCGGTCGGTCCACCGTGCGCCGCCAGCCCCTTCTGGCAGGCGATCACCGCCACAATGGCGCCGTACACCGCGGCCTTCACCAACGCCAGCAGTAGGTCTCCCGTGGTCGCAAACGAGGCGAAGGTGGCGACGAAACTTCCTGGGGCACCGCCCTGTACATATACGTTGAACAGATAACTCGCCAGGAACCCGACAAAGCAGACCACACCGGTCAGGGCGATACCGACGACGATCGCCGCCGCGAAGCGCGGCACCACCAGCCGCCGCACCACCGACACCCCCATGACCTCCATGGCCGCGGTCTCCTCCCGCATGGTCCGGCAGCCGAGGTCGGCGGTCATCGCCGATCCGACCGCCGAGGCCAGCAATATGGCAGCCACCAACGAGGCGGCCTGCCGCACCACGGCCAGCCCGCTGGCCGCGCCGGCCAGCGAGGTAGCGCCGACCTGACCTGACAGCAGCGCGAATTGGATGGAAAGCGTCACCCCGATGGGCAGTGCCACCAGCACCGTCGGCATCACCGCGGTGCCCGCCATGAACGCCGCCTGCCGCACGAACTCCGCCCACTGGAACCGGCCCGTCACCAGGTCGGTCGCGAAGTACCGCAGCGTGTGCGCACCGAGAACGAACTGCTCGCCGACGGTGGTGAGCGCGGCGATCGGATGGTGCCGCAGATAGCGCGCACCGCGATCACCAAGCGTGCGAAGCCCTTCGGGCATCCAGGTGCGGACACGGAGAAGTTGTTCCCGTGTCGTCATCGGGTCGGTTCACACCTCTTCAGCCGGTCACTGGTCGCTCTCCGGCGCAGCTTTCCCGAGGACGTCTTGGGGATCCACCCGGCCGGGACCACGTGGACATCGCGCGGACTCACCCCCAGGCTGCGGTAGACACGGTCAGCCACCTCGGCACGGATGCGTGCGCTCTCGGCACTGTCGGCGTGCAGCGCCGATTCGGCCACCATCGCGAACCCCTCGCCCGCCGCGGCGGTGGACAGACGTACCGCGGCGATACCGCCCGACTTCACTCCCGGCACCCCCGCGACCGACCGCTCGATGTCCTCGGGGTGCACGTTACGACCGGAGATGATCAGGATGTCCTTCTTGCGGCCGCAGATCACCGGTTGCCCATCCTCGGTGAGGTACCCGATGTCGCCGGTGGACAGCCAGCCCTGCGCGTCGAGCATCGGCTCGAACCCCGCCGCGGTGCGGTACCCGGCGGTGACATTCTCCCCACGGATCTCGAGCTCACCGATCGTCTCCACGGGCAGCACCGAGCGGTCATCGGACACCACCCGCACCTCACAGCCGGGCAGGGGAAGACCCAGTGCCACACGGGCGCTGGCCTCGTCACCCTGGGCGGCGAGGAGATCGGGATGCGGCGGGCACACCCGGTAGCCCTCGCCACGCCGCACAAACGAGACCGCCAGGGTGGCCTCCGCCATGCCATACGCGGGAACGATGGCATCCGCACGCATACCGAAACGCGCACCCTCAGTGACGAATCGTTCCAGGGTCGCGACATCGATGGCCTCGGCGCCGCTGAGTGCGAACCGCAACGGGGACAGGTCGTATGCGCCGTCGGGTGCCTTGCGCAGCCTGCGGGCCAGCAGTGAGTACGCGAAATTGGGGCCGGCCGTCATGCTGCCGCGGTACCTGCTGATCAGCTCCGCCCACAGCAGCGGATCACCGAGGAAATCCATGGGAGTCACACTGACGGTGTTCATCCCACGGCACATCGGGACGATCAGGTAGCCCATCATGCCCATGTCGTGGAACAGCGGCAGCCAGCTCACCACCACATCGGACTCAGGATCGGCGCCCGATGCGCTGACCATCGCCCGTAGATTGGCCTCGATATTGCGATAGGTGATGCTGACCGCCTTCGGCGTGCCGGTGGACCCGGAGGTCAACTGCAGGAAGGCGATAGCGTCTGGGTCGGTATCGACGATCTCCCCCGGCGCGCCGGACAACAGGCCCGGAAGCTGCAGGGCGCGAGCACCGACCGACGCGAACTGCCCGGCGGCCGCGAGGAACGGGTCCCCCACCACCACGGTCGAGGAGCCCACCGCGGCCATTGCCTTGCGGGTGTCGTCGATCCACACCTGCATATCGGATCGGTGCGTGGGCTGGTGCAGCATGGTCACGGAGGCACCCGACATCCAGATGCCTTGTACCAATGGTGCGATTTCACCGGGGCTACCGGCCAATACGGTGACAGCGTCACCGGGGCGCACGCCCGCTGCGTGCAGGGCGCCCGCGATACGCAGCCCCTGCTGGTGCACATCGGCCCAGGCCGTGGTGCGCAGCTCAGCCAACCGTGATGTGCCCTCGACTCCGAGTGGCGCCGAGGTGAGGCCGCGTTCGGTGATGGCGCTGGTGCGCAGTCTGTCGAGCACCGGATTCATCAACGGACGTTCTTCGCGCAAGCGGCTCATCACAAACGGCTCTCGACCAGTTCGATCAACGCCCCGAGCGTCTTGCACTCGAAGACATCATCCTTGGTCAGCTGAATACCAAAGCGGCCCTTGATTTCCGATACCCCAACCGCGAACGACAGTGAATCGAACCCGAGATCGCCCACCAGTTCCGAGAAGTCGTTGACATCTCCGGTGGGCATCTCGAGTTCCTCGGCGATGAACTCGATGAGGAACTCACGGACTTCGGACGTAGTTTCCATGTTCTTTGCAGCCTCTACTTGCCTATTTTTCGGCGGATCACCAGATGGATGGGTATGTGCAACAGCGCAAACATGCCAATGGCCACCAGCGCACCCTTGACGACGAGCGTCACGTCAAATTCGCCGTACATGATCGTGGAGGCGGCGGACACAATGTGCGAGAAGGGGTTTGCGTTGATGCTGATCCTGAGCCAGTCGGACAGGAACACCGAGGGCATGAGCGCCTGGCTGACGAACAGCACCGGCAATGCCAGCGGCAACATCGCCACGGGCGCTTGCGGATTGAGGGTGCGCAGCGCCACGAGGTAGAACAGCGAGCTGTAGGCCGCCGACCACAGGAACATCACCAGCACAAGGAACACCCCGGTCAACAGCCCCGCCCGCAGTGGTGCGTCGAGAAAGGCCAGCAGTCCGATGACGATAACCGCGGCCGGCAGGATGCGGAACATCTCGAAACCGATCTTGGCCGCCATGATCTGCCCGGTAGAGACGCCATACAGCCGCAGCCGATCGGTGAACCCCGATCTGATCTCGTCGATGAGCGTCCCGGCCCCGTACCCCGCACCGAGCATCGGAATAAGCATGATGAGCCCGGGCGCGATGTACGCGGTGTAGGAGGAGAGCGGGAATCCGGGCAGGTCCGCGACGCGCTGGAACATCGACCGCACAAAAATCACGAGAACGACCGGGAAGACGATCGGGAAGATGAATCCGAAGACCGGCTGGCGCAGGCCCACGACAACGTAGCGACGGAATAGCCGCGCGGTATTGGACAAGGCGGTCACTGGGTTACCTCCAGGAATGCGTCGCGCAACGAGGTGGATCGCACTTCGATACTGGCCGCGCCCAACCCGACCCGGCCCAGTTCCGCGCTCAGCGTCCCCAGATCCGATGCCGACGCGGAATCCAAAGTCCCCGACAAAGTCCCGGTCTCCGTGCGTTGCACGGCGTAGCCCGCGGCCACCAACTCCTTGGCCGTGTCTTCCGATACGCCGCCGTCGGCCGAGATGTCGACCGCGTAACCGTGGCTGCGAGTGAACTCCTGAGTGGAGCCCGACGCGACAAGTTGACCGCTCTTGACGATGCCGACCTCGTCGGCGAGCGACACCGCCTCGTCCATATCGTGCGTTGTCAGCACGACGGTGCGCCCTTCGGCACGCAGCAGCCGAATTGCATTCCACACCTCCTGTTTGCCTTCGATATCCAGCCCACTGGACGGCTCGTCGAGGAACAACATCTGTGGGTTGTGGGCGACCGCCAGCGCGACATCGACACGGCGGCGCATGCCGCCCGACAGCGCGCCCACCTTCCGGTTCAAGTAACTGCCCAGGCCGAACTGCTCGACGAGCTCGTCCTCGCGCGCCTTCCGCTGCCCCTTGGGCCAGCCTGCGATGGCCAGGCTCATCCGGATTTGTTCCACCGGCGACATCCACAGATCCAGCGCCACCTCTTGCAGGGCCACGCCGATCAGGGGACGCAATTCCTTAGTCTTGTCGACGGGAATTCCGAGCACCTCAAGCTCCCCGCTGGTGGGGGCCAGCAGCGTCGTCGCCATGCGGATGGTCGTGGTCTTGCCCGCACCGTTCCTGCCGAGCAGGCAATAGACGATGCCTTGCGGGATAGTCAGATTCAGCCCGTCGACGGCGCGATTCTCCGCACCGGGGTAGGCCTTGACCAGATCAGCCGCGCGCAATGCCGGGGTCTTCTCCTCTGTGGTCATGCTCAGCCCTTCACTTTCGGCAGGACGTGGCGTTCCAGCTTCTCGGCGAGGCTGATGCCCTGTGCCGTCATGTTCACGTCGATCGATGTGAACAAGGGAAAGCTGGCGACCGTGCTGTCCCTGGGAACCTCGTTGGTCTGGTGGATCTGGCCACTGCTGGCACCGGTGACGGTGAGATCCATGACGGTGCGCACCAGCTCGACGGGTTTGTCGCGCCAGCTCGCCTTGCGACTGCCCTCGGGCCTGATGTGACCGTGTGCCTTGGCTCCGCCGCCGCAGGTGCCGTTGAGTTCACGCTCACTGTCGA
Organism: Mycobacterium sp. D16Q16; assembly: GCF_002013745.1. Classification (NCBI taxonomy): domain Bacteria; kingdom Bacillati; phylum Actinomycetota; class Actinomycetes; order Mycobacteriales; family Mycobacteriaceae; genus Mycobacterium; species Mycobacterium sp. D16Q16. The sequence goes on from NZ_MAEY01000001.1 coordinate 90,366, forward strand.
TGTCCGCCAGGGAGATTCCGCCGTCGATGGTGCATTGCAGCGTCACCCGCGAATCCAGCGGGTTGACGATGGTGATGGCATCCAGGGTGCTGGGCTTGCCCTCACCGCCGGAGACAATCCCGGTCTCGTACGGGAATCGGTCCCCCTGGTAGTACTGCTCGATCTTCAGTTCGCCGCGCCGGGGACCCGGGCCGACGGTCATGACACCGGCACCGGGTAGCGCGGTGGTCTCCCCGAGATACGTCACCGAGCCGGAGACCTCCTGGGCATAGTCACCGAAGGGCGATTTTCCCTGCGGCTCGGAGGCCGGTTCCCCTGGTGCTGCCGAGTACTTCAAGAGTGCGAAGGCATGTCCGACGGGCTTTCCCGCCTCCTCGTTCACGGGCGAGCAGGCGGCGGCCACCGCGACCGAGAGCACCGCGGTCGCTGCCGCCCCGAGGCGTCTCATCGCACGGCTCCGGTGGCAGACAGGGTCCGGCTCAGCCGCCGGTGCCGATGCGCGAAGAAGGCCGCCAGAATCTTGCTCATCAGCCTGCCCCACCCGGGAATGAGTCCCAGCGGCGCCTGCGGGGCCAGCGTGATCTCGTCAGTCACCCTGGTCTTTTCGCCCGTCTCGGACGCCACCGGCTCCAGGGTGCGGTGGTGAACCCAGACCCGCATACCGGTCATGAGCGACTCCTCACGGAACATCCGGCCGGGCTCGAGCCGCGCCACGGTGATGTCGTCGAACCCGAACGGCAGGACGCCGAACAACAGCAGGAAGCTCTTGCCAATCCGGGTGCCCGGAGTGACATCTGCGATGGACCTGCCCCGGAACTGCTTGGGCATGGTCATCTTCATGTAAGGGCCCATCTCATCGTTGATGCCCTCTTGCGAGGTGACCCGCTCCCACACTTTGTCTACGGGACAGTCGATCTCGCTGACCTTGCGGAAAACATGCTCTTCGGTGTGAATAGATCTCATCTGGTTCTTTCTTTATCGGGGGACGGACGTGCGGTGGCGGCGGTCAGCAGCGAGCCGTCACGAACGGCGTCGGCGGCGTCGGGGACAAAGGAGCCGCTGATGTCGAGGACGGCCGGCACGCTGTCCGCACCGATGTAGTTGGGCAAGATGTCGCCGATCTGATGTAGCCGCTGTGGCAGCAGGTGGTGGTACCAGTCGAACAGCGGCACCACCAGCGCCACTGTCACAAACTGGACGCCGTCGGCGGCCAGACTGCCGAAGAATGCCTGCCAGATCTGCTCGATCATTCCGGCGCGCCGGTACCTCTTGCGCACCCCTTGGGTGGCCAGCTCCGCGATGCGCTCCGGCGCCACCTCGCCGAAGAACGAATCCCACCGCGGATAGAGATAATTGCGCGCCGGTCCACCGTCGCCCCGGAAGCTCCGGGCGTCGCGCAAGGTGCTGAAACTGTCGAATCCAAGCTCGGGATCGTGACGCAGAGAACGCAATACGCCCACGGGGTGCTCACGCGACTCTTCGGTAAACCCGACGTAGATCTCCGACGACCGTTCCCAGGGGCGGTAGTGCGCCATCTCCCCCGCCGCGATATCGACATCGTCGGCAAAATCGTTCTCCAGGCCGAAAATCGAGAACTCGACATTCTTCGCCCAGGCAAACCGGGCATCGGAGGCCGACACGCGTTCGACGCGTACCACGGGATTGCTCATACGGCGCTGCCCTCCGGGATACGGGCACACCAGATCCGGTTGCCGTGGGCGGCTATCTCGGAGACCATCGCGGCTGCCACCGAAGCCGTGACCAAGGGGTTGACGAAGGTGAGCTTGATCGCCCGTCCTCCCGCCGCACTGGACCGGCCCACAATCGCCCTGCCGATGTGCGCCAGCTCGGCGCGAACCGTGTCGTTGATCCCATCGCACACCTCGACCGCCAGGCCAGGCCGCCGCCAGCGCAACACCACGGTGTTGGTGCACACCGGTGCCGCCAGTTCCAGGTCCGGGTGTTCGGCCGCCGCGTGACCCGCGGAGTGCGCCGCGGCGCAGGTGGCATCGATCATCGCCGCGACGTGACGCCGGCCCATCGCCCTGAGCGTGACCAGTACCTTGAGCGCGTCGAAACGGCGGGTGGTCTGTAGCGATTTGCCCACCAGATTGAGCACATCGTGCTCGGCGTCACTCTCCGGGTTGAGGTAATCGGCATGCGCGGCAAGCACATCGAAGCTCGCACGGCTGCGGACCAACAGGGCGCTACAACTGATCGCCTGGAACAGCAGCTTGTGGAAGTCGAGTGCAACCGAGTCCGCCAGCTCGATACCGCGCAGCAGGTTCCGGTGCTGTTCGCTGAAGATCAGGCACCCACCCGCGCAGGCATCCACGTGGCTCCAGATCCCCCGCGCCCGGGCCAGGGCGATGGGCGCTTCCAGCGGGTCGATCGCCCCGAAATCTGTGGTGCCCGCGGTAAGCACGAGCGCGAACACGGGCGTCTCGGCACGGTCTGCCCCGTCCAGGATTCCCGCAAGTTCCTCGACCCGCAGGCGCCCGGCCTCGTCGGTGGGCGCCTCGATGACGGCGTCGGTCCCCAGCCCGAGTAGCCGGAGTGCCTGCCGCACCGAGAAATGCGTCTGCCGGGTGCACAGCACACGCCACGAACTGGCCTGCGGCGGCAAACCCCGTGCCGCGATATCCCAGCCGTAGGTGTTGTGGGCGAATAGGTCCCGCGCGAGTAGCAGCGCCTGCAGGTTCGACTGGGTGCCCCCACTGGTGAAGGTCCCATCCGAGCCGGGTGCGTACCCCATTCTGGCGCAAAGATATTCGACAACCTGCTGCTCGATCGCAGTGGCGGCCGGCGCCTGATCGAAGGAGTCCATCGACTGATTGAACGCACTGATCAGTACCTCGGCAGCCAGCGACGGCAGCGCCGGCGGGCAGTGCAGATGTGCCAGATATGCCGGGTGGGTCACCACCACCGATTTCTCCGCGAGCAGCCCGGCCGCTTCGTCCAAGGCCCGGCTCAGTCCAACGCCCTCGGGATCGTCGAGATCGAGCCGCCCGGCATCACTTTTCAGCGCCGCGTAACCGTCCACCAGGCCGGGCCTGGTGGCTCCACCCAGCGCAGCGCTCGCTCGGTCCGCCGCCAGCCCGATGGCTTCGCGATACGCGGTTTTGCTTTGCCCCGTGAGGAAGTCACTCACGAAGGGACTCGGATTGGGCGTCACCAGGATTCTGCCCATACGCGCTCGCTGGTGGACCGCGTGCGCTCCACCGCCACCAGGGCCGATTCGAATGCGTTGAGCGCCGCGGCGATATCGGGTTCCTCAATGGTCAACGGTGGCAAGAATCGCACCACGTTGCCGTACTGGCCCCCGGTCTCCACAATCAGGCCGTAGTGCAGGCACGCACGCTGAATGTCGGCGGCCAGCTCCGGCGCCGGCGCTCCGGCGTCGTGCGGCCACGGCAGATCGGGGTCCACGATCTCCACGCCCAGCATCAGCCCGACTCCGCGCACATCACCAACCAGGTTCGAGCGGGATGCGATGGCATTCAAGCCATCCAGGAAGACCTTGCCGTGGGCGGCAACCTGCCCACGCAGGCCGTTCTCGCGCGCGAAGCGCATCACGGCGCTGGCGGCGGCAAAGGCCATCGCGTTCCCGCGGAAGGTCCCGGTGAACGCACCGGGCTCCCACACGTCGAATTCCTTACGCACCACCAGGACAGCGATGGGGATACCGGAGCCGAGCCCCTTGGAGATCACCACCATGTCGGGTTCGATGCCGCAGTGCTGAAACGCCCATGCCGGACCCGTGCGGTACATACCGGCCTGCACCTCATCGGCGATCAGCGGTATCCCAAGCGTCGACGCGGTCCGGCGCAATGCCTGCCCCCAGCGGGGCGGAGCGGGAATCACCCCACCCTCACCCAGCACAAACTCGGCGATCAGCGACGCCGGCGCCGTCACGCCGCTGTGCGGACGCGCAAGCCCTTCGGCCGCTGCGATCGCCAGGTCGATACCCTCTTCCCCGCCCACCCCAAACGGGCTGCGGTACTCCTGCGGGTAGGGCAGGAAGCTCGCGTGCGGCGACAGCACCACCGGCTGCTGGCGCAAGCCCCCGCCGGAGCTCGCCGCGCGTGCGGCCCGCGTGCAGCCGTGGAACCCGCCTTGCACGCCCACGTGTTCGCGCCCGCCGGTGGCCACCTCGGCGAGCATGAGCGCCGCCTCCACCGCGCTCGCCCCACTCGGTGAGCACAAGTGAATGCTGGCCTCGGCGGCAAGCCGCACCGGCAGGATGGCGAGCAGCTCCTCGACGAATCGGTCCCGGGACGGCGTGTGGAAGTCCAGTGACAGCAATGGCTCTCCGGAGGAAACCGTCTTCATGACGGCCTCACTGACGACGGGGTGATTCCAGCCCAATGACATGGCCCCGGCAGCGGCCAGGCAGTCGACGTACCAGCGGCCGTCATCGGCGCGCACCCGGGCACCCCGCGCCTCCACCGGCCGTATCGGCAGGCGGCGGGAGTAGGTGGCGGCTCCGGATTCTCTTGCCATGGACGTCAATTGGGTGGTGTTCATACCGTGTCCTTACGCGGGTGAGCGAGTAGACGCCGCAGCGATGAGGCGAGTGAACGGTCTTCGGTGCACCAGTACCCGGCATCCGGCGGGATCGCCGCCATGAGCCGACGGCGCGCCTCACCTAACTGGTGGTAGGGCAACTGGGGGAAGAAGTGGTGCACCGCATGGAAGCGCAACCCCACCGGCGCCCACAGTGAACCCAGCACGGGAACCGAGGGGTGGTCGATGGAATCGAGAACCTGTTCCGGGAAGGTCATCCGCTCGGTCGTGCCCTCGTACCGGTGCGCCGCGAGCACCCGCAGCCAGTTCACGAACAACGCCATGGCGACCACCAGATGCGCCTCCAGCAGCCGGTACGGCGAGTAGGCGCCCAGGAGCAGCAATACCAGCAAGGCCAATGTGTAGGCGAAACAAGCGATTTCCTGCACCAGCCAGGAGCGGGGCGTTCCTTCCGGCGGCAACGGCCGCTCAAAATCGGCGTCGATCATGAGCGATGATGCCCGGGCGAGCACGACGGGCCTGATCGCGGGAATCAGCCAGCTCAACGGGGCCAGCACCAGGAACCGGAAGACAAATGCCAATGGCCCGCCCAGCGCTGTGAACGGCAAGAGGATGATGCGCCAGCGCGGTTCGCTGCTGTAGGCCACGTACTCCCCGTCCTCGGCGGTGCCATAGGTGCGCGACGCGTGGTGCTCATGATGGAACTCGAAGGTGAACTTCGGTGTCAGTAGCGGGATTCCGCATATCGCGTGCCACACCATCGAGAACCAGCGCAGGTCGCGCTCGGCGTGCACGAGCTCGTGGACGAACAACACGGCACGATAGAACGCGAAGGCCGCCACCACCATGCACGCCGCCGCGGGCACCGACAGCAGATCATCGGCCGGACACAACAGGAATGCCGTGTAACCGATCGCTACGCAGGCAGCCAGGTCCAGCCAGTAGATCCATTGACGGCGTGCGGTCAGGTCTGCCACCAGTGCCCGCGCATCGGCCATCGATATGCCGAGCGCTTCCTTGGAGCCACCCTGCGTCTGCCGCGCCTCGACCGTCATCGCACAAACTCCGCTATCAATTCGTGGGTAGACACCTGAGGAATTCCCAGCTCTCGCACTGCCCTATCGGGCGCGTAATACACCTCACGGGCCATCAGTTCCACGTTCTCGGGAATCAGCGCATCGTCGGGGTCGAAGCGCATGGAGACATCACGCACCAGCCTGTTGCCCTTGCCCACCGCGCGGAACAGCCCCATGGGCGCGGACCGCACCGGGTGATCGCGCCCCACCGCGGCCACAAGCAGCTCCCCGATCTGCCGGTACGACAGGTTCACGGTGCTCAGGATGTATCGGCGACCCTTGTCCCCCTTGGCCATTGCCGCGGTAGTGCCCACGACGAAATCCCGTGCCGAGCACACTGCCGTGCCGCCGGGCGGCACCACGCGCAGCAGGCCCTTGCGGGCGGCGACCAACAGCCCCTGCCAGGACCGGGCGGGCCCCGCGCCCGGCGCGAACACGGCGGCGGGGTTCACGACGACAACGTCCAGACCGCGCTCGGCGAAGTCCAGCACCAGCCGTTCACCCGCACGTTTGGACGCCGAATACACGTTGTCCAGCACCGAATCCCGCAGATCAAACTCTTCATCCGCCACCACACCGTTGGGCGGGTAACCGACGGCAGCGGTAGACGACACATGCACTACGCGCTGGACATCGTGCTTCAGCGCGGCGCGCGCCACCTGGTAGGTGCCGAGCACATTGGTCTGCCAAATCTTGTGTCCCAGACGGGCATTCGGTGACGCAATACCGGCGAGGTGATACACGTGGGACACACCGCGCATCGCGTCATCGATGCTCTGCGCATCGGTGATGTCGGCGCAGACCGTATCGACGTGCGCACGCAGTTCGCTGCCGAGAACGGCGGAGTCGTGCGGGTTCGTCAGGACGGTGACCCGTTCGCCCGCCTGCACCAAAGACGCGACGAGGGTGGAACCCAGGTACCCGGTGGCCCCGGTGACCAGTATCCGGCTGCCCATCACAGCGCCTTCTGGTAGACCCGATGGATTTTCTCCGGGTCCGTCTTCATTTGGGCGGTGAGCGAATTCGACCACACGTTGTCCTCATGCACCCAGGTGGTGGCAACCGAGGAGTAGCCGCTGCCGGTGATCGTCCGGACGATCTCCCCCGCCAGGATCCTTCCGATCCCTGCACCGAACTGGGTCTGCACCGCGCCGATGAGCACCACGACGGCGGTGTCGATTCCGCGGATGCGCCCGTCGCGCCGGGCCGCGAGCCGTGCCAGCAGCGCCGGCGTGAGCCGGCCCGAGCGTCCGACGACCTCGTGGACGTCGGGGAGCATCAACAGGAATCCCACTGGGTTGCCAGCGGATTCGACTATGCGCACGATGTTCGGGTCGATCAGGGGCCGCATCTCCGCGGCCATCCCCGAGAACGCGTCACGACTGAGCGGGACATTCTCGGGGTGGTGGGCAAAGGAGTCGTTGTAGAGACCGCGCAACATCTCCAGCTCGTCGCCGTAGTCGCGCATCCGCACCGAGCGCACCGTCACCCCTTGGTCGCGCATGACCGCGTCGGCCCGCTTGAGCAGGCGCTGCTGGACCTCCCGGCTGCCGTCGACATGCCAGCGGAAGGAGGCGGTATCGAACTTCTTGCGATATCCGGCCGCCTCTACCAGCGCCGGGTAGTACCGGGGGTTGTAGGGCTGCATGACCGCCGGCGGCCTGTCGTACCCGGCGACCAGGAGGCCGACTTCCTCGCGCGAGGTATAGCTGAACGGGCCGACCATCTTGGTGATGCCCCGGCGCACGGCCCATTGCTCGGCCGCCCCGAGCAGGGCGCCCGCCACCGCGTCGTCATCCTCACTCTCGAAGAATCCGAAGAATGCGCACTCGCCGTAGCGCTGCACGTACGCCGAGTCGATGCTGGCGGAGATGCGGCCCACGGGGCTGTCACCGCGGTAGGCGACGAAGTTCTCGATCTGCACCTCGCGGTGCAGCGGGTTGTGCTTGGAGTTCATCTTCGCGTGCATGACGCGGCGCAGCGTCGGGCGCCAGTTGGGGTCGTCACCATAGATGCGCCAGGGCATCGCGACGAATTGCTTGGCCTCGCGGTGCGACGCGACGCGCCGCACCGACACCGGCAGGCGAGCCTGTCGCTGCTCGATCAGTCCGCTATCCAGCACGGACGATTCCCAGGTCGTAGGCCAGTTCGGGATTGCCCTTGCTCTTCCACAGCGCGCCGTCCATGTAGAAGTGGTGCAGCACGAAGGTCAGCGGGACCGCGAAGATGACCGTGTCGAGCTGCCCTGCGAGGATGCCCAGCCCTCCGAAGAAGGCGACGTACAGCGGCAGCGCCCTACGCGTCGAGAGCCGTGCCAGCAGCAGCTTCTTCTCGCCCGGATCCTCGGTGCGCGCGAAGCGGGTGTTGTTCCGCGTCCAGTTGATCAGGTGGTACTGCAGACTATGCGTTGTCGTCGCGATCAGGATGAGCGCGAAAAGGTCCGAGACCAGCAGATAGGACAGGTTGTAGGACAGCGCCGCGATGACGAAGGTTGCCACCGACATGGCCGGCAGTGCGCGCTGTCCGGCCCGCTTCAGCTGCACCTGCTCCCAGACGGCGATACCCAACATGACTGCGGCGCAGACGAATCCAGCGATAACCAAGAATCCGGGAATGGGCGGCACCGGCACGCTCAGGTTCGAGAAGGGCAGTCGGTGACCGAAGACCACGTACTCGGAAAAGTTCAGGCCCTGGCTCGCCCGGTACAGCACCGGAGCCAGGCAGACGGCGTACAGCGCGTACTTGATCCGGTTGCGCGGGCCCTTGTAGCCATTCTTCGCGGCGTAGATGTTGATGATGCCGAAGTGCTGTTTGAGGACGTGGAACACCTGCCAATAGGCCCAGATGGCCAGCAGCGGCACCATCCAGCCGCCGAACCACAACGTGCCGACGATCGCGGCGACCACGACGAAGCTGATCACATAGTGCGCCCAGAACCGGGACCGCTCGCGGGGATCCATCCACACACGCGCCGTCGTGGTCAGCACATGCGGGAGGTCGGAAAGCAGGGAGAAGGCCACCGCACCGACGAGGAATACCCCCTTGTGCCCGTCGGCCGCGAAGAGCACTGCCGACAACAACGCGCCCAAACCGAAGACGAAGAGGATGTCGACGCGTCTGCTGACAAACCACCCCGGCCGGTTCACACCGTCGGTGTTCTTCAGCTCGTCGGTGCCGGTAGCAAAGGTGGCCATGGCGATCATCCTCAGGTAGACGTCACAACATTAATTGATAATGATTATCGTTTTCATAACGTAGAGACGTAGCGGCCACGTGTCAACGCCGAGACCTGTGAGCAGGCTGTGACGCTGCTCACCCACAATTGGCCGGTTAAGGTGCATAAATTACGATGCGACAGATCAGAAACCCGATCACGCCGACCTGGAGTGAACACCAGGCCGCCATGGTCAAGTCGCCGAGCGTGACCGGGCTTACAGGCCCTTCCGCTCCACTCGCCACCCACGACGCCGGCGAATCCAGGCATTACAGCAAACTTTCAGAGAGTCAGGGGTGGCGTCCTGCTGTGACCCGAGTCCCCACTGGTTCCCAGCCGCCACGACCACACCCTGATAACCAGATCGGCAATCGGCCACTACCCTCAAGAGATGGGCCCGGTTTGCCGCCGGACCGTATGTTGGGTCTCCGGACAGGCCGGGGCGTGATTCAGGTTGAGGTGAAGCGCCGTGGTGAACACCGTGCTTAGTTCCGCACATGACGAACCACCGCATGCTCCACTCACGCCGCCCGGCCCGCTGCCCCCGCGCGAGATCCTCGAACAGTCCGGTGAGCTGCTCCGTGCACTTGCCGCTCCGGTGCGCATCGCCATCGTGCTACAGCTGCGCGAATCGCAACGCTGCGTCCACGAGTTGGTCGACGCGGTCGGTGTCGCCCAGCCGCTCATCAGCCAGCACCTACGGGTACTCAAGGCTGCCGGCGTGGTCTCCGGAGAGCGCCAGGGGCGCGAGGTGATGTACCGCCTCGTCGACGATCACCTCTCTCATATCGTCGTCGACGCCGTTGCGCACACCGAGGAACAGCGATGAGCGTCCGCGAGGAGCGGCCGGTCTTGCCGGGAACCGTGCGTTCCACCCGCCAGCGCGCGGCCATTACCGCCCTGCTGAAACGGACCGACGAATTCAGGTCCGCACAAGAACTGCATGACGAACTCAAGCGCACCGGCGAAGGCATCGGCCTGACCACCGTTTATCGGACCCTGCAGTCGATGTCGACCTCGGGCGAGGTCGATGTGCTGCGCAACGATACGGGCGAATCGGTGTACCGGCGCTGTTCGGACGGCCACCACCACCACTTGGTCTGCCAGAGTTGCGGTTTCGCGGTCGAGGTACAGGCAGGCGCGGTCGAGGCGTGGGCCGCCGACATCGCCGTGGAGCATGGCTTCACCGAAGTCCACCACACGGTGGAAGTCTTCGGTCTGTGCAGTCGCTGCAGCGCCGCCAACCCGGTCCCCTAGTTACCCAACGCCTTTCTCGCGTCAGCGCCCGTCGAAAACACCATCAGCAGCAGTGTCACCAATGCCTCATCCGTGATTTCGGTGGCGGGAAAGTTGTAACGCAACAACACATCCGCCTTGCGCCCCTTGGTGATCAACAGAATGTTCCCAAACAGGGACTTCTGCGCGAGCCCGTCGACCAGATGCCGCGATTTCGCATTGACGGCCACATCCCAGGCCAGCACCTGCGACAGCGACACCACATCCAGACCCGGTGCGATGGTGACAGCGCGGATCGAGGTGAGCGTGCCCTCGTAATCGGCGGTCAGCGCACCGTCGGCTTCCCTGGTGACCGGCAGCACCGGGTGCAGCACACGGTGCACCCGGTCCAGAATCTCGTCGGCTCCGTTATCGGGGTCGGTCACTACGCCGTACCGAATCGCCGGTCGCGCTGCGCATACTCCAGGCAAGCCGCCCAGAGGTCGCGGCGATCGAAATCGGGGTACATCTTTTCCTGGAACACGAACTCGGCGTATGCCGACTGCCACATCATGAAGTTGCTAGACCGAAACTCACCCGAGGGCCGCAGAAACAGATCGACGTCAGGCATATCCGGCTCGTCGAGGTATTTGGCAACGGTCTCCTCGGTGATGCGGTCCGGCTTGAGCTGTCCGGACTCCACCAGCCGGGCGATTCTCCTTGTGGCTTCGGCGATTTCGGCCCGGCCACCGTAGTTGATGCATGTGGTCAACGTCAGCGTGCTGTTGTTCTTGGTGAGCTCCTCGGTGATCTCGAGCTCCTTGTAGACGCTGCTCCACAACCGCGTCTTCTGCCCTGCCCAGCGGAACCGCACGCCCATGTTGTTCAGGTCGTGGCGGCGACGCTTGACCACGTCGCGGTTGAAGCCCATGAGAAATCGAACCTCGTCCGCAGGCCTTCTCCAGTTCTCCGTCGAGAACGCGTAGGTGGTAAGCCACGGGATGCCCATCTCGATGGCACCGCAGACCATGTCCATCATGGTGGCCTCGCCCATCTTGTGTCCCTCGGTGCGTGGCAACCCGCGGGCGCGCGCCCAGCGCCCGTTGCCGTCCATCACCACCGCGACGTGCCGGGGAACCAGCTCCTTGGGGATGGCCGGCGGTATCGCCCCCGACGGATGCTTGGGCGCGGGATGTGGACGGGTGCCATCGGGGCCCGAACCGGGCAGCAGCTTGGGGAAAACGGCAGGAAAAACCGTCTTGTCCGGGAACGTCGGGGCGTAGCCGGGCGGGACGTCGGCCCAATCCGTGAAGTACTTATCCTGCTGCGGATCGGGCTGGCTGCTCTTCACCATGGGTCATATTTAACCTGGTCCCGCGTTCGACCAGCGGGAGTGTCCGCAGCTTGCGCTCCAGATGCCACTGCAAATGCGCCGCGATCAATCCGCTGGCCTGCGTGCGCTGGGTCTGCGGCACGTCATCGGTGGCCGCCCAGTCGCCGTCATGAAGTGCGGCCATCAGCTCCAGCACACCCGGCGGTGGAGTCGCCGCACCCGCGGGACGGCAGTGCACACAGACGCTGCCACCCGCCCCCACATGGAAGGCCCGGTGCGGGCCGGGGGTGGCGCAGCGCGCGCACTCGTTGATGGCGGGTGCCCACCCGGCAATGCTCATGGCGCGCAACAGATACGCATCCAGAACCAGCTCGCGGGAGCGCTGCTGATCGGCGATGGCCCTGAGCGCGCCAACGGTGAGGCGGTGCAGAGCGAGGGCTGGGGCGCGCTCTTCACCGGCGATCCGCTCAGCGGTCTCCAGGACGGCGCAGGCGGTGGTGTACCGGCCGTAATCGCTGACGATGTCCGACGCGAAGGCGTCGATGGCCTGCACCTGCGTGACGATGTCCAGATTGCGTCCCGGATGCAGCTGCACATCGATATGCGCGAACGGTTCCAGCCGCGACCCAAACTTACTGCGGGTGCGGCGCACCCCCTTGGCTACCGCGCGGACCAGGCCATGCTGGCGGGTCAGCAGGGTCACGATGCGGTCGGCCTCACCGAGCTTGTGCTGCCGCAGCACGACAGCACGATCCCGATAAAGCCGCATGCGAACAGTTTTCCATCTGGTACCGACGAATCCCCGCATTGACGCACTATTTCGACGGCCTACCCTTCTGGTCATGTCGGGCTTTCCTACGCTCACCTCCCAGGCCTCCGCGCTGGTAGAGGGTTCGGCCAGCTCCGTTTCCCTGACCCTCGCGGCGCTCAACGCGATCAAATCCAGCCAGTCGACCCTCAACGCGTTCCGGGTGGTGTGCACCAAGAGCGCCCTCGCCGATGCTGCCGAGGCCGACAAGCGATTAGCCAGGGGCGAGCGGCTGCCGTTGCTCGGGGTTCCCATTGCCATCAAGGACGACACCGACCTGGCGGGCACCCCCACCGCATTCGGTACCGCCGGGGCCGTGGGCTCGGAATCCGAGGACGCCGAACTGGTGCGACGGCTGCGGGCAGCGGGCGCGATCATCGTCGGCAAAACCAATACCTGCGAGCTCGGCCAGTGGGGCTTCACCAGCGGTCCCGGCTTCGGGCACACCCGCAACCCGTGGAGCCGCGCTCACACCCCCGGCGGATCGTCGGGGGGTAGCGCCGCCGCGGTGGCGGCCGGCCTCGTCGCCGGGGCAATCGGTTCGGACGGGGCCGGAAGCATCCGCATTCCGGCCGCATGGACGCACCTGGTCGGCATCAAGCCGCAGCGTGGACGGATCTCCACCTGGCCACTGGCGGAGGCGTTCAACGGGATTACGGTGCACGGGCCCCTGGCGCGCACCGTTGCCGATGCCGCGCTGTTATTGGACGCCGCCTCGGGGAGCACGCCCGGAGATCTGCACAAGCCACCCCATGTGCGGGTGTTCGACGCCGTCCAGGAGGACCCGGGGCAGCTGCGTATCGCGCTGTCGCTCAAGGTTCCCTTCTCAGGGTTTCCCGCACACATTCATCCGACGATCGAAGCCGCGACGCGCTATGTGGCCCATCAGCTGCGTTCGCTCGGGCACATGGTGTCCGAGGGCGATCCGGATTACGGCGTCGGGCTCGGCCTGAACTTCCTGCCGCGGGCGACCGCCGGGCTGCTGCCCTGGCAGGACCGGCTCGATGCCGGCGCGCATTGGGATCACCGCACCGTGACCAACATGCGCACGGGCCGACGCCTGGCGGGCTGGGCGCTGCGGCGGGCGCGTGCCGCGGAGCCGAGGCTGCAGGCACGCGTCGGCAAGATCTTCGGCAGCTTCAATGTCGTGCTGGCGCCAACGACAGCCCAACCGCCAACGGGTATCTACGATTTCGACGATATCGGCAGCATCGCAACGGATCGCGGACAAATCGGCGCCTGCCCCATGACCTGGCCATGGAATGTGCTCGGGTGGCCATCGGTCAACGTGCCCGCCGGTTTCACCGAGGACGGGTTGCCGGTCGGCGTACAGCTGATGGGCCCGGCGAACAGCGAGCCACTGCTGATTTCCCTTGCGGCGCAGCTCGAATCGATCAACAACTGGACAGCGGAGACCCCCGACCCCTGGTGGTGACGGGCCTTTTCGCCGCGCTCCCCTCGGCCGTCCCTTTGCATCGACACGCCGTGTTTTGCGTCGGCTACTCGTGAAATGCGTCGAAAACCGTAGCTTCGATGACTAGGCGGCGCGCTGCGCGGCGGTCAGTGCCGCTCGCACGCGCTCGATCACCGCGGCGGGCCGGTGCGCCAGCTGATCACGACTGACGCGCACCAGCCGCCAGCCCATCGAAGCGATCATCTCGTGCCGTTCGATATCGCGGCGATGCTGGTCAGAATCGCCCCAGTGCTGCGCCCCGTCGAATTCGGCGGCCACCCGTTGCTCCCGCCAGCCCATGTCGAGGCGAACGGTCCGCCCGTCGGGACCGCGCAGTTCGATCTGAGTTTCTGGCTCGGGCAATCCGCCGCCAATGAGACACATACGGAGTCGAGTTTCCTGCACCGATTCCGCACCTGCATCCGCCAGTGCCAGCACGCGTTCCAACTGCCTCAGCCCTCGCGCCCCGCGACGCCGCTCGGTGACTCGCGCGACCGATTCAACTGTGCACAGCCGCAGCAGCACATCAACAAGCTCGACAGCTCTGTTTAGCCGGACACGGCGGCCAACATCGAACACCGTGCGGGCCGGTGTGGTCACTGGTATCCCACGAACCGTCATCACCTCCGCGAGCAGCAATCTGTCGCTATGGATCACAATTCCCGGTGGTGAATCGTGTCGCCGACGCACTAGCTCGGCCGGTCGATCCGCCGATATCCATGAGTTGCCGTGCAACGCAGCGGCTGACACTCCAGACACCACACCCTTGCGCCCGGACCACAAGAAGGCCGCCTCGGCGCGAAGCGCTGCGGTCAGTTCGACATCGCGTCGCCGATAGACGTTTTGGAACACCTTCGCGTAGTCCTTACGGAGCATCTGCGGTGTCAGCACCCCCGACGCCAGTCCCTCGCTTGCAACGATGAGCCCACCCATGGCAGGACCCTTGCATGCCCCTCTGACAAGTCGACGAGACTACGGTTTCGACGCATTTCGCGAGTAGCCGACGCAAAACGCGGCGTGTCGGCGCAAAGGGGGGCAATCGGGGCAAGGGGGCGCGCAAAGGGGCGCGCAAGGGGTGGAGCTAGAACCCCAGCTTGCCGAGCTGCTTGGGGTCGCGCTGCCAGTTCTTGGCCACCTTGACCCGCAAATCCAGGAAAACCTTGGTGCCCAGCAGCTTTTCGATCTGCTTGCGCGCATTGGTCCCGACTTCGCGCAGCCGCGATCCGCCCTTGCCGATGACGATGCCCTTTTGGCTGTCCCGCTCGACGTAGAGGATCGCGTGCACATCGATCAGCTCCGAGCCCTCGGGCCTACCCTCGCGTTCGTTCACCTCGTCGATCACCACCGCCAGCGAGTGCGGCAGCTCATCACGCACACCTTCGAGCGCCGCCTCGCGGATCAGCTCGGCCATGAGCACCTCTTCGGGCTCATCGGTCAGCTCACCGTCGGGGTAAAACGCGGGCCCGGGCTGCAGCTTGGACGCCAAAACCTCGGTCAGCACCTCAACTTGGGCTCCGGAAACCGCGGACACCGGAACAATGTCCGCATCCGGCCCGACAAGCTCGGATACTGCCAGCAGCTGCTCGGCCACCCGCTCCTTGCTCACCTTGTCGATCTTGGTGACGATCGCGATCAGCGTGGTGCGCGGCGCGATGAGCTTGATCTGCTCGTAGATCCACTTGTCGCCCGGCCCAATGCCCTCATCGGCCGGGATGCACAGGCCGATCACGTCGACCTCGGAATACGTATCGCGCACAAGGTCGTTGAGCCGTTGCCCAAGTAGCGTGCGCGGCCGATGCAGCCCCGGAGTGTCGACGAGGACGATCTGGTAATTCTCGCGGTGCACGATTCCGCGAATCGTATGCCGGGTGGTCTGCGGCCGGTTCGAGGTGATGGCGACCTTCTGCCCCACCAGCGCATTGGTCAGCGTCGACTTACCGGTGTTCGGCCGTCCGACGAAACAGACGAAGCCGGAACGGAACTCCTCATCGGATCCGCTCACAACTGCCCCGCAGGCACACCGGTGCGGTCGGTCACGATGACCGTCGCCGACGGCGACAGCTCTCGCACCGCCGCGATACCCGGATCCTCGTGAGAGCCACCGACCAGCACCGCGGCCTCGATGGCCGACGCTCCACTAGAGACCGCCGCTGCCACCGCCGCCTGCAGCGCCGTCAGCGACAGTGCCGAAAGCGACACCGGCGCACCCGCATAGGTGCGCCCGTCGCCGTCGCGCACCGCCGCTCCTGACGTCGCCTCGGCACGCCCCATCGCTCCACGGGCCAACACGACGAGCTTGTTATCTTCATCGTTCAGACCGGCGTCTGATTCACTCATCTCTTTCCTCCGCTTTCTCGTCATCTGCCACCGCGGCGCCTTCGGGGTCGGGTTGCACCAGGATCGTGCCGATGCGCACCCGGCCCCGGGTGTCCGGGCCACCCTCAGCCTGTAACAAAAGTCCGTGCGAGGCGGCCGTGGACCCCGGCAGCGGAACACGCCCCAGCTCCAGTGCCAGTAGTCCGCCGACGGTCTCGACGTCCAGGTCCTCGTCGAATTCAATGCCGTACAGCTCCCCCAGGTCCTCGATGGGCAACCTGGCGGAGACACGAAACATCTTGTCTTTCAAATCCTCCACCGGAGCGACCTCGTCGTGGTCGTACTCGTCGGCGATCTCCCCGACGATCTCCTCCAGCACGTCCTCGATGGTCACCAACCCGGCAATGGCCCCGTACTCGTCGACGAGCAGCGCCATGTGTTTGCGGTGCTGCTGCATCTCACGTAGCAGCGCATCCAGCGGCTTGGAGTCCGGAACGAACACCGCCGGCCTCATCACCTGTGCCACGGTGACATCGCGGCCACCGTTCACCGAGTAGTACGTCTGCTGCACAAGATCCTTGAGAAAGACCACCCCGACGACGTCGTCGACGTTCTCCCCGACCACCGGAATCCGAGAGTGGCCACTGCGCACCGCCAGCGAGGTGGCTTGGCCGGCCGTCTTGTCAGATTCGATCCACACCATCTCGGTGCGCGGCACCATCACCTCGCGGGCGGGCGTATCGCCCAGCTCGAACACCGACTGGATCATTCGACGTTCGTCATCGGCCACCACGCCACGCTGCTGGGCCATGTCGACCACCTCGCGCAGCTCGATCTCGGAGGCGAACGGGCCGTTGCGGAAGCCGCGCCCGGGCGTCACCGCGTTACCGAGCAGGATGAGCAGCCGCGAAATGGGGCCCAGCAGCACCGAAATCACCTGCAGCGGCACGGCGGCACCCAGTGCTATCGAGTACGCATGTTGGCGCCCCAACGTACGCGGACCCACCCCGATCGCCACGAAGCTCGTCACCACCATGACGATCGCCGAGATCGTCAGCGCGGCACCGAGGCTCATCCGCGCGGTCAGATATCCGGCCAGGCACACCGTCGACAAGATCTCGCACGTGGTACGCAGCAGGACAACCAGATTCACATAGCGTGGACGGTCCCGAATCACCGCGGAAAGCCTTACCGCGCCCGGCCTTTCCTCACGAACCAGCTCGTCGATGCGTGCCGAGGACACGGTGTTGATGGCCGCGTCGATGGCCGCGAACGCACCCCCCAGGCCGACGAGGACGATCGCCGCCAGCAGCAGCCCTATGCCAGACATCACTCGTCGAAGTTGCGCGACTTGTCGAGCAGGCGACTATCCCGATACAGCTGGGCCTGCTGCTCGTACCAGTCCTTCAGCAGCTGGTTCTGCAGCGCGAACATCTCGCGCTCTTCCTCGGGTTCGGCGTGGTCGTAACCGAGCAGGTGCAACACGCCATGCACGGTCAGCAACGCGAGCTCGTGTGCCAGCGAATGCCCCGCCGCCTCAGCCTGTTCGGCCGCGAACTGGGGGCACAGCACGATATCGCCGAGCATCGAGGGACCGGGTTCGGGTGCGTCCGGGCGGCCCCCAGGCTCCAGCTCGTCCATGGGGAAGGACATCACGTCGGTGGGGCCGGGCAGATCCATCCACCGCATATGCAGGTCCGCCATGGCCGCGAGATCGACGAGCATCATCGAAAGTTCCGCTGCCGGATGGACATCCATTGCCGCGATGGCGAATCGTGCGACGCTGACCAACTCACCCTCGGCGACGTCGACACCCGACTCGTTGACGACCTCAATACTCATCGGTGCCGGCTCCGGTTCCCCGATGCGCGGCGCTGCGCGCGATTGCCTGTCAGATCTGAGTCCTCAAAACGTGCATACGCATCCACGATCTCCGACACCAATCGGTGACGAACCACATCGGCACTGGTCAACTCCGAGAAGTGAATTCCGTCGATATTGTCCAGAATGTCGACCGCGGCACGCAGCCCGGAACGGGCGCCACCCGGCAGGTCGACCTGTGTCACGTCACCGGTGACCACGATCTTGGAACCGAACCCCAGCCGGGTGAGGAACATCTTCATCTGTTCGGCGGTGGTGTTCTGCGCCTCGTCGAGAATGATGAACGCGTCGTTGAGTGTCCGGCCCCGCATGTATGCCAGCGGCGCAACCTCGATGACCCCGGCAGACATCAGCTTGGGGATGAGTTCGGGGTCCATCATGTCGTGCAGCGCGTCGTACAACGGCCGCAGGTACGGGTCGATCTTCTCGCTCAGGGTGCCGGGCAGGAAGCCCAGCCGCTCCCCCGCCTCGACCGCCGGACGGGTCAGGATGATCCGGGTGACCTGCTTGCTCTGTAACGCGTTGACCGCCTTGGCCATCGCCAGATACGTCTTGCCGGTACCGGCCGGGCCGATACCGAAAACCACCGTGTTGGCATCGATCGCGTCCACATAGCGCTTCTGGTTCAGCGTCTTCGGGCGGATGGTTTTGCCACGCCGAGACAGGATGTCCAGACTCAGCACCTCGGCGGGCGATTCATCGTCGTCGCCGGCGAGCATGGCGCCGGTATGCCGCACCGTCGAGGGCGTCAGCTGCTGGCCCCGGCGCGCGATCACGATCAGCTCGGAGACCACACGCTCAGCCAACGCCACATCACCGGGCTCGCCGGTGAAGGTAATGGTGTTTCCGCGGGCGTGGACATCGGCGGTCAACATGTCCTCAAGCTCGCGCAGGTTTTCATCAGCAGAACCCAGCAGGCCCATGATGAGATCGTTCGGAATCTCGACGCTGCTGCGTACTTCCCTGGACTGCACAGCGGCATCTTCTTCTCGGCTCGTCACGTGGTTAAGGTCGCCTGCTTTCTTGGGTTGTGAAGTTGCCTCGAGTTTACCGCTGGCAACCGTCAGCCTCCACGCGATTAGTGTCGCCGTCTCTGCACGCGAGCGCTCATCGGTGCGCCAGCGGACCGTCGGCCCACCGGTCGGTGAGCGCCCCGAGGGCACCCAGCGCAACGGCAGCGGCGCTGGAGGTGCGCAGCACCGTCGGCCCCAAACGCACCGCATCCGCGCCCGCGGCCGTCAAAACCCCCAGCTCATCGTCTGCGACACCGCCCTCGGGCCCCACGATCAGCACCACCGACGACGCCGCGGACAGCCGCTCGCCCCGCGCGCTGAGCCCGGAGTCCGCCGATTCATGCAGCACCAGCACGACGGCCCCGTCGGCGACCCGCCGACGGATCAGCTCGGCCAGCTGCGCCGTCGAGTGCAGTGTCGACACCGCCGGGACGAAGGCCCGCCGGGACTGTCGTGACGCCGCCCGGGCCACCGCCTCCCAGCGCCGCCGCCCCTTCGCCGCCTTGTCCGGGTCATTCTGCGCGTCCCAGCGCGACACACATCGCTGCGCCTGCCACGGAACGATCTCGTCGGCGCCCGCCTCCACCGCCAGTTCGACGGCAAGCTCGGAGCGATCAGATTTGGGAAGTGCCTGCACCACAGTCACTGTGGGGGACGCAACGGCGACGCTCCAGCGTCCGGTCACCTCGATCGACAGGCTGGCGCGGTCCACGGAGGCGACGACGCCGTCACCGACCTCGCCCGCACCGTCGCACACCATGACGGGCTCACCGACACGCATGCGCAGCACCCGGGTGGCGTGATGTCCCTCGTCACCGAGCAGGCTCACCTGTTCCCCGACAGCGGGAATCTGGTCAACGTAGAAGATCGTGGCGGCCGCCATCTGGATCTACCGGCCCGTGAACGCCTCGCGCAGCCGCGAGAACACCCCGCCCGACGCAGATTCCGCCCAGACCACCTCGGCGGCTTCCTTGTTCCGGACCTTCTTGAAGTCCTTCAGCAGCTCGCGTTCCTTGGCGTCCATCCGGGTGGGCACCACCACGTCCAGATGGGCGTGCAGGTTTCCGCGGACACCGGTGCGCAGGTGCGGCATGCCCTTCCCGCGCATCGTCACCACCGAACCCGGCTGCGATCCCGGCTCGACCTTGACGACGGTCGGTCCATCGATGATGGCGTCAACCGACACACTGGTGCCCAGCGCCGCCTCCACCATCGGGACCCGAACCGTGAAGTGCAGGTCATCCCCGTCACGGATGAACACGTCATGCGGCTTCTCATGCACCTCGACGTACAGGTCGCCTGCCGGCCCACCGCCGGGACCGACCTCCCCCTGGGCCGCCAGGCGCACGCGCATACCGTCGCCGACACCGGCCGGGATCTTGACCGTGATCTCGCGACGCGCGCGCACCCGGCCGTCGCCTCCGCACTTGTGGCATGGATCGGTGATGACCTCTCCGGCCCCCTGACACGTCGGACAGGGGCGCGATGTCAGCACCTGGCCAAGCAGGGAGCGCTGCACCGTCTGCACCTCGCCACGGCCACCACAGGTCTCGCAGGCGCTCGGCGCCGAATTTCCGTGGGTGCCCTTGCCGGCGCATCCGTCGCACAGAATCGCGGTATCGACGGTCACCTGCTTGCTGACGCCGGTCGCACATTCCAGCAGTTCGAGCCGCATGCGCAGCAGGGAGTCGGATCCGGGCTGCACGCGGCCGCGCGGACCACGCGAGCCGCCGGCCGATCCGCCGAAGAAGGCCTCGAAGACGTCGCCCAGGCCGCCGAAGCCCGAACCGAAACCACCACCGAACCCGTTGCCACCGCCGCCGTTCTCCAGCGGGTCGCCACCCAGGTCGACGATGCGCCGCTTCTCCGGGTCGGTCAGCACCTCGTAGGCGATGCTGACCTCCTTGAACCGCGTCTGGGCCTGTTCGTCGGGGTTGATGTCGGGGTGCAGCTCGCGGGCGAGCTTGCGGTACGCCCGCTTGAGCTCGCTGTCGCTGGCACCCGTGCTGACCCCGAGGATGCCGTAGTAATCACGCGCCACTGTGTTGATCTCGCTCCGTTGGTATCTGTCTAATTCACATAACTGCTAGCGATTGGCTAGCACTTCGCCGATATACATGGCAACCGCCGCGACGTTCGCGATGGTTCCCGGGTAGTCCATCCGTGTGGGCCCCAGCACACCCATGCCGCCGAACACCGCTCCGCCCGCACCATACGGGGTGGAGACGACCGAGGTGCCAATCATCTGCTCAGCAGCGGTTTCGTGACCGATGTGCACGGTGACCCGGCCTGCCTCCTGCTGTGCGGCGAGCAAGCGCAACACCACCACTTGCTCCTCCAGCGCCTCCAGCACGGTGCGCAGCTGACCACCGAAGTCGCCGGCATTGCGCGTCAGGTTGGCCGTGCCACCGAGCAGCAGGCGTTCCTCGTGATGCTCGACAAGCGTCTCCACCAGGACCGTCGCCGCGCGCGTGAGGGGATAGCGCAGGTCATCGTCGGACTGCTCGGCGAGCTCGGCGACGGCCACCGAGGCCGCCGACAGCTTCTTGCCCTCCAGCGCCGCGCCCAGCAGGACGCGCAGGCGGCCGAGCTGCTCGTCGTTGATGACATCGCCCAGCTCGACGATCCGCTGATCGACCCGCCCGGAGTCGGTGATCACCACTAGCAGCAGCCGGGCCGGGGTCAGCAGCACCACCTCGAGGTGGCGCACGCTGGAGGAGGACAGCGTCGGATACTGCACGACGGCGACCTGACGCGTCATCTGCGCCAGCAGCCGCACGGCACGTCGCAGCACGTCATCGAGGTCGACGCCGCCTTCCAGGAAATTCAGGATGGCCTTGCGCTCGGCGCCCGAGAGCGGTTTGACGTCTTCAAGCCGGTTGACGAATTCGCGGTAGCCCTTTTCCGTCGGAATGCGTCCTGAGCTGGTGTGCGGCTGGGCGATGTAGCCCTCGGCCTCCAGGACCGCCATATCGTTGCGGACGGTGGCGCTGGAAACCCCGAGGCCGTGCCTGTCGACCAGGGCCTTGGAGCCGATCGGTTCCTTGGTGGTGACGTAGTCGGCGACGATGGCCCGCAGTACCTCGAAGCGCCGATCATCGGCACTGGCCATGGTCACCTCCCTCACGCGTGATTTGGCCCTATTTTACGGGGCCACGCTGCGTCAACCCGCCACCATGGCAGTCCACGCTAACCTCAGGTGTTATGCAGGGATCATCCCGGAGTGATTTGCAGTGATCTTTAAGGGTGTTCGCGAGGGGAAGCCGTACCCAGAACATGGGCTATCGACGAGGGATTGGTCGCGCATCCCACCCCGGCAGATCCGTCTGGACGAACTCGTCACCACCACCACGGTGCTCGCCTTGGACCGCTTGCTCAGCGAGGACTCGACGTTCTACGGGGACCTGTTCCCGCACGCCGTGAAGTGGCAGGGCGTCACCTATCTGGAGGACGGACTGCACCGAGCCGTGCGAGCCGCGTTGCGTAATCGGGTTGTGCTGCACGCCAGGGTTTTCGATATGGATCAGCTGCGCGGGCTGTAGGCGGCGTCAATCCAGGATCGTGCGCACCACGCCGTCGGCCAGTAAGCGCCCCTGATCGGTGAGCACCAGCCGATCATCCACCAGCCGTCCCAGCCCCCCGTCCACCACGGCGGGTACCCGGCCGCGTTCCTCGACGGTCAAGTCCGCCAAGGCGATTCCCGTGTTCAGCCGCACCGCGAGCAGGACATCCTCGGTGTGCCGTTCGGTGGGACTGAGGATCTCGTGCCCACCGACGGGCAGCTGCCCCTGCCCCAACTGCTGGGCATAGGCGTTGGGGTGCTTGACGTTCCACCACCGCACGCCGTTGACATGTCCGTGCGCACCGGGTCCCGCACCCCACCAGTCACCGCCGGCCCAGTAGCCAAGATTGTGCCGGCACTGCCCGCCGGGGCGTGCCCAGTTGGATACCTCGTACCAGTCCAGCCCCACCGCCGACAGCGCCGCATCCAGCAGCTGGTACCGGTCGGCCAGGGCGTCCTCGTCGGGATTCGGCAGTTCGCCGCGACGGACACGCCGAGCTAGCGCGGTGCCCTCCTCGACGACCAGCGCGTACGCCGACACGTGGTCTACCCCGGCGTCGAGTACGGCATCGATGGAGCGGCGCAGGTCGTCATCGGTCTCCCCAGGGGTGCCATAGATGAGGTCCAGGTTCACATGCTCGAGACCGGCCGCACGCGCCTCCCGCGCCGCCGCAACCGCCCGCCCGGGCGCGTGCACACGATCCAGCGTGGCCAGCACATGCGGGGCCGCGGACTGCATACCCAGCGAGACCCGGGTGTATCCGGCCGCGCGAATCGTCTCGAAGAACTCCGGCGAGGTGGACTCCGGATTGGCCTCGGTGGTCACCTCGGCGCCCGGCGCCACGGTGAAATGCGCACCGATGGCGTCGAGCACCTCTGCGAGCCCGGAACCGCCCAGCAGGGAGGGCGTCCCGCCGCCGACGAATACGGTCTCCACCGGCGGTTTTCCGTCTAGAGTCCGCGCGGCCAGCTCCAGCTCGGCACGCAGCGCCTCCAGCCAGCCCGCGGGTGAGGTGCCGTCACCGAGCTCGTCGGCGGTATAGGTGTTGAAGTCGCAGTATCCGCAGCGTGTGGCACAGAACGGAACGTGTACGTAGATCCCGAACGGGCGTCCCACCGCCGGCACCAGAGGCGGCAGGGTGGCAGTGGTTTCGGGTCTCACCGGTCAAGTGTGTGCCAGGGGCGGCAGCAGAAAAAATCTGTCCGGTCAATAGCGGGAATCCCCCACGCCGAATAGAGGTTTTGCTCACAATGAGCAGAATTACGACCCGGTCGTACGGGGTGCCAGTTTCGCATGGCACAATTGGCCGGGTGAGCACACATCAGGTCCCACTTGTCGCGCGGCGACACATCGACCTGAAGCGTGTCTGTAGCGCGTGTTGTCTCCCTTACTGACGTAGTCCTACCCGTCTGCCACCCATACGGTCGTGAGGATCTGCGCCTCCGGTCAGCCCCCGGTGTGTCGCCCACGACTGTGCCTGCCTTTCTGAGGAGCACCATGACAACCAGCGAGACCCGGCCCGCTCGCCCGAAGCAACAGCGCAGCGAGGGCCAATGGGCACTCGGCTATCACGAACCCCTCAACGCCAACGAGCAGGCGAAGAAGGACGACCACCCGCTGAACGTGCGGGAGCGCATCGAAACCATTTACGCCCATAAGGGCTTCGAGAGCATCGACAAGACCGACCTGCGTGGCCGCTTCCGCTGGTGGGGTCTGTACACCCAGCGCAAGCCTGGTTACGACGGCAGCTGGACCGGTGATGAGAACACCGACATGCTCGAAGACGAGCACTTCATGCTGCGCGTGCGTTCGGACGGCGGCGCGTTGTCGGTCGGTGCCCTGCGCACCCTGGGTGATCTGTCCACCACGTACGCACGGGATAGGGCCGATCTCTCCGATCGCGAAAATGTGCAGTATCACTGGATCCGGGTCGAGGACATGCCGGAGATCTGGCGCCGTCTCGACGAGGTCGGGCTGCACACGACACAGGCCTGCGGCGACTGCCCCCGCGTGATCCTGGGCTCGCCGCTCGCCGGTGAGTCCCTGGATGAAGTACTCGATCCGACACCGGCCATCGACGAGATCGTGCGCCGCTACATCGGAAAGAAGGAGTACGCGAACCTTCCCCGCAAGTTCAAGACGGCCATCTCCGGCCTGCAGGACGTGGTGCACGAGATCAACGACGTCGCCTTCATCGGCGTGGTGCATCCGGAGCACGGTCCGGGTCTGGACGTGTGGGTGGGCGGGGGTCTGTCCACCAACCCGATGCTGGCGCAGCGTCTCGGGGTGTGGGTGCCACTCGACGAAGTGCCTGACGTCTGGGAAGGCGTCGTCAGCATCTTCCGTGATTACGGCTACCGCCGTCTGCGCGCCAAGGCACGGTTGAAGTTCCTGGTCAAGGATTGGGGTGTCGAGAAGTTCCGCGAAGTTCTCGAGACCGAATACCTGAAGCGGCCGCTTATCGACGGGCCTGCTCCGGTACAGCCGCCGCGGCCCATCGACCACGTCGGGGTGCAACGACTCAAGAACGGGCTCAACGCTGTTGGCGTCTCGCCCATTGCCGGCCGGGTGTCCGGCACCATCTTGTCGGCGGTCGCCGATCTTGCCGAGAAGGCTGGCTCGGACCGTGTCAGGTTCACGCCGTATCAAAAGCTGATCATCCTCGACGTTCCCGACGACAAACTCGGTGAGCTGACAGAGGGGCTGGATGCGCTCGGGCTGCCCTCGCGTCCGTCGCACTGGCGCAAGAATCTGATGGCCTGCACCGGCATCGAGTTCTGCAAGCTCTCGTTCACCGAAACCCGCAAGCGTGCACAGGATCTGGTGCCAGAGCTGGACAAGCGGTTGGACGATCTCAACGCACAGCTGGACACTCCGGTCACCATCAACATCAATGGATGCCCCAACTCGTGTGCGCGTTCGCAGGTCGCAGACATCGGATTCAAGGGTCAGATGGTCGACGACGGCGAGGGCAACAGCGTCGAGGGCTTCCAGGTGCACCTGGGCGGAAGCCTGGGCCTGGACAGTGGGTTCGGCCGCAAGCTGCGTCAGCACAAGGTGACCAGCACCGAGCTCGGCGACTACATCGACCGGGTGGTGCGGAACTTCGTCAAGCAGCGCACCGACGGAGAGCGCTTCGCGCAGTGGGCCGTTCGGGCTGAGGAGGCGGATCTGCGATGAGCGTTCTGGAGGGCCACAGGAACGCCGACCAGCTGCGTGAATTGGCTGAGCGCGGCGCCGCCGAACTGCAGGATGCCTCCGCCGAGGAGCTGCTGCGGTGGACCGAAGAGAACTTCGGCAATGACCCCAAGGGGTACGTCGTCGCCTCCAACATGCAGGACGCTGTGCTCATAGACCTCGCCGTACAGGTGCGTCCGGGTGTTGACGTGTTGTTCCTGGACACCGGTTATCACTTCGCCGAGACGATCGGCACCCGCGATGCCGTGGAATCGGTGTACGACATCCACATCGTCAACGTGGCCCCCGAGCAGACGGTGGCCCAGCAGAACGAGCTGGTGGGCAAGGATCTGTTCGCGAGCAATCCCGGCGAATGCTGTCGGCTTCGTAAGGTTGTGCCGCTGCGCAAGTCGCTGTCCGGATACTCGGCGTGGGTGACCGGGTTGCGACGTGTCGACGCACCGACCCGGGCCAACGCACCGCTGATCAGTTTCGACGAGGCGTTCGGGCTGGTGAAGATCAACGCGATTGCCGCGTGGACCGACGAGGACATGCAGAAGTACATCGATGATCACGGGACCCTGGTGAATCCGCTTGTCGACGAGGGATATCCGTCGATCGGCTGCGCCCCGTGCACGGCCAAGCCGGCACTCGGCGCCGACGCACGCAGCGGACGCTGGCAGGGCATGGCCAAAACAGAATGCGGGTTGCACGCCTCATGACGACACACATTGGACCGGAAATCAGAACGGACGCCGTGTTGAATCAGACCGATACACTCACCGACCTGGAATCCGAGTCGATTCACATCATCCGTGAGGTGGCCGGCGAGTTTGAGCGCCCGGTGCTGCTGTTCTCCGGCGGCAAGGATTCGACGGTGCTCTTGCACACCGCGCTCAAGGCCTTTTGGCCCGCACCGCTTCCCTTCGCGCTGCTGCATGTCGACACCGGGCACAACCTCCCCGAGGTGCTGGCCTTCCGCGACGAGATTGTCGAACGCCACAACTTGCGCCTGGTCGTCGCGAATGTCGAGGACTACCTGGCCGACGGCCGCCTGACCGAGCGGCCCGACGGCATCCGCAACCCGTTGCAGACCATCCCGCTGCTCGAAGCCATCACCGACAACAAGTTCGACGCGGTGCTGGGTGGTGGACGTCGCGATGAGGAGCGCTCGCGCGCCAAGGAGCGCATCTTCAGTCTGCGCAACGCCTTCGGCCAGTGGGATCCCAAGAAGCAGCGTCCCGAGCTCTGGAGTCTCTACAACGGCAGGCATGCCCCGGGTGAGCACGTGCGGGTGTTCCCTATCAGCAACTGGACCGAGTTGGACGTGTGGCGTTACATCGCTCGCGAAGATGTGCAGCTGGCCAACCTCTACTACGCGCATGAGCGCCAGGTGTTCAACCGTGACGGCATGCTGCTGACGCCGGGCCCGTGGGGCGGACCGCGTGACGGTGAAGAACTGCAAACACTTTCGGTGCGATACCGCACCGTGGGCGACGGCTCCACCACGGGCGCCGTGCTCTCCGATGCCGCCGACGTCCACGCGGTACTTGCCGAGGTGGCCGCATCGCGGATCACCGAGCGGGGCGCGACCCGCGGCGACGACCGAGTATCCGAGGCGGCGATGGAAGACCGCAAGCGAGAGGGCTATTTCTGATGAGGGCTTGCACGAAGAAACAGGGGCAGAGCTGATCATGAGCGATCTTCTGCGTATTGCCACCGCCGGCAGCGTCGACGACGGCAAGTCGACCCTGGTGGGTCGGCTGCTGTACGACACCAAGTCGGTGCTCATCGACCAATTCGACGCCGTGGCAAAGGCTTCCGAATCACGCGGGCTCGATACTCCCGACCTGTCACTGCTGGTCGACGGACTGCGCGCCGAGCGCGAGCAGGGCATCACCATCGACGTGGCGTACCGGTACTTCGCCACCCCGAAGCGTTCGTTCATTCTCGCGGACACCCCGGGGCATGTGCAGTACACCCGCAACACCGTCTCCGGGGCCTCCACCGCGCAGCTGGTGATCCTTCTCGTCGACGCGCGCAAGGGTGTCATCGAGCAGACCCGTCGACACGCGGCGGTGCTGGCACTGTTGGGCGTGCCACGGCTGGTGCTGGCGGTCAACAAGATCGACCTGGTGGCCGACAGCGCCCGCATCTTCGAGGCGATCAGCGCCGAGTTCAACGAGCTGACCAGCTCGCTGGGCTGGAAGCCGGAGAACGTCGTGGAGATCCCCGTGTCCGCACTGCACGGCGACAACATCGCCACCCGCAGCGAGCGGACCGGCTTCTACAGCGGGCCGACCCTCATCGAGCATCTGGAATCGATTCCGGCGCACCAGGAGTCGAGCACCGTTGGCCTGCGTTTCCCGGTCCAGTATGTGATCCGGCCGCGCACCGCCGAATACCCCGACTATCGCGGCTACGCCGGGCAGGTTGCCGCCGGTGTCGTGCGGGTGGGCGACGAGGTGGTCATCTCCCCCGCCGGGCAACGCACCACAGTGGCGGGCATCGACACCGCCGACGGGCCGCTTGAGGTCGCCGAGGCGGGCCGCAGCGTGACGCTGATCCTGGCCGACGACGTGGATGCCTCGCGTGGCGATCTGATCGCATCAACCGATGTGCCAGAACCGGTTTCGGAGATTGACGGCACGGTGTGCTGGCTGGCCGACAAGCCGTTGAAGGCCGGTGCGCGCCTGCTGCTCAAGCACGGCACCCGCACCGTTCCGGCGATCGTCGGCGAGCTGGTGGAGCGCTTCGACGAGCAGAACCTGTCGGCCGACCCCGCACCGGAATCGCTGGAACTCAATGACATCGGTCAGATAAGCATCCGCCTGGCCGAGGCGATCAGCGTCGATGAATACGTCGACGACCGGATGGCGGGGAGCTTCCTGCTGATCGATCCCTCGAGCGGTAACACGTTGGCGGCAGGACTGGTCGGCGATGCCTTGCGCGCCGTCGAACTGAATCGTGCGTAGTCCCACGCTTCTCGCTGTCGCGCACGGGAGCCGTGACCCACGGTTCGCGGAGAACGCGCGCCGATTGGTCGCGCAGGTACGGGTGCTCCGGCCGGAGCTGGATGTCCGGCTGGCGTTCCTTGAGTTGTCCGAGCCGAATCTCGCTGACGTGCTGGATGATCTGAGCGGTGAGGCGGTTGTGGTGCCGCTGCTGTTGTCGGATGCCTACCACGCACGGATCGATCTGCCGACCGTGCTGTGCTCGGCACCGTCGGGACTGCGGGTGATGCAAGCGCCTGTGCTCGGCGCCGATGACCGCCTGCTGCGGCTGGCGCGGCGTCGCGTGACTGAACTCGGCGTCGACAATCCCGCGGTGATTCTCACCGCGGTCGGATCCTCGGACTCCACGGCCAACGCCCGCACCCGGGCGCTGGCCGCACAGTGGGCCCTCTCGACGACGGTTTTCGCCACCGGAGAGTCGACCACCATCGCCGACGCGGCAGACGCGCTGCGATCTCGGGGCGCCACGGAAATCGTTATCGCACCGTGGTTCCTGTCCCCCGGACTGCTGCTGGACCAGATCCGCGCCGAAGCCGCACAGGCGGGTTTCCAGGTGGCGGCACCTTTGGGCGCGGACCGGCTGGTCGCCGAGGTAGTGGTGCACCGGTACGCGTCGGCAGTCGCCGCACCGGTCCCGGTAGCGCACTGACCAAACCCACCGCACGTTCGCGCAGTACCCCGACGAACGCATTGTTATATGCGCATGTCTGCCGTAGGGTCGAATGCGTGACCAGCACCGAGCACAAGACCCACGACCACCCCGACCACGTTCACGGCCCTGACTGCGGCCACGAGGCAGTTGCTCACGACGACCACGTGGATTACATCCACGACGGGCACCGCCACGCCCCGCACGGCGATCACTACGACGAGCACTAGAACGCAATAACACATGGCCCCCGGAGAACCGGGGGCCATTTTCTTGTCAGGTGCGTTTCAGAGGCATTCCTCGTCATGCCCGGCTACGAGCGACAAAAGCGCCTTCTCCCGAAGAAGCATGCGGTGCTCGGTCCCGCGCAGAAGCCGCTCCCCGAGGCCGTAACAGCCCCGGCCAACACGACTGAGCCGACCTCGGCGGACCTCCCAACGCAACGCATCGGACACGGCCTTTGACGTGCGCCCATCGGTGCCGAAACCTTTGTGGTCCAACATGTTCACAAGTTCCGACACGGTCGTCGTACCGAACCGATGCACGTACAACGTCAGCAGATATCGCAGCTCAATCCCACGTACCCGAACTTTCGCCGTCATGACCGCACGGTGGCACACGCCACCGACACAACGACGCGTGTCGCTCATAGCCGGGCACTTGCAGGTGCGCTCCGAAAGGCGCGGAAAACGCCTTAGGACGCGACCTCCGCGAGGTCACCCAGGTCAGGAACCCGTGTGACACGCACGTACACCTGGTCACCCTCGTGCAGCCCGAGTGCCTCGGAATCACCACGGGTGATCTGCGCGGTGAACTGCTCCCCGGTGGCGGCACTGGTCAACTCCACCCGTACCTCGAAACCGAGATGCACGACCCGCCCCACCGTCGCCTTGGTCACCCCGGTGGTCTCGCCGGTGCCCTCCGCGGCAGCACGGGACAGATCGGCGTTGCGTCCCACACGAATATCGTGCGGGCGCACCAGAATTCCATTCAGCTTGGCCACCGGACCCAAGAACGACATCACAAAGCTGTTCGCCGGGCGGTCGTAGAGGTCGTCGGGAGAACCCACCTGCTCGATGCGCCCCTTGTTGAGCACCGCGATCCTGTCGGCGACGTCGAGAGCCTCTGCCTGGTCGTGGGTCACCAGCACCGTGGTGACGTGCACCTCCTCGTGCAGTCGGCGCAGCCAGGCCCGCAGGTCCTCGCGCACCTTGGCATCGAGCGCGCCGAAGGGCTCATCCAGAAGCAGCACTTCCGGGTCGACGGCGAGCGCCCGCGCCAGCGCCATGCGCTGACGTTGGCCACCGGAAAGCTGGTTGGGATAGCGTGCGTGAAAACCGCTCAGCCCCACTACTTCCAGCAGATTGTCGACTTTCTCCTTGATCTCGGCCTTCGGCTTCTTGCGAATCTTGAGCCCGAATCCGACATTTTCGCGCACGGTCAGGTGCTTGAAGGCGGCGTAATGCTGGAACACGAATCCGATACCGCGCCGCTGCGGCGGTACACCGGTGACGTCACGCCCGTTGATGGTGATCGTGCCGGTATCGGGCTGGTCCAGCCCGGCGATGGCCCGCAACAACGTCGACTTGCCCGAACCACTGGGGCCCAGTAGCGCGGTCAACGAGCCTGAGGGCACCTCGAAATCAATGTTGTCCAGCGCGGCGAAGTCGCCGTAATGCTTGTTCGCGCCGCGAACGGTAATCGCGTCAGTCATTCTGTGGCTCCTTGCTATTCACTATTGGCTTTTGCTCGTCGCGCATCAATGACCACCTGGACCACCAGGACGATCACCGCAACAGCCATCAACAACGCTGAGATGGCATAGGCGCCGTACTCAGCGCCACGCTGATGACGATCGGACACGAGCAGGGTCAGGGTCTGCGATGCCCCGGGCAGGTTCGACGACACCATGATCACCGCGCCGTACTCACCCAGTGTGCGCGCGATGGTGAGCACGATGCCGTAGGTCAGCCCCCAGCGGATGGATGGCAACGTGATACGCCAGAACGTCTGCCAGGCAGTGGCTCCCAGCGTCGCGGCTGCCTCTTCCTGCTCGGTGCCCAGTTCATGCAGCACCGGCTCGACCTCGCGGATGACGAACGGAATCGTGACGAAGATGCTCGCGAGCACGATGCCCGGGAATCCGAAGATGACCTTGAGCCCGAAATCGTTCTCGACGAACCCGAACACGCCCGCCGATCCCCACAACAGGATCAGCGCCACACCCACCACAACAGGCGAGACCGCGAACGGGAGGTCGATGATCGCCTGCAGCACGGCCTTGCCGCGGAACTTGTTCCGTGCCAGTACCAATGCCGTGGGGATGCCGAAGATGACGTTCAGCGGCACCACGATCGCGACCACCAGCAGCGACAGCTGTAGGGCCGACACCGCGGCCGGCGTGGCGATCGACTCGAAGAACGCCCCCACCCCGGGCTCGAACGTGCGCCACAGGATGAGGCCCACCGGAACGATCACCAGGATGCCGATGTACAGCAGCGCCGCGTAACGCGCCACATACTTGACCAGCGGTGACGGCGTCACTGCGCCAGCTCCTCTCGCTTGGCCGCGCGCGACCCGATAGTGCGCAAGACGAACAACACGACAAACGAAATAATCAGCAGCACAATCGAGATCGCCGCGGCGCCGGTGCGGTCGTCATTCTCGATGAGCGTCCTGATCCACTGCGAAGACACTTCTGTCTCGCCGGGCACCGCACCACCGATCAGCACCACCGAACCGTATTCACCAATCGCCCGAGAGAAGGCCAGGCCCGCACCCGATAACAGTGACGGGAGCAGCGCGGGAAGGATCACCGCGCGGAAGATCGTCCAGTTGTCAGCTCCCAGCGAGGCAGCAGCCTCCTCGACGGACTGGTCGAGTTCCAACAGGACAGGCTGCACGGATCGCACCACGAACGGCAGGGTGACGAACAGCAGGGCAATCCCGATCCCCCACCTGGTGTGCTGGATGTGGATGCCCACCGGGCTGCCCGGGCCGTACAGCGCGAGCATCACCAGACTGGCCACGATCGTCGGAAGGGCGAACGGCAGATCGATGACGGCGTCGACCAGCCGCTTTCCGGGGAAGTCGTCACGGGTCAGCACCCAGGCCACCAACAGCCCGAAAAACAGGTTGATGACGGCCACCCCGAACGAGACTCCCAGGGTTACCCGGAACGAGCTCACCGCCGCATTCGAGGTGATCGCGTTCCAGAACGCGGTCCACCCGCCACCGGCGGACTGCCAGATGATCGCGGCCAGCGGCAACAGCACGATGATGCTGAGCCAGATCGATGCCGCGCCGACCCGCAGCGAGGTACTGCCGTATCGGCGCCTCAACAGGCCCCCCGGCCGCCCGGCACCGACCTCACGGTCGGGCCGGGCAGTCGATTTCGGCTCGGAAGCCGGTTCCGTCGACTGTTCCGTAGAGGCTGTCATCCGGTGGCCTTCTTGTAGATCTTGGTGATGCTGCCGTTTTCCTTGTCGAACAACGCCGGGTCAACTGTCTTCCAGCCGCCCAGTTCGGCGATGGTCCACAGCTTCTCAGGTGTCGGGAAGTCCTTGGCGAATTCTGCCGTAACGGCTGGATCGACGGGACGGAAACCGGCCTCAGCCCAGAGCTTCTGCGCCTCCGGGGTGTACAGGAAGTTCTTCAGGGCGTTCACCTTGTCCAGGTGCGCGCTGCCCTTGACGACGGCAACCGGGTTCTCGATCTTGAACGTCTGCGGCGGATTGACGTGCTCGACGTCCTTGCCCTGACGCTCGACGTTGATCGCCTCGTTCTCGTAACTGATCAGCACGTCACCGCTGCCCTGCAGGAACACGTCAGTGGCCTCGCGCCCGGAACCGGGGCGCTGCTTGATGTGCTCGCCGACGAGCTTGCTGACGTAGTCGATGCCCGCCTGGTCATCGCGGCCACCGTTGCTCTTGGCCGCATACGGCGCCAACAGGTTCCACTTGGCCGAGCCCGAGCTCAATGGACTGGGGGTGATGACCGTGACTCCCGGCTGCAGAAGGTCGTCCCAGTCCTTGATGTTCTTGGGGTTGCCCTTGCGCACGACCAGCGAGACCACCGAACCGAAGGGCACACCCTTCGTGGCATCGGCATTCCAATCCTCGGAAACCTTGCCCGCCTTGACCAAACGGCTCACGTCGGGCTCCACCGAGAAGTTCACGATATCGGCCGGCTTGCCGTCGACGACAGCCCGGGACTGATCTCCGGACGCGCCATAGGAGGTAGTGACCGCAACACCCTTGCCCTCGGCGGTGTTCGCGAATGCCGGGATGATCTTCTTCCAGCCGGGCTCCGGCACGGCATAGGCGACGAGCGTCAAGGTGGTGTCGGCATCGGAGTGCGACTCGCCACCGGCGACATCGCTAGATCCCCCACCGCAGGCGGCGAGAACTGTTGCCGCTGTGGCAAGAACTCCGATGTGGCGCCACCGGCGGGCGCCTGCCGTCTTCGCGATGTTGATCCTGGAGCCGAGCATGCGATGCCTTTCGTGGGATGACGATTACCTGGGACGGATATCTCATGGAATCCCGTGACGACAGAAAGGCAGCGAAACAGCCAGTGGGCTTCGAACTAGCCGCTACCGACACCAAACCGCGGACGGGATGGGTCTAGCGACAACAGTGAACGTCTGCAACCGCGCATGTACCGACCGCAATGAGCGCCAGGATGTGGCGCACGCGGATAACCGGGGCGGCGGAATGCATGAGCGGAAGCGTAGCAGAGCTCTTTGACGCCGTCTTTACGGCCGAACCGGCAGGTAGAAGCATTATTACGTCAACAGCCAGTAACTACCGGCTCAACAGCCAGGCGACTATCACCAGAATGGCCAGCGCAATCAGCGCCAACGTGACGCGCGACTGCGGCAAACCGCTCATGGGAGGTCCACCGGGGTGGCCGCGGCTACCCGATTTTCCATGAAGTGGCGGCGCGCCGCCTGATAGCACCGGCCGAGCCGATTCGCCGCGCTGATCAGCAGAAACAAGACCTTGTCACCCGCCACGGCCATCGCGTACGCCAAGACCAATACAACCGGCATCACGATGATCGTTTGAAGGATGAACCCGCGTCCGCTGAGCCACAGCTCCACGCCATCCCACCAACTCAGGAGGCCGATCACGCTGTCGCTGTTCACGCGGGCCAGTTTAGGCGGACCATCCCGCGGCCCGTCCGGCGCAGGGCAGACTGGACACCGATGAGCCACTTGCGCGCGATGTGCCTGTTCCTGGTGCTCGCATTCTCCGCACTGTTCAGCGGGGCCCCCGTCGCGGCGGCGGATTCGGCCGCAGCGGGCGCCGATGTGCAGGTGGCGCTGAGTCTGGGCGAGCGTGAACTCACCGTGGTGGCCCGCCGGGTGACCAGCATTCCCGGCCCGCTGCGCGTCGACGTGATCACCCACCGCGGTACCGCGGCCGGCCCGCTCCGGGCGCAGATCGTGCCCGCCGGCGCCAGCACCGATGACTATCAACCCGCTCCGGGGGTCCCCACCTCGACGGCGATGGTGGTCCTCGGTGAGAAGCCCGGCCCGTACGGTGCGACGCTCGATGTCGACCGCACGGGGCCCACCGACCTGACGATCAGCGACGGTGTGCACACCGCCCGGATCCCGCTGGTCCTCATCGGTCAGGCGACGTCACCACCTGAACGAGTGGCCTATCTGGGTCTGGCCGCCACGGGGCTGCTTCTGGTCGTCTCACTCGTGGTGGCGACCCGGGTCCGTCGTGGTGTGTGGATCGCGGTGCCGGTGACCGCCACGGTGACGGCCCTCGCGGTCGCCATCACCGGCGCGGTGCTGTCCATATCGGCGCCGCCGCCGCCCGAGCCTGGCCCGCAACGGGACCCGACCGTCGAGAACACCGCCAACCCCTACCGGCTGGATCGTCCCGCCGTCACTGACTACTCCCGGCCTTCGGCCGCGCTCATCGCCGAACAGTCCGAGCTGGATTCGGATCGCGCGACGGACATCTACTTCTCACTCATCGACACGGCGACCGGTCTCCCCGCTGATGACCTGGTCATCCACGACAGCGCGTTGATCCACCTGCTGGTGGTGGCCCCGGACGGGCGGCTATCCCATCTGCATCCGATAAGGGTTGCACCGGGCCGCTATTCGTTACCTCTCTTGCCCGCGGTCGCGGGCCGGTACGCGGTCTCGGCCGAGTTCGTGCGGCGTGGCGGCGGCGTGCAGACAGTGCGCTTGCCGGGTGGACTCACAGCGCGTGGCGGGAAGCCCGCACCGCCGGCAGCATTCGACGGACCCGGGATGCGCATGATCGACGGGCTGCACGTGCACGTGAGCGCCACCGGCTTGCGTGCGGGGCGGCCGACGACGCTCTCCGCCACGGTCGGGGCCGACCCAGTCCTGCAGCCGTGGCTGGGCATGCTCGGTCATCTGGTGATCGCCGGACCGATTCCCCGCGACACCTCCGCGAGCGATCTCGGCGCTGCGGTGCAGGATTCAGCGGTCTGGGCCCACGCTCATTCCATGGGCGGCCACGGCGGCACCAACATGCCCGGCATGGAACACAGCGCCGGCCACTCGCCCACTCACGACGACTCGATGCCACCCATGGTGGGGGCCCCACCACTCAACGGTGACAGTCCTCCCGACGAGACGGTGGCCGCCTTCGGGCCCGATGTACCGTTCACCTTCACATTCCCCAAGCCGGGCCGGTACCTCGCCTGGATTCAGGCACAGCGTGACTATCGGGTGCTGACAATCCCGGTACGACTGGACATCTCATGACACGTCAGGTGTGGGCGGGGCTCGCGGTGATAGTTGCCGCGGTGTTGGGATTGGCATGGATTGCCTGGCCCAGCGCACCCCAGGCCGTCACCCTCTACTCCGGTACCGAGCACTACGTCATCACGGTGACCGTCGACGATCCCCGCGTTGGGATCACCGCGCTGGAGCTCGCCGTCGCCAGCAGGGAAGATGGCAACCTTCCTGAATCCGAATCGGTGTCAGTCGAATTGGTGATGCCCCTGATGGGCCACGCCATGCCACCGCTGCGCGAGGTGGTGTCCTGCCGGACGAAATTCGACCAGGTGATGCTGTCCATGGCCGGGCCCTGGGACATCGTCGTGACCGTCACGCCGCCATCGGGTGATCCGGATGAACGCACGACAATGCCACTATGGGTGAGTGGAGGTTGAGATGAGCCCCGAGACAAGCACCGTGAGCACCGGTGCCCAGCAGGCGCCGCGAGTTACCCGCGCCACCGTCGAGAAGTACGCGCCGCTCGGAGCGTACGGAGTACTGCTGGGCAGCGTTGTGGGTGCGGTGGGGACCACCTGGGACGTGGAATGGCATGACGATGTGGGCCCCGATACGTTCTTTACGTTGCCACACCTGTTCCTGTACTCCGGCAGTGCGATCAGTGGAATCACCAGCCTCGTCATGGTTTTGATGGTCACGGCCGCTCAGCGCGCGGGCGAAGAGGTACCGCGCTGGGTGGGTGGTGTGCCGATTCGCGTGTTCGGCGGCAGATTCACCGCACCCCTGGGCTTCCTGCTCTCCGGCTGTGGCGCCGCGTCATTTCTCATGTATGGGCTGTTGGATCTGTGGTGGCACACGGTCTACGGGTTCGACGCGGTCCTGGCCTCGCCCCCTCACTTCGCACTGTTCGTATCCGGGACGGTCACCGACCTCGGCAGTGTCGTCACCTTCGCGGCAGCACGCCGATTCCGCTGGGGTGCAGTCGGATTGATGACGCAGGCATCTCTGGTGGCGGCGATGACCGCCATTCCGTTCACCGCACTGTTCCTCTTCAAGTTCGACTTCAACCCGATTTCTCTCGGCTCGGCGTTCATCGTTCCGCTCGTGCTGCTGCTCATCGCGGGCGTGTTGCGGTCAACGCTGGCACCGCTCGGCGTCGCGGCGATCATGGGCGCGATTCAGGCCATCTTCTGGTGGTTCTCCCCTTGGGCCGCACACGAATACGCCGCGGCGGTGGGACTGCCGCTACGCGATGACCTATGGGGCGGCCCACCCACGATCCCGGGAATGATGCCGATGTTTCTCGCGGTCTTCGCCGCGCTCGCCACGGGGCTGCTGTCTCTGGCACGTGATCGCACATGGCAACGGTGGCCGATGACCGCCATCGGTGCGATTCTGGGATCGGTCGCGGGCACGGGATATCTGCTGCAGGGAGCGATGCTGTATCGCCAGGGCTCCGAAACGGTGAGCAGCTACGTCACCGTCGGCTTGGCGGGTCTGGTGCTGGGTGCGATCGCCGGATTCCTGGCACAACGCATCGCACTGATGTTGCGGATGCCCGGAAACGACGTCGACACCGCGGAGACCATCGCGTGAGACACACCCGAATCATGTTGTCGCTCTTAACCGTCATCGGCATATCCCTCGGGCTCAGCACTCCCGCCCACGCCTATGCGCCGGTGAATGTGGTGCATACCGAACAGGTGACGGCAGGCCCGTATCCGGTGACTGTCGGGTTCTCAACGTGGCCGCTGCGCGCCATGCAATCACTGGATTTCACGTTCATTCCCGTTGACGGGATCACCGGAAAGTCGGGCACCCTGACCATCGTGTCGCCCGACGGCCAGCAGGGGCGTGCCGAACCGCTGGCGCGCCACCCACGCAAGCGTGAGGTCTGGGGCTTGGACGTCCGGGCGCTGCAGGAAGAGGGGCACTACCAGTTCATCTTCGATATCGCCGGACCGCAGGGGCCCGGGAAGGGCACACTCAACCTGGACGTGCTGCCCCAGCCCGGGCCGCCGCTGGCGTTGAGTTGGACGCTGTCGTTGATACCCGTGTTCGCGTTGGCCGGGGTTTTGATCGTGGCGTGGAGGAGGACTCGTGACCAAACCTGAGCTGTCGCAAAGCACCACATGTGCCGTCGCCGGCGGAGGACCGGCCGGGATGATGTTGGCGCTACTACTCGCACGCGCCGGCGTCAACGTCACCGTGCTGGAGAAGCATCCCGATTTCCTGCGGGACTTTCGCGGGGACACCGTGCATGCCAGCACGCTCAACCTGCTCGACGAGCTGGGGCTCGGTGCGAAGTTCGCGGCCATGCCGCACAACCTGGTTCAGCAGGTAACGGTGGACCTGGGCGAGCAGACGTATCGGCTGGGCGATCTCAATCGGCTTCCCGGACCGCACAAACACATCGCGATGGCACCCCAATGGGACTTCCTGGAAATGCTGGCGAGTGCCGCGGAGCTCGAACCCACCTTCCGGCTGCTGCGCAGCACGGAAGTCACCGGGCTGCTACGAGCGGGCGACCGCATCACCGGTGTTGAATACCGCACCGCCGCAGGAGAAACCGGCCAGCTCAAGGCGGACCTCACCGTCGCCTGCGATGGCCGTGGCTCGGTGCTTCGTGCCGCAGCCGGAATGCGGCCGCGACAGTTCGGTGTTCCGATCGATGTCTGGTGGTTCCGCCTCCCCAAGCATTCCGATGACCCTCAGGGACCGCGCGCACGGGTCGGCGCCAACCGATTCATGGTGATGCTCGATCGCGGCGACTACTTTCAATGCGGCTACCTCATCGGCAAGGGCACCGACTCGCAGATGCGCAGCGGCGATGTACAGGTGCTCCGGGACAGAATCGCCGAAATGGTGCCCTGGCTGGCCGACCGCACCGATGCCATCACCAGCTGGGATGACGTGAAACTGCTTGATGTGCAGCTCAATAGGCTCCGCAAGTGGTACCGGGAGGGGCTGCTGTTCATCGGCGATGCCGCGCACGCCATGTCTCCGGTCGGCGGCGTCGGCATCAACCTCGCCATCGCCGACGCCGTGGCCACCGCACGCATCCTCGCCGAGCCGTTGCGTCAGGGAACGCTCACCACCGCCGACCTTCGCAAGGTACAGGTGCGCCGATGGGGACCGACCGCCCTGATCCAGCGGGTGCAGCGGGCCGTACACCGACGGGTGTTCTCGGCGGTGGACTCCACGACCACCGTCACCCCGAGCACCAAAATCGCGTCGGTGCTGTCGGTGGCCACCAAGTACCCATGGTTACAGGCGATTCCGGCCTATGGCGTGGCGATCGGACCGTTACCCGAGCACGCGCCCGATTTCGCACGCCGCTTTCCTACGGGCTGAGCACCTTCTGCATCCCGGGCGCGACCCGGTCACGAATCTTCTCCCACGGCACGGTAACGGGCACAAAGTCTCCCGCGACGTGCGGGACGGAGACGTAGAAGGTCAGCCCGTTGGGCACGGGTAGCCAGTGCAGGAACTGCTCGGACTTCATGTCCCCCGCTGCCTTGATGCGATCTGGCGGCCCCAGCTCCTGCGCCAACGTGCGCAATTGCTCGCGAGCCGCGCCCTGGTCCGCGAAGACGTCACCGAACATGATCGGCTGCGCCGTATCGGTGTTGATGGTGATGGTTGCCACCGTATTACTGGGATACGGTCCACCGCTGTTCGCGAGGAACACAGCGGCTCCCGACAACACATGCGGGCCAATGAAAGAGACCCGACTCGATTCCCGTGGCTGCAGCTGTCCATCGCCTATTGTCGCGGGCTTCGTATTCTTCGGATCGTCCAGGATCCGCACCACGTCCTTGAGCGCCGTGCGCATGCCGTCGTTGAATCTGTCCCGAGCGCCGGCCTTATCGCCGGTGACTTGAGGCAGTTTGACGTTGTAGTCAACCTTCCCCTGCTTGCCGGCCTCCTGCTCCAGCGTTGGGTTGAAGCCAAAGGCGGGCTTCGCGGTCGGCGGTGCTTGCGCCGGGGTAAGGGACACAGCCGGTTTGGCCGGTGTTGTGCTGGTGGACGGCGGGGCTTCCGAGGGCTGCGCGGGTTGTTCCGGTGGTTTGAGACATCCGGCGACAGCACCACACATCAACACCAGCATCACCACAAGACGCGACTTCACAAGCACAGCCCCCAACTATTGACTCAGTATCGGCAGAATCTCAGGCGCCACCTGATCGCGGATCCGCTCCCACGGCACGGTAATCGGAACAAAATCACCGGCGGCATGCGACACGGGCACGTAGAACCGCAACCCCGTCGGTGCCGGTACCCACTGCTCAAGTCGCCCGTTGACGTTCCCCTGGCGCACTCGTCCGGTCGGATCGAGATCGGGTAATACCTGCCTCAGCCGTTCGAGGGCCGCGTACTGGTTGGGGAACAGATCGTCATAGGTGATGGGCTGGGCGGTATCGCCATTGATCACGGTGGTCGACACTGATTGGTTGGGGTGCGCACCGCCGGCGTACCAGAGATACACCTGGATGCCGGCGACTACGTGCGGCCCGATCATGGCGACACCGGTGGCCTCCAGGCCAGGCCCGACATCACCGTTACCGATCGACACCTGCTGGCTATTGCCGGGACCGGGCAACGCCTCGATCAATTCCCGCAGCGCGGCGCGCGTGCCTTCGTTGAATCGATCACGAACCGCGGGTACTCCACCGGACAGCTGCGGCACCTGCACGTCGTAGGTGACCAGACCTTCGGCACCCTTGACCGTTTCCGAGAGGGGTGTGTACCCAAAGGCCGGGGCGGTGTTCACCGCAGAGCCCGACGACGTTGTCCCCGAGGAGGACTCCGTCGTGGTGGACGTCTGCTCGGCGTGGTCGGTGGTGCGGCCGCAACCAGCTGCGATCACACACATCATCACCACGACCGCGGCGATGCCGCCCCGGGCCCTCACGTGGGTGCGTTCGCCGGCTGGAAGGTACCGCTCACGTCCGCCTCCTCCTCGGCCCGGATGACGTGCACGACAGCGTTGATCAATGCCAGATGGGTGAATGCCTGCGGGAAGTTGCCCAGATGCCGACCGGTGCGCGGGTCGATCTCCTCGGCGTAGAGCTGCAGCGGACTGGCGAAGGAGAGCAGCCGCTCGCACAGGTGCCGTGCCCGGCGCACCTCGCCGATCTCCACCAATGCCGAAACCAACCAGAACGAGCAGATGGTGAAGGTACCTTCTTCACCCGAGAGCCCGTCGTCGGTCTCTTCCACCCGATAGCGCAGCACCAGACCGTCGTTGGTCAGTTCGTCGGCGATCGCCAACACTGTCGCACGGATCCGCGGGTCGTCGGGCGGCAGGAATCGGTTGAGTACCGCCAGCAGCAGTGAGGCATCCAAAGCCGTTGAGCCGTAACGCTGTACCAGCACCCCGCGTTCATCGACGCCGTTTTCGAGGATATCGTCCTTGATCTCGTCGGCGATCTCACGCCACTGCTGGGCATAGCTCTTCTCACCATGCAGCTCAGCGAGTTTGGCGCCGCGATCCATCGCGACCCAGCACATGATCTTGGACGAGGTGAAGTGCTGCGGCTCGCCCCGGACCTCCCAGATGCCACGGTCGGGTTCACGCCAGTGCCGCGCTGCCTCCTCTGCCTGATTCTTCAGAATCGGCCACAGCGTCGCCGGAATCTGTTCGCGCGATTTCGCGTGCACGTACACCGAATCGAGCATGGTGCCCCAGATGTCGTGCTGCACCTGATCGAACGCGCCATTGCCTATCCGCACCGGCCGGGCCCCGTCGTACCCGGACAGGTGCGGCAGCTCCCCCTCCGTCAGCGTGCGTTCTCCACCCACGCCGTACATCACCTGCAACGGATGTCTCTCCCCGTTGTTCGCACCGGACGCGTCGGCGATGAAGGCGAAGAAGTCGTCGGCCTCGCGATCCAGCCCGAGCGTGTACAAGCCCCACAGCGCAAAGGTCGAGTCCCGCACCCAGGAATAGCGGTAGTCCCAGTTACGCACTCCCCCAGGGGTTTCCGGTAGAGACGTGGTCGACGCCGCCAACAGCGCTCCGGTCGGCGAGTACGCCAGGCCCTTGAGGACCAGCGCGCTGCTCTGCAGGTACGACCGCCATGGATGATCGGGGAATTCGCCGATGTTGATCCATTGCCGCCAGGCTTCGGCGGTCTTCCACATCTTGTCGGCGGCTTCCGCATAGGTCTGCGGGACAGGGTGTTTGGACCAGCTGAGCGCGACGAAAACACTGTCACCCTCGGTGAGTCGGGTGCGGGCCCGTGCCTCGCGGCCCTCCAATCCCAGCCGAAGATTCGTGGTGAGCTTGAGAGTCGGGTTGGTCTCGGGGTTCTTGGCCGCCCGGGCTATCGCCTCACCATATCCGTCGCCGGAGTACTCCCAGGTGAGCCCCTCGCGGTGATAGTCGAAGGCGGGCTCGCAATTCATGATCACTTCGACGGTGCCGCTGACACAGCGCACGGTGCGCAGCAAGATGTGTTCGGCATCCCAGTCGGTCGGCGTGCGCTTGTGTGTCTTCGACCGCGAATCGACGTCATGCCATGGCCCCAGCACCAGTGCGTCGCGGACGGTGAGCCATCCTGTCTTGGTCTGCCAGGTGGTTTCCACCATGAGGCTGCCCGGCAGGTAACGGCGCGCGGCCGGAACGTTGTGTCCGTACGGTCCAATCCGGAAGTGGCCGGCGCCGCGGTCGAGGATGGCGCCAAAGATGCTCGGTGAGTCCGGACGCGGAACGCACATCCACTCCACTGACCCGTTGGAAGCGATCAAGCAGGTGTTCTCCCAGTCCGAGAGGAACGCGTAGTCGGCGATCGGCGGGAAGGGGCCACGGCGCTGAGGAGGAGACTGACTCGAAATCAGTCCTTCTAGCGACAACTCGGGATCAAGAGACGACACCATCGGACCATCGTATGTGCGACCCGGGACGCACCGGCTATTTAACGGCGGCGGCGCAGATAGATACCGAGACCGCCGAACAGCAGCAGATTGAAGACCAACAGCGCCACCAGGACACCGGTGGAGCCTCCACTGCGCGGCCCCGCCAGGTAGATGACCAGGTCGAGGCCGATCAACACGCATGCGGCGATGACCATGGTCCACATGAGAGCGGTCGGCTTCATGTCGTCGCCTCACCGGCAGCCGAGCCCAGCTCGGCAGCCAATACGGACATCAATTCCGCCACCGGCAGCGCCCGCGCACGATGATGTTCGGTACCCGCCCACAACGACATCACGTCCGGGTCCCCGCTCGCCCGAAGCTCCTTGGTCGCCGAGTTCAGCGCCGGGAAGCTCACCGGGGCAACCGCTTCCATGTCTCGCTGGAAGGCGTTGGAGATGCTCCGCGCCGGTCGGCCCGAGAACACCCGTGTCACCACCGTCTCGGCCGGTTGCAGCAGAGCGTCCTTGTAGACCTGCTTGGCTCCCGACTCGTCGGTCACCACCAGCGCGGTACCCAGCTGCGCGGCCGAGGCTCCGGCGGCAAGCACCCGGGCGATGTCGGCGCCATCCATGATTCCGCCCGCGGCAACCAGCGGTAACGCGGTGACCGCCCGCACGTTCGCGATCAGGTCCACCAGCGGCTCCTCGGGAGCCCCGGCGTCGAAACTGCTGCGATGACCGCCGGCCTCCGGGCCCTGCACCACGAGCGCGTCGGCGCCGATCCCCTCGGCGATCGTGGCCTCGGCGGCACTGGTGACCGTGATCCATACCTCGGATCCGGCGGCGCGCAACCTGTGCGCATCCTGCGCGGACGGCACCCCAAAGGTGAACGACACCACCGGGACAGGGCTGGTGACCAGATACTCGATCTTGTCGGCATACGCGTCGTCATGCCAGACCGGGTCACCGGGAGCGACCTCGAACTTGTCGGCCCACACCTTTAGCTTGTCGAGATACTCCCGCAGGTCGGCACCCTGATCGGGTGTGGGGACGAAAACGTTGAAGCCGAAGGGCAGATCACCCATCGCCTCGCGGTCCTGATCCAACTGCGCGATGGTGCGGTACCCCGCGGGCAGCAGGCCGAAACCGCCTGCCGCACTCACACCGCGCGCCAACGCCGGGACGGTGATACCGCCGGCCATCGGGGCGCCGACGATGGGAAGACGAAGCCCGGCAAGCACGGTACTCATGTCCCTCAGCGTATCGACGCGATGAGTTTTCCGGCTGGGGCGGGTCGGTATGGATATGACAAGCTCACCCGCCTACCCCGCCGCCGTCACCCGCGAGGAATGGCTGACGGCCCGCAAGCACCTGTTGGCCCGCGAGCGCGCGGCCACGCATCTCCGCGACACCGTCAACGCCGAACGTCGACGGCTGCCCATGGTGAAGGTCGAGAAGGACTACGTATTCGAGGGCCCCGACGGACAGGTGCGGCTCCTGGACATGTTCGAGGGACGGCACACGCTTTACATCCACCACTTCATGTGGCTGGACGACATCGACCGCGGCTGCCCCAGTTGCACGGGGGCAGCCGACATGACGTTCACCGAACGAGACCGCACCTTGTTGACCGACAAGGGCGTCACCTTCGCCTGCGTATCCCGCGCGCCGTACGCAAGCATCGCGCGCTACCGCGACGAACACGGGTGGACATTCCCGTGGTATTCCACCAATGACGGCGATTTCAGCTACGACTTCCATGTGACGCTCGACCCGTCACGCGTTCCGGTCGAGTACAACTACCGGTCGCTCGATGAGTTGCGCGCCGACGGATTCAGCGACGAGGACCTGCGCGGGGACTGGCCAGGCGCCAGTGTCTTTCTGCGTCGCGACGATGAGGTCTTTCATACCTATTCGG
This sequence comes from Mycobacterium sp. D16Q16, assembly GCF_002013745.1. Taxonomy (NCBI): domain Bacteria; kingdom Bacillati; phylum Actinomycetota; class Actinomycetes; order Mycobacteriales; family Mycobacteriaceae; genus Mycobacterium; species Mycobacterium sp. D16Q16. Next base: position 135,116 of record NZ_MAEY01000001.1, read on the forward strand.
CCTTCGCGCGCGGGCTGGACCATTCCGCGGTCGGCTATCCGTTCCAGGATCTGACGCCGTATGGACGTCAAGAACCCTGGGAGGACTCACCCGCTGGCTGGCCGCAGGGCGGGGCGATCGTCGGGATGCCGAGTCAGGAATGCCCAGAACACTGAGCCTGAACCGCGCTATTTCTTGGGCTTGTCCGCCGCGGACTCGGTGGACAACGCCGCCACGAAGGCTTCCTGTGGCACCTCGACCCGTCCGATGGTCTTCATGCGCTTCTTGCCCTCCTTCTGCTTCTCCAGCAGCTTGCGCTTACGGGTGATGTCACCGCCGTAGCACTTGGAGAGCACATCCTTACGGATAGCCCGAATGTTCTCGCGCGCAATGATTCTGGACCCGACGGCAGCCTGCACCGGCACCTCGAACTGCTGGCGCGGAATAAGCTCCTTGAGCTTGACGGTCATCTTATTGCCATACGCCGAGGCGCCGTCCTTGTGCACGATGGCACTGAACGCATCGACCGCCTCACCCTGGAGCAGGATGTCAACCTTCACCAGGTCGGCCTCCTGCTCGCCCGCCTCTTCGTAGTCCAGGCTGGCGTAGCCGCGGGTGCGTGATTTCAGCGAGTCGAAGAAGTCAAAAATGATCTCGCCCAACGGCATCGTGTAACGCAGCTCGACACGCTCCGGCGAGAGGTAGTCCATGCCGCCGAGTTCTCCGCGCCGCGACTGGCACAGCTCCATGATCGAACCGATGAACTCACTCGGCGCGATGACGGTGGTTTTCACCACGGGCTCGAACACCGACCGGATCTTGCCCTCGGGCCAGATGGACGGGTTGGTCACCATCATTTCGGTGCCGTCTTCCTTGACCACCCGGTACACCACGTTCGGCGCAGTCGAGATGAGGTCGAGGTTGAATTCGCGTTCCAGCCGCTCACGGGTGATCTCCATGTGCAGCAATCCCAGGAAGCCACAACGGAATCCGAAGCCCAGCGCCACCGAGGTCTCCGGCTCGTAGGTCAGTGCGGCGTCGTTGAGCTGCAGCTTGTCCAGCGCCTCACGAAGATTCGGGTAGTCGGATCCGTCCACCGGGTAGAGCCCGGAGTACACCATCGGCCGGGGTTCGCGATAACCGGTCAGCGGTTCGGTCGCACCCTTACGTGCGGAGGTGACGGTGTCACCGACCTTCGACTGGCGCACGTCCTTCACGCCGGTGATCAGGTAGCCCACCTCACCGACCCCAAGGCCCACAGAGGGTTTGGGATCAGGCGAGACGATGCCCACCTCCAGCAGTTCATGGGTGGCGCCCGTCGACATCATCGCGATCTTCTCGCGCGGCGTGATCTTGCCGTCGACGACGCGGACGTAGGTGACGACACCGCGGTAGATGTCGTACACGGAGTCGAAGATCATCGCGCGCGCCGGCGCGTCCGGATCACCTTGCGGCGCAGGAATCAGCCGCACCACCTCATTGAGCAGCGCCTCGACGCCCTCACCGGTCTTGCCGGATACCCGCAGCACATCGGAGGGCTCGCAGCCGATGATGTGCGCGATTTCTTGCGCGTAGCGGTCGGGGTCGGCGGCGGGCAGATCGATCTTGTTGAGAACCGGGATGATCGTCAGGTCTTTGTCGAGCGCCAGGTACAGGTTGGCCAGTGTCTGCGCCTCGATGCCCTGTGCGGCATCGACCAGCAGGACGGCGCCCTCACAGGCCTCTAGGGCGCGCGACACCTCGTAGGTGAAGTCAACGTGCCCGGGGGTGTCGATGAGATGCAGCACGTACTCGGCAGAATCGGCGTCGGTGCTGATTTTCCAGGGCAGCCGCACGTTCTGGGCCTTGATGGTGATGCCGCGTTCGCGTTCGATATCCATCCGGTCCAGGTATTGGGCGCGCATGGACCGCGCGTCGACCACACCGGTCAGCTGCAGCATCCGGTCGGCCAGCGTCGACTTCCCGTGGTCGATGTGGGCGATGATGCAGAAGTTACGGATACGCGCCGGGTCCGTGAACGTCGTGTCGGCAAAACTTGGCACCGCACCATGCTCCCATGCCGACAGACGTGCTCCTGACACACACGTCGCCGAGGGCTACCGGTCAGTATGCTCGCTGCATGGCGTCACAGTGGCAGACGCTCGGGCGGAGGCTCGGGAAGATCGCGGAAACCATCGTGTTCCGCGAAGGCCCGAAGGTGCTGCGGCAACTACAGGGGTCCGAACTTGTCCAGCGTGGATTGCAGCGCGGACTCGAGGCGATCGGTGTCGTAGAAACCGAGCAGCAGACAGCCATTCCAGGCCGTCCGGTGACCAACCGCAGTGTGCCCACAGCCCATCGTGCCCGGCGCATCGAATACGCACCCGACCTGGACGGTCGCGCCGATCCCGGCGAGATCGTGTGGACGTGGGTGGTCTACGAGGATGACCCCTCACAGGGGAAGGACCGTCCGGTGCTCGTCGTGGGACGGGACGGGACGGTCCTGCTGGGCCTGATGCTGTCGAGCCAGGAGCGCCACGAGAGCGATCTGGATTGGGTGGGGCTCGGCAGTGGTAGCTGGGATTACGACGGACGCCCCAGCTGGGTGCGCCTCGATCGAGTGCTTGATGTTCCCGAAGAGGGAATTCGGCGCGAGGGCGCCATTCTGGACGTGGAGCGATTCAACATCGTCGCAACGCATCTGCGCACGCGGTTCTCCTGGAGCTGATCCAATCGATCCGCGCGGCCTCAGTGTTCTACGGAGTTACGCAGTTCTACGGAGTTGCGCACCGGTGACGGCGTGAACATGGCCTGATCGATGAACTGAGCGGTGTACTCGGCCAGTTCCTCACGCTCCAGACGCAGCCGTCCGTCGAGCCATGCCAAGACGGTGCCGGCAACACCCGCGGCCAGAGCTTCGGCCTGCACCGCGGTGTAGTTCGGATCGGCATCCGGATCGAACTCGGCGCGAGCGGCACCGAGCATCAACGCCATGTAGTGGGTCAACCGCATACGACGACGGGTGAGTCGCTGGCTTCCCATCGCCTCGGTGGCGATCACGCGGGCGCGCCGGGGGTCGGCGGTCAGCGCGGTCACCGCGCCCACGACGCCGGCATGCACCTGCGAGCGGGAGTCCTTGTCGGCAGCGGCCATCGCCGAACCCGCCGTGGCGATGCTGTCTTCGATGATCCAGTCGAAGACCGCGACGAGCAGCTCGTCGAGGCCGTCGAAGCACTCGTAGAAGTAACGCGTGTTCAGTCCGGCGGTCTTGCAGATCTCCCGAACCGTTGTCGCTGCCCAGCCTGAGCTGGCCATCACCTCGAGCCCCGCCTCAAGGAGGCGTCGCCGCCGCTCCGCGCGGCGCTCATCTGCCGTTCGTCCGCCGTATAGCCCGGTAGCTTGTTTGGTCACCATGGTCTACGCATTATTACTCTTCTTGCCAGACACCTGTGCAATAACCGGCTTTTCTGCGATGTTTAGGCGAGTCGTGTGACTTCGACCACGACGTCCAGATCGGTCGAGCCGCCCCCCGAGTAGATGCCCTTGAGCGGGCTGACGTCCGAGTAGTCCCGGCCGATGCCGATGGTGATGTATTGCTCGTTGATCTCGCTGTCGTTGGTGGGGTCGTAATCCCACCAGCTGCCGGCCCAGGCCTGAATCCAGGCGTGGCTCTGTCCATCCACCGTCTCGCCCACGGCCGCGTCACCCTTGGGGTGCAGATAGCCGGACACATAGCGCGCCGGAATCCCCATACTGCGCAGCAGAACCAAGGTCAGGTGCGCGTAGTCCTGGCACACGCCCTTTCTTTCGCGCAACGCGTCCAGCGCCGACGAGTGCACGCCGGTGGTTCCGGGCACGTAGTCAAGCTCCGAGTGCACCCATTGCGATGCCGCCACAATGGCCTCGGCGGGTGTGGCATCTTTGGCGATCCGCTTCCCCACCGCCTGCACCTTTTTGCTGTGCGGGACGTAGGCACTGGGCGACAGGTACTCGTCGAATCGGTCGAGGACGGCCGTGGCGTGGATGTCATCCCAGCCTATGGATTCCTCTGGCCTTTCCGCGACGTCGGTCTCGACCACCGACAGACCCGTCACCTCCAGCTCGGTATGCGGTGCGTGCAGATCGAATGTCGTGACGGCGGTACCCCAGTAGTCGACATACCGGTACGAGCGGGTGGCCGGGACCGTCTCCACACGATTGAGGATGACGTTCTGACGACCGTCACTGCGCGGCGTCAACCGCGCCTCGTTGTAGGAGGCGGTCACCGGCGTCTTGTAGGCGTAACCGGTCGCGTGGACGACTCGCAGGCGCCACATCTACTTCTCCCCTTCGCGCAAGCGGCTCATCGTCAGATCTCGCCTTCCTCGATGGGATCCACATCGTGGCGACCACCGGCATCGCTCCACGCCACCCACGGTGCGGCGTGGAAATACTGCAGCGCCACCGCCTCACCCAACTCCCGGCAGGTCTGTTGTAGGCCGGCCAGACGTGTCGGCAGGTCCTCCAGCAGCACGCCGGGACGCATGAACTCCAACTCACTGCGGGCCCGGCCCAGTAGGCGCTGCGCCTCGGCACGCGCACCAACCCGGCTATGCGGCTGGTGATCCAGTTCCTCCAGGCTCAGCTCGGCTTGGCGCAGGGAGTGGAACACCGAACGCGGGAACAGCCGGTCCAGCAGCATGAACTCGACGACCCGGCTGGCATCCAGCACCCCACGGTACGTACGCAGGTACGTGTCGTGGGCGCCAGCGCTGCGCAACAGGGTCACCCAGGCGGGCGAGGACGCACGGTCACCAACGCGCGAAAGCAGCAGCCGCACCGTCATATCCACCCGCTCGATGGACCGGCCCAGCACCAGGAATCGGTACCCGTCGTCACGGCTGAGCGTGGAGTCGGCGAGCCCCGCGAATTGCGCGGCGCGCCCCTCCACATAGGTGAAGAACTCGTGGGGTCCGAGTCTGCGGGCGGCGCGCTCACGATCGGCCAGCGCGTTGTAGGTGGTGTTGAGGCACTCCCACATCTCGGTGGACGTCACTTCGCGTGCGCCGCGGGCATTCTCACGCGCTTCGGAAATGGAGTCGACGATCGAGCCGCCCTGCACTCCGCGGCTGAACGCGACAAGTTCGGTCAGTGACCACACGTCGAGCACGATGTCCGGCGCGTCGATACCCAGCACGCGCAACAGCACCCGGGAGGCGTGGTCGGGGTCCACGCTGGCGTCCTCGAGCAGCTGGTGCACCGTGACATCCAGGATGCGGGCGGTGTCATCGGCACGCTCGACGTACCGGCCGATCCAGTAGAGCGACTCCGCGTTTCGCGCCAGCATTAGGACATCACCTGCTGTTGTTGTTGCTGTTGTTGCACTTGCAGACCTGCGGTAGCCGCCTCAGGTCCCTGTTCAACCTCTGCCGCCTGCGGCAGTTCGGGGACCACTTCAGCCCCCGACAACTCACGATCGGCGACGGAGGCCCGCGAGGCCAACACCCAGGTGTCCTTGGATCCGCCACCCTGGCTCGAGTTCACCACCAGCGAGCCCTCCGGCAGCGCCACCCGGGTAAGACCACCCGGCAGCACCCACACGTCATCACCGTCGTTGACCGCGAACGGGCGCAGATCCACATGCCGGGGCACCAGCTGATCGCCGACTTTCGTAGGCACCGTCGACAACTGGACCACGGGCTGCGCCACCCACCCGCGCGGGTCCGCCCTGATCTTCTTGGCGATGGCGGCGCGTTCCTTCTCCGAGGCGTCGGGCCCGAACACGATGCCGTACCCACCGGACCCCTCCACCGGCTTGATGACGAGCGCATCGATGCGGTCGAGGACTTCCTCGCGCTCGTCGTCGAGCCAACATCGGTAGGTGTCCACGTTCGCGACGATGGGTTTCTCACCGAGGTAGTACTCGATGATCGTCGGCACATAGGTGTAGACGAGCTTGTCGTCGCCCACTCCATTGCCGACGGCGCTGGAGATGACGACGTTCCCGGCGCGCGCGGCGTTCAGTAGCCCAGCGACCCCGAGTACCGAATCGGGACGGAACTGCATGGGGTCCAGGTAGGTGTCATCGATGCGGCGGTAGATGACGTCGACCTGACGCTCCCCCTCGGTGGTGCGCATATAGACCTGGTTGTCGCGGCAGAACAGGTCGCGGCCCTCGACCAGTTCGACACCCATCTGGCGCGCCAGCAGTGAGTGCTCGAAGTATGCGGAGTTCGCGACACCGGGTGTGAGAACCACCACGGTCGGATCGGCCTCGTTGGTGGCCGCCGATTTGCGCAGGGCACGCAACAGATGCGAGGCGTAGTCGTCCACCGCGCGCACTCGGTGCGAGGTGAACAAGTCCGGAAAGACCCGCGCCATGGTGCGGCGGTTCTCCATCACGTACGACACCCCGGACGGAGAGCGCAGGTTGTCCTCGAGCACCCGGAAGGTGCCCTGCGCATCGCGCACCAGGTCGATACCCGCGACATGGATGCGCACCCCGTTGGGTGGGTTGATCCCGGCCGCCTCGCGGTGGAAGTGCTCGCAGGAGGTGATCAAGGCACGCGGGATCACCCCGTCGCGCAGGATCTCCTGATCGCCATAGATGTCGGCGAGGTACATCTCCAACGCCTTGACCCGCTGGGCGATGCCCCGCTCCAGCCGTGACCACTCGGCCGCGGCGATGACGCGCGGCACCAGATCCAGCGGGAACGGCCGCTCCTGACCCGACAGCGAGAAGGTGATTCCCTGATCGACGAATGCCCTGCCCAGCGCGTCGGCACGCGCGGCCAGGTCGGCGGCGTCGGTGGGCGCGAGCTCGGCGTAGATCCCCTTGTAGGGTCCGCGCACGTTGCCATCCGCGTCGAACATTTCATCGAAGGCTTTGGAGTAGGCGCCCTTCTCGGACACCAGTGCGCGGTATCCGCCAAAGATCTGGTCATCACGCCGGGTTAGCCGTGGCGTTGCCGCCGTGCGTGTGGGTCGGCCCGAGTTTGGCATCACTGTTCGCAGGCTCACCTTGCCTATGCTGCACCAACTCTCCGGATTCGGCAGTGCGTGCGCGCGGATCGCCGATACTTGCTGGCTACCTGGACGCAATCTCACGTTGTTGGCCCACCCGCCGGTTTCAGGTTTCGGTCGCACCCCTGGTAGTCTCTTCCCTTGCGGTGCTGCTCAGCTGCCCTGGATCCAATGATCTGGAGGCCCGCCGCCCTACCAGACGATTTACCGAAGGATTTAGACGCGTGGCCAATATCAAGTCGCAGGAAAAGCGCATCCGGACCAACGAGCGTGCCCGGTTGCGCAACCAGGCGACCAAGTCGTCTCTGCGCACGGCAGTCCGCGGTTTCCGCGATGCCATCGCCGAGGGTGACAAGGACAAGGCGGGCGAGCTGCTCGTCGCGACCAGCCGCAAGCTGGACAAGGCTGTCACCAAGGGTGTCATCCACAAGAACCAGGCCGCCAACAAGAAGTCGGCGCTGGCCCTGGCGCTGAACAAGCTCTGATCTAGATTTCCGATCAACGCCGAGCGCGCGAGCGTGCTCGGCGTTTTTCGCGTCTCGAGGTAGCTCCGGCGGGTTAGGTGTTCACCAATTCGGCCACCTTGCGCACCGCCGATTCCAGGGCGTAGTCGGCGTCGGCCGCCGCCCCCTTCACATCGGCGTTGAGCGCGGCCACTACCCGGATGGCCTCGGCCACCGCATCACGCGACCACCGGCGCGCCTGTTTCTGCGCCTTTTCGATGCGCCACGGCGGCATCCCGAGCTCGGAGGCCGCCGCGTAGGCGTTCTGTTTGATGGGCCCCACCCGCGCGATGGTGTGCACCGCCTCGGCGAGCGCATCGGCCAACAGCACATGCGGGACACCCCGTTGCATCGCCCAGCGCAGCGCCTCCGTCGAGCCGGCAATGTCACCCACCACCGCCTTGTCGGCGATATCGAATCCGGACACCTCCGCACGTCCGGAGTGATAGCGGCGCACCGCGGCCTCGTCGACGTTGCCGTCGGTGTCCGATACCAATTGCGAACACGCCGCCGCCAATTCACGAATGTCGGAGCCGACGGCGTCGATCACGATGGCGACCACCTCGGCGTCCACCTTCTGCCCCAGTCGGCGGAATTCTTTGTGCACGAAGTCGGCCCGCTCGGCAGCCTTGGCGATCCGTGCGCAGTTATGCACCGCGGCGCCGAGATTCTGCAATGTGGTGGCCAGCGCCTTGGCGCGGCCACCACCGGAATGTTGCACAAGCAGAAAGGTTCCCGGCGGCAGATCGGAGGCCGCCTGCTCGATGAGGGCGACAGAGTCCTTCCCCGCTTCTGCGGCAGCCTCGACGACGATGACCCTTTCGTCGGAGAACAGCGAGGGGCTCAGCAGCTCGGCCAGCTCCGCCACGTCCACCTGCCCTGCCCGTAGCCGATTGACGGGGATATCCGCACCCGCCTTGCCGCGGACCGCATGGAGCACCGACGTCACCGCACGCTCGACCAGTAGTTCTTCATCGCCCAGGATCAGGTGCAGCGCATCGGTCACCCGACGATCGTCCCATGCCGCGGGGACACGGAGATTCCACCGCCGACCGGGCGAGTGATTAGCACGTACCCCTGTTTGCGCCGCGAGATTCTGGAAACATTACCGACCAGTAGCACTGTTGCTCCCCCACTCAGCGGACAGGATGGCCGGCCAATGACAACGGAGTCTCTGCACATCATCGCTGCTGCCGACGAGGGCGGTGGCGCCGCGCTCGACCAGGTGATCGGTATGTCGGTGGTCGCCGCGATCGTCTCGGGTGGCCTGCTCTGGATCGGCTACCTGCACCGCCAGCGACGCATCACCTGGCTACAGAACCTCGCAGACCGGGTGGGTAACAAGTTCAATCGCCCGCCCTGGGTGGCGCTTCAGATCTGCCTCTTCGTCTCGACGATCGTGGCCGCGCTGTTCGGTTTCATCTGGGATGTCAGCCTGCACATCGGCAAGGGCCGCGACGCGGGGCCGCTGGCCAATCCCGCGCATTACTTCATTCTGTTCGGGTTGTTCCTGCTGTTCATCGCGGGCACACTCGCGATCGTTCTGCCCTATGACAGGCCCGGTTCGGCGGCGGTGCGCATCACCCGCACCTGGTACGCGCCGGTCGGCGGTCTGCTGATGGCGGTGTGTGGCCTCTATGCGTTGATCGGGTTTCCGCTGGACGATATCTGGCACCGCATCTTCGGCCAAGACGTCACGCTCTGGGGTCCCACCCACCTGATGCTGATCGGCGGTGCCGGGCTGTCCCTGCTCTCCGTATTGATTCTTGAATACGAGGGCAGGCGGGCCATCGGCTTCAACCCAGACGATGACACCAATTTCGTGAAGTTCTTGCGCTACATGTCCTTTGGCGGGTTGTTCATCGGCCTTTCGGTGTTCCAGATCGAGTACGACTTTGGCGTCGAACAGTTCCGGCTGGTGCAGCAGCCCATGATGATCGCAGCGGCCAGCGCCTTCGCCGCGGTGAGCGCACGCATGGTGATGGGCCGCGGCGCCGCGATCATCGGCGCGCTACTCGCCATCGCGTTGCGCGGTGCCGTCTCGATTCTCGTCGGCCCGATTCTCGGCGGACCGACGAGTTGGTTCGCCCTCTATCTTGGGCCGGCTCTGGTCGTCGAACTCATCGCGCTGACTCCCTTGATCAAGCGCCCCATACTGTTCGGCGCAATCGCGGGCCTGGGCGTAGGTACCGCCGGGCTGTGGCTGGAGTCGCTCTGGATCGGTGCGGTCTACCGGTACCCGTGGCCGGTGAGCATGTGGCCGGAGGCCCTTGCGATGGCGGTGCCCGTCGCGATTGCCATGGGTGTCTGTGGCGCACTGTTGGGCATGGTGCTCACGGGGCGGCAGCTGCCCAGACCCGCCCTGAGCATCACGGCGGTCGTCATCACGGTGCTGATCATCGGTGGGGCGGTGGCCAATGGCCTGCGCACCGAGGTTCCTGAACATGCCACGGCGACAATCGCATTGAGCGAGCTATCCAATGAGGACGGCAAGCGCATGGTGTCGGCGGATGTCGTGATCAATCCGCGCGACCTCATCAGTGACGATCCCGAGTGGGTGACAATCCTTTCCTGGCAGGGCGGCTTGGCCAACAACCGCGGGCTGTCGATCGACCGGCTACAGAAGGTCGGTGAGGGCCACTACCGTTCAACTCAACCGATCCCGGTTTCCGGCTCGTGGAAGACGCTGCTGCGGGTGCAGGATGGCACCACAATGACCGGCGTGCCGATCTTCTTACCCGCCGACCCCGGCATCGGCGCACCGGAGACACCCGCACTGGCCTCCAGCACCCGGCCGTTCACCCAGGAGCTGACGATCCTGCAGCGCGAACGCAACCAGAACCATCCATCCTGGCTCTTCACCGTGGCGTCACTGGTGGTGCTGTTCTGCACGCTGGCGCTCATCGCGGCGTTGAGCTGGGGCGCCGGACGCATCAATGGCACCGAAACACACAGCGCCAGTGATGCATTGCCCACCCCGGGACCTAAACCGGGCCCCAAGGAGCCGGTGCCGCACGGCCCATGACCGTCCAATATCTGGCCGATCACTCACTGCTGTTGGCATTGCCCGCATTCGCGCCCGCCGTCCTGGTGGCGGGCGTGGTCATCTGGGTGGCGCTGCGAGACCGCCGTCACGACGACGGGGACGATCCCGTCGGCGAAGAGGAACACCGGGACTAGGAGGAATCAAGGATGAGGATGAGAGCCCTGACCGCGATCGCCGCCGCAGCGCTGATCTGCGCCGGCTGTGCCACATCAAGGGATAGCGCCGCCACCGGATCCGGCACACCGGCGCCCAAACTGACCATCGATGTCACCATCAAGGGCGGGGTCGTCACGCCGAGCAACGCCACAGTGCACACGCGGGTCTCCGAACCCATCGTGATCCGCGTGGACAGCGATGCTGCCGACGAGCTGCACGTTCACTCCACTCCCGACCACAGCTTCGAGATCGAGCCGAAGAGCGGCCAGACGTTCCAGTTCAGCGTCACCGTGCCCGGCAAGGTCGACGTCGAGCTCCACAAACTCAAGAAGACGATCGCCACGATCTCCGTACAGCCGTGACCGCCGGCCGGTCGACGGCCGTACTCGCCCACGGCCTGGGCGGGTCATCCGATCTTCCGATCCCCTATACCTATGCATTGATCGGCGCGGCGTGGGCGCTGACGTTCACCTTCGCCGTGGTTGCGCTGGCCTGGAAGAAGCCCCGGTTCGACGCAGCCCGGCCCGGGCGACCACTGCCGGCCTGGATCACGGCCGTCGCCGACCGTCCGGCCGCGCGCTGGGCCGGCACCGCACTGGTACTCCTGGCGACCGCGTGGGTCACCGTGGCGGCGATATGCGGGCCACAGGACGGCGGGAACCCGCTACCGGGCGTCTTCTACGTACTGCTGTGGGTCGGCGTGGTCGCGTTGTCGCTACTGTTCGGGCCAGTGGGGCGTGCGCTATCGCCCGTGCGCGCCGTGTACCGATTACTGGCCTTCTCGCGACGGCCCCCGCCGGTCGAATACCCACGCCGGTGGGGATATTGGCCCGCGGCCGCCGGACTGTACCTGTTCGTGTGGCTGGAGCTGGCCAGCGCGGACCCCGGATCGCTTCGCGCGGTGAAGATCTGGCTCCTGGCGTACGCGGCGATAACTCTCGCGGGCGCGCTGGCATGTGGCACGCGCTGGTGTGCACGGGCCGATCCGTTCGAGATCTACAGCATGGTGGCCTCGCGGCTGTCACCCGTGCGGCGCAACACCGACGGCCGTATCGCACTTGGCAATCCGTTCGACCATCTGCCGTCGCTGCCGATTCGTCCGGGCGTCGTGGCGGTGCTCGCGGTCCTGCTGGGCTCGACCGCATTCGACAGTTTCTCGGCCATGCCCGGCTGGCGCGCGTTCGTCGACGAACTCGCCGGTGGCTCGACAGTGGCGGCCATCGCGATCCGCACCGCGGGGCTGACGGTCTTCGTGGCCACGGTCGCTACCACCTTCTGTCTGGCCGCGCGCGCGACCGGCGGTGTCACCCCTGGCACCCGGCGCGAACTGCCTGGCCTGCTGGCACACTCACTGATCCCGATCGTCATCGGTTATGTATTCGCCCACTATCTGACCTACCTCGTGGAGCGCGGCCAGCAGACACTGCTGCGGCTCGCCGACCCCCTTGGGCGCGGATGGTTCTCCACGGTCGACGTCTCGTATGTGTTGTCGATGCACCCGTCGGTGCTTGCGACGCTCAAGGTGGGTTTCGTGCTGGCCGGGCATATCGCGGGCGTCATGGCCGCGCACGACCGCGCCCTGCGGGTCTTGCCCCGGAGACACCAGGTGACCGGCCAGCTGGCGATGATGCTGGTGATGGTCGGGTACACCTTCACCGGGCTGTACCTGCTCTTTGGCGGCTGACGACACCACCGTCTCAAATCTAAGGCTTTTCTAAGAAATTAAGAGATTAGTAAGAGTAGGGTGCATCGAGACGAAAGGATCGGCGATGACACCTGAAAAGCGGGAACACAGAGATCACGCGGTAGTCCTCGGGGCTGGGATGGCCGGACTACTGGCAGCCAGGGTGCTGTCGGAGTCTTACGAATCGGTCACGGTGGTCGAACGCGACGAACTGGGCGTGGGCGCTACCCCGCGCAGCGGCGTGCGGCAGGGCCAGCACATTCACATGTTCATGAGCTCGGGCACCGAAGCGCTGGAACAACTGTTCCCCGGCATTCTCGGAGAGCTCCGGGCGGACGGAGCCACCGTCTGCGACGAGGGTGACCTCTCGCGCATCAAGATGCTGATCGGACCACATGAGATGTTCAACCGATCGGACAAGTTCCGTGACCCGGGAACGTTCAAGCTCTATCTCACAACCCGCCCCTTTCTGGAGTCCCATGTACGACAACATGTTCGACTGATCGACAACGTCAGGTTCCTCGATGGGCACGATGTCATCGAACCGATGACCGAGGAACACCGGGTCACCGGCGTACGCGTAGCGCGACGATCCACAGGGCTGGTCACAACACTCATCGCAGACCTGGTGGTTGACGCCACCGGACGGACTCCACGGACGCAAACGTTCTTGGATCGGCTCGGATGCGAAAGGCCTGCCGAGGTCCGCATGGCATCGCCCGTGACGTACGCCAGCCAGCTCGTGCACGTGTCCGATGACGTCGCGATGGACAAGCTGACCTTCTTCAACCCGGCACCGGAACACCCGCATGGTGGAGCGATCGCCCGCTGCGAGAACGGCACCGTCATGGTGACGCTGGGCAGGTTCGATATGGAGGAACCGCCCACCACCTTCGACGAAATGATGTCATTCGCCGAACAATTCGCACCGACCGAGTTGGTGGAGACCATCCGGTCCGGGGTGCCGATCGACGACGTACACACCTACCGCTATCACGAAGCCGTGTGGCGACGCTATGACCACCTTCAGCAGTTCCCCGAGGGGCTGCTGGTGATCGGCGACGCGATCTGCAGTCTGGATCCCATCAAGGGCCAGGGGATGACCATGGCCCTCACAGAGGCGCTGATACTGAGGGACTGCCTCATCGCCGGCGATGCCGAGCTCGCCCACCGGTACTTCGACGCCGTCGGCCGACGCATCAACGCGGTGTGGCAACAGAACAAGTTGGCGGCACCTCTATTCACCGGAGCACCAGCGAATGCTTCTGTCACGCAACGCATCGCCTGGCGGTTGTTGGCCTGGTGGGCGCTCGCGATGATGGCCGCGGCGCGTGAGGACATTCGCATCACTGAAACGATCCTGCGCGTCAACCACCTGCACGACTCACCATCCCAGATGCGGCGGCCCGCATTCCTGCTGCGGGTGCTGCGCCACGGCTGGCGTCGGCGAGACGCACCCGTGGAATCACCGCGCCGCCAACTCGCCGTTTCCAGGACGTAGCCCGTAGTGCCCGGCTACGAGCGACAGCCGGTACTACGGCCTGGTTGCGAGGCCGTGGCGGCGTACCACCTTGTCTACCAACGTATTGACGCACTTCTTCGCGATCGCGACCAGATCGCCGAATTAGCTGTGCCCGCGTGCCCCGCCTGGACCGTGCGCGAGACGCTCGCTCATCTCACCGGACTCGCGCAAGACATCGTGTCGTTCAACCTGGACGGCATAGGTACCGAGGCGTGGACCCGCGCGCAGGTTGATCGCCTGGCGGAAAAGACTGTCGATGAGTTGCTCGACCTCTGGAGCGAGGCGATCGACACGGTGATCGAGCGGGTGGGCCAGGACGGCCTCGAAGCACCGGCCGCCCAACTCGTCTTCGATTCCCTCACCCATGAACATGACATTCGCGGCGCACTCGGCCAACCTGGCACGCGCACGGACGATCCGGCCTTCGCAGTCGCCGTGGAGTTCTTGATGACGAGACTTGACGGCATGGCTCGACAGGATGGCTTACTGGTGCTCATGCTGAACACCCCTACCACCGGTTCTGTCCAGCTCGGTGAACCCGCGACGGCGACAGATCTTCTCGCCCTATCGATTTCGGACTTCGAGACGCTGCGCGCCTTTGGCGGACGACGCAGTGTGCGGCAACTGTCGGCCCTCCCGTGGCGTGGAGATCCGGCCGATCTGCTGCCCACTCTCGGTAACGAGTCCATCCGACCACCGCGGAACGATCTGATCGAATGACGCCCACTTAACCCATCAGTCTCGCCGAGATAACCAACGCGAGCACGCACAGCGCCGCGAACCAGATCACCGCGCGGAACCACCGCCGGCGCCACAACCACACCGAAAGCGCCAGTGCGACGGCCACAGTCAGGAATCCGATGACACCCGATGGCACAGAAATCGCTGCCGATCCACCGGCGGCCGCGTAGTCGGCGACGTGGAGAAGCCACCACAGTTCCGGGCCACAGAACCGCACCAGCAGACCCGCGCTCAGCGGTGAGATCATGGCAAGCCCCGCGGCCGAGGTACCGAGGATGGTGATGGGCGCGATCACGATGCCCGCGACCACGTTCGCGGCGACGGAAGCCGCGCTGACGCTTCCAGAGATCGCCGCAATCAGCGGCGCGGTGACCACCTGCGCCGCCACCGCGATGCATACGGCATCGGCCAGTGGTTTTGGCCAGCCCCGGGCGGTCAGGCGCGTCGACCATCGCGGCGCGAGCACCACCAGGGCCGCCGTGGCGACCACCGACAACGCAAACCCAATGTCAACGGCTAGACCCGGTGCTATGGCGAGCAGCACCAAAGTCGTTGCCGCCAGGGCCGGTACTGCCTGTCGACGCCGCGAGGTCAACACACCAAGCAGTCCGATCGCACCCATCACCGCCGCTCTCAACACGCTCGGCGAGGGTCTGACGAGGATGACGAAGCCGACCAAAACGAGCCCCGCCAACATCACCGATGCCCGCAGGCCCACCAATCGCCCGAGGAGCAGCACGGCCCCGCACACGATGGACACGTTGGCCCCCGATACCGCCATGAGGTGCGTGAGTCCCGACGCTCGAAACATCGCGACGGTGCCCTCGTCGAGCGCACTGGTATCCCCCAGTACCAACGCCGGCAGCAGCGCGGCTTGGTCGGCAGGCAGCGCATTTCGCGCGACCTCGACAAATCGATCACGAATGCCATTGGCCGCGCCATGAACTGGCGAGTGGCCCATGACCGTGGGTTCTCCCACGGTGGTGAGCGTGGCGACGGTCAGATCATGCCGCGCGGAACGGCTGACCACCACACGCGCCGCCACCGTGTCGCCGACCGCAACGGTGCCGAGCAATGACGACGACCCGAAGATGATGACGGAGCCACCACGTGGCTGTGCGGGATCACCCATCGCGACGAGATCGGCGCGCACCATCGCACGCCCGCCGGTGATCGATCGCGGGTCCTCCGTGACCCGCAGCTGTACGGCAACAACGTGTCCCACGCGAGAGCGCAAGGGATGACTCTGCACCCCGTCACGTCGGATGGCCGCAGCGACCGAGAATCCAATACCGGCGATGAGGACGACGAGCACCGCCGTGCCGAAGGCCTTGTTCAGCCGACGACGAGATAGGTGCACGATCAGCGCTCCCAGCGCCAGCACCGCCGCCAGGAAATAGCCTACCGGCCACAGGATTCCCGCCGCGGTAGCGGCCCAGGCGGCAAGCGCTGGCGGTACCAGACGCAGATCCAGAAGGGACTCATCGTCGCGGCCGACATTCACGAGATCGGCATGGGTCACAACACGACAAGGGCGCGCAGCTTGTCCAGCCGCGCGGGGCCGAACCCGTCGACCTCCGAGAGCTGATCGACGCTGGTGAACTTGCCATGTTCAGAACGCCACCGCACAATCGACGCCGCCATGACCGGCCCCACGCCGGGCAGCGTATCCAGTTCGGATTCGGTTGCCGTGTTGAGGTTTATCCGTCCCGGCGGTATCGGCCCCCTGGCGCCCGCACTGGCGGAAGGTGGCTGCCCGGCGGCGATAATCGAGCTCGTCATCCCTACGGGCTGCCCGGGCGCCGGAGCCAGGCCGACCACTATCTGATCGCCATCCGTCACCGGCCGAGCCATGTTGAGCGTCACGACATCGGCGCCGTCGACCGCACCCCCGGCCGCTGTCACCGCGTCGGCGACCCGGGCACCACTGGACAAGGTGACCAGACCCGGTCGCTTCACCAGGCCGGCCACACTGATGACCAAGGAACTCGGCGCGGACGCCGAGCTCGATGAAACCGGTTGCACCGGAGGAAGTTGTGCACTCACCGGCGGTGGAGGCTGCCGCATCACGGTGAAGATCGTGACCAACACCGCCAGCACGCCAATGGCGCCCAGAGCGACAATCCCGGCGCGACCGGGGTCGGTGCGGACGGACTCCAGCCACCCGCGCGGACCGCCGGGCGTCAGTGAATCCGGGAGCCAGCGCAAGGCGGAATCCGGCTCAGCACCGGCCGCCCCCGCGACGTCGTCGTCATCGTCATCACTCTCACGCCCGGGCGGCGCAAGGCGTCGGTGCAGCAGCTCGGATTCCATATCCCGACGCTAGAAAGCGCCGGACCATCCGGCCAGAGGTGACGGGGCATCTGTGGATCAATGCAGAGCTGTGGAGAACTCCGAACGCCCTACCTCACTCCACGGGTTCGGCGCATACCCCGACAGCGCCAGGCCCCACGTGCACTGCCAGTACCGGCCCCATCTCTGAGATCACCGGATCATGCGCGGTATTCAGCCGTGAGCACACCAGTTCGTTGACCTTCTCCGCGGTTTCGGTGTTGTCAACGTGGTGGATCGTCACCGAGACGCGACGCTCCCCCACGAAGTCGACGATGTTGTCGACCATCGCGCCGATCGCCTTGGTGGCGGTGCGGACGCGCTGCGCGAGAACGAGCTTTCCGTCATCGTCGATCTGCAACACCGGCTTGAGGGCCAGCGCGGTGCCGATCGGCACCGGCGGCCGCGGCCCGGGCCGCGGCCAGCGCGACGAAGCCGCTGCCCATCGCGGCCGACCGTGAATCAACGACATGCAGCTGATCGCCGTACTCACGGGCCGCCTGTTCGGCGGCTTCGAAAGTGCTCGACAATCTGCCGGACAGATGGACCGCGACCACGCCGTCGCCGGCGCTGTCGATCAGGGCCTGCCGGTACACCTCGGTCAGCTCGGCCGGCGACGCACCGGCGGTGGTGGCGCGGCCCTTCTCGTACACCGAGGCGGGGATGGGATCCACGCCGTCACGCAGGTCCAGGTCGCCTGTCAACACATGCAGCGGCACCAGCCGGATGCCCAGCATCTCGGCGTCTTGCGGTTGCAGCCGCGCCCCGGTGTCCGTCACCACCACAACCGGCATGGGTCACCGAACCCCGAGCTCGGGCAGCACGGACCGCAGCGCGTCGATCATCAATTCGGCAACGCGCTCATGCGCGACAAAGTTCCAGTGGATTCCGTCCGGGTTCCCGCGTCCCGAGAAGATCTCCTCGCCGACGGCTTCCTTCAGGTCCACCACCGGCATCTTGTGTTCCGACGCCCAGGTCTGGATGGCGGACGCGGTGGCTTCTCTGCCCGAGTGCACGCGGCCATACGACTCGGCGATGTGCACCGACGGCAGCGAGGCGACCATGGGCAGCCCCGGGCGGTTGAAATCCAGTGCGCCACGGGTCTTTTCAAGATATTCCACCGTGAGCTTGGGGGGCAATGCCACCCGCGCGATGGGCGAAAGCCGGGGCTGCAACCAGCCGTACCCGTCGCGGATCCAGCTGCGCAACCTCGGCGGACGAATCAGCCTGATCGACTCCCGCAAGGCCGTCGGAAGCGGCGAAGGCAGCGAATCCATGCCGCTCGTCGCGAAGATGACGGCACCGGCGTGCGGTACCGCCGCCCACGCCCGCGGGTCCTGGATGGCCGCCCACCACACGTCCCGGCAGGTCCAGCCGATTCGGGCGATCAGTTCGACATCCCAACCGAGATGCCGCCCAACGATATTGGGCCAAATTCTGGGGTCGTCGGCCGGCAGACCCCCGGTTGGGCCGTAGTAGGACAGCGAGTCCGCAAAGATCAGCAGCTTCTTGCGCTCTGAGCCTCCCTCAGAGGACGTCATTGGTCACCTGCGCCGAGGCGTTCCACACATCCAGGCGCCACCGGATGTCGTCGAATCCGGCACCGTCCGCCGAATGTCCGCCCAGCTGGACCCAGCTCGCATTGCCCATCCCGCCGAGCACCGGCCAGTTGCTGATATCCAGACGCAGCAGCGCGGCGGTGAGCGCGGCGATCAGACCGCCGTGGGCAACAAGGACCACCGGGTGATCGCGCTCGTCGGTTCCCCATTCCGTCACCGAGTCAACGAGTTCGGCGACGAGGGGCACGCTGCGATTGGCGACGTCGATGCGGCTCTCTCCGCCATGAGGCGCCAGTGTCGCATCATCGCGCCACGCGGCCCGGGCGCCGGGGGCAATGGCGTCGACCTCGTGATGGGTCAACCCCTGCCAATCGCCGAGATGGGTCTCCCGCAGCCGCTCATCGACCGACACCCCGACATGGCAGCGATCCGCCAGCGCCGTCGCGGTGTCATACGCCCGCTGCAGATCCGAGGACACAATCACCAGTGGCAGCCGCTTGGCCAGCACTTCGGCGGCCGCAACCGCCTGCGCCCGGCCCAGATCCGACAGTCCGGTGTCCAGCTGTCCCTGCATCCGGCTGTCGGCATTGAAGGTCGTCTGCCCATGTCGCAGCAGCACTAACCGACGGATCATGCGCCGTCCTCCGTGTCGGCCGGGGCGTCGACCGGTACCGCGTCCAGGTCCACCGGGATGGTCGGGCAGTCACGCCAAAGCCGCTCCAGCGCATAGTAATTGCGCTCGTCTTCATGCTGGACGTGGACAACCACATCCACATAGTCCAGGAGCGTCCAGCGTCCCTCGCGTCCGCCTTCGCGGCGCACCGGCTTGTGACCGCCCCGGCGCAGCTGCTCTTCCACCTCGTCGACGATCGCGTTCACCTGGCGCTCGTTAGAGGCCGAGGCGATCACGAAGCAGTCGGTGATGACTAGTTGTTCGGAGACGTCGATGACGACGACATCGGTGGCGAGCTTGGCTGCGGCTGCCTGTGCGGCCAGCGTCGCTAGCTCGACGGCATCTGCGGTGGCGGTCATGCGGCGTCCCCTCGGTTCTGACTGTAAAGCTGATGTTTTGCGACGTATTGCACGACCCCGTCCGGTACCAGGTACCAAATCGGCCGCTCCTGGCCCGCCCGAATCCGGCAGTCGGTCGACGAGATGGCGAGCGCGGGCACTTCGACGAGCGAGAGCCCGTCAGGAGGCAGCTCGGCATGGGCGATGTGATCGGAACTCAGTTCGTATCCGGGTCGGCTGACCCCTATGAACTTGGCCAAGGTGAACAGCTGCTCCCAGTTCTCCCACGACAGGATCGATGCCAGCGCGTCTGCGCCGGTGATGAAGTACAGGTCCGCGTCGGGATGCGCGTCGCGCAGGTCGACCAGGGTGTCGACGGTGTAGGTCGCCCCGCCACGGTCAATATCGGCCCGGCTGACGGTGAACCGCGGATTTGATGCGGTCGCGATGACGGTCATCAGGTACCGATGCTCGGCCGGGCTGACCTTGCGCCCCTGCTTCTGCCACGGCTCTCCCGTCGGGACGAAAATGACCTCGTCGAGTTCAAACCGGTCGGCAACCTCGCTGGCGGCAACCAGGTGACCATTATGGATGGGGTCGAACGTCCCGCCCATCACGCCAAGTCGGCGGCGCTGCGCTGAGCCGCTGGCGCGAAGAGTGTCGGGGACAGATTGCACGAATTGCCAGCTTACTGGAGTGATGACCGGCGCTAGACGGGCAGCAGGTTGTCGATCACCGAGGCCAACTGCTTCGCCGATCGGCATTCGTGCATGGTGATGGCGTCCTGGTAGCGCGTGGCGGCCGAATCACCGGTTCCCCAGTGGTTCTTGGGCTCGGGATTGAGCCAGTGTGCGTGCCTGCTGGAGGACACCATCGAGGTGAGCACCTCAACCGCGGGATTGCGGTAGTTGGTGCGTCCGTCACCCAGGATGAGCAGCGCACTCCGGGGGGAAAGGACCGTCGGGAACTTCTCGACGAACGTCTTGAACGCGTGCCCGTAGTCACTGTGTCCGTCGCCGGTGAACACCTCCGCCTCCCGGGTGATCCGCACGATGGCCTCGGCAAGATCGGTGTCGGGTGTGAAGAGGTGGGTCACCTCGTCGGTGGTGTCGATGAACGCAAAGACACGCACCCGCGAGAATTGCTGACGCAGTGCGTGCACCAGCAGCAACGTGAAATGCGAGAACCCGGCCACCGATCCCGACACGTCACAGAGCACCACCAGCTCGGGGCGGGCCGGACGGGGCTTCTTCTGTACGACGTCGATGGGCACACCGCCGGTGGACATGGACTTGCGCAGGGTGCGGCGCAGATCGATCTGACCGGTGTGGGCACGGCGGCGCCGGGCCGCCAGACGGCTGGCCAACATCCGCGCCAACGGGTGCACCACCCGCTGCATGTTGCGCAGCTGCTCCCCTGAAGCTCGCAGGAACTCCACGTTCTCGGCCAATTGCGGCACCCCATACGCGGTCACGCGTTCCCGCCCCAGCTGTTCGGCCGTGCGGCGTTTGGTCTCCGCCTCGACGAGCTGGCGCACCTTCGAGATGCGCTGTTTGGCAATCGCTTTCGCGACGGCCTGGTCCGTTGGTGACGCTGGGGAATCGGAGTCGCCACTGCCGAGCAGGCCCATCAGCAGTTTGGCCTCGATCTGGTCCAAAGACAGCGATTTCATGGCCTGGTAGGCCGAGTAGGACGTCCCCCGGGTGGAGTTGTACTTCCCGTACGCCTCCACGATCTGCGCGATCAACGAATTCAATGGCAGGTCGCCGGCGTCGGAGGCCAGCAGGTCGATCAGCTGCTCCCGCACCTGCTCGATATCGTCGATGTCGATGCCGTCCTCGTCGACCTCGACGAAACGGGCGCCCAGCGCGGGCGGGAACCACAGGTCGAACAGCACGTCGAAGGTGGGCCGATGATCGGCGCGACGCAAGACCGCGCAAGCCAGACCTTCACGGAGTTCGGTGCGGCTCTGCAGTCCTAGCACCGTCATCACCCGGCCCGCGTCCACCGTCTCCGACGGACCCACCGAGATGCCCTGTTCGCGCAGTGCTTCCACGAAACCCACCAGATGCCCTGGCAGACCATGCGGCGCCAGGGGCAGGGTCGGCTTGGGAGGCTTACGCGCGGGCATTAGTTCAGCCTCAGCTCTCCTGCGGCCCGCTGCTGGTCGGAGTGATGTTTGAGAATCACGCCGAGCGTCGACGCGATGACGGCATCGTCGAGGGTGTCCAGGCCGAGCGCCAGAATGGTGCGCCCCCAGTCGATGGTCTCGGCCACCGAGGGAACCTTCTTGAGCTGCATGCTGCGCAGCACTCCGATGATGCGCACCAGCTCCTCTGCGAGGGCGGCGGGCAGCTCCGGCACCCGTTTGAGCAGAATGCGCCGTTCCAGCTCGGCATCGGGGAAATCGATGTGCAGGAACAAGCAGCGACGCTTGAGCGCCTCGGACAGCTCGCGGGTGGCGTTAGAGGTCAGGAGAACGAACGGCTTGCGGCTCGCCTGGATGGTGCCCAACTCCGGGACGGTGACCGCGAAATCACTGAGCACCTCCAGCAGCAGGCCCTCGATCTCGATATCGGCTTTGTCGGTCTCGTCGATGAGGAGAACCGTGGGATCCTCGCGGCGGATCGCGGTGAGCAGCGGCCGAGAGAGCAGGAATTCCTCGGCGAAGACGTCGGTCTTGGTCTCGTCCCAGTTGCCCGACCCGGCCTGGATACGCAAGATCTGCTTGGCGTGGTTCCACTCGTACAGCGCACGCGCCTCGTCGACACCTTCGTAGCACTGCAGACGCACCAGGCCCGAGCCCGTGGTTTGTGCTACGGCTCTGGCCAATTCGGTCTTACCGACGCCCGCAGGACCTTCCACCAGTAGCGGCTTGCCCAGCCGGTCGGCAAGAAATACCGCTGTCGCCGTGGCGGTGTCAGCGAGGTATCCGGTCTCGGCCAGCCGGGCGATGACGTCGTCGATGCTCGTGAACATCGGCGCGGTCTCGGTTCGGTCCACTCGTTCTCCAGGTGTTAGGCGGGACGGATCTGACCGTCTCCGAAGACGATCCACTTGGTTGTGGTCAGTTCGGGCAGCCCCATGGGGCCACGGGCGTGCAGCTTCTGAGTCGAGATGCCGATCTCCGCGCCGAAGCCGAACTGCTCGCCGTCGGTGAACGCGGTGGAGGCGTTGACCATCACGGCCGCGCTGTCCACACGATCGGTAAATTCCTGGGCTGCACCAAGATTCGCGGTAACGATGGCATCGGTGTGCCCACTGGAGTACTGCTCGATGTGGCGAACCGCGGCGTCGAGATCGTCGACGACGGCGGCCGCGATATCCAACGACAGGTATTCGGTGCCGAAGTCCGTCTCGGTCAGCGGAACAACGCCGGGCACTGCCAGGTCACCGTGCACGGTGACCCCGGCGGCCTGCAGCGCGCCGATGAGTCGCGGCACCGCGGCCTCCGCGATCTCACGGTCGATGAGGAGCGTCTCGGCGGCATTGCACACGCTCGGGCGACGGGTCTTGGAGTTCAACAGGATCCGCTCGGCCAGCTCGAGGTCGGCATCGGCATGCACATACACGTGACAATTGCCGACCCCGGTTTCGATGGTAGGCACCTGCGCGTCGCGGACCACGGCGTCGATGAGGCCGGCACCGCCGCGCGGAATCACGACATCCACGAGGCCGCGTGCCTGGATGAGATGGGTCACCGTCACCCGGTCCTGGCTGTCGAGCAGCTGGACGGCATCGGCGGGCAGCCCGCTGGCGAGCAGCGATTCACGCAGCACCCGCACGAGTTCGGTGTTGGAGGTTGCGGCCGACGAGCTGCCGCGCAGCAGCACCGCGTTGCCCGACTTGAGGGTCAACCCGAATGCGTCGACCGTGACGTTCGGTCGCCCCTCGTACACCATGCCGACCACGCCGAGCGGCACCCTGAGCTGACGTAACCGCAATCCGTTGGGCCGGGTGGAACCGCGCAGCACCTCCCCGATGGGGTCCGGCAGACCTGCGACCTGACGCAGCCCATCGGCTATCCCGGCGATCCGGCGCTCGTCCAGCGCGAGACGGTCGAGCATGGCCACACCGATACCGGCGTCTCGGGCTCGCTGCAGGTCATCGGCGTTGGCCGTGATGATCGAATCGGTGGCGGCGACAATCGCATCGGCCGCCGCACCAAGCGCGATGTTCTTCGTGTCCGCGGTGAGCCGGGCCAGATCGCGGGCCGCGACCCGCGCCCGCCGGGCGGCATCATGAACGTCTGCGCGCAGATCTGCGGCGGCACCGGAGACGTCCGCCGTGGGTGCGGCCAACTCGTTGGTTGAAACGCTCATCGTGTCAGGGTATCCGGGTGCCCGAAATGTAGCTGCGCCAGGACTAGCCTAGGCGGGTGACCGAGTTAGCCACAGTATGTGTCCTCGGCAGCGTCAACATGGATCTGACGTTGCGGGTGGAGGAGCTGCCCGCCCCAGGTGCGACGGTGCTGGCGACGTCGGCCCTGCCCTCTCCAGGAGGCAAGGGCGCCAATCAGGCCGTCGCCGCGGCGCGTGCGGGCGCCTCAGTGCAGTTCATCGGAGCGGTGGGATCCGATGGCGCCGCACCGATGCTGCGATCCCACTTGGCAGACAACAACATTGGCCTCGACGGACTCGTCGAGGTGGACGGGCCCAGTGGAATGGCCACTATCACCGTGGAGGATTCCGGGGAGAACTCCATCGTGGTGGCTCCCGGCGCCAACAGTGCCTTCACCTTGGACGAGAAGGTGCACAAGGACATCATCTGCTCGCACGATGTGTTGCTGTGCCAGTTGGAGATCCCGGTTCCGGTCGCTCTGATAGCGGCGCGGTGGGCCGCCGAGGCCGGTAAGCAATTCGTACTCAACGCTTCCCCGGTACCCGAGCGCTCACCGGACCTGGCGGAGCTGGCCTTTCGCGCGAGCGTGGTCATCGTGAACGAGACCGAGGCCAAATCCTGGCTGTATCCGTCGCGGCACCTGGTGACCACGCTGGGCGACGAGGGATCGCGTTACCGCAGCCCTCAGGGGGAGATCACGGTTCCGTCGTATCCAGTGCGGCCGATCGACACCACCGGCGCCGGTGATGTGTTCGCCGGCGTGCTGGCGGCGTGGTGGCCGCACGGAGCCGAGACGGCCCTACGGCGGGCGAATGTGGCCGGTGCGCTCGCCACACTGCGCACAGGCGCCGGAAACTGTGCTCCCTCGGCGGCCAGGATCGAGCTGTCGCTCAAGGGGGCCTGAGTCAGCGGACCGTCAGGACCGGGTTGCAGTACCGCCAGGCATCACGCTCGTAGGTCAGGTACCAATCGGACGTGGTGGTCTTGGGCGAATCGTTGCCCCACACCGATGACGTGGTCACCGTGGCCGTCGCGTTCTTGGCCTCGATGACATTGACCTTGTCGATGGTGGTGACCGTCAGATGCGCGTTCTCCCGCACTACCTGCACCGAGGCCTGCCGGAAGGCGGCGGCGTCCTTGCGTTTGGCGGCGTCAAGCAGCTGATCCAGCGTTCCCTGGGTGAGTTTGGGGAACTTGGCATACAGATCCGAGGGCTTGACGAAGTCGTCCCATGTCGGGATCCGCGACTCGTTGTTCGCCATTTCGCGGTCGCGATACTTATCGCAGGTCAGGTCGCCGATCTTGTTGGTGTCGACGTCGTTGTATGCCTTTTCCCAGGCCCGCACATGCTCTGTCACCGCGTCACGGTTGGGCGCCGCACCCGCACCGGGGGCCCCGAGTGTGGCCAGCGTAGCGACCGCTGCGACGACTGCGAACGCTCGCTTCACGGTTCCCTCCCCTGGTTGGCAGTGCTTCATCACGTTATCGCCGCAGGACACCGTCCGTTACGTTCGGACTACGCCCCGCCGCCCGGCGGCGCGCAGTCCAGCCACTTTCCGTCTTCCTTGACGTACTTGACGGTCTGCTTCTCCTCCGAGGGGGTCTTGTTCCCCGACGTGGTGGTGATCGTGATATCCGCGGTGGCCTGGTCACCCTTGATTTCGATGTTCTGCACATCGGTGACCTTGACGGTGATGAGCGATTTCAGCAGATTGCGCATCGCCGTCTGGTACGCCTGCTCGTCCTGAGCGACGAGACTGTCGACCACGGCATTGATGACGTCTTGCGGCACCGTGGGGAATTTCTGGGCCAGCAACCCCCTCAGCGCATCACCGGCGCCCGGCACCGTGGCGATCTCCGGCGGCGCGATGTCGCTCATCGGCGGAATGGGCGGTCCGCTCTGGGCGGTGGCATCCCGATACTTCGCACACTTGGTCTCGGCCAGCTTCGCAAAATCAAAGCTCAAGGTATACGTGTTCTGCTTCTCGATCAGGGCCTTGATCTGATTCTCGTCGCGCGCCGTCGCGAGCGCCTCAGCATTGGGCTGACCGTCACCCTCCACGGTTTGCGTGCAACCCACCCCACCGAACAGCAGCGCCCCCAGCAGCACCGCCCCGGCCCATCTCCGGCAAACCATGACAACCCTCGCTCGTATCGACCACTCGTCTCCGAGCTAATTTCTATCAGTACAGATCAGCTCGTGCACCCTGACCGAGCAAACCTACCAGCCAACGGGCGTGCGGAGATCGCGCTCGTGATGGCGCTGCCGGCCGCGAGATCCGTTAGCTCTCTGCTCCGGTCAGGGCCTCCAGCAGCGGCTCATCGTTGCCGATGGCAGTTTCAGTTTGCGTGGCTTCGGGTGTGCAGTCCTTCCAGAAGCCGTCCTCGCGCACGAACTTCCGCGGCTCGTTTCCACGTCCGCCGGTGTTGCGGAACGCGATGGTCGCGTTGGCCGTATCGCCGGTCACCGTCACCTTGCTGACCTTGAAGGTCAGGTGCGCGAAGGTTTCCACCCAGAAACGGTGCCACGCCGACGACAACGCCTGCTGGTCTTGGTTGTCCACGGCGGTCACGAAGTCCTCAACGGCAGCGTTTGAAGCCAGTGGAAACACCTCGCGAACCTTCGCACGCAGCTTCTTCAGGTTCGCGCCCTCCAAACGGCTGACCTCGGGCGGGGAGAACGATTGCCCCCAATCCGATTCGACCTTGTCCCGAACGTCACCGCAGAAGAACGACGCGTACTGCACGGCGTCCACAGCCTGCAGCGCCGACAGCCGTCCCGCGGTGACATCCCGGATCTCGGCCTCATCTGCTGCGGTGGCGCTTGCGACAGCAGTCTGCGAAAGCAGCCCGATGGCCACGAAAAGCGCCGCCAACCAAGCGAAGACATTCTTTGACACGGTCATTCTCCTTCGATCCAGATTTTCATCGTCGCTACCCCGCTGCACGCACATCACCGATGTCACCGAGAAGTCCTTGGGGCACCTCACCCTTCAGGGAGGGCGCTGCGGAATCGGATGCGGCCGGAGGAGGCGTGCAGTCCATCCAGTCGCCGCTCTCACGGAGGAACTGCCATTGGACGGTGCCCGACGCCTTGGCCAGTGTGGCCTGAACGGTCACATCGGCCTGGTCGCCGGTGACTTGCACCTGCCGCACTCGATATGAGTAGTGGGAGAACTCTTCCCGCAGAATCCCGAGCCACGCCTGGTGATACGCATCCCGATCACCTTCGGCGGCGGCGTTGACGAAAGCCTGGATCGCGATAGCCGACACCGTGGGGAAGTTCTTGCGCAGCACCGAAGTCAGTCGCTTCGGATTGGCTCCCTCAAGATCCTCGAAAGGCGGCGGCGTGATGTTCCGCTGCACCCACGCCTCGTAGGCGTCGCGATACTCGGCACAGAAGTTCTGTGCGTAGGCAGCGGGATCGAGCGCCCGCAGTGCGGTCAGCTCGGCGGCAACCACCTGCCGGATCTGGCTTTCGTCGGTCGATGTCGCCGCGGCGACGGCTGACGATGTCACCGCCCCCAGCGCAATCGCCACCGCACTCACAAACCCGATCGACCGCCCTGCCATCGATACCCCCTCCGTGCCGGACCAGCGCAAAGTACACGCCGCGTCGAAATTGGGGAATCTACCCCAAGCTGTGAACCAGCTGACAATTTCTATCAGGCGCCGTGGCGATGCGCCACTCTTTCGGGCAAGGCGCGAAGCGCTCAGGTGACGAGGTCGTCGGCATGCACTGCGGGGCGCCGCAGATCCTCGGGAAGCTCGCTGGTGGAACGGCCCAGCATGGTCGCCAGTTCGGCGGCGTCATAGGCCACCACGCCACGGCCGACCATCGCGCCCTCGGCATCGCGAAGTTCGACGACATCGCCGCCGTGGAAGCGCCCGGACACCTCGGTGATTCCGGCGGGCAGCAAGGAACGGCGCGATGCCACCACCGCGCGCACGGCACCCGCGTCGAGGCTCAGCGAGCCGGTCGCCTCGGCCGCATAGCGCACCCAGAACTTGCGTGCCGACATGCGTTGCGGTCGCGCGGCGAAGACTGTTCCGCAGGAGCCGTCCCCCAAGGCCGCCTCAGCCTCGGTCGCCGAAGCCAGCAACACCGGGACACCGGCATCCGCGGCCAACAGCGCCGACGAGAGCTTCGATGCCATTCCCCCGGTGCCGCGGGAACCACCCGGCCCGGCGATCACACCGTCCAGATCCGCCGGTCCACCTACCTCGGAAATGAAGCGCGCGTTTCCCTTTCGGGGGTCAGAGTCGTACAGCCCATCGATGTCGGAAAGCAACACCAGTGCGTCAGCACCCACGAGATGAGCGACGAGCGCCGACAGGCGGTCGTTATCCCCGAAGCGAATCTCGTTGGTGGCCACGGTGTCGTTCTCGTTCACGACGGCCACCGCGTGCAATGTCCGCAGCCTGTCGAGAGTGCGCTGGGCGTTGGTGTGATGCACACGCATGGAGATGTCGTGGGCGGTCAACAGCACCTGGCCCACGGTGCGTTGATAACGCGCGAAGGCCGCGCTCCAGGCACTGATGAGCGCGACCTGGCCCGCGCTGGCGGCTGCCTGCTTGGTCGCCAAATCCGTGGGGCGCTTGGTTAATCCGAGCGGAACCATGCCGGCCGCGATCGCTCCCGAAGACACGATCACCACATCGGACCCGGCCTTCATCCGGCCCTCGATGGCCTCGACGAGGTACTCCATCCGGTCGGCACTGAATGTTCCGGTCGCATCGGTGAGGGCGGCGGTGCCGACCTTCACAACGACGGTGCGTGCCGCCTGAATTGCTTGGCGTGCCTGCGCACCCATGTTCACTCCGGCTCTACCTGCCCGCGGCGCACCCGCCGGGCCTGGCGACGCTCGGACGCACCCACACGATCGATCTTGTCGATACGTGAATCGGTGCCGCGCCCGCTGAGGGTCACATCGACACCCGCCGGAGTCTGCGGTTCCCAATCGAAGGTCATGTCGCCGATGGTGACCGCGCAGCCGGGTTGTGCACCCAGCTTGAGCAGCTGATCTTCGACGCCCAGGCGTGCCAGCCGGTCGCCGAGATAGCCCACGGCCTCGTCGTTTTCGAAGTTGGTCTGACGAATCCAGCGTTCGGGGCGCACTCCGCGCACCACGAATCCGCCGGGGTTCTCCGCGTCGGGGATCACGGTGAAGCCACTCTCATCGACCGGGATAGGCCGAATCACCGCACGGGTCTTCACCTGTGTGGGCTGTGCGGCGCGGGCCGCCTGGATCATCTCCCACAGAGCGAAGGTCAACGGCCGTAACCCATCCCGGGTCAACGTGGACACCTTGAAGACCGGCCAGCCGCGCTTGGAGACCTCTTCGGTGACAAAGTCGGCAAGCTCGGCGGCCTCCGGCACGTCGACCTTATTGAGCACCACCGCACGAGGCCGGTCGGCCAGGTCACCCAACACAGAATCAGCTTGCAACGTCGGTTGATACCGCGCCAACTCATTTTCCAGGGCGTCGATATCGGAAACTGGGTCGCGGCCGGGTTCCAGCGTCGCGCAGTCGACAACGTGAACCAGCACCGCGCAGCGCTCGATATGACGCAGGAACTCCAGACCCAGCCCGCGCCCGTCGGCCGCACCGGGAATCAGACCGGGGACGTCGGCCATCACAAAGGAGTGCTCGCCGGTGGTCACCACGCCCAGGTTGGGTACCAATGTCGTGAACGGATAGTCGGCGATCTTCGGCTTTGCGGCCGAAAGCACCGAGACCAGAGACGATTTACCCGCCGACGGGAACCCGACCAGCCCAACATCGGCGACGGTTTTCAGTTCGAGAGTGAGGTCGGCTTCGGCTCCGGCCTCACCGAGCAAGGCGAATCCGGGGGCCTTACGGGCACGAGATGCCAACGCGGCATTGCCCAGTCCGCCCCGGCCACCGGCGGCCGCGTCGAAACGCGTACCGGCGCCGACCAAGTCGGCAAGGATCCGGCCGTCGTCATCGAGCACAACGGTGCCGTCGGGCACCCGGAGAATCAGGTCGTCGCCGTTGGAACCGCTGCGGTGGCCACCCATGCCCTGCGTACCGTTGGGTGCCTGCAGGTGGGGATGGAAGTGGAAGTCCAGCAAGGTATGCACCTGCGGGTCCACTTCGAGAATCACGCTGCCGCCACGACCACCATTGCCGCCATCGGGGCCACCGAGTGGTTTGAACTTCTCGCGATGCACCGAAGCGCAGCCATGACCGCCGGTACCTGCCTTGGCATGGATGACAACACGGTCAACAAAACGAGGCATTAAGCCTCCTTCACACTGTTCTGTGCTCGGTCATACCGAACACAGAACACCAATTAAGCGTCGACCGGGAGGATGTTGACGACCCGGCGGCCACGGCGGGCGCCGAACTCGACGGTGCCCGCGGAGGTCGCGAACAGGGTGTCGTCGCCGCCACGCCCGACGTTCACGCCGGGGTGGAAGTGAGTGCCGCGCTGACGGACCAGGATCTCGCCGGCCTTGACGAGCTGGCCACCGAACCGCTTGACGCCGAGCCGCTGTGCGGCGGAGTCACGACCGTTGCGCGAGCTAGACGCGCCCTTCTTGTGTGCCATGAGTCAAATCCTCTACTTGATCCCGGTGACCTTGAGCACGGTCAACGGCTGACGGTGACCCTGCCGCTTGTGGTAGCCGGTCTTGTTCTTGAACTTGTGGATGCGAATCTTCGGGCCCTTGGTGTGCTCGAGGATCTCCCCGGTCACAGCCACCTTGGCCAGCTTGTCTGCGTCAGTGGTGACGGTGGCACCGTCCACGACCAGAGCGACGGGCAGCTGCACCGAGGAGCCGGGCTCCGATTCGATCTTCTCGACCTTCAACACGTCACCGACGGCAACCTTGTACTGCTTGCCACCGGTCTTGACGATTGCGTACGTCGCCATCGTTGCGCTACCTCTGCTCTGCTCTTCGGACGCGCGCAACCAGGTCGGCTGGCGCATCTGGATCGTGGGTGGGCCCGCTCGGTTCTTCCGCTAGCCCGCATGTCGCGGGCCGGAAGCCTCGTGACAACTGCTCAAGGCTACGTGACCAGCGGGCTAAGGGTCAAACCGGCACCCCTTGTTCGGCGATGCCGGAACCCCAATCGCACTCGTGCCGGGTGTGATCGGAACTACACTCGCCTCACTGAGCCTGGACATCCGCAGATAACCGTACAGATCGGCGGGCGATCCACTCCTCGACGTGCGGAGGTACGGCGGTGCGAACGATTCGGTGCGTCCTCTCGGCCAGCATGGCGATCCTGCTACCGGCGCTCGGCGTCATCGCCGCCCCGCCGTCGGCGGCCGAGTGCGTCAACGCCAACGGAACCACCCTGTGCGCGCAGGGTGATGTCCGAGGAGGCGGCAGTACTACGTCCTCGACGCCGTATGTTCCGTACCCCTGCGAGAACGACTGGTACTGCGACAACTGGGGAATGGACGTCATCCTCGGATCTAGTCACGACTCGCCGCCACCGCCCACCGTCAACCCGTCGCCACCGCCCGATTTCGGGCGTCCGGGTCGTCCAGGTGGTGGAGGCGGCATCGGTGGGCCGCGCTGATCAATACCGTTCCAGCAGTGATCAATTCGACTACAGAGGAGTGATGATGACAGCTTGGGCCGCTCGCGGGATGGCCGCTGGACTGCTCGGCGTCGCCGCCGCGCTGGTACTGAACGGAGCCGTCACGGCCGCCGCCGATCCCCTGCCCAACTGCACGGCCGCGGATCTAGCGGGTGTCGCGACAGGTGTCTCCGCGGCCACCTCGACGTACCTGTTCACACATCCGGAGGTGAACGACTTCTTTACGGGCCTCAAGGGCCAGCCCAAAGACCAGGTACGCGAGAAGGCCCGCCAATATCTGGACGAGAATCCCCAGGTGAAGGCCGATCTACAGGAGATCCGCCGACCGCTTGGGGATTTCCGGGAACGCTGCAACTAGCAGCGGCCTAGTGGTCGACCGGAGGCCCCGCGGCGCGCGCGGCCGACCGTCTCCGCCGGGGACGCGTGGGCGCCTTGGCGGCCGGTTCAGGGTCGGCGACCGGTGCTACGGGCTCGTCTGACTCTTCCGCGGCCACCTCGGGTGCGTTCTCGGCCTCGATCTCCGGTGTGGCATCACCGTCGGCGGGCTCGGGTTCACCATTCGAGATATCCGGAGTCTCCGCGCTCCGGACGGCCTCGACAATCTCGTCGACCTCATCGATCACGTCGTTGTCCAGCACGTCCTCGGCCACGTCGCCGTCTTCCCCATCTTCGTGGTGGCCATTGGCGGCGGCCATCGCCCTGAACATCGGGTGTTCACCCTGCGGGTGGGGTGGAGTGCGGACGACCACCACTTCGGGCTCATCCGCCTTGCCCTTGCGGGAACGCTTGGTACGGCGGCCGGTTTCGGCCTTCTTGGTTCCCCCTGCAGCCGCGCCCGCGTTATCGACGGGGTCGACATGCAGCACGATGCCCCGGCCCGCGCAATGGGCACAGGTCGACGAGAACGCCTCAATCAGGCCCGTGCCGAGCTTCTTGCGGGTCAGCTGCACCAGCCCCAGCGAGGTCACCTCGGATACCTGGTGGCGCGTGCGATCGCGTCCCAACGCCTCGGTGAGCCGCCGCAGCACCAGGTCCCGGTTGGATTCGAGCACCATGTCGATGAAGTCGATGACGACGATTCCGCCGACATCGCGCAGGCGCAACTGCCGGACGGTTTCCTCGGCGGCTTCCAGGTTGTTGCGGGTGACCGTCTCCTCCAGGTTGCCGCCGGCACCGGTGAACTTGCCGGTGTTGACGTCGACAACCGTCATGGCCTCGGTGCGATCGATGACGAGGGTGCCACCCGAGGGCAGCCACACCTTGCGGTCGAGCGCCTTGGCCAACTGCTCGTCGATGCGATGCACCGCGAAAACGTCCGGACCGTCGGTCGGCTCATATCGATTGATGCGCGAAAGAAGATCGGGGGCAACGCTTTTCACGTAATCGTCGATCGTGCCCCAGGCCACATCGCCCTCGATGATGAGCTTGGAGAAGTCCTCGTTGAACAGGTCACGAACCACCTTGACCAGTACGTCGGGCTCCTCGTAGAGCGCCATGGCGGCCCCGGATGCCTTCGACGTGAGTTCGGTGGAACGCTGCTCAATGTCCTGCCACTGCTCCTGCAGGCGCTGCACATCGGCGCGAATGTCGTCTTCTCGCACACCTTCTGACGCGGTGCGAATAATGACACCGGCATCCGAGGGGACGATATCCCGCAGAATCTCCTTGAGACGCTGCCGCTCGGTGTCGGGGAGCTTGCGGCTGATTCCCGTCGACGACGCACCCGGTACGTACACCAGATAACGGCCCGCCAGCGAGATCTGCGTGGTCAGTCGGGCACCCTTATGCCCCACCGGGTCCTTGCTGACCTGGACCAGGACGTAGTCGCCCGACTTGAGTGCCTGCTCGATCTTGCGGTTGGAGCCGCCGAGACCGGCGGCCTCCCAGTTGACCTCACCGGCATACAGCACTCCGTTGCGACCACGGCCGATGTCGACGAAGGCGGCCTCCATCGACGGCAGCACGTTCTGCACGACACCGAGGTAGATGTTGCCCACCAGCGACGCGGACGCGGCCGACGTCACGAAATGCTCGACGAGCACACCGTCCTCCAGGACGGCGATCTGCGTGTACCGGGCGCCCTCGTGCGGCGGTTCCGTACGGGTCTTGTCCCGCACCACCATCACCCGGTCGACGGCCTCACGCCGGGCCAAGAACTCCGCCTCGGTCAGGATCGGCGGGCGGCGCCGTCCGGCATCACGTCCGTCACGGCGGCGCTGACGCTTGGCCTCCAGACGGGTAGATCCGGAAATACCCTGAATCTCGTCGCCGCGCTCGGCGCGCTCAGCGCGTGGTTTGCGTTCATGCACAACGGTGTTCGGCGGATCGTCATCCGAGGCGCTATCGCCGTCGTCACCACTTCCGGCCTTGCGCCTGCGACGGCGGCGCCGACGGCGGCTGGCGCCCTCGGGCGTGTCGCCATCCTCAGCGTTCGACTCGTCACCCTCGGCGGCGGAGTCAGCATCGGCGTCCTCGGCAGCATCTTCACCATCGGTGGCCTCGCCACCCTCGGCATCGGATTCCTCTGCCCCATCGGCGCCCGCCTGCTCGCCGCGGCCACGTCCGCGACCACGACGTCCCCGTCGCCTGCGACGTGCCGCGGGACGGTCGCCGTCATCCTCGGCGTCTGAATCGTCCCCGTCACCGGAGTCCCCGTCACCGGAGTCCTCGTCGGGGTCCTCAGCGCTGTCCGTCACGGTCACGACGGGCGCGGGGCGTTCCTGCGGCTCGGGAGCCTGTGGTGCCACGAAGAGCGGTCCGTAGTCGTACGCGGTGGGTCCCGCCGCCGCCGGGGTCGGTACCGCGGCAGCCTCGATGACGGTCGGCTCCGCGACAAGAATCGGCCCGGTCGGCGGGGCGTCAGCGTCCTCGGCCGGATCCTGGGCGACTACCTTGGCGGGCTCCTCGGCAACTACCGGGGCCGGGGCCTCACTCGCTGACGGGGTGGCGGGTTCCGCCTCGCCGGCAAGCACCTCACGCACCTTCGCGGCGTCCTGCTTGTCGACATTCGAATGGGGGCTACGGGCGCGCCCATCCAGCTTGGACAGCGCGTCGAGCACGCGACGGGTGGAGGTCCCGAGGACGCGCGCGAGGCTGTGCACCCTCAGCTTCTCGGGTAGTTCTCCCTGCTCAGCAGGGAGTTGCGGAGTGTCCGGCGCTAACGCGGCGGAGTCCCCTTCAGGAGTGCTGGTGTGTAGGTCTTCTGGTAGCTCATAGTCGGCCACTTATTCTCCTCAAGCCCCCGGGCGCGTCCTTCGGACGCGGCCACGCGAGGGCTTTCTCTCTATGTACCCGGGGATGTCCGGGTTTGTGGTGGTCTTGCTCCGAGCGATCCGTCGCTGCGATACCGCAGTTCCGAACCCACCCGGTGCCTGGCTGGAATGATGGCTTGACGTGCTGCAATGGTAATCGCGCTCGCCGTGTCGTCATTCGGGTTTCCGGCCGGCCCCTATTGGAGTCGAAGTGCCGTGGCCCACACTCAGTATCCCATACGAATCAGACGACGGGCACCAAGGACGTGAACCCGCGCGATCCGCACGGCCGCAAAACCAAGCGAGTGTGCGGTTTACGTCGAGATTTCGCAGGAAATCGACGCGAACCGCACACTCGCGATGTCAGATCAGGTGGATGGGGTCAGAGGGCCGGGAACCAGAGCGCGATCTCGCGCGCCGCCGACTCGGGTGAGTCGGATCCGTGCACCAGATTCTCCTGAGTTTCCAGGGCGAAATCACCGCGGATGCTGCCGGTCGCGGCCTTCTCGACGGGATCGGTGCCGCCGGCGAGCTGACGGAAGGCGGCGATAGCACGCGGCCCCTCCAGCACGGCCGCCACCACGGGCCCCGAGGTGATGAATTCCAACAGCGAGCCGAAGAACGGCTTCTCCTTGTGCTCGGCATAGTGCGCGCTTGCCAGCGACTCGTCGACATTCTTGAGCTCAAGGGCAGCCAGCGTCAGGCCCTTCCGCTCAATACGGTTCAGCACCTCACCGACAAGTCCCCGCCGCACACCATCGGGCTTGATCAAAACCAACGTCCGCTCAGTCACGGGCGACAGCCTACTGGTCGGTAGTACGCCCCTGCTGACCCGGCAGCTCACCGCGGCTCTGACGGTCACGGACCTGGTTGCGCATGTACCAGATCAGCAACCAGACACCGAGAAACAACAGGCCGACGAAGCCGATCGCGGCGTTCACCAAGAATCCCGCCACCAGGACCACCTGGAGTGCCAGATTCGCCTGGAGCGCCCACGACCGACCCTGCATGCCAGTGAGCAGGACCATCGCCACGGCGACCCCGACGAGGTATGTCAGCGATAACGGCGAGAGGCCGCCGCCCACCATCTTCACCACCGGGATGGCCAGCAGCACCACGATCGTCTCCAGGATGAGCGTGCCCGCCATCACCCCGCGAAAACCCCGCCAAGGATCTGGCGGAGCCGCACCGCCGGCGACATTCAGGTCCGCGCCGGGTTCGATTCCATCCTCCGGACTGCTCACTGCGGGTCCTTTCCGAACAGTGTCCGTGCGGCGCCCGCGGTGACAACCGATCCGGTGATCACGATGCCGGTACCCAGAAAGCCTTCCGCTCCGCCATCTTCGGCGGCCTCTTCCACCATTGCCGTGGCGGTTTCGATGGCGTCGAGCAACGTGGGTGCGACGACGACGCGGTCCTCGCCGAAGAGCTCGAGGGCGATGGCCGCCAGCGCGTCCGTCTCCAATGCACGGGGCGAACCGTTGTGCGTCACCACGATCTCGTCGAATGCCGGCTCGAGCGCGGCGAGGATTCCGGCGACGTCCTTGTCCCCCATCACGCTGACGACACCCACCAGACGCCGAAAGTCGAACTCTGATTGCAGAGTGGCCGCCAAAGCGGCAGCGCCATGGGGGTTGTGGGCGGCATCCAGGAAGACGGCGGGGGCGCTCCGGACGCGTTCCAGCCGCCCGGGAACGATCACCGACGCGAATCCCGCTCGTATCGCATCGATATCGAGCTGACGTTCGGCACCCGCACCAAAGAACGCCTCGACCGCGGCCAGCGCAACCGCCGCGTTATGGGCCTGATGCTCACCGTGCAGGGGCAGGAATATCTCCGGGTATACCCCGCCCAGCCCCTGCAACTCGAGCACCTGGCCACCGACCGCCACCTGACGGGACAGGACCGAGAACTCCGAACCTTCCCGCGCCACGGCCGCATCCGCTTCCACGGTTTGGCTCAGCAGCACCTCCATCGCCTCGGGGGCCTGTTGGGCGATGACGGCGACAGTATCGGGTCCTGCCTCACCGGTCATCTCATCAAGCTTGTGCCGCTTGATGATTCCGGCCTTTTCGTTGGCAATGGATGCGAGGTCCGGGCCCAGGAACTCGACATGATCGATACCTATCGGGGTGATCACGGCGACCGGAGCGTCGACGATGTTGGTGGCATCCCAACGCCCACCCAGCCCGACCTCCACCACGCCGATATCGACGGGTGCATCCGCGAAGGCTACAAAGGCCATGGCGACCAGCACCTCGAACTTGCTCATCGCGGGCCCGCCCTGCTCCTGCGACCGCTTGTCCACCAACTCCACGAACGGTTCGATCTCGGAGTAGATCTCCACGTACTTCGCCGGCGAGATCGGTTGACCGTCAATGGCGATGCGCTCCACCGCCGACTGCAGGTGCGGGCTGGTGGTACGGCCGGTGCGCCGGTGCAGTGCCGTCAACAGCGCGTCGATCATCCGCGTCACCGAGGTCTTGCCGTTGGTACCGGCGACGTGGATGCACGGATACGCACGCTGGGGCGAACCCAGTAATTCCATCAACGCGACGATGCGGTCGGTCGACGGTTCGATCTTCGTTTCGGGCCAACGCTGGTCGAGCAGATACTCGATCTGTAACAGCGCCGCGATCTCGTCGGGCGAGGGTTCGGGAAGCAATGACTCGCTCACGCCAGCCCCGCCAAACGGGCGGTGATCCGCTCGACTTCCTCGGTGGCCACCTGCTGGCGGGCACGAATTTTCTCGACCACAGCATCCGGTGCCTTCGCCAGGAACGCGTCGTTGCCCAGTTTACTTGTGGTGCCGTCGAGTTCCTTACGCGCGGCGGCGAGATCCTTCTCCAGCCGCCGGCGCTCCGCCTCAAGGTCGACGGTGCCGGAGGTGTCCACCTCGACGGTCACGGTGGCACCGGACAACCGCACCTCCACCGAGGCCGTCGGACTGAAATCGTCCTCGGCGGGGGTGAGCCAGGCCAGCGATGTCACGGCGGCCAGCTGTCCCTGCAGACCGGCCTCAGGGATACCTGCCAGACGAGCCGCGACCTTCTGCCGATCACCTAGACCCTGATCGCTGCGGAACCGCCGCACCTCGGTCACCAGCTTCTGCATATCGGCAATGCGCTGCACGGCAACGTCATAGGAGCCGTCCAGGGCAACACCGGAGCCTGTCGGCCACGCCGCGATCACCACCGACTCCTGACCGGTGACCGTCTTCCACAGCACCTCGGTGACGAACGGGATCACCGGATGCAACAGCCGCAGCAGGGTGTCCAGCACGGTCGCCAGCACAATGCGGGTTCCCTCGGCGCGGTCGGTCATCTGAACCTTCGCCAATTCCAGGTACCAGTCGCAGAACTCGTCCCACGCGAAGTGATACAGCCCCTCGCAGGCAACGCTGAACTCGTAACGATCCAGCGCGGCATCCACCTCGGCCCGCACCTGCTCGAGGCGACCCAAGATCCAACGGTCGGCATCGGTCAGGTTGTCGGCGGCGGGCAGCTCGCCCAGTGCCGCACCGTTGATCAGGGCGAATCGCGTGGCGTTGAACAGCTTTGTGGTGAAGTTGCGCGAGGCGCGCGCGGCGTCCTCCCCCACAGACAGATCACCGCCGGGGCTGGCACCCCGGGCCAGGGTGAAGCGCAGTGCGTCGGCGCCGAAACCCTCCACCCAATCCAGTGGATCGATGCCGTTGCCCTTGGACTTGCTCATCTTCTGACCGAATTGATCGCGGATCAGGCCGTGCAGGAAGACGTTCTCGAAGGGCACCTTACCGCCGGGTAGCGCGGGATCGCCGGACACGAAGGTGCCGAACATCATCATCCGGGCCACCCAGAAGAACAGGATGTCGTATCCGGTGACGAGAACGCTTGTGGGATAGAACTTCTCCAGTTCCGGGGTGGCGTCGGGCCACCCCATCGTGGAGAACGGCCACAGCGCCGACGAGAACCAGGTGTCGAGCACATCAGGGTCTTGCTCATAACCCTCGGGCGCCGTCTCGTCCGGTCCCAGGCACACGATCTCGCCGTTTGGACCGTGCCAGATGGGGATGCGGTGGCCCCACCACAGCTGACGAGAGATACACCAGTCGTGCATGTCGTCAACCCAGGCGAACCAGCGCGGCTCCAGGCTGGCCGGGTGAATCACGGTGTCACCGTTGCGGACCGCATCGCCCGCGGCCTTGGCCAGCGGCTCGACCTTGACCCACCACTGCATCGAAAGTCGTGGCTCGATGGGCTCACCCGAGCGCTCGGAGTGTCCAACGCTGTGCAGGTAGGGGCGCTTCTCGGCGACAATGCGACCCTGCTCGGCCAGCGCCTCACGCACCTTCACCCGCGCCTCGAACCGATCCATCCCGTCGAATTGCGTTCCGCTGTCCGCGATCCTGCCGTGGGTGTCCATGATGGTGGGCATCGGCAGGTTGTGCCGCAGCCCGATCTCGAAGTCATTCGGGTCGTGGGCGGGAGTGACCTTGACGGCTCCGGTGCCGAATTCGGGGTCGACATGGGTGTCCGCGATGACCGGTATCGATCGGTCCTGGAACGGGTGCGCCAGTTCGGTGCCCACGAGATGCCGGTAGCGCTCGTCATCGGGATGCACCGCGATGGCGGTGTCACCCAACATCGTTTCCAGACGAGTGGTCGCGACCACCAGGTGCGGCTGGTTGTCGTCGAGGGAGCCGTACCGGAAGGAGACCAGTTCGCCCTCGATCTCCTTGTGGTTGACCTCGATATCGGACAGCGCCGTTTGCAGCTCGGGTGACCAGTTGACCAGCCGTTCCGCGCGGTAGATCAGCCCGGCATCGAACAGCTTCTTGAAAATGGTGCGCACCGCGCGGGACAGACCCTCGTCCATGGTGAAACGGTCGCGGCTCCAGTCGACACCGTCGCCGAGTCGACGCATCTGTGCGCCGATGGTGCCGCCGGACTCGCGTTTCCAGTCCCACACCTTGTCGATGAACAGCTCGCGACCAAAGTCCTCTTTGGTCTTGCCGTCGACGGCAAGCTGCTTTTCCACCACGCTCTGGGTGGCGATACCGGCATGATCCATACCGGGTAACCACAGCACCTCGTAGCCCTGCATCCGTTTGCGGCGGGTCAGTGCGTCCATGAGGGTGTGGTCGAGCGCGTGGCCCATGTGCAGGCTGCCGGTGACGTTCGGGGGCGGCAGCACGATCGAGTAGCCAGGCTTGGCGCTGGCGGGATCGGCGGTGAAGTATCCGGCGTCCACCCAGCCCTGATAGAGGTCCGCCTCTACCGCGCCCGGGTCCCATGACGTGGGCAGGGAGCTGGCGGCGTTCGTATCAGGGCTTTGGGTCACCCATCAGATTCTAGGGTTGCCGGTCCACGGCTTTTCACGCGCCGAGCGTGACGCCACCGCACGGTTGGGGACCGCGCGCCACACCGAGGCCATATCCGTCAGACAAGACGGGCCCTGATACGACAAAACCACCCGGTCCGTGAGGCGCCGGGTGGTTTCGTCTTCTGCCGTGTGGCTACTTCTTGCCGCCGAGCAGTCCGCCAAGGATGCTGCCGAGGGCGTCGCTGCCGCCCTTGCTGCCGAGCACGCTGCCCAGGATGCTGCCGAGCGGGTTGTTCCCGCCCGAGGCCGCCCCGCCGCCGACGGCGCTGCCGAGGATGTTGCCCAGGATGTCACCGATACCGCCGCCACTGGCCGCGGGCGCCTCTGCGGGCGCGGCCTGCGCGCCGCCGCCGGTGAGCTTCTTGGCGACGAAGGCCAGAACGATCGGAGCAAGGATCGGCAGCAGCTGCTTGATCAGGTCGCTGCTACCCGCGCCCGCCCCGGCCAGCTTCGCGGCGACATCGTCGGCGTTGTTGTCGCCGAACAGCGAAGCGACGACCGCGTTGCCTGCGCTCTGATCGACATCCTCAACATTCACTCCGCCGTCGAGAAGGGTGCTGGGTGCGCTGCTGACATTGGCCTGCAGATCAGCGGCCTTATCCGGGTCGTCGGCATTGGCCTGGAATCCGCCCACAAGCAGCGGCACCACGGACTTGATCGCCTTGTCGGCGGTCTCGCTGTCGACCCCAAGCTTCGCTGCGATCTGGTCGGTGGGAATCTCGTTGAGCAGCTCGTCGAGTGTGGCCATGGGTCTCCTCCTAGATAACTGGGGTTTGGTAAACCTTAGCCAAGCAGATCAGCCCCGAGTGAACGAATGCCGAACATCACAACCTCAGACCCTTTACCCCTGTGGGGTCCACCCATAACGTCAAGCTATGAGCGGCCACATCGTCGTGGTTGGTGCCGGTATCGCCGGCCTGGCCACCGCAGTCGCGTTACAACAGTCAGGACGTGATGTCATCGTTCTCGACGACCGGGACGGCACCTCCACCGGATACGCGATTACCTTGTGGCCCAATGCATTAGCGGCATGCGATGCCCTCGGTGTCGGCGACGATGTGCGTGACGCCAGCGCACGCGTGGAGGCAGGCATGGTGCGCTGGCACGACGGGCGAATACTGCGGGAACCGCCGAACGGACAACTCACCAAGGCAGTGGGCGAACCTGTCGCGGTCACCGAACGCAATCAACTCCTGGCGATTCTGGCCACCCGGCTCGCACCGGGAACCGTGCGCTACGGCGCGCGAGTGAGCAACGTCCGAGATGGGCTGCACGGGACCTCTGTCGAGCTGTCCGACGGCGTGTCGCTCACCGCCGCCGCGGTCATCGGAGCGGACGGGATCGGATCGCTGGCCGCCCAATATCTCAACGGACCCCTCTCGTTCCGATACTCCGGATACACCGCGTGGCGCGGTATCGCCGAGGTTGCGATTCCGGATGAGCTAGCAGGGGTCACCATGGGACCGGGGATCGAATTCGGCCACCTGCCCATGCCTGGCGGCCGCACCTACTGGTTCGCCGGCGAGCGATCCCACGAGGCGCAGCGCGCATCTGACGGCGAAATCGACTACTTGGCAAGAAAGTTCAGCAAGTGGGCGGAACCCATACCGGACCTGTTGGGCCAGAGCGACGAGTCATCGGTGCTCCGCGGCGATATCTACGACCGCGGACGTCTGCGCCGGATCACCGGCGGTCGGGTGGTACTGGTCGGTGACGCCGCGCATCCGATGCGGCCACACCTGGGCCAGGGTGGATGCCAGTCGCTCGAGGATGCCGCGGTACTCGGCGCCGCGATATCTGAACGTTCCTCTCTGCCAAGCGCTTTCCGCGAGTACGCGCGCCGGCGAAAGTCCCGTACCCGGGTGGTAGTCAATCGAAGCCGCCAGATCGGGCACGCGACCTTTGCACGGCCCGCGGCGTTGGGCGGGCTGCTGGTACGCGCTTCGGGCCGACTACCCGCCTCGTTGTTCTGGCGGCAGCTCCAGGGCATTGCCGGATATGACGCGTGCGACATAGCGGTTCACCCCTAGGATCTCCCTGTGTCCCTTCCCGGGCCGGAGCCCGCGCCCAGCGCCAGTCTCAAGGACTTCTGCATCGACGCGATACTGCCGGTGCCCGTGGCCAAGTTCTGGGCCGCGGCCATCGGCGGCGAGA
Organism: Mycobacterium sp. D16Q16; assembly: GCF_002013745.1. Lineage (NCBI taxonomy): Bacteria > Bacillati > Actinomycetota > Actinomycetes > Mycobacteriales > Mycobacteriaceae > Mycobacterium > Mycobacterium sp. D16Q16. Next base: position 177,316 of record NZ_MAEY01000001.1, read on the forward strand.
TCGATATCGACGAGGCCGGCGAGGCCCTGATCCGGCGCGGCAAAGATGTCGACATCTGGGTCAATCGCGTCCCGGAGGCCAAGTCTGTCAAGAACCGTGTGCACTTCGATGTGTATGCGCGCGCCCCGGAGGACCTCACCGCGCTGGGCGCGACGGTACTGACAGCCGAACCCGATTGGGTCGTGATGGCCGACGTCGAGGGCAACGAGTTTTGCGCGTTCCTCGACCCCCATCTCGAAAGCGAGACGCCCGCAAGCCTCTTCGCAGTGTGCACCGATAGCGACAGACCGGTGGAACTCGCCCGGTGGTGGCAGGGTCTCGTCGGCGGCACACTTACTCCCGGCTCCGACGGCACCCTGCGGTGGCTGCGCGATGGCGCCGGATGGGGTGACCTCATCTGGAAATTCGTCCGGGTTGCCGACGAGCGCGTGGTGAAGAACCGCTGGCACTGGGATGTGCGCGCCGACGCCGCCGAATTGGTGCACGACGGTGCCCGCGCACTGCGCGGCCCCGATACCGACATCCGCTGGACCGTGCTGACCGACCCGGACGGAAACGAGTTCTGCGCCTTCGGCTAGGCCGCGTGCCCGCCTTCGGCGACACGCGCTTGACGGGGGGTCGCCAGGGCCGCCGCGATGGCCGTCGTCAGGGGAACCGAGAGCACCAGTGCGATACCGCCCACCGCGGACCGGGCGATCTCGATGGCCACACCTTCGCTTGTCAGCACGTCACCCAGGGAGCGGTTGGCGACGCTGAACAGCAGCATGAGCGGTAGCGAGTTCCCCGCGTACGCCAGCACGAGCGTGTAGACCGTGCTGGCGATGTGATCGCGCCCAACCCGCATGGCACCCAGGAACACGTCCTTACGGGTGGAGCCATCGCCCAGCTCTGCCAGTTCGAACACCGTGGACGCCTGAGTGACGGTCACATCGTTGAGAACACCGAGCGATCCGATGATGAATCCGGCCAGCAGCAGCCCGGATATCGACACTCCCCCCATGTACGCGGCGACTTCGTTGTTCTGCTCGTCGGACAGGCCCGTTAGGTGCGTCACCTCGATGACGGCCCAGGACAGTCCCGCGGCGAAAAGCATCGCCGTGAGCGTGCCCAGCAGCGCCGCGCTGGTGCGCATGCTGACCCCGTGGGCAAGGTAGATGACGACGAACAGGATCGTGGCCGACGCGATCAGTGCCAGCGGTAGCGCAGGGCCGCCGTCGCGTAGCGCCGGAAGCAGGAAGACGGCCAGCACCAGGAAGGCCACAAAAATACCGACTAGTGCACGCAATCCACGCCAGCGCGCCACCAGACAGATGACTATCGCGAACGCCGCGGCGACAGCGATCAACGGCCAGGTGCGTTCGTAATCGTAGAAGCTGTAGGTGGTGGCGCCCTGCGCGTCGACCTGTCTGGTGATCCGGATGTGTTCTCCGGCAGCGAGAGTCGGTTGCCCACCACCGGAAGTGAACTCCAGCTGAGTCTTGGCCCCCGAGTTGGGGCCGGAGGTGATGGCGATGAGGTCAAGCGCACAGGACGATTCGGGTGTCTGCCCCGCTGCGGGGTCGGCGGTGAGCACCTGCCCGGTAGACGGGCTGCCGCATTCGCCGAGGCGCGTCGACAGCACCGTGCCCGACTCCGTGGTTACCGCGCCACCGTGGGCGTTTTGATACGGCAGCGGAATGTCCACGGTGCGATGCTCGGGCCACAGCGTCACCAGCCCGATAAGGACCGCGACCCCCATCGCGGCGAGCAGACCCACCACGATCCGGGCTGCGCTGGATCCAAGAGGTGCCGGACCCGTCGGCATCGCGTGGGAATGACTATGAGAATGCGACACGCCTGTCAGGGTAGAGGCGGCAAGGCGTTCAGATCCGCCTCTGTGTTCACGTTCACGACCCATGTCGGGTCGGATATCGAAATTCGTTGCGCACCAACGCGCTCAATCAGTGCGCCGATCCGGCGTTCCCCCGCTGAGGTCAACTCATCAATGGTGTCGCATAGGCCTACGTCATAGAGGGCGGCCAGGTAGTGATCCCGGCCGACGGCGGCGGCCAAGACGATGCGACCGCTGCCGGTCGCGAGTTCCTCGACAAGTGCCGCAGAGATCAGGGGCATGTCGACGGCACAGACGAAAGCTCTGCCAGCCCCTCTGTCCCCGGCGGCCCGTAGCCCCTGCCCCAGCGCCACCAGTGGCCCCTGGCCGGGTTGAAGGTCATCCACGATGACCGCCTGCAGATCCCCGATGTCCTGCCCGGGCGCGCAGACCACGATCACCGGAGCACAGCGTGAGCTCACCGTTCGCACCGCGCGTTGGGCCAATGTCTGCCCGCCCCAGCGGATGGCCGCCTTATCGCGCCCCATGCGGCGCGACGCCCCGCCGGTGAGCACCACTGCCGCGAGTTGGTCCATGGAAGAAAGGTACGCACAGAACCACACAAGCCACCAAGGGGAATGTCATCGCCCCTGGTGGCTTGTATGTGGTCGAGCTGTGGTTCTCGGGTCTAGCCGCGCCGTCCGCAGACTGGCCATGCGCCGATGCCCTGACGGGCCAGCACGTTCTCGGCAATCCGGATCTGCTCCTCGCGCGAAGCAAGGTGCGGGGAGCCGGAGCCGCCGTTGGAGCGCCAGGTGCCCATGTTGAACTGCAGACCGCCGTAGTAGCCGTTTCCGGTGTTGATTCCCCAGTTGCCACCGGACTCGCAGTTCGCGATGGCATCCCAGTTGACCGGATCCGCACTCGCTGTTCCAGCCAGCGCCATCGGAGCCGCGACAAGCGCGCCGGTGATGGCTGCTGCGGTAAGCGTTTTGCGGATGTAATTCATGTCGTTCCTCTCGCCGGGCACGCACCGAACACCACCCGCTTGCGGATACCGCAGCGGGTTCAGGCACACCTCCAGGCGAGGTGGACATCGTCGTCGGATCGCGCCGTCTCGGTCGGGCGCGACAAGGGAGGCGGCTGCTGCCTCACCGGCTTGTGGTGGCCGGCGGCCAGACCGCCTCGCAGCGTTCCTGGCCCCATTTGCACACAGGGTTCACGGTTCGGAGTTTTGCTCCGATTTGTTGACGTGTCGGACCGTACGGAACCATTCAGCGAAAGTCACCTCACGACACGCACATCCCAAACCAATAACGAAACGATTACAGAGCCAATTGCCAGCGACTAACCCCAGGTCACTTAGGAAATTCTCAGGTTCCCTTAGGGTTGGCCCTACCTGCGATAAGTGAGTCAGATCACGCCGAATTTGTGAGCCCGGCCACCATTGCGGCAAATCACTCAAGTAACAATAGGAACTTCAACAACATACGGCGTGGCGAATTGACAAATTCACTCTATTCACTCTGATATCAGGCGTAACACTATTTGCCAATTATCAATCGCGACACATGATTGCCGGAGAAACAATGCAACCATTCCGCGTCGCCTTACGCACTTCGAGCGAAAAAAGTTGGCACACAGACCGATTCGCCGGTCACACACGACAAAGGCAGCGCACGAGCGCCGTACGTGATGCCAAGGACGCAGCGATCACGTTCTCCGGCCGGCGCGCAGAACTATTTGCGGTAGAAGGTATTTCAGGATTTCGGTCAGCAGCGCAGCGCGACTACCGCGATCTTGCGCGAGGTCACCGGGACGGTAGTCGGATAGTTCTGCGCATCGCGCCCCGCGCCCACATCCGTCACCGGGGACTGCTTTTCCACCGAGGTGACCGTGCACTTGCTCAAGTCGCCGCCCCCGCTCCTGGTGATGATCACCCGGTACCCATTGGCCTTGAGCTCGTTGATGACATCGTTGGCGTTGCCGCCCCCCGGGGCGGCCGCTGCCGTATCGGCACCACCCAACGAGACACCGATCATCGCCACAACTGTTGCTACCGCAATCAGCGACTGCCTCACGGCCTTCTCACCTCGTATCTAGGGCATGAAGGTTGTGTCCCGCACCGGCTGTGGCCCGGAAGCATCAACGTCCCTGCATCCTACGAGAGCAACCGCCCATCGCGCGCGAGGAGACGCCGAAGCATCCGAATACCTGGGCTCTCGGTCTAGCTGACGGTCCAGGTGTCCCGGCCGGTCAGCAGCGCCTGCAATGCCGCGGTGTCACTCGGCTTGGCGGCCGCGGCAGCGGTCAGCTGCTCACGGGCCAGATCGTCATAGGTCGCGCGCTGCACGCTGCGGAACACACCCATCACGGTGTGCTCAAGGTCCTGCTCGGACAACCGCGACAACGCAAAGGCGTAGGCCGGATCATCCGTATGCGCGTCATGCACCACGATGTCCTCGGCCTTCACATCCGCGGTCTTGGCCACTTCAAGGCCGAAACCCGAACGGATGACGCAGAGTTCGCCCTCGGCCCCGAAGGTGATCGGCTGGCCGTGGCTCACGTTGATGACGCGCTGCTCGGCGCCTTCCTTGCGCAACAGGTCGAAGGACCCGTCGTTGAAGATCGGGCAGTCCTGCAAGATCTCCACGAGTGCCGAACCGCGGTGGGCGGCTGCGGCGCGCAGCACCTCCGAGAGACCCTTCTTGTCCGAATCCAGGGCCCGTCCCACGAACGTGGCCTCGGCACCCAGCGCCAGCGACACCGGGTTAAAGGGGTAGTCCAGCGACCCCATCGGCGTCGACTTGGTGACCTTGCCGGTCTCGGAGGTCGGCGAGTACTGCCCCTTGGTGAGGCCGTAGATCCGGTTGTTGAACAACAGGATCGTCAGGTTCACGTTGCGGCGCAGGGTGTGGATCAGGTGGTTACCGCCGATGGACAATGCGTCACCGTCACCGGTCACCACCCACACCGAAAGATCCTCGCGAGCCAGCGCCAGGCCGGTCGCGATGGCCGGTGCGCGCCCATGGATCGAGTGCATGCCATAGGTGTCCAGGTAGTACGGGAACCGGCTGGAGCAGCCGATACCGCTGATGAACACGATGTTCTCGCGCTTGAGGCCAAGCTCCGGCAGGAAGCCACGGATGGTGTTGAGGATGACGTAGTCACCGCAACCCGGGCACCAGCGCACCTCTTGATCGGAGGTGAAGTCCTTCGACTTCTGCTCCACATCGGTAGTCGGTACCAGAGCATTGGCGGTCAGGCCAAGCTCCAAACCGTTGAGGCTGCCAGTTCCATTGAGTACGTCGGTCATGCTCGATCCCCTACGGCCACCGCGGATTCACGCGCGAGAACAGCCTTCTGACTTTCCTTTTCGGCGAGCGACCCATCCAGGGCCGCATCGATGATTTCTTCGACCTCATCGGCGAGGAAGGCCATGCCCTGCACCTTCGTCACCGACTGCACATCCACAAGGAACTTTCCGCGCAGCAGCAGCGACAGCTGTCCGAGGTTCATCTCCGGCGCAACGACCTTCGGGTACTTACGCAACACCTCACCCAGGTTCGTCGGGAACGGGTTGAGATGGCGCAGGTGGGCGTGAGCCACCTTGAGTCCCTTACGGCGAGCGCGACGGCATGCCTCACCGATGGGGCCGTAAGAGCTGCCCCACCCGACCATCAGCAGTTGCGCATCACCGGTCGGATCGTCGACCTCCAAGTCCGGCACCGTGATTCCGTCGATCTTGAGCTGACGCAACCGCACCATGAGGTCGTGGTTGGCCGGGTCGTACGAGATATTGCCCGAACCGTTGGCCTTCTCCAGACCACCGATGCGGTGCTCCAAACCGGGAGTACCCGGAACGGCGAACTGCCGGGCCAGCGTCTCCGGATCGCGGTTGTAAGGCGCGAAGTCCTGATCGGGGGTGGCGAAGGTGTGCTCGATCGCCGGGTAGCTCGCGATATCCGGGATGGCCCACGGCTCAGAACCGTTGGCGATCGCACCATCGGACAGGATCATCACCGGGGTCCGGTAGGTGAGCGCAATCCGCACCGCCTCGACGGCGATATCGAAGCAGTCCGAGGGCGAACGCGGGGCCAGCACCGCGATGGGCGACTCGCCGTTGCGGCCGTACAGGGCCTGCAGCAGGTCCGCCTGCTCGGTCTTAGTCGGCAGGCCTGTCGACGGTCCGCCGCGCTGCACGTCGATCACCAGCAGCGGCAGTTCCGTCATCACCGCAAGACCCACCGCCTCACTCTTGAGCGCCACACCGGGACCAGAGGTGCTGGTGACACCGAGGGCCCCGCCGAACGAAGCGCCCAGGGCGGCACCGATTCCCGCGATTTCATCCTCGGCCTGGAAGGTCAGCACGCCGAAGTTCTTGAGCTTGCTCAGCTCATGCAGGATGTCCGATGCCGGGGTGATCGGGTAGGTACCGAGCACCACCTGAGTCTTGGCGAGCTGGCCCGCAGCGACAACGCCGTAGGCCAATGCCGTGTTACCCGAGACCTGGCGGTACTCGCCCGCGGGAAGCGACGCCTTGGCGACCTCGTAGGTGGTGCCGAAGGCTTCGGTGGTCTCGCCGTAGTTCCAGCCCGCCCGGAAAGCCAGGATGTTGGCCTCGGCCACATCGGGCTTCTTCGCGAACTTCTCACGCAGGAACTGCTCGGTGCCCTCGAGCGGACGGTGGTACATCCAGGACAACAGCCCCAACGCGAACATGTTCTTGGTGCGCGCGCCATCCTTCTTGGAGACCCCGGCGGACTCGACAGCGCCCAGCGCCAGCGTGGTCATCGGAACCTGATAGACCACGTAGTCCGACATGTCGTCGTGCTCCAGCGGATCGGACTGATAGCCGACCTTGGCCAGATTGCGCTTGGTGAACTCGTCTGAGTTGGCGATCACCATGCCGCCGCGCGGCAGATCGCCGATATTGGCCTTGAGTGCGGCCGGGTTCATCGCCACCAGCACATCGGGCCGGTCGCCCGCGGTGAGGATGTCATAGTCGGCAATCTGGATCTGGAAAGACGAAACACCGGGGAGCGTGCCCTGAGGCGCCCGGATCTCGGCGGGGTAGTTCGGCTGGGTTGCGAGGTCATTGCCGAAGACGGCAGCCTCGGAAGTGAATCGGTCTCCGGTGAGCTGCATACCGTCGCCAGAGTCTCCAGCAAACCGGATGACGACCTTTTCCAGCTTCTCCGATACGGCTCCGTCGCCCACCGGTGACCTACCTTTCACGACGAACTCTGGCGGTGACGGTACGTACGCCACCATTCAGCAGAGTTTTCTGTCACTCTCGGTACCGATTATTGCACTTTCACACCGCTGACCTTGACGAGGGCATACCCGCAGGCGCGAAACTTGACACGTGTCGAGTCGCCACCTGCGGCCTGGCCTGTGCCGTTACCTCACTACCCGCCAGTAGACGTGAGGCAAATCACAAGGATGGGCCAAGCATCTGCTTGGTTGCCTCTCTGCGCCGCCACCGGGGACCAGCATTCGGGGGTTGTGGCACCCAGACACCCGCGACAGGGCCAGAATGAGAACTATGACCGGGCACCGGATACCGACGGTTGTTCAAGGCGCAGAACGCGAACCGGGCGAAAACGGCGAATCCCACGTCGACGTCACGGGAGCCAAGGACGTTGCCGCGGGGATGACCGCCGTCGGCGTTTCCCTGCAACGCGGTTTCGAACAAATGGGGCCATTGCGCACTGCCGCAACGCTGGCCAAGCTGAATCAACGCCACGGTTTTGACTGCCCAGGTTGCGCGTGGCCCGAAACCCCGGGTCACCGCAAACTTGCCGAGTTCTGCGAGAACGGGGCCAAAGCGGTTGCGGAAGAAGCGACTAAGCGCACAGTCACCCCGGCATTTTTCGCCCAGCACTCCGTGGAGGAACTCCGCGAGCTGCCCGAATACTGGCTCAGCCAGCAAGGTCGACTGACCCACCCGATGGTGCTGCGCCCGGGCGAATCGCATTACCGGCCGATTGATTGGGACGACGCGTACGAGCTCATCGCCCACGAGATCAAGGCCACCACCGACCCGGACCGCCTGGTTTTCTACACCTCGGGGCGCACGAGCAACGAGGCCGCATTCTGCTACCAGCTGCTGGTCCGCAGCCTGGGCACCAACAACCTGCCCGACTGTTCCAACATGTGCCACGAGTCGTCGGGCACCGCGCTAACGGACTCGATCGGCATCGGTAAGGGCTCGGTGTCCGTGCCCGATATCGAGCACGCCGACGTCATTCTCATCGCCGGCCAGAATCCCGGTACCAACCATCCCCGCATGCTGTCAGTATTGGAGAAGGCGAAAGCCAACGGCGCCAAGATCATTGCCGTCAACCCACTCCCCGAGGCCGGGCTGCTCCGATTCAAAGACCCACAGAAGGTCAACGGCGTGATCGGCCATGGCGTGGCGATCGCCGACGAGTTCGTGCAGATCCGCCTCGGTGGCGATATGGCGCTCTTCGCAGGGCTGGGCCGACTGCTGCTGGAGGCCGAAGACGCCAACCCCGGGAGCGTCGTCGACCGGCAGTTCATCGATGAGCATTGCGCAGGCTACGAGGAATGGGCCGCGCGGACGCGGACGGTCGACTGGGAAACCGTCACGCAGGCAACGGGTATCGAGATGGCCCAGTTACAAACGGTTGCCACACTCTTAGCCGAATCGAAACGCACCATCTTCTGCTGGGCCATGGGCCTCACCCAGCATCGGCACGCGGTTGCCACCATCGGTGAAGCGACGAATCTGCTGCTGATGCGCGGCATGATCGGCAAGCCGGGTGCCGGAGTGTGCCCTGTGCGCGGTCACTCGAACGTCCAGGGCGACCGCACCATGGGCATCTGGGAAAAAATGCCCGAAACCTTCCTGGCCGCACTGGATTCCGAGTTCGGCATCACCACCCCCCGTAAGCACGGATTCGACACGGTTGATGCGATCCGCGCCATGCGGGACGGCAAGGTCTCGGTGTTCATCGGCATGGGCGGCAACTTCGCGTCGGCCACCCCGGACACTGCAGTTACCGAGGCCGCACTACGCAATTGCGCACTGACCGTGCAGATCTCCACCAAGCTCAACCGCAGTCACCTGGTGAATGGACGCACCGCACTTATCCTGCCCACCCTCGGACGCACCGACAGAGACATCCAAGAATCCGGTAAACAGCTTGTTTCCGTGGAAGATTCGATGTCCATGGTGCATCTGTCGCGCGGCAGCCTGCATCCACCCAGCACAATGCTGCGCAGCGAGGTAGCCATCGTATGCCAACTGGCACACACCATCCTGGGGCCCGGACACCCGGTGCCGTGGGGCCGGTTTGTCGACGACTATGACACCATCCGCGATGCCATCTCACGGGTGGTGCCCGGATGCGCCGATTACAACACCAAGGTTCGCCGGCCGGATGGGTTCGCGCTACCACACCCGCCTCGCGACGAGCGCCAGTTCCCCACCCACACAGGTAAAGCCAACTTCTCAGTGGCACCGTTGGAGTGGGTGCCGGTGCCCCCGGGCCGGTTAGTGCTGCAGACACTGCGCAGCCATGACCAATACAACACCACCATTTACGGCCTGGACGACCGCTACCGAGGCGTCAAGGGCGGCCGTCGGGTGGTTTTCGTCAACCCGGAAGATCTTGCGGCATTCGGGTTGAGCGAGGGCGCGCGGGTTGATCTGGTATCTGAGTACCTGGACGCTGACGGGGTGCTGGAGGAGCGCCGAGCCGAGGACTTTCTCCTGGTGCCGTACTCCACCCCGCGAGGCAATGCCGCCGCCTACTATCCGGAGACCAATCCGCTTGTCCCCCTTGACCATGTCGCCGAAAGGTCCAACACCCCGGTGTCGAAGGCGGTCGTGATTCGATTGGTGGCCCGTGGGTAGGGTCACTGACAACCGCAAGATCCGGCGTATCGAAGGTGTCGGACGAGGTGACCGCAGCGAGACGCTCGTCGTCGAGGAACCCCTGGAAATTCGGGTGAATGGGCGTGCGGTGGCCGTCACCATGCGCACCCCCGGATCAGATGTCGAACTCACCCAAGGGTTCCTGCTCACCGAGGGTGTCATCGACAGCCGCGAGGACCTGCTGACCGTGCGCTACTGCCAGGGCGACGGACCCGACGGCCTGAACACCTACAACGTTCTGGATGTCACCCTGGCGCCCGGGGTTCCCGCACCCGACCCGGCGGTGACGAGGAATTTCTACACCACCTCATCCTGCGGCGTCTGCGGTAAGGGCTCACTGGAGGCGGTGCGCACCATCAGCCGCTTCTCCCCCGGCGACGACCCCTCCACCATCGACTCGCACACACTGGTGGGACTGCCCGACAAACTTCGTTCAGCGCAAAAGGTTTTCGCGATGACCGGCGGGCTTCACGCCGCGGCGCTGTTCACCGTGGACGGAACCATGCTGGTGGTGCGCGAGGACATTGGCCGGCACAACGCGGTGGACAAGGTCATCGGGTGGGCCCTCGAAAACGACCGCGTGCCCCTCGCTGCGACCGTGCTGCTGGTCAGTGGGCGGGCCTCCTTCGAGCTCGCGCAGAAGGCAACCATGGCGGGAATTCCGATTCTGGCCGCGGTGTCGGCGCCGTCCTCGCTGGCGGTAGACCTCGCGGCGCAGTCGGGGATGACGCTCGTCGCCTTCCTGCGCGAGGACAGCATGAACGTCTACACCCGGATGGATCGGGTTATCTAACCCTCCGGCACCTCAACCGCGATCTCCCTGCCCAGCGAGTACCCCGGCGCTATCGGTAAGTCGTCGCCACTCCAGAACGATCCCGGGTCGAAGTAGTTCGAGCGCTTCTCGGTAATGAGCAGCCCCATCTCCTCGAGGGTGATCGCCACCGTCTCGGCGCAGAACGCTGTCTCCAGTCCAGCCTGCCGTTGCTTTGTGATGTCCCGCTCGGCCACCTCGCGAACCTTCTTGTGCACGAAGGGCAGTCCGCGGGTGAGGTCGCTAACCGTGGGAAGCCGTCCACGCATCCAGCGACCGGTCAATCGCGCGGTGGCTGGAAACGGCGTCCCGTCCATCCTGGCCACGACGCGCAGTGCGGCGTCCTCCTGCTCGCGGGTTACCCGCGGGCTCAGCTGCCGAAGCCAGCACCGCTGTCCATACACGTGCGCCCATCGCTCGATCGCCGCGCGCGCATCGTGGAGCTGCACTCCCCGATGGTTGTCGCCGGTCCACACGTCGGTGAGTTTGTTGCCCAGTTCGGCGTGCCACATGAGCGGCGGCAGATCGTCGATCGCCACCGTCATGCCGACGTGGTTGACCGGGCTGTTCGACAACGTCTGGATGAGTCGATCGGGGCCCGAACGTCCGCGGAACACCCAGATGTCACCGGTGCGCGTCGCATCGAGCGCCTCATCGATCGACACGGCCCGACCGTCATCACGCAAGCGGCTCATCCCCGCACCGTAACCTGGTCCGATGGCCAACATGTGGAAGTGGCTCGGGCTCGCCGGGGCCGTCGGGGTGGCAGCAGGGGGCGTGCTAGTCGTGCGCGATCAACGCAAACGCGAGGCGTACACGGTGGATGAGATCCGCGACCGGCTGCATCAGCGACTCGGCGAAGCGGAGCGCCGCGACTAGCGAGCGAACTCTCGACTACTGGGAGCGCCAGTTCTGCAGGCCGACAAAGGCCATCGTCAGCGCGCTGGTAGCGCTCTCGACGACGTCGTCGGTCTCGGCGTCGGGCTGCACCAACTCGGCCACCGCGTTGGCGGCGATCGACAAAATCAGGTTGGCCGCCGTCGTGAGGTCGGCGGAATCCCACAGGCGCATCTGGTCGCGGCGCGCCAGATCGATCGCCAGCTCCCCCGCGAGCAGCCGCATCTCGATGTTCACGGCCCGCCGCACCTCGGTGGGTGCGGTGTACCGCTCGGTGACAACAAACCTCAGCTGATCAGGGTTTTCCTGCACCTGCTCGGCAAGAATCCGCATGGCCTCCGCCAATGACGCCGGTTCACGTCGCCGGATTTCCCGCGCGATACCCCGCGCTATGCGCATCCCTTCCTCCGCCAACGCGACGCCCAAGTCATCGAGCGACGAGAAGTGGCGATAGAAGGCCGTCGGCGAGATCCCCGCTCCACGGGCCACATCGCGCAGGCTGAGCCCGGAGAAGGCCTGGGTTCGTGAAAGTTCGAGAGCCGCCTCGATCAGCGAGGTCCTGGTGCGCAGTTTCTGCTCACCCCGAACCGATTCACGCCGCGTGGAGACACCCGCATGCGGTCCCCGTTCACGACGACTGGTCATAGCGGTCACTGTATCGCTGTGATGACCGACACGGTGATTGCGGCTTGACTGAGTGGGGGCCTGTTGGTTCACAATTTCAGTGTACATTCGTTAACCTAATGGAGGGAGTTCGAATGACATTTCTAACTAAAGCCACCCGACGCATCCTGACTCCTGAATCCTCACTGGGCCGGCTGCTGACAGCCGCACTTACCCCGCACGCGGTCGACCGGTATCTCGAGCTCGTCGACCCGATGATCACCTGGGAAGAGGCTCGCGCCCGCGTCGTTCGCGTGCAGCGCCGTACCACCCGATCGGTGACCTTAACGTTGCGCACCACCCACCAGTTCAGGGGCTTTCGCGCAGGTCAATTCGTACAGTTGGGCGTCGTCATCGACGGCGTCCGGCATGTCCGCTGCTTCTCGCCGTCCTGCGCGGACGACGCCCGCGACATCATCGAGCTGACCATCGCCCGCAGGCCCGACGGGCTGGTGTCCAACCACCTGTACAAACACGCCGCGGTCGGCGACGTGTACAGCATCACCCCGGCCTCCGGCACCTTCGTCCTCCCCTCGCCGCGACCCATTCGGACAGTTCTGATCGCGGCCGGTAGTGGGATTACACCCGTGCTCTCAATGGCGAGAACACTCATCGGCAATGGGTACCCGGGCCAGCTCGCGGTGCTCTACTACGCGCCGACAGCCGCGGACAACGCGTACGCACGCGAGCTCACCGCCCTCGGCGAGGTGCCCTCGGTCACCGTGCACACGGAGTACACGCGCGACGGCGGCCAGCACTTCAGTGCTGCGCAGCTCGATGCGATCGCGCCCTGGAGTGCGGACGCTCAGACGTTCCTGTGTGGACCGCCCTCGCTGCACGAGGCGGTGAGCACGCTGTTCGCCGAGCGCGGACTCTCCGACCGCCTGCACACCGAGGAGTTCACCCTCACCACGTCGGGCACCACCGGGGAGGCCGGGGGCGTGCTGCGATTCGCCACCTCCGATATCACCGCCGAAAACGACGGCCGGCCCATCCTCGAACAGGCCGAGGCCGCCGGACTGCAGCCCGAGTTCGGCTGCCGAATGGGAATCTGCTTCGCCTGCACGGCGGTGAAGACATCCGGATGCACCCGGAACCTGCGCACCGGCGACGAGAATGACGACCCCGATCAGCACATCCAGCTCTGCATCACCGCCCCCGTCGGCGACGTCTCAATCAACCTCTAAACAGCCCTGAAGGAGAGCAGTCCGATGCCAAGCAACGAAATCACCATCAGCGCAGCCGATATCGAGGCGCTGGGCAAGGATCTCGATGAATTGCGCGAGCGCGTTGTCGCCGACCTGGGCGACCGTGATCGCGAGTACATCTACTCGATCATCAAGACGCAGCGCGGCTGCGAGGCCGCCGGACGCGCCCTGATGTACCTGGGGTTCATCCCGCCGGTGTGGCTCGCCGCGGTGGGCGCGCTGTCCGTCTCCAAGATCCTCGACAATATGGAGATCGGCCACAACGTCATGCACGGCCAGTACGACTGGATGCGTGAAAAGGGCCTCAACTCACGCGACTTCGAATGGGACACCGTGTGCCCCGCCGACCAGTGGCGGCATTCGCACAACTACCTGCACCACACCTACACCAACATCGTCGACATGGACCGCGACGTGGGTTACGGCATCCTGCGCATGGCACCCGAACAGAAGTGGAACCCCTACTACTTGGGCAACCTGGCATGGGCGACCGCCCTGATGGTGTTCTTCGAGTGGGGCGTCATGGTGCACGAGCTTGAGGCCGAGAACATCGTGAAGGGCAAGCGCAAATGGTACGACCTGAAGCCGTTGATCAAAGGCATGTGGCACAAGGCCAGTAAGCAGGTTCTCAAGGACTACGTGATCTTCCCCGCGCTCACCGGCCCGCTGTTTCCGATCACCTTCCTGGGCAATATGTCAGCCAATTTCGTGCGCAATGTGTGGACGTTCTCGATCATCTTCTGCGGACACTTCCCGTCCGGCACCCAGACCTTCTCCAAGGAGGAGACCGCCAACGAGACACGTGGTGAGTGGTATGTCCGGCAGCTGCTCGGCTCTGCGAACATCGAGGGCAGCAGGCTGTTTCACATCATGAGCGGCAACCTGTCCCACCAGATCGAGCACCACCTGTTCCCGGATCTGCCCGCCAATCGCTATCCGGAGATGGCCACCGAGGTGCGCGAGCTGTGCCAGAAGTACGGCCTGCCCTACAACACGGGTGGTCTCTTCGCCCAGCTCTCGTCCACTTGGAAGAAGATCGCTCGCCTGTCCCTGCCTAACGGCTGGTTCCGCGGCGAGGAGGAGCTCGTGGTGCACATAGACCGGGACAAGAGCAGAAGTAAGCCGACCGAGGTCGTGGTCGTTGACGAGCGCGGTGAGCTGGTAGACGCGTAGGTTAGGTGTCGTGGTGAGCAAGTTCGAACGCAATAAGGACCTGGCCCAGGAGGTCGTGTCGTCGACCGCCGAGCATGTGGGTGAGATCGCCAAGATCATCACCAACGCGGTGGTGGACGTCACCCGGCAGCTCGGCGAGATCGCTACGGACGCCTTCGAGATGCGTGAGGCGGCCCAGCGCGCCGAGCAGGACAGCGCTCGGTCCGATGTGGACGTCGACGAAGATCCAGCTACACGCTGATTGGTCGAGGACTGGGCGCCACGTTCTGCTTCGCGGACAACGTGGCGCTCAGTCGGAGGCTTCTCGCCAGTCTGCGGCCGTGATCGTGAAGTAGACGTAGTCCTCCAGCGCGCCGTTGATCTCCCGCTTCTGACGGTGATGCTCGTGGGCACCGATCTTGGCGAGCGCACGCTGCGACCGCAGATTGTCCGCGGCCACATGGAACCACACCAGGTCGGCGTTGATGAACGCATAATCCAGCATGAGCGTCTTGAGCTCGGCGTTCACCGTGCCGCCCCAGTATTCACGGGTGATGAACGTGTACCCGATCGCAACCTCGCGCCTATCCGGATCCCACTCGTAAAACCGAGAAGAGCCGATCATCTCCCCGGTGGAATGATCGATGATGACAAGCGATTTCGCGGCGAGGGCCTCCACAAACCACTTCTCGAAGACCGGCCGCTGGTGACGGTCCGTGCTTGGGTGCTGCGCCCAGATGAGCGGATCGCTGGCAGCACGGTACAGCGGCTCAAGGTCGTCGTCTTCCAACGGACGCAGGGTGAGCCTTGGTCCCTCTAGCGTCGGTTGACTCATGAACTCGGTGGACATCACTACAAGCTTACGAGGGTTTACGAAATATGTTGCGCCAGGGTCGATTTACCCGGGCCATCGAGATCCGCCAGAACGCAGGGACGTGCGGCCATCGCCATCAGCAGCGCCTCGGCGGGTCCGGTGACCTCGGGCCCCCTCCCCCGAGACCAGTCAAGGTCGGCAGCCACGAGCCGCACACCGCGGGCGCGCAGCGCGCCCCGTACCGGCGGCGCCCACCGCGCGAAATCCATGGCGACGCGCATCCGTTCTCCCGGAATCTCGCGCGGGATCCCCAGCGGGCGACGGATGTCCTGTTGATGGACGATGCCGTCCAATAGGGCAATCCGGCAGCCAAATCCCGATGTCAGCGAGCGCGGCGTCTCCGAGGCCCGGACCATCGCCAGCAGCTGCTCGGGGGTTCGGTTCGCGAGTTCGGCGAGACGGTTGGCGTTGATGCGATTCGGATTGAAGCCGCCCCTGACGACGCGGGGGAAGAACTCGGTACCGCTGAGATCCTCGTACCCGATCATGTGCGCGACCACGTCACGCACCCGCCATTGCGTACACAGGGACGGCGCATCCCACTGCTCCGGAGTAAGCCCGGCCAGGAGGTTGGCGAGATCGATACGCTCAGCCCGCGCCAGCGCTATGGCGCTCATCGCGACGAACTAGGCGCTCTTATCGCGCCGTTCGGCACGCGAGGGCTTGCGCGGCACAATCGTCGGCAGCACGTTGTCGATGACGGTCTCCCCGGTCACCACGACCTTGGCGACATCGTCGCGGCTCGGGATGTCGTACATCACCGGCTGCAGCACTTCCTCCATGATGGCGCGCAGACCGCGGGCGCCGGTGCCACGGTGGATGGCCTGATCGGCGATGGCTTCCAGCGCATCCTGGCTGAATTCCAGCTCGACACCGTCCATGTCGAAGAGGCGGGTGTACTGCTTGACCAACGCGTTCTTCGGCTCGGACAGGATCGTGATGAGCGATTCGCGGTCCAGGTTCGTCACCGAGGCGACGATCGGCAGACGGCCGATGAACTCGGGGATGAGACCGAACTTGATCAGATCCTCGGGCATGACCTCGGCGAAGTGGTCGGTGGTGTCGATATCGGCCTTCGACTTGACCTCGGCGCCAAAGCCCAGGCCGCGCTTGCCGACACGATCCGACACGATCTTCTCCAGGCCCGCGAACGCACCGGCCACGATGAAGAGCACGTTGGTGGTGTCGATCTGGATGAACTCCTGGTGCGGGTGCTTGCGGCCGCCCTGCGGGGGCACCGAAGCCTGCGTGCCTTCCAGGATCTTCAGCAGCGCCTGCTGCACGCCCTCACCGGAGACGTCGCGGGTGATGGACGGGTTCTCGCTCTTGCGAGCGATCTTGTCGACCTCGTCGATGTAGATGATGCCGGTCTCCGCACGCTTCACGTCGTAGTCGGCCGCCTGAATCAGCTTGAGGAGAATGTTCTCCACATCCTCGCCCACGTAGCCGGCCTCGGTGAGGGCGGTGGCGTCGGCGATGGCGAACGGCACATTGAGCATCTTGGCCAGCGTCTGGGCCAGGTAGGTCTTGCCACAGCCGGTGGGGCCGAGCATCAAGATATTGGATTTAGCCAGCTCAACGGTCTCACCGCGGGCATCGCGGGCCTTGTCTCCGGCCTGGATGCGCTTGTAGTGGTTGTAGACGGCGACGGCGAGGGTCTTCTTCGCGTTGTCCTGGCCGATGACGTAATTCTCCAGGAACTCGCGGATCTCCACGGGTTTGGGCAGCTCATCGAGCTTGACGTCGTCGGCGTCGGCCAGTTCCTCTTCAATAATCTCGTTGCAGAGGTCGATGCATTCATCGCATATGTACACGCCGGGGCCGGCGATGAGCTTCTTAACCTGCTTCTGGCTCTTTCCGCAGAACGAGCATTTCAGCAGGTCGCCGCCGTCTCCGATACGTGCCATGGTGGCCAGTCCTACTTCCTGTCACACGGTGGTGGATCGTGGTGTCAACACGTCCGCTGACCTGTTGGTCCCGACGCTACCCGCTATACCGGACACCCCGCGACCGATAAACCGAATAGCACCGACGGCATTTACGCCCTGCCGTGCTGGAGAACATATCGCCTCACACCGACCTAGGCCGCCGATGACGCGCACCGAGGACCGGTGTGTTGCAACTGTTATCCGGACTCGCCGCCCGGCAGCTACGAGGTGGCCTGTGCGGACAGCTTGCGGTATTCCAGAACGACGTCGATCATCCCGTACTCCTTGGCCTCCTCGGCCGTGAAGATCTTGTCGCGGTCGGTGTCCTTACGGATGATCTCCGCGGCCTTGCCGGTGTGCCGCGACAGGGTCGTCTCCTGCAGCACGCGCATGCGCTCGATCTCCTTGGCCTGGATCTCCAGGTCGGTGAACTGACCCTGGATCACACCGGACAGCGAGGGCTGGTGGATCAGCACGCGGGCATTGGGCAGCGCCATCCGCTTTCCGGGAGTGCCCGCTGCGAGCAGCACGGCCGCGGCCGAGGCGGCCTGGCCCAGCACCACCGTGCGGATGTCCGAGCGGACGTACTGCATGGTGTCGTAGATCGCCATCAACGAGGTGAAGGAGCCACCCGGGGAGTTGATGTACATGGTGATCTCACGATCGGGATCCAGCGACTCCAGCACCAGCAGCTGGGCCATGATGTCGTTGGCCGAGGCGTCGTCCACCTGCACGCCGAGGAAGATGATGCGCTCCTCGAACAGCTTGTTGTACGGGTTGGACTCCTTGACACCGAAGCTCGAGTGCTCGATGAACGAGGGCAGGATGTAGCGCGCCTGCGGAGCCAGTTCCGGGTTGAGGTGCTTCGAGATCACTTGGAGGCTCCCTTGCTGCCGTTGAGATTGCCGCGGGTGATGATCTTGTCGACGAACCCGTACTCCAGTGCCTCCGCCGCGGTGAACCAGCGGTCGCGGTCCGAATCGGTCTCGATCTGTTCGACACTCTTGCCGGTGAATTCAGCGTTGAGGCGGAACATTTCCTTCTTGATGACCGTGAACTGCTCGGCCTGGATAGCGATATCGGAGGCGCTACCGGTCACACCACCGAGAGGCTGGTGCATCAGGATCCGGGCGTGCGGCAGCGCGTGCCGCTTGCCCTTGGTGCCCGCCGCGAGCAGGAACTCGCCCATCGATGCCGCCATGCCCATCGCGTACGTGGCGATATCGCACTCGGACAGCTCCATGGTGTCGAAGATCGCCATGCCGGCGCTGATCGACCCACCCGGTGAGTTGATGTACAGGTGGATGTCCTTGGTGGGGTCCTCGGCCGTCAGCAGCAGAATCTGCGCGCACAGCTTATTGGCGATGTCGTCGTCCACCTGCTGGCCCAGGAAAATGATGCGCTCGGAGAGCAGGCGCTCATACACCGAGTCGATGAGGTTGAGCCCGGCTGTCGCCGAACGCATTTCAGTCACTGTGCAACCTGCCTTCGTCTAGCACTTCGGGATTTCGCTTGAGAACCAATTCCGTGTACTGCCGACATTAACCAACATCGGCGGCTGCGCACTCCCCACAACGGGCGAGTTCGCTCAGAGCGTGATGTTCCTCGCCACAATGGCTCATCACGTCGTCATTTAGGCGTCGGCGGCTTCTCCGGCGTCGTCCTTGCTCTTCTTCTTGGCTTTCTTCTCGGACTTTTCGGACTTGTCGTCGTCCTTGCCCTTCTTCTTGCCCTTGTCCGCGCTCTCCTCGGCGGCTGCATCTGCGCCGGCCTCGTCAGCCCCGCCACGACGCGGCCCCAGCACGGCGTCGACGTCGACATCGGCGCCAGTGGAGTCGGTCACCTTGGCCTGACGGATGACTTCGGCGATGGCCTTACCGCGGCGCACGTCGACGTACAGGCCGGGCAGCTGCTGCTGCTGGGTCAGGTACTGCACCAGCTGCTGCGGCTCGATGCCGTACTGACGGGACATGAGAACCAGACGCTCGGTGAGGTCCTGCTGGTCGACGTTGATGTCGAACTTGTCGGCGATCACATCGAGCAGCAGCTCGGTCTTGATGGACTTGGTCGCGGACTCACGCAGGTCCTTGTCGAACTCTTCACGCGAGGTGCCCTGCTCCTCGAGCAGTTCGTTGAGCTTCTCCTCGTTGTGATCCAGACCGTGAACGGCCTCGTGCAGGCTGTTACCGATCTGCTCCTCGAGGATCTTCTCGGGCACCGGGATCTCGACCGTGGCGAGCAGTGCGGTGATGGTCTCATCGCGGATCTCGTCGGCCTGCGCGATGCGCTTGCGCCCCTTCACCTGCTCGGTGAGGCTGTCCTTGAGCTCGCCGATGGTGTCGAACTCGCTTGCCAGCTGGGCGAAGTCGTCGTCGGCGGCGGGAAGCTCGCGCTCCTTGATCGACCCGACCTTGACGGTGACCTCAGCGTCCTGTCCGGCGAACTCACCGGCGGCCAGCTTGGTGGTGAACACCTTCTCCTCGCCGGCCTTCAGACCGATGATGGCCTCATCCAGGCCGTCGATCAGCTGTCCGGAGCCGATCTCGTGGGACAGGCCGGTGGTCGCGGCATCCTCGACCTCCTTGCCGTCCACGGTGGCCGACAGGTCGATCGACACGAAGTCGCCGTCCTCGGCGGCACGCTCGACACCCTTGAGGGTCCCGAACCGTGCACGCAGCGAGTCCAGCTCAGCGTCGACCTCGGAGTCCTCAACAGTGACCGGCTCGACGGTGACGGCGACCGTGCTCAGATCGGGCAGCTCGATTTCGGGGCGCACATCCACCTCGGCGGTGAAGGTCAGCTCCTCGCCGTCCTCGATCTTGGTGACCTCGATCTCGGGCTGTCCGAGCGGCTTGACGTCGGACGCGGTGACAGCCTCGCTGTACCGGCCCGGAAGGGCGGAGTTGACGACCTGCTCCAGCACGGCGGCCCGGCCGACACGCGCCTCAAGCAGCTTGGCGGGAGCCTTGCCGGGACGGAAGCCGGGCAGGCGGACCTGCTGGGCCAGCTCCTTGTATGCCTTGGAAAAATCTGGTTCGAGCTCTGCGAAGGGAACCTCGACGTTGATGCGAACCCGGGTCGGGCTCAGCTTTTCGACGGTGCTCTTCACGTGCAGTGCTCCTTTATAGTTCGCGGCAGATCGTCGTGACCTGCGGTTCTTCGTGCTGTCGTGCTGTCGGGGTGACAGGATTTGAACCTGCGACCCTCCGCTCCCAAAGCGGATGCGCTACCAAGCTGCGCTACACCCCGTCGGACCTGCGTCCACACTTCCGGCAAGACGAAGCGATCTTACGGCCTCACCATGCAACGGTATGAATTGGATTTGATCCGCCCCGGCGCTGTACATTCGTCAGCGCGTGCGGGACAACCTCGCACGCATGCGGGTGTAGCTCAATGGTAGAGCCCTAGTCTTCCAAACTAGCTACGCGGGTTCGATTCCCGTCACCCGCTCCACACATCAGTACCGTGGGTGCCATGGAAATCATCCTGGGCCTGCTTCTCCTCGGCGTGATCGTCGGTGGCGCGATCATCTACACACAGGGATCGAGCCGCCGCCGTGGCGACCAACTCGAGGACGCCAAGGCCGACGCCCGCCGCCTCACCGAGCGCCTCGGCGGACAGGTACTGGGCCTGACCGGCAACGACGATGCATCCCGCCAGGCGCTCGCCGACGCCTCTGAGCGCTTCACCGCCGCATCTTCGGCGATCGAGCAGGCCCGGACCCCGGCACAGGCAACGCTGGCCAAGGAAAGCGCCATCGAGGGGCTGTACTACGTCCGGGCAGCCCGCCTCGCCATGGGTATGGATCCCGGACCCGAACTCCCCTCCACCACCGGACAAAGCAAGGCCGGCTCCGTCAGTGAGGAACGGCGCATCAACTTCGAAGGGCGCGAGATCGAGGCCTCTCCGGAGCCCTCCGGCCGCACCCCCAACTACTACCCCGGCGGCACGGTCGCCGGACGACCGGTTCCCGCCGGCTGGTACTCCGAGCCGTGGTGGAAGCCCGCGCTCGTGGCGGGGGCATGGGGTGTGGGTTCGGCGCTGCTGTTCAACTCGCTCTTCTCCGGTATGCACGGCGTCGGATACGGCGCCTCCGGCTTCGAAAGCGGTTTCGGCCAAGGCTATTCGGACGGATATGACGCCGGGGCGAATGCCGGGAACGACGGCGGCGCGGACCAGGCCAGCTGGGATCAAGGTGCAGGCGGGGCCGACCAGGGGAGCTGGGACCAGGGCGGCTCCGGTTGGGACCAGAGCGGCGGTGGCTGGGATCAGGGCGGTGGCAGCGGTTGGGACGGCGGCGGCTGGGATGGTGGCGGCGGTGGCGACTTCGGCGGCGACTTCGGAGACTTCTAGGCGCACCTACCGCGCGTCGAGCGGCACATTCGGAGTAAGCAAGATGGGTGCAAACGTCTCGCGCGCCAGCGCACGCACCTCTTCGGTGTTGCCGAGGTCAATGGTTGTCGTGGGCGCAGCGAGATATCCCAGCACCAAGTGGATCAAGACATCGACCTGCCGTTTCGAATCTCCCGGCGGGATACGCCCTTCCTCCCGCATCTGATCGATCTGGGAAGTGAGATAGTGTCGCGCCAGTTCGATTGGCGCCGGGTCTCCCTGCGTGATTGCTTCTATCGCAGTCATCCTCGCCACGATTGAATCACCGCGCAGCAGAGGATGATTCACAACTTCGATACAGACAGCGAACCCCTCGGCCACCCGCTCGTCAATGTCGTCAAAACCGCCCGCACGCTCTTGTAGCTCGTCCAGGAACTTTCGCATTTCTTGGGCAAGCGCCCTCTCGAACAACTGGTCTTTACTCGAGAAGCGTCGAAACACCGTGGCACGGCCCACCTTCGCCCGCCGCGCTACTTCGTCAATGGTCGCGGACTGGGTGCCCCGCTCCGCGAGCACCTCGATGGCCGCGTCCAGCAATCTGGTGTCAATGTCGTCAGGTTCCGGGTGCGAACCAAGTCCGCGAACAGCGCGCGCGAAAAGTTTTCCCAACGGCGCGCCCGGTCTTGTCACGCAATCTCCTACGCTGTACCTGGTACATGGTGTCCCACTTGGGCCACTCTAGCAACCTCACACGTCGCTGCAGCTCTCATCAGCCTATTTGACATGAGGGACACCAGAACAGATTTCGCGCATCCATCTCCGCGGTGCGGATCGGCGTGCCGCACACCCGGCAGGGCGCACCCGCCCGGCGATACACGTAGGTGCGGGGGCGGTCCGGCGCGTACGACGGGTCACCATGGTCGAATTCGGCATCGACGGTGACGATCTTTCCGACCCGCAGTCCGACGCGCATTCTGTCCACCAGGTCACCCCAGAGCGCGGTGAGCTCGCCGGAATCCAGCCGGGCGCCCTCCCGGTACGGGTCGATCCGCTGACGGAACAGCACCTCACTGCGATAGACATTGCCCACGCCCGCGATGATCTTCTGGTCCATCAGCAGGGCACCGATTGGCCTGCGCGACTTCGTAATCCGCTCGAAGGCCGTCGCCGGGTCGGACCGGGGTCGCAGCGGGTCGGGGCCCAGGCGAGCCAGGATCGCATCGACCTGTGCGGCGTCGATGAGCTCACACGCCGTCGCGCCGCGCAGATCGGTCCCGAACTGCGCTCCCTCGATACGCATCCGCACCTGCCCGACGGGAAGACCCATCGGGACCGGCAGCTCGATGAACGTGCCGTACAACCCAAGGTGAACATGCACCACACCGGCGGGGCCGTAATCGTGGAACAGGTGCTTGCCCCAGGCATGCGCCTTCACGAAGATGCGCCCATTGACCGCGGCCGCACCTTCGGTGAACCGTCCCTGCGGACTACTGACGGACACCGGCGAACCGGCGAACCGGCGCTGGTGCAACCGGGCCAACCGGTGCAGGGTATGCCCCTCCGGCACAGACGTTTACGCGTCGGCGCCCGGTACCGGCGGCGCCTCGTGGGTGGCTTCGTACTCGGCCAGGATGTCGATGCGGCGCTGGTGCCGCGGCTCCTCTGACCACGTGGCCGCCAGGAACGCGTCCACGATGGCGAGCGCCTCGGGCACGGTGTGCATGCGGCCACCGATGCCGATCAGCTGCGCGTTGTTGTGCTCGCGCGCCAGCACCGCGGTCTCCAGGCTCCACGCCAGCGCACAGCGGGCACCCGGGACCTTGTTGGCGGCGATCTGCTCACCGTTACCCGAACCACCGAGCACGATGCCGAGGCTGCCTGGATCGGCGACGGTGCGCCGCGCCGTATCGATGCAGAACGCCGGGTAGTCGTCCTGCGGATCCAGTTCAAAGGCACCGCAGTCCACCGGCTCGTGGCCGCGACCACGAAGGTGCTCGATGATCTTCTGCTTCAACTCGTATCCGGCGTGATCGGCTCCCACATAGACGCGCATGGCCCCAATTGTGACAGTCGTGTTGTGCCAGGTTGCCCCGTGGTCGGTTACCGTGGCGCGCATGTACCCGGTCGGACTGCCCCAGTACACCTATCCCCCACGTCGACATCCCTGGGAGATCGGGTTGCTCGTCGTCGTGATCCTGTTCACAGTGCTGCTCTACATCGGTGCGATTTTCGGCATCATCGGATATCTCGCCGACCCCGAGCACGTCCAGCTGAACATCCTCATCGTCGCGCTGGCCGCCACTCCCCTGACCCTGTTCCTGGGTCGAGGCATCCTCTACGGGCAGCAGCGCGTGAACGGCGTCAAGATGTCGCCGACGCAGTTCCCCGAGGGGTACGCGATGGTCGTCGAGGCAGCGCAGCGCTTCGGCCTGCAGGAACTTCCCGACGCTTATGTCGTACTGGGCAACGGCCAGATCAACGCCTTCGCCAGTGGCCATGGCTTCCGCCGGTTCGTCGTCGTCTACAGCGACCTGTTCGAGATCGGTGGCGAGGCACGCGATCCGGAGGCACTGGCCTTCATCATCGGCCACGAGGTCGGTCACATCGCCGCCGGGCACGCGTCCTACTGGCGGCAGTTCGCCCAGACCGCGATGAATTTTGTCCCGTTCCTCGGCACCTCGCTGTCGCGGTCCATGGAATACACCGCCGACAATCACGGATACGCCATGCGCCCCACCGGCATTCAGGGCGCCATCGGCGTGATGGCGGCGGGCAAGTATCTACTCAAGCGGGTCGAGTTCGACACCCTGGCCAATCGGGCCACCCTGGAGACGGGCTTCTTCGTGTGGCTAGTCAACATGCTGTCCAGCCATCCCGTGCACACCTGGCGGGCGGCCGCGTTGCGGAATCGGCAGCAGGCTGGGTCGTTGTTCTTCCGACCCAAGCTGCTGCCGCCGACTCCCATTCCTCCGGTGCCGCCGGTGCTACCTCCGGCGCCACCGCCGATCGCCCACGGCTACCTACCGCCCCACCAGGCGTACACGTTCGGTAATCCGCCCCCGCGTTACTAGTCGAACGTCGGTGCCTCGGTGCGCGTGCGCTTGAGCTCGAAGAAGTACGGATACGAGGCAAAGATCACCGACGCATCCCACAGCTTCCCGGCCTCTTCGCCGCGCGGGATCTTGGAGATCACCGGGCCGAAGAAGGCCACACCGTTGACGTGGATCGTCGGGGTACCCACATCCGGGCCCACCTTGTCCATACCGGCGTGGTGGCTGACGCGCAGTGCCTCGTCGTACTCGGTGGACTCGGCGGCGTCGGCCAGCTCGGCCGGCAGGCCCACCTCAGCCAGCGACTCGGCGATGACCGCCGGAAGGTCCTTGTTGTCCTGGTTGTGAATCCGGGTACCCATGGCGGTGTACAGCGGCTCCAGGATCTCGGGGCCTTTCGCCTGCTCGGCGGCGATGGCCACCCGCACCGGTCCCCAGGCTGTCTTCATGAGTTCCTGGTAGCGCTCCGGCAGGTTATCGCGTCGCTCGTTGAGGACGGCCAGGCTCATCACCCGGAACTTCACGTCGATATCGCGAACTTTCTGGACCTCCAGAATCCACCGCGAGGTGATCCAGCACCACGGACACAGCGGATCGAACCAGAACTCGGCGAGGTCCTTCTTGTCTGCAGACATAACGCGCCTTTCGGATGTGATGTGGCCGGCCTAAAGGGGGACGTCTAACCCAACTCACGATCCTGCCCCCGTGTTCCCATCCCGCACGAATGACCGTCTACCGGCTACGTTGGGTACGTGGCACTTCCCAACCTCACCCGTGACCAGGCCGCGGCCCGAGCCGCTGCGATCGACGTCCAGCACTACGCGATCACCCTCGACCTCACCGATGGTCAGGGCGGTCCCAGCGAAGAAACCTTCCACTCATCGACCACTGTCACCTTCACAGCGCAGCCGGGGGCCTCGACAGTCATCGATATCGCCGCCCGCACGGTGCGACGCGTCGAGCTCAACGGCGTTGAGATCGACGTCAGCGGGTACGACGAGGAGAACGGCATCACGCTGCCGGAACTGGCTGCCACCAACACCGTGGTGGTGGAGGCAGATTTCGAGTACTCACACACCGGTGAGGGTTTGCACCGCTTCGTGGATCCGGTCGACGACGAGGTATACCTCTACTCCCAGTTCGAGACCGCCGATGCCAAGCGGATGTTCGCCAGCTTCGACCAGCCCGACCTCAAGGCCACCTTCGATGTCACGGTGACCGCCCCTGCCCATTGGCAGGTGATCTCCAACGGTGCGCCACTGTCGGTGGCCGATGGCGTGCACACGTTCGCGACCACCGCGAAGATGAGCACCTACTTGGTGGCGCTGATCGCCGGTCCCTACGCGCGATGGAACGACGTGTATTCCGATGACCACGGCACCATCGATCTGGGCATCTATTGCCGCGCCTCGCTGTCGGAGTTCATGGACGCCGATCGGCTGTTCACCGAGACCAAGCAGGGATTCGGCTTCTACCACAAGAACTTTGGCACTCCATACGCCTTCGGCAAGTACGACCAGCTGTTCGTCCCCGAATTCAACGCGGGCGCCATGGAGAACGCCGGAGCGGTGACATTCCTGGAGGACTACGTATTCCGCTCCAAGGTCACCAAGTACTCCTATGAGCGCCGCGCCGAGACCGTGCTGCACGAGATGGCGCACATGTGGTTCGGCGACCTGGTCACCATGCGCTGGTGGGATGACTTGTGGCTCAACGAGTCCTTTGCGACGTTCGCCTCGGTGCTGTGCCAGGCGGAGGCCACCGAGTACACCGAGGCGTGGACCACCTTCGCCAATGTCGAGAAGTCGTGGGCGTATCGCCAGGACCAGCTGCCGTCCACTCACCCGGTGGCCGCCGATATCCCGGACCTGGCGGCCGTCGAGGTGAACTTCGATGGCATCACCTACGCCAAGGGCGCCAGCGTGCTCAAACAGCTTGTGGCGTATGTCGGTTTGGAGAACTTCCTGTCGGGCCTGCGCGCGTATTTCGCGGCACATGCCTTCGGCAACGCCACCTTCGACGATCTGCTGGGCGCACTGGAGGAGGCCTCGGGACGCGACCTGTCGGACTGGGGCACCCAGTGGCTTAAGACCACCGGGCTCAACACACTGTCGCCTGACTTCGAGGTGGACAGCGACGGAAAGTTCACGCGTTTCGCCGTCAAGCAGTCCGGGGCGGCCCCGGGTGCCGGGGAGACGCGGGTGCACCGCCTCGCCGTCGGGATCTACGACGACGTGGACGGCAAACTGGTCCGCGTGCACCGCGAGGAGTTGGACGTCGAAGGGCCGTCCACAGACGTTCCTGCGTTGCGGGGTATCTCGCGCGGCAAGCTGATCCTGGTCAACGACGACGACCTGACCTACTGCTCCCTGCGGCTCGATGACGAGTCACTGGAGACCGTGCTGTCACGGGTGGCCGACATCGCCGACCCCTTGCCGCGCACGCTGGCGTGGTCGGCGGCCTGGGAGATGACTCGTGAGGCAGAGCTGCGAGCGCGCGACTTTGTGGCGCTGGTGTCCTCCGGTGTGCACGCCGAGTCCGAAGTCGGTGTGGCGCAACGTCTGCTGCTGCAGGCACAGACGGCATTGAGCTCATACGTGGAACCCGAGTGGGCGCGTGAGCACGGCTGGCCGGCGTTCGCCGACCGACTGCTGGAGCTGGCACGTGCCGCCGGGCCGGGCTCGGATCATCAGCTGGCATTCGTGAACGCCTTCACCAGTTCGGTCTTGTCGGCAGGACATACCGTGGTGTTGCAGGCGCTGCTGGACTCCGATCCGGCATCGCTGGGCCTGCCCGGCCTGACGGTCGACACCGACCTGCGGTGGCGAATCGTGAACGCGCTGGCGGCCTCCGGGGCACTAGAGCCCGACGCTTCGGTGTTCATCGACGCGGAGCTGGAGCGCGACCAGACCGCGGCGGGTAAGCGTCAAGCGGCCCAGGCTCGTGCGGCCCGTCCGGTCGCCGAGGTGAAAGAGGCCGCGTGGAAGCAGGTCATCGAGGATGACGCGCTGCCGAACATCACCGCACGCTCGGTGATCGCGGGAATCGTGCAGCCCGGACAGGCGGCGCTGCTGGCGCCCTTCTCGGGTCGCTACTTCGATGTCATCGAGAATGTGTGGGCACGGCGTTCCAGCGAGGTGGCCCAGACCGTGGTGATCGGCCTGTACCCCTCGTGGGACATCTCGCAGCATGCTGTCGAGTCGGCAGACGGCTTCTTGGCCAAGGAGATTCCGTCGGCGCTGCGCCGACTGGTTTCCGAGGGGCGCGCCGGGATCGTCAGGTCGCTCAAGGCCCGCGAGTTCGACGCCCAATAGGCGGGCCCCTCCGGCACGACCCTTCGCGCCGAGCGTGAATCTGAGGCGGGATTTCACCCGATTTCCCGCCCAGACTTCACACTCGGCGTCGTGTCGGAGGCCCGGCGCACACTACGCGCATGGGGGGACCATTCATCGGTAGCGAAGCACTTCAGGGCGGCCTATTGACCCGGCATTCGTTACGAACACGACATCGTGCGATCTATCCAGGAGTCTTTGTCGAGCGGGACATCGAGATAACCGCCACTCTGCGCGCGAAGGCCGCCTGGCTGTGGTCCGGGCGCAGCGGAGTGCTCGCCGGCCACTCAGCATCCGCCCTACATGGCGCACGTTGGGTCGATCCGGGCCGGGATACCGAGGTGCTGTACAGGAATAGGCATTGCCCACCTGGGGTGACCGTGTGGGCCGACGCAATCGCCGACGATGAAATCTGTGTGATCGATGGCATGGAAGTGACCACGCCGGCACGCACGGCGCTAGATCTGGCGTGCCGTTGTTCCACGGGCCAGGCCGTCGCAGACATTGATGCCCTATGCCGGGCGACACAACTCAAGATCGTCGAGGTCAGCGAGCTCGCGGCACGCGCGATAGGACGACGAGGTATCAGAAAGGCAAGGGCAACACTGGAACTGGTGGACTCCGGTGCACAGTCCCCGAAGGAGACATGGCTGCGACTCTTGCTCTACCGGGCCGGACTCCCACGCCCGACAACCCAGATCCTGGTACACAACGGCGACTATGTCCCGCTGGCCTACATCGATATGGGCTGGGAGAACGTCATGGTCGGTATCGAGTACGACGGCGACCAACACCGCAGCGATCGTCGCCAATACGTGAAAGACATCAAACGGCAGGAAATGCTCGAAGGTCTCGGCTGGCTGATCATCAGGGTGGTCTCCGAGGACCATCCGGACGACATCATTCGCCGCGTGCGCGAGGCCCTATCCCGCAGAGTGTGAATCCGTGGCGGGATTTCACCCGATTTCCCGCCCAGACTTCACACTCGGTGCAGGAAGAAAGATCAGGGGCGTGCGATGGCGGCGCTCATCACGCGCACCGCGCTGATGATCCCGTCGAGCAAGTTGCCTTCCTTGAACGACGCCACGGCAGCGGCGACACCAAGGTCGGCAGCCGACTCGACGCCACGCCCCCTGAGTCCCTCGCCATAGACGACCTCAACCACATGCTGGTTGGGCGAAACAGCGATCAGCACGGCCTCATCCGGCGTCGGCACCTTGAGGAACACGTCCCGCGCTCCGGCGGCGGTATCCGAGCCCAGGTCGCCGATGTACACCGAGAACCGCGCCTTCGACTGACGAGACCCGTAGGTCAGGGCGTCGTCGAGCGTCGCCAGCTCGTAGTTGGGGAACGGGAATTCAACCGACAGCGCGCCCGGCTCGGTAACCCCCGAGAGGCGTCCGCTGATGGTCTCGGCCCAGCCGCGCGGCAATTCGGCGGGAGCAGTCTTGGTGACCTCACCACTTGCCACTTGCGGACCCTCCAATCGCCTCGGTGCCAGCATGCCCATGACCGTGGCCGTGCCCGTGGGCATCGCCAACGTTTTCGTCGACTGCGGCCCACAGGATCGGGGCGTGTGTCCAGCCATCGTTCATGTTGTAGGTCGCGGGGTGCGGCCCCTTCTTACGCATCGTCCAGAGTCCGACGAGCACGAAGAAGACCGGCGTGATCAGGGCTACCCAGACCGGCATCCCGATGTATGTGGGGCTGTTGAGAAAGCTCACGATGCAAACCGTAGCCGACCGCGCCTGGAACTCACGCCGCGCCCTCCCCTAGATATCGCACCCATGCCGGGTCGAGTTCTTTGACCGACGACAGCAGTCGCCAGTGCTGCCCCTTGGGCGGCATCGGCGTGATGTGAAGCGACCAGCCCAGCTCCGAGAGCATCCGGTCCGCCTTGCGGTGATTACACGACGAACAGCAGGCCACGCAGTTCTCCCAGGAGTGCGTGCCCCCCTTGCTGCGCGGAATGACGTGGTCGATGGTGTCGGCGCGGCCACCGCAGTACGCACAGCGGAACCGGTCGCGATGCATCAGCGCGGCGCGCGTCATCGGAACCCGCGCCCGGTACGGCACCCGCACAAAGGTCCTGAGCCTGATCACCGACGGAACCGCCACGGACGTCGTGGCGGCATGAATAACGGGAGCACCCGGGTCGTCGTGCACCACATCGGCCTTACCGCACAGCAGCATGATCACGGCGCGACGCATCGGCAGCGCTGTGAGCGGCTCATATGTGGAGTTCAGCAATAACACGCGACGCCGGCCCCATAGGGAACCGGCGTCGTTGGAGTGCTGTGGGGGAATGGCCCCGGGGACCCTCGTCCCTGAGACACTGTGCAGTATTCGGGCCGACCCGTTCTGGGTCGGCCCAGCGCTGGCACTGTTATGCCGGTGCCCGCGGCCCTTCTTGTGTTGCACCATTGCACCCAGTGCACCACGATTCCGCGGTCTTCGCACGACAATTTATGCCGTGTTCGCAGGTCAATCCAATGAACATCGCGTAACCAACCCGGCTGAGCGGTCGAAGCGTGTACCGGCACAATGGCGTACGTGGCAGCCCCTACCCCTGAAAACTTCTACGACGCCGTCGGTGGCGCTGCCACTTTCCACGCGATAGTGGCCCGTTTCTACGAGCTTGTCGCCGATGACGAGGTGCTGCGCCCGCTGTATCCGGAGGAAGACCTCACCGGCGCCGAGGATCGCCTCCGAATGTTCCTTGAACAGTATTGGGGCGGGCCGCGCACCTACTCGGACCAGCGCGGACATCCCCGGTTGCGGATGCGCCACGCACCGTTTCGGATCGGTCCTATCGAACGCGACGCGTGGCTGCGCTGCATGCGGACCGCCGTCGACTCCATCGACCGCAACACCCTTGACGACGACCATCGCGCCCAGCTGTGGAGCTACCTGGAGATGGCGGCGCAGTCGATGGTCAACTCGCCCTTCTGACAGTCGATCGCGATTCGGGGCCAGGGCCGTCGTGGTGCAGAATGATCAACCGTGACCGCCGCCGACTTGGGCCAACATGACGACCCTTGGTGGTCGCAGGCCGTCTTCTATCAGATCTACCCGCGGTCGTTCGGCGACAGCGACGGCGATGGCGTCGGCGATCTCGACGGTATTTCAGCAAAACTTGGCTACCTTGACCTCCTTGGCATCCAGGGAATCTGGCTAAATCCTGTTACCAGATCTCCGATGGCCGACCACGGTTATGACGTGTCGAACCCGCGGGACATCGATCCGTTGTTCGGCGGGCTGACCGCGATGCACAGGCTCATCGCCTCTGCGCACCGGCACGACATCAAGGTCATCATGGACCTGGTCCCCAACCACACCAGCTCCGAGCATCCCTGGTTCATCGAGGCGCTGGCCGCGACGCCGGGCAGCGACGCCCGCTCGCGCTATATCTTCCGCGACGGCAAGGGCGCCAATGGCGAACTGCCACCCAACAATTGGCCCTCGGTGTTCGGCGGCCCGGCCTGGACGCGGGTGACTGAACCCGATGGCACCCCCGGCCAGTGGTACCTGCATTTGTTCGCCCCCGAGCAGCCCGATGTCAACTGGGACAACCCGGAAGTGTTCGACGACTTCGCAGAGACCCTGCGCTTTTGGCTCGACCGGGGCATCGACGGGTTCCGCCTCGACGTGGCCCATGGCATGGCCAAGCGCCCAGGCCTCCCCGATCTCGAGGACACCGACACCTCGATGCTGCATATCGACGACGAGGACCCGCGTTTCAACAACGAGGGCGTACACGAGTACCACCGCAAGATCCGCAAGGTGCTCGACCAGTACCGCGATGTGGTTGCCGTCGGCGAGATCTGGGTGAACGACAACACCCGCTTCGCCGAATACGTCAGGCCCGACGAGTTGCATCTCGGATTCAACTTCAAACTGGTAGAGGCCGACTTCGACGCGGACAAGATCCGCACCGCCATCGAAAACTCGCTCACCGCAGTGAATTCCGTAGGAGCGATGCCTACCTGGACATTGTCCAATCACGACGTGGAGCGTGAGGTGACGCGCTATGGCGATGGTCCGATCGGCCAGTGGCGAGCCCGTGCCATGGCCCTGGTGATGCTCGCGCTGCCGGGAACTGTGTTCATCTACAACGGCTCCGAGCTGGGGCTGCCCAACGTGCAATTGCCCGACGAGGCTCTGCAGGATCCGGTGTGGGAACGCTCCGGCCACACCGAGCGAGGTCGCGACGGCTGCCGGGTGCCCATCCCCTGGGAGGGCACCGATCCGCCCTATGGCTTCTCCACCAACGATCAGACCTGGCTGCCGATGCCGCACGGCTGGGCCGATTTCACGGTCGAACGTCAGTTGGAGCGCACCGATTCCACGCTGTCTCTGTATCGGCGTGCCATCGAATTACGCAAGAACCGAGGGGAATTCAACGGCACCAGCCTGGAGTGGTACGGCAGCCCGCCGGGTGCGCTGGCCTTCCGCGTCAAGGGCGGCGGCCTGACCTGCGCCTTGAACGTCAGCAGTGATCTGGTGGATTTGCCTGCGGGCGAAGTCATCCTGGCCAGCGGGCCCCTCGTCAATGGCAAACTGCCGCGCAATACCGCGGCCTGGATCGTCTAACGGACCCGTAGCGACAGATCGGTCCGGCGGCGATACACCGATCCGAATCGGGCATCCAGCCGCAACCACGCCGGCACGGCACGCACTCGCACCGGTTCATCCTCGGGCGGGCTCGTGGGAACAAATCCCAATGCGGCCAAAGCGAATACGCATCGCATGGGAACATCAACCGGCCTACCGTCGGTTCCTTCGACGGTGACGACGGACTGATCCAGCAGTGACACGGGCGGACCGTGGGCGCTGCCGTGTTCGCGAGCCAGCTCTCCCCCGCGCTGTGCCAGCTCGAGCACCGTCCGCGCCGGGATGTCGTCGAGATACTCGAAGCCGCTATCGGCGGGCAGCGCGCCCCGCCACGCCGAGTCCATGGGGAACCCCGTGTGCACGTAGCCGTTCGCATCCGGGGCCTGCAGGCCACGCAGCACTTCATCGACGGTGGCGGAGATATCGGGCGTCCTCAGCTCACCGCGCACCGCACGACAGGCCAGCACATCGAATTGTGTTGCGGTCCAGACAACTACCCGACCATCTTCTCGAGCGCGCAACCGCACCACCGCCGACTCGTCCAGGCGGGAAACACGGGTGAGAAAGGTCGCCAGGTCTTTGCGGTCGGAGGCGTCGGGCACCCGTAATGCGGCTTCACTCACTGTCGCGACCACCGCTGCAAGTACTCGCGGTGGGTGTCGGTGAGACGCAGCAGGGTTTGGCTGTCCAGGTGGAACGTCACCAATTGGGTGTCCGCGATCACGGCGGGTTTGGAATCCGGAGCCGCGTCCACCGAGCGCACCTCATAGTTGATCGTGAAGTCCACCGCCCGGATCTTCGACACCCACATGGTCACCCGCAGCGGTGAGTCCGCGAGTCGCACCTGCCCCTTGTACTTCACGTGGACATCGGCGATGAGCAGGCCCGTAGTGGTGATCTCTGCGCCAAAAACATCGCGCAGGAAGGGCACTCGCGCCTCTTCCAGGAT
The DNA here is from genome assembly GCF_002013745.1 of Mycobacterium sp. D16Q16. Lineage (NCBI taxonomy): Bacteria > Bacillati > Actinomycetota > Actinomycetes > Mycobacteriales > Mycobacteriaceae > Mycobacterium > Mycobacterium sp. D16Q16. The sequence continues at coordinate 210,842 of NZ_MAEY01000001.1, forward strand.
TGTCACCATCGTCGCGTGGTTCACATGCTGGTACATGTCGATATCGGACCAACGGACCGGAACCGCCGCGACATAGCCGGGCTTCTCGCTAACGCTCATCGCACCATCATGCAGGACCGCTGATGCTGCTCCTGATCATCCCTCTGATCTGGCGCGCTGCCACCGACAACGTCGCCAGGTCCGGTTCACCCGAGGCAAAGATCTCCGCGAGTGTGCTGCGTGCGCGCTCCAGACGCGAGGCATTGGTGAACTCCCACTCGGCGATCTTCTGCTCGCCCGTCTCATCGGGTTCGCCCACCGAAAGCACATCCATGGTGAGCGCTCGCAGCGAGGAGTAGATGTCATCGCGGATCGCCAGCCGAGCCAGGGAATGCCAGCGGTCATTGCGTTCCAGCTGGGAGACGGCGGTCAGTAGATCGTCCACCCGCAGGTCGTCCATCAGGGTGAAGTACAGATCCGCGACCTCCGCGCCATCGCGGTCGGCGATATCGGCGATGTCGATGACGTCCAGCAGACTGAATCCGTACAAGCAGCCGGCAACATCGCCGGCGAGATCGGCCGGAACGCCCAGCGCCACCAAGTCTTCGGTCTGCTTGGTGACGATCTCCAGGTCGTGACCGCGCAGCCAAGTGGTGAGCTTCGGGGTCAGCTCGGCGATTCCTTCTGCGAAGCGGTTGATCTCGGCACCGACCGCCAGAGGCTGCGGCCGGTAGCTGATCAGCCACCGTGATGCGCGGTCCAGCAGGCGGCGCATGTCCAGGGTCAGCCGATCCGAAACCGACACCGGTACATCGGCATGCCGGATTCGGTCCCACAGTGAGCGCAGCCCGAAGATGGCCTCCACGGCCACATAGGTCTTGAGTCCGTCGACTGAACCCGTCCCGGCGTCTTCGAAAAGCCGGTACACATACGTGATTCCGCCGCAGTCGACCACCGCGTTCACCAGCATGGTCGCGTAGATCTCTTTACGTAGCGGATGCTTGCGGATCTCCGCATCGAAGCGCTCACGCAGCTCGTCCGGGAAGTAATGCACCATCCGCCGCTGCGTGACCTCTTGCTCGGGGGCGTCACTGGCCAGCAGGTCCGCCTTGAGCGCCAGCTTCACGTGCGCCATCAGTGTCGACAACTCCGGGGACGTCAAACCGATCCCGAGTGCGGCGCGACGCTCGATCTCCTTCTCGGAGGGCAATGCCTCCAGCGCACGATCCAGACCGCGATCGGCCACCAGATGGGCGATCTGTCGCGCGTGAACGCTCAGCAGCGAGGCCGCGTTGGCCCGGCTCGTACCCATGAGGTTGTTCTGGGACTCGTTGTCGGCCAATACAAGTGCTGCGACGTCGTCGGTCATGGACTCCAGGAGCGCGGTGCGCTCGGAAGCCTCGACCTTGCCGGCGCTGACCAGCGAGTCGACCAGAATCTTGATGTTGACCTCGTGGTCGGAGCAGTCCACCCCGGCGGAGTTGTCCAGTGCGTCGGTGTTGACCCGACCACCGTTGAGCTCGAACTCGATGCGGCCGCGCGAGGTCAGACCCAGGTTGCCGCCCTCGCCGATCACCTTGGCGCGCATCTGGTTTCCGTTGACACGGACCGGGTCGTTGGCCTTGTCCCCCACTTCGGCGTGCGATTCGCTCTCGGCTTTGACGTAGGTGCCGATACCGCCGTTGAAGAACAGGTCGACCGGGGCGAGCAAGATGGCCCGGATGAGCTGCGGCGGTGTCATCTCGGTGACATCGCCGTCGATGCCGAGGGCCTCACGCACCTCCGGGCTGATCGGCACCGACTTCTGTTCCTTGCTGTACACGCCGCCCCCGGCGCTGATGAGCGCCGGGTTGTAGTCGGCCCAGCTGGAGCGCTCCAACGCGAACATCCGCTTGCGTTCTGCCCACGACGACGCCGGGTCGGGGTTGGGGTCCAGGAAGATGTCCCGGTGGTCGAAGGCGGCCACCAGCTTGATGTGCTGCGAGAGCAGCATGCCGTTGCCGAACACGTCGCCGCTCATATCGCCAACCCCGGCGACCGTGAAATCTTCTGTCTGGGTGTCGATCCCCATTTCCAGGAAGTGACGCTTGACGCTCTCCCAGGCACCGCGGGCGGTGATTCCCATGGCCTTGTGGTCGTACCCGACGGACCCGCCGGAGGCGAACGCGTCACCCAGCCAGAATCCGTACGACTTGGCGACATCGTTGGCGATATCGGAGAACGTCGCGGTGCCCTTGTCCGCCGCTACCACCAGATAGGTGTCATCGCCGTCGCGGCGGCGCACCCCCTGCGGCGGGATGACGGCGTTGGTGGCGCTGTCCAGGTTGTCGGTGAGGTCAAGCAGGCCACCGATGAATCGCCGGTAGCATTCGACGCCCTCGGCGCGGAACGCATCCCGGTCGACGGCGGCATCGCCGGTGGTGGCCGGCGGCTGCTTGACGACGAATCCGCCCTTGGCCCCGACGGGGACGATGACGGCGTTCTTCACGGCCTGCGCCTTGACCAAGCCCAGGATCTCGGTCCGGAAGTCCTCGCGGCGATCCGACCAGCGCAGCCCGCCGCGAGCGACGGGGCCGAAGCGCAGGTGCACACCCTCAACACGTGGCGAGTACACGAAGATCTCGAACCGCGGCCGGGGCTCGGGCAGCTCCTCGATCTCACGGGGATTGAGCTTGAAGGCGAGCACCCCCTTGGCCCGGGCCGAGTTCTCTTCCGTCACAAAGTAGTTGGTGCGCAGGGTGGCCTGGATCAGCGCGAAGAAGGCGCGCAGCACTCGGTCGGTATCGAGGCTGACGACCTTGTCGATCTCGGCCAGAACCCGCTCCGCCTTGGTGTCGGCCAGCGTGTTGTCGGTAATGGCCGGATCGAAACGCGCCTCGAAGAGTTCCACGAAGTCGCGCGCGGTGGCGGAATTGTCGGCGAGCACGGTCTCGATATGTGCCTGGCTGTAGGGGAAGCCGGCCTGCCGCAGGTATTTGGCATATCCGCGCAAAATGGTGATCTGACCGGCGGTGAGCCCGGCCCGCAGCACCAGTTCGTTGAATCGGTCCGTCTCGACGCGGCCATTCCACACATCGTCGATCGCGTCGGTGAAGAGCTGCGCGCGGTGCTGCACACCCTCGGCATCAAAGGTGCGTGCGATCGCCGGGTGCACCACGATGCGGAATGCGTACAGCGATACGGCAAGCCCATCGGGGCGGGTGAAGTGATAGGGGCGTTCCTCCATCACATCCACGCCCATGCTGTGCAGAACCGGCAGCACCTGACTCAGCGACGCCGAGCGTCCGCCCAGGTACATGCTGAGCACACCGGTGGCCGGCTCTTCGGCCGCATCGTAGGCAAGATCCAGCGAATTATCCTGGAGCCCTTCGATCCTCGCGATGTCATCAATGGCATCCACAGGTGTGACGTTTGTCTTGAAGACCTCGGGAAGGATGACCGAGTAGCGCTCGGCGCAGGCGCGATCGATCGGCGAGTCCGGCCGCACCGCGCTCACCAGACGGTCACTCCAGGTGCGGCTGGTCTGAGTGAGCAGTCCCTGCAAACGAATACGGTTCGCCTCGGAGGTATCGACACTGGTGGACAGGTTGTCCTCGGGCATACGAATCGTGAAATGGACCAATGCCCAGGGTGATTCGCTGACGCGCGCGGTGTAATCGATACCCGTGCCGCCGAGCTCACGCACCAGGGTGTCCTGCATGGCCAGTCGAACGGTCGTGGTGTACCGGTCGCGGGGCAGGTACACCAGGGCGGTCACGAAGTTGCCGAGCTCGTCGGATCTCAGAAACAGCAGCGAACCCGGGTGCGCACCAATGTTCCTCACGGCGGTGACGATGTTCTGCAGCTGGTCCACGCCCACCGCGAACAGCTCCGCGCGGGGCAGGTTCTGCATGATGTCGATGAGCATGTGCCCGGCCAGCGTGTCCTGGTTGGCGTCCGAGCGCGCCAGAACCTGGTGCACCCGATCGGAGATCACCGGGATGTCCAGTACGTCGGCGTTCATGGCGGCCACGGTGAACACGCCCACGAGGCGGTGCTCGATGGCGGGACCGCTGCCGTCGTCCTGCCGGATCACCACGATATTCGGATAAATCGCGTAACGCAGATAGGTCGGCACGGTGGCCTGAGCCAGGACCAGCAGCTCGTCGTTGTGGGTGAGCTGCGGAAGCACCTCTTCGCGCCGCTTGAGCAGGCCGAGCCGACTCGATTCGTCGACGGTGGCCCGCCCGTCCGCGACGGTGCACCGCTGATATCCGAGCACCGTGAAGTTGCCTTCGACGAGCCAGCGCAGCAGGTTCGCCACCTCGGTGAGTTCGGCGGACGAGAACCGTGCCGTGCCCGCCGAGGCGTCTAGGTCGGCAGCCAGCTCGATGACCGCGTCACGCATGGCATCGGTGTCCGCAGCGACATGGCTGCCGTCTTCGAGGGTGTGCGGCAGCTGCGTCTCGATGAAGGCCAGCCGCTCGGCGTCGATGGAGGGCGGCAGCTGCAGATGGATCCAGCACTCGGCACCGATGGCGGTATCGCTGTGAGGGTTGTCGACCGGTACCGCGGAGAGCAGGGTGCCGTCGGCGGAACGGTCGACCGTAAAGACCGGGTCCATCAGGTCCACTATCGCGACGCCCAAACGGCGCAGCAGCACGGTGACGGAGTCGGTAAGCAACGGCGTGTAGTCCGTGACCAACTGCAAGGCGGTTCCGAGCCCCGCATCGTCTCCGTTGCGGTAAACAGCCATCGAAATCGCGTGCGGCGGGCGTTGCGCTGCCAGCCGTAGCAGCGACCGCATGAGTGCCTCACGCACGGGCGGCGCCGGCGGTGTCGCGTGGCCGTCAGCATCGAGCGCTTCGTCCCATTCCTGGTCGCCCAGGAATCGGGAGTGACTGAATGCAGCCTCCAGCGCCTCAATGGTCGGCACGCCAGATCCATTGGTAGATGGCGTGTTTTCGGGAGTTGTGGTCCCTGTCTTAACAGTCACGCAGAACGCTCCTGGCCGAGTTTGCATGCCGGGTTTCGGCACGCAATCTCACCCTAGTCGCGAGTCAGGCGGCGGTGGGTAACTCTGTGAGGTCTGGCTGCATCGATACCCAAACGTTCAACTTTGTTGTCTTCGTACGCCTGGAAGTTGCCTTCAAACCAGAACCATGCGGCGGGGTTATCGTCGGATCCCTCCCACGCCAGGATGTGCGTGCAGGTGCGGTCCAGGAACCAGCGGTCGTGCGAGATGACCACCGCGCAGCCGGGGAACTGCTCGAGCGCGTTCTCCAGTGAACTCAGGGTTTCGACGTCGAGGTCGTTGGTGGGCTCGTCGAGCAGGATCAGGTTGCCGCCCTGTTTGAGGGTAAGCGCCAGGTTGAGACGGTTGCGCTCACCACCGGACAGGACGCCCGCTGGCTTCTGCTGATCCGGCCCCTTGAATCCGAACGCAGAAACATAAGCCCGCGAAGGCATTTCATTCTGACCGACCACAATGTGGTCGAGCCCGTCGGAAACGACCTCCCAGACGTTCTTCTTGGGGTCGATGCCGGCGCGGCTTTGGTCGACGTAGCTCAGTTTGACGGTCTCGCCCACCTTGACCTCGCCACCATCGGGGTTTTCCAACCCGACGATGGTCTTGAACAGGGTGGTCTTACCGACGCCGTTGGGGCCGATGACGCCGACGATGCCGTTACGGGGCAGCGTGAACGACAGATCCTTGATGAGGGCGCGTTCCTCGAAGCCCTTGTCGAGATGGCTGACCTCGACCACCACATTGCCCAACCGCGGGCCCGTGGGGATCTGGATCTCCTCGAAGTCCAGCTTTCGCGTCTTCTCCGCCTCGGCAGCCATCTCCTCGTACCGCCCGAGCCGTGCCTTGTTCTTGGCCTGCCGGGCCTTGGCGCCCGAACGCACCCACGCGAGCTCTTCCTGCAAGCGCTTGTGCAGCTTGGCATCCTTTCGCCCCTGCACGGCGATGCGATCGGCCTTCTTCTCCAGGTACGTGGAGTAGTTGCCCTCGTAGGGGTACGCGCGGCCGCGGTCCAGTTCGAGGATCCACTCGGCAACATTGTCCAGGAAGTACCGGTCGTGGGTCACAGCCAGGATGGCGCCCGGGTAGTTGGCCAGGTGCTGCTCCAGCCACAGCACGCTCTCGGCGTCCAGGTGGTTGGTGGGCTCGTCGAGGAGCAGCAGGTCCGGCTTGGACAGCAGCAGCTTGCACAAGGCGACGCGTCGACGCTCACCACCGGACAGATACGTCACCGGCTCGTCCGGGGGCGGACAACGCAGCGCGTCCATGGCCTGCTCAAGCTGCGAGTCGATATCCCAGGCATCGGCGGCGTCCAGCTCTTCCTGGAGCTTGCCCATCTCTTCCATGAGCTCGTCGGAGTAGTCGGTGGCCATCAACTCGGCGACCTCGTTGTACCGATTGAGCTTGCCCTTGAGCGCCACGCCGGCCTCGACGTTCTCGCGCACCGTCTTGGTCTCGTCTAGCTGCGGCTCCTGCATCAGGATGCCGACGCTGGCCCCATTGGCCAGGAAGGCCTCGCCGTTGTTCGGCTTGTCGAGCCCGGCCATGATCTTCAGGACGCTGGATTTACCGGCACCGTTCGGACCGACCACACCAATCTTGGCGCCGGGCAGGAAGTTCAGGGTGACATCGTCGAGGATGACCTTGTCGCCATGCGCCTTGCGGACTTTCATCATCGTGTAGATGTACTCAGCCATTGCCGCGCTGTCGCCTCTCCTCTAAGTTCTTTAGCCGCAGCTCACGACCATTCTTGTGAGCCGCCCGAACCATCCTAGGTGAGAGGCGACCGCGCGGTCGCCGGTGTCAGCTCGGGATCACGCACTCAAGCGCAGGTTTCCCGACTCCTCGCTGCTCTCGTCCGTTTCCGGCAGGTCCGTCGTGGACTGTTCGGGCCCCGGATCGGGTTGCTCCGCTGCTTCGGCATCCTCCTGCTTGCCGGTGTACCCGGCCTTCTCTATCCGGGCGATGGTCCGCGACAGATCTGGCCCAACGGCGATCGCCTTCATCTCCGTGACCTGACGGCGGTTGCCGTCCTTGTCCTCGAACTCGCTGGTATGCAGATGACCGTGCACGATCACCGGCGCTCCCTTCCCCAGCGCAGCACCCACCCCGGTGACTAGACGTCCCCAGCAGGTGACGTTGATGAAGAGGGAGTTCGAATTCACCCAACTGCCGTCCTCACGCCGCCGGCGCGCATTACTGGCGACGCGAAACTTGATCATTTCGTCGGAGCCGACCTGGCGCCGCTTGAGGTCTCCGACGATGGAGCCGATCACAGTCACTGGAGTTTCAAACATGGTTCGTGCCTTTCCTATCGCTATATCTGTTCTCAGCACCGCCAATCCGGCGCCCTTGGCAGCTCCAGTAACCCGGCACGCACCGACACCGCGACGACATGCGGGCGCGTTCGGGCGGTCGCTGTGGATGAGTTCCGGATTGGGGACAACTGGCCGATGCGTCCGGCCACCCGTACCTTGCTTGACATGACGGTTTGGATCATGCGCCGCCCCGAGAACGACATCGCTGCCGAATTGGAGGCCTCATCAGGGCCGTTGGCCGGTGTTCGGCTCGCGGTCAAGGACAACGTGGATGTCGGTGGCGTGCCCACCACCGCCGCCTGCCCGGAGTACGCATACGTTCCCGAGCGCGACGCACCGGTGGTCGCGGCCTTACGTGCCGCGGGTGCCGTGGTGGTCGGCAAGACGAACCTCGACCAATTCGCGACCGGGCTGGTGGGCACGCGCTCCCCGTACGGCGCGGTGCCGGACTCGCGGCGTCCCGAATACATCAGTGGCGGCTCCAGTTCGGGATCCGCGGTGGCCGTCGCCACGGGCGAGGTCGAGATCGCGATCGGCACCGACACCGCCGGATCCGGGCGAGTACCCGCGGGACTGCAGGGCATCGTCGGAATCAAACCCACCGTCGGCGTCGTCTCCACGCAGGGCGTTGTCCCTGCCTGCGAATCCTATGACTGCGTAACCATCTTCGCCCGCACGCTGGCCACCGCCAACCTGGCGATGGCCGCCATGGGTGCCGCGGCAGGACCCCGCCTGTGGCCCGCCAACACTCGGCTGGCAGCGCCCCCACAGCCCACCATCGCCGTCCCGCGCGAGCTGCCCGCACTCGATGAGGTGTGGCGTGACGCCTTTCACGCGGCCATAGAGCATCTTCGCGCAACGGGAGTGACGATCGTCGAGATCGATCTGGCGCCGTTCCTGGCCGCCGCGAAACTGCTGTACGAGGGCGCGTTGGTCAGTGAACGCTATGCCGCCGTCGGCGAGTTCATCGACGCCAACCCCGAAGCAGCGCTTGATCCCACTGTCGCGCAGATCGTTTCGGGTGCACGCGATATCCCGGCGCATCGCCTGGTGCGCGACCGCGCCGAGGTGCAGCGTCTGCGAGAGGAGGCCATGGCTGCCCTCGCGGGTGCGGACGCACTGTTAGTGCCCACCGCGCCGTTGCACCCAACGATTGAACAGGTGCAGGCCGACCCGATTGGCGTCAACGCGACGATGGGGACCTACACCAACTTCTGCAACCTGTTCGATCTGTGCGCGGTGGCGGTACCCGCGGGAACCGCCGGTGAGGCCCAGTTCGGAGTAACCGTGCTGGCGCGCGCCTTTGATGACGCGGTGGCCTTCGACATCGCCGCACTGGTCACCGGAGATGCTGCAGAACAAGATGTTTGGCCGGCAGCGATCACCTTGTCTCATGAGCTCGCGGTGTTCGGCGCGCATCTCAAGGGCGGCCCGCTGGAGTTTCAGCTCACCGATCTGGGCGCGCGCTGGGTCGGCCCGGTGCGCACCGCGCCGAAGTATCGGATGGCGGCGCTGCGCACCACACCTCCCAAACCCGGGCTCACTCGTTCGGAAGAGGATGGGGTGAGCATCGGCGGCGAAATCTGGCGCCTGTCCCCCGCCGCACTGGGTACCTTCCTCGCGCAGCTACCCGAGCCGATGCTGCTGGGCAAGGTCGAATGCGATGACGGTGTGTGGCGCACCGGGTTTGGCTGTGACGGCGCCGCCGCGCAGGCCGGTATCGATATCAGCGAGCACGGCAGCTGGCCGGCGGCCATCGCCGCTGGCGCCTTCTAGCTGCGCGTCTTCTCGTCGTGCTGGGCCATTTTGGCGAGCATGGCGTTGTAGGCGGCCAGGTCGGCGTCGTCGTCACGATCGGCAGCGCGGTCCTGTCTGCGGGCCAGCCGCTCGTCCGAACGCGACCACTGGATGACCAGAGCGATCATGACCACCAGCAGCGGCAGCTCCCCGGTCGCCCAGGTGATCGCGCCGCCCATGTGTTGATCAGCGGCCAGATCAATCCGCCACGGTAGCGCCAGGTTGCTGTAAAACTTCTCGCCGAGAATCGATTTCGTGCCCATCAGGATGACACCGAAGAAGGCGTGCAGGGGCAGCGAGACCAGCACGATGCCCAGCTTGGCCACCGGAGGCAGGCGCCGCGGCGACGGGTCGATGCCGATGACCACCCAATAGAACAGGTATCCGCTGAGCAGGAAGTGCACATTCATCGCCAGGTGCGCGGCGTGCACGTCAACGGCGGCGTCGTAGAGCCCACTGAGATACAGGCCGTAGAACCCGCCGATGAACAACGAGGTCGCCACCAGCGGATGCGTCAGGAAGCGAGAGAACTTGCTGTGCAACACGATCTGCACCCATTCACGCAGCCCCGGCGGATCGCCCTTGCCCGCGGCAGGCAGCACCCGCAGCAACAGTGTGATGGGGCCACCGAGGACCAACAGCACCGGTATCAGCATCGAGAGCATCATGTGCGCGGCCATGTGCATGCTGAACATCGCGGGCACATACCTGCCGACACCGGACGATGTCGCGATGAGCAGGAAGGCACAGCCGGACAGCCAGGCGATGGTGCGCCCCACCGGCCATTCGTCGCCGCGCTTCTTCAGCCGACGCACACCGACCAGGTAAGCGACCGCGAAAACGATGGCGGCCGTTCCGAAGATGAGATCAAAGCGCCAATCGAGCAGCAGTCGCTGTGGGGTGGGCGGACCGTCCAACGTGTAACCGATGGCGACCTCGACCGGTGAGGGGTTGAGGTTGACCGGCGGCGGCGGGGTGCGACCCAACCCGACGGCGATACCGAAGGTGACCGCGAAGATGACGGCTTCAATGCCTGCCAGTCGAATCAGTGGTCGACGGTTCTGAGGTTCTTCGTCCAATGCGGTTATGGCCGAACGCCGCTGCAGATATCCCAGTACGCCGAGGATCAGCAGCGCCGTGGCCTTGCCCACCAGCAGCCAGCCGTAGCGGGTGGTGAACAGGTCCGAAAGCTGCACCCGGATAAGTGCGTTGATGATTCCGCTGAGCCCGATCGCGACGTAGCACCACAGCGCCAGCGTGGAGAACCGGCGTGCGGCCACATCGAGATAGCCGCCGCCGCGCAGCGCGTGGATCAACAGCGCGACCAGCCCACCTGCCCACAGCGCCGCGGACACCAGATGGATGATGAGGCTGTTGGTGCCCAGGTCATGTGCGCCGCCGGTGGCCGAATGCCCGACCAGGGCCAGCGGCATCAGTGTTGCGATGGATCCGAGCACCAGCAGCGGTGTCCACGACCAGCGCAGCACCACCCGGCTGGCGATCGCGACGCCGGCGGCGATGAAGGCCATCCAGCGCCATGCGTTCACGGTCTCAATGTCGCCGGCGAGCGTCCACAGCTCCCCTGGCCCGAAATCACCGATCGGCTGACCGGCCACATCGGATATCGACAGTGGCACCATGGCCGCCGAGAGCACCGCGAGCGCGGTCGATGCCGCGGTGCCGACACGCAGTGAGCGGTAACCGTCCACATCGAGCACGCCGCTGGACTGCGGTGGGACGAAAAAGGCCGCGACCAGGAAGGCGCCCACGGCGACGACGGCGCAGATTTCTGCGGCCGCGCGCACGAACGGCAGACCATAGGAGGTGACGGGGCCGGGGTTGGGCAGACCCGTCGCGAGCAGGGCCTCCGTCAGTGACAGCGCGCCGATAGCGGCCGCGACCAGGCCCGCCAGTACCGCGAGGCCGACGACGATCGTCCAGATCGGCGAATCGGTCTTCCTGGCGGTGGGGATCGTCGTCACCAGTCAAGGGTATGGCGAGATGCGATCCGCACCGCCACCGGTTCGATAGACTCCCATCCGGCTAGCGCCACATGCCTCCGTAGCTCAGTCGGATAGAGCAAGGGCCTTCTAATCCCTAGGTCGCAGGTTCGATTCCTGCCGGGGGCGCTTACCGTTCGTCAACACAACGTCTGCACCACCTGGCGCGTTGCGACATGGATCTGCCGAGATACCTGCGAAGAAAGACCGAGTTCCCGCACATGGGGAACATCGATGACCGTGGTGACCACTCCCGGCCCATCCGATTCCCAGCGCGCGCCGCACCGGTTCAGAATGTTGCGCATCGCATAGTTCTCCGAAAGCACCGAGGCCGTGAATCGGCGTACCCCGTCGGCATGCGCCGACACCGATAGCGCCTCCATCAGTAGTGTTCCGATCCCACGGCCCTGATAGTCGTCACCGACCGTGAAGGCCAGCTCCGCACTGTCGGACTCGTCGAGGTGGCGGATGAATCGAGCATCAGCCACGACGAGACCGTCAACGCCGTCGCGTTGATCGGTGAGGGCCCACGCGAAGTGATCGAGGTAATCCACCTCAAACAAATACGTGATCATCCGCTTACTGGGGACCCCCAAAAAACGGCGGTACACCGTGCGCCGTGACATCCTCGCCAGCCGCCGCCTGTCACCGGGCAGGATGGGCCGCAGGTAGAACTCAGCCCCGTCCAGCAGCCGCACCGGAATCGGGGTAACGAATGTAGCTAGCCGCTGACGCGCGGTCGACACCAATGCCTCTGACACGCCAGGTATTTCAAGCATCGCGGTGAACGCATCACTGCTGCCAGCCCAGCCTCGAAGCGGTTCGGTCGCGACGACGGTCGCCGTCCGGGCGGTCCCGCGCAGGAGCGCTATCTCACCGACGACCATGCCGGGCACCACGTGCGCGACGACCAAATCCCCGTTCTCTCCGGCATGAAGAATCTCGCCGCCACCCGAGCCGAGGAGCAGGAACCAGTCGGCCGGTTCGCTCTGACGCATGAGTACCTGCCCGGGAGCCGCCTCAAGGGGCGAGAGCAGCTCGGCCAGCGGAACAAGCACACTGAGCGGATTGCCTCCGAAGAACTCCAACTCTGCGAGATCGGCGGCATCGACACCCACGATGTGCACCGCCCTCGCTCGAACAGCTGAGTCTGTTCGCATGGTAGTCATCGCCGTCACGCCCGATCAGCTTATTGACGGAACCACATGCGAGCCGGCCCACCTGGCGTCCTTACGCCATCAATGCAGCCAACCGGTCCAGCTTGCGCAATGTAGCGTCGCGAGACTCCACCGGCAGCAGGCCCAACAGCACACGATGCACGCCAAGGTCGGCGAGGCGTTCGATATCTCCAGGCTGCGGCTCCAGGATGGTCGCTATCACAGGAACCGGCGGCTTGCCTTGGTGTGCTGCCAGCAGATTGAGTTCGTCGATCCCCTTCTGAAGCTCTTCCACCCCAAGCATTGTCGGCGCCATCCAGCCGTCGGCGTGGTCGAGCACCCGTTCGTGGGTGGACGGGCCCCAGCCCCCTAGCCACACCGGCGGGTGCGGTTTTTGAACAGGCTTGGGCCAGGAACGGATCGGGTCGAAAGCCACGTACTTGCCGTGGAATTCGGCCTGTTCTTCTGTCCAGATCTTCTTGACCGCCCGGATCCGCTCGCTCTGCAGCGCCACCCGTGTGCGCGGGTCGGTGCCGTGATTTCGTATCTCCTCGCACAGCCATCCGACGCCGATTCCCAGTTCCAGCCGCCCACCCGATGCCCTGTCCAGGGTCGCAGCTTCCTTGGCGAACGTGATCGGATCTCGCTGGACCAGCAGCGCCACAGCGGTACCGATGCGGAGGTCCCTCGTCGCGGCCGCCGCGAAGGACAACGCCACGAACGGATCGAGGCTGCGGCAGTAGTCGCGGGGTATCTCATCCCATCCGGCATGGATTGCTTCGATCGTCACCGGTATATGCGTGTGCTCCGGCACGAAAAGGGATTCGAAACCGCGCGTCTCGATCTCGACCGCTAGTTCACCGGGCTCCATGCCCTCGTCGGTAAGCGCGGCGAAAACACCAATCCGCATGAAGCTAAACGTCTTTATCGTCGGGCAACGGCACCGCTGCGGAAAGGGCCTCGAACTCAGCGTCGCTCAGCGCGATGTCCGCAGCGGCAACGTTCTGCGCGAGATGCGCTTCCGACGATGTTCCCGGAATCGGAAGCACAATCGGCGAGCGGCGAAGCAGCCAGGCCAGGGCAATCTGCGCAGGGGTTCGGCCGTGGGCAGGCGCGATGAGATCCAGAGCACCGCCAGCGCCTTCCAAGCCTCCAGTAGCCAGCGGGAAGTATGGGATGAAGGCGATGCCGTGGGCGGTGGCGTAGTCCACCACGTCGGCTGCTGACCGATTGGCGAGGTTGAACAGGTTTTGCACGGAGGCGATGGGCACGATCTGCCGTGCCGCGTGCAGCTGGTCCACTGAGACCTCCGAGAGCCCGATATGCCGAATCTTTCCTTCGTCGCGCAGGAGCTTGAGTTCGCCGATTTGGTCTTCGAAGGAAACGGTGGGGTCGACTCGATGCAGCTGGAGCAGGTCGATGCGCTCCAGCTTCAGGCGCCGTAGGCTCATTTCCGTCTGCTGGCGCAAGTATTCAGGCCGCCCCAGCGGAATCCAGCCCCACTCGGCCGGGCCAGTGCGTGCGATACCTACTTTTGTAGCGATCGTGAGATCACCGGTATACGGGTGTAGCGCCTTGGCGATCAGGTCTTCGACGGTCTGCGGGCCGTACGCATCGGCGGTGTCCAGGAAATTCACTCCCAGCTCAACCACGCGTTTGAGCAGCCGCACCGCCGATGCTGGATCCCGAGGCGGACCCCACACGCCCGGGCCGGTCAGCTGCATTGTGCCGTAACCAAGCCGATTGACGGTGATGTCGCCGCCGAGTGTAAGCGTTCCTGCTTCAGCGGGCCGTGTCGATGTCATGATTCGATCCTGCGCAATCTGAACTCATGAGGTGAGCGAATATTGCTCGCCTCAAATGGATTTGGATGTGATTTCTACGATTCTGGTCGCTGATCCAGCGCAAGCCGGGCCAGCAGCTCGAGCCCATCGGCATCGGCACTGTCAGGGTCGGCCGAGTAGATGAGCAGCTGCTGCCCGGGTGCCCCACCGACCGTGAAGGTGTCGTACTGGAGGCTGATCTCACCGACCTCGCTGTGGCGGAATCGCTTAGTCCCGCTTGTTCGGGGCCGAACGTCGTGCTGCGTCCACACGAACGTGAAAACATCGCTTTGAATCGTCAACTCACCCACAACTTCTGCTATGCGCGGGTCGTCGCGAAACGACACCGACATCGCACGCAGATTTCGGGCGGTATCCCGCGCAATCTCGTCCCATTCCGCGTAGAAATCGCTGGCCACAGGGTCAAGAAACACCATGTACGCCAAGTTGTCCGCGCGGGAGAAGTCACCGTAAAGGGCCTGTGCGTGGGCATTCATGGCCAGAATGTCCAGCGCCGGGCTGATGATCAACGCCGGGGCGTGCACCACATTATTGACAATCCTCATAGTCCCCTCGCCGGCATCGCGCTGGCTGCCGACGGCGGGTACCGCCCCAGACAGCCTCGCTAGTCCGGCGAGGTGTTCGGCCGCATGTGTATCCAGCTGCAGTGCACGGGAAATCGCCCGCAATACCTGGTCTGAGGGATGACGCTCACGCCCTTGCTCAAGTCTGCTGTAGTAGTCGGCACTCACTCCGGCCAAAGCGGCAACCTCTTGCCGGCGCAAGCCCGAAACACGGCGCGGCTCATCCTCCGGCAGCCCCGCTTGCCGCGGCGACACCAGAGCACGGCGGGCCTTCAGAAAGTCGCCCAACTCATTTCGCCGATCCATGTCCTCAACATACTCACGGCAACTCCCTCCAACCAGGGTGTAATACACCCACCCAATGGCACATCGCCTCAGCCACAAGGGATGCCCAGGTAGGAGTAGCGCACCCTTCCTCGACTGCGCGCGCAAACCTACGCTGAAGAAGCAACGAGATGCGGTCGAAAAATATTGCGGCCAAAGGAAAGAGACAGTTCTATGAGCATTTTGACAGGTAAGACGGCACTCGTTACGGGTGCGTCGAAGGGAATCGGCGCGGCCATTGCACGCGACCTGGCGTCAGCGGGAGCGCACGTGGCGGTCCACTACTCATCAAGCAAGAGCGGTGCTGACCACGTGGTGAAGTCGATTCATGATGCTGGCGGCCAAGCCTTTGCCATCCAAGCTGATATCTCTGACCCAGCCAGCGTCAAAGGACTGTTCGCCGAACTCAGCACTCGGCTCGACACGCTGGACATCCTGGTCAACAACGCCGGGGTGTACAACATGGGCGCGATTGAATCGGTGACCGCGGATGAACTTCAACGCCAGTTCGGCCTGAACGTCTTCGGCCTGGCGATCACCATCACCGAAGCACTCAGCAGCGCCCTTCGGCCCGGCTCAAGCATCGTCAACATCGGGTCAAGTGTCACCAGCTTCACACCGGCCAACTCCGTGGTGTACACCGCCTCGAAGGGGGCCGTGGACGCGATCACTGGCACCCTCGCCAAGGAGCTGGGCCCACGGGGCATCCGGGTGAACTCAGTCAATCCCGGGTTGACCGTGACCGACGGCATGCGGTCCAGCGCTTTCTCAAGCCGCGAGTTCCGCACCGAGATCGAGAACATAACCCCACTGGGACGGATCGGTATCCCCGAGGACATCGCACCCGCGGTGACATTCCTGGCCTCGGACAGTGCTTCCTGGATTACTGGAGAGATCCTGGTCATCGGCGGCGGCCTGAACTAAAGCCCGCCAACCCCTGTCCAGTTTGCAATTCGCCATTGCCGGGCCCGTTCCCCTGGCAATAATGCTGATGGCTGGAAGGAAACAACCATGGACAAGCTCCGTACCAGGATCGTCGTCGGGATCGCTGCCGCAGGCATATCAGTGGGCGGCCCGTTCGGCGCCGGCATCGCCCACGCGAATGACCACACGTTCCTGGACAGCCTGCGCAACGCCGGGGTCTTCATCCACAAAGACGCCGAGCCGTACGTAATCCAGGCTGGGCACCAAGCATGCCGCGATCTGCGCAACGGCGTCCCGCCCGAAGAAGTGGGCTCGCAGTTCCCCGTGGGCTCCGGCGTCGCTCCCGCGCCCGCCCCCAACGTGTACCTCGACATTCTGCAAAGCGAGCTATGCCCGAACGCGCTGAACCTCGCACCACCCCGACCGGCATAACCGCTCACGCGCCGGTATTGATCACGCCTTTACCGCATCCCACGCCGCACGTCCTAGAACCGGCGCAGCGGCCAGCATGTCGAACTCGACCGACCGGGCCAGCCACAGCCGGGCGTACTCGACGCACGGCCCCATCCACACGGCCTGACACAGCCTGGGCGGCAAGGGTTTGATGCGCCGCTTGTCCACGTGCGGTTGCAGCCACGCACTCGCCTTGCCATAGAAGTCCTCGTTCAGCGCGACTATGGTCGCGCGCGACTCTTCAATGACCTCAAACTCGCGGCAATGAAACAGGAACCGCGCCCGCATCTCGTGGGCGGCCACCCACTCCAGATGAAAACGAACGGCGCCTTCGATCCCACTGCGCACACGTGAACTTGCCTGTAGCACAGCAAGATACGCATCATAGTAATCGCGCAGCGTTTCCAGGTAGAGCTCGGCCGCCACGCCTTCCTTGCTCCCAAAGAAGTGATAGATGCTGCCCACGCTGGCCCCGGATTCGCGGTGCAGCGACTCGACAGTGGCTCCGGCCACCCCGCTCTTCAGAAAAGACGTGAGCGCTGCGTCGAGGATGGCGCGCCGACGGGCAACGCCGGCGTTCGAGGCAGTGGGCACCACCGAACAATACTGAACCGCCTCTTGACTAGAGCATTGTTCTAGAATAATTTTCCATTCAATCGGCGATCTCAGTGATGGAAGGACTATGTCCCATGAGCACGGGGACCGACAACAGCACGAACAATGAAGCGCTGAAGGCAAGTCCGCTCGACGCGGCCCTCGGCATCGCCTGCGTGGTGTGGGTCGCCATGACGCTGTGGTCGGGCATCTCCACCGGCGGCGCCGGTCTTCCGGTCATCGCACAGACCATCACCTCGCTGGCGCTGGTCATCGCGGTATTTGGGCACATGCTCAAACACCTCGGCGTGAAACTCGCCTCGGCCTACTTCGTCATCGCTTCCATCGTGGAGTGGGCATTCGAGCAGGCCAACATCAGCTTCGGCGGATTCATCTGGGGCGATCTGCGCTACGGCGACATTCCGATGATGGGACCGCACATTGGCAGCGTTCCCCTGCTTGTTCCCGTAGGAATGGTCGCGCTGCTGTGGCCGATCTACGTGATCATCAACGTGATACTCGACGGGAAGATCGTGGTGAACCCGCGCACCCTGCGACCATGGCAGGCCGTCTGGCATTGCGTGCTCTACGGCATGTTGCATGCCTGGATCGCGTTCCTGGCCAACGGTTTTTGCACGAAGTTCGGCATCTACGAATGGGTCGGCAAGTCCAGGGCGCTCGCCCCGGAGGACTCGTTCTTCGGCGACCCGGCGCTGCCCATCGGGTGGGCGATCTGGGGCTTCCTCATCACACTCATCATCTCGTTCGTGCTCCTCCCCTTCCTCGGCAAGGATGCGCTCGCGCGATCTGAACGGCGTCCACTCAGCTGGGTCGACGCTGCGCCCATCGTGGTCATCGGGGCGTACGCCTTCGGGCTGTTCCTCAACCCCGTGAACGACTCCGTCGGCAGCGTCATCCTGTTCATGTTCGGATTCATCTCGCTGTTGTCTCTGTATCGCTTCACGGCCGCCTTGCTGGAGCAGGAACAAATCGGCTAATACAGCAGCACCACCGGCGCCCAGACGGTCTACGCGTCTGTAATAATGTTTGCTGTGGGGATCCGACTGCTCTTGGCGCCGTGGTGGGCGCGTTGGCTTGTGCTGGTAGCGGCGATGACAATCGTCGCGGTTCCACTCTGGTTGTTACTCATGCCAGACGACGGGTCAAGCTGGAAGGTCCGCGCCAACCAGGCGCCGGTGTTCAGTATCGCCACGGCAATACTGCTGGCATTGATGCAGCAGCGATTCCGCCGATCATTCCTCGCGATCCTTGCCGATCTGGACGGGCCTCAGCGGCGCTATGCCATCCGGGCAAGCCAGCGTGGCGACATCCCATCCGATCCAGCGGTTCTGTCGGCGGCGCTTCGACTCTGCGATCTCGTCGTCGGCACCAGACTGCGGGCTCCACGCTGGGCCCGGTGGTTTCTGCCGGGCGCGACCGTTCTATGGCTCGTCACCGCGATCGCCTATTTCATCGGTCATGACACCCGGCGCGGCGTCCTGTGGCTCTGCCTGTCGCTCCTCGTGGCGGCAGGCATCTGGTGGGACACATATCAGGCGCAGCGACAACAGAAACGTCTGACGGAGCTGCGCGAGGCCGCAGGTCCCATTCTCGGCACTATCCCTGTCCTCGCAGAGCACGAATTCCCGCCGACGATGCCGTCGCTCAAGATATGGCTGAGCGCGGTAGGTGTGCTGATCATTGTGGCCGTCGGCATCGGTATCGGCACGTACGTGACCGGGCGCCCATACCGCGAGTGCCGGGCTGCTCTGAAATCCGTCACTATTGTTCTGGACCACGAGGATCTCCTCAACTCCGAAGCAGTCTTGTCCGGCGGTCCAGGCCTCTCGGTCTTTGAAGATTGGTCCACGCATCTTCACGATGTCGCCACCCGGGTCACGCGCCCAGATGTTGCGCAGCGCGCACAACACATCTCCGTACTCTCCGACAATGCAGTGTTGCTGGTACACCAAATACGTGAATCGCCGGGAACACAAGAGGATCAAAACCGTCGGCGGGTCGCCTACCTCACCCTGATCAATCAGATACTCGATGAATCAGGGGCCATCCAGGACACCTGCTACCGGCATTAGGGCACTCACCCACAGTCGTACTGCACTCCGATACCGCGCGGCGGAGTTGCCCGCTTGGTGCATCCGTAGACCTCAAGCTCGTCGCTCATTCGGATAGCAGAGTGATGCGCGTAGTTCACGCAGTACAGACCCATCTCATCCGATCTGCATTGGTAGTCGCCGAATTTCAGACGTTTCCCGTACTCAAGCGGCAGGCCCACACCCTCACTGAACGGCCCCGGGTCACCGTGACGACTACCGACGGTAACGGTCGCGCCGTCGAAGCTAACCCAGCCCGCGATCCACTGGCCGGGCAGATCGGGAGGACGGGGCGGCGCGTGACGAAGCCCCGGCAGGCACGACAACGGCACCTGGTACTTGAACGCCGTGATGCACCCCCCGATGACCCGAGGACCCAAGTCGCCGGGAGCACGGAACGCCACCTCACCTTGGGACAGCTGGCCTGGCGTGCCGTCCTGATCGACCGTGCGAAATTTCTCGACATCGGCCGGATCACCCGCCTCGATCCAGCGCGTCACCGACTCCACGGACGCGCGTGGCCGCGGTGCGGGGGCACGCGCGGTTGTCGTGGTCGTCGACGTCGTTGGCACCTGGGACGGTGCGCTGACGGACGGCGTGGTGGATGAGATCGGCGAACCCTGCTGCGTGTGTGCGACACAACCCGTGACCAGGAAGATCAGGGCCAACACGCTCCAGACACGCACCCGGTGAGCGTAGCTTGTCCTCTGCATTGGGTAGGGTCCCTCGGCGTGACTCAGAGCGTGACCGTGAAATCTGTAAATTCCCGCCTCGCTGCGGAACTGGAGGTCGCCGAGGCCCAGGTCGCGGCGGCTGTGCGGCTGCTCGACGAGGGTGCGACGGTCCCGTTCATCGCGCGATACCGCAAGGAAGTCACCGGCAGCCTCGACGACGGCCAGCTGCGCACTCTGGAAGAACGGCTGCGGTACCTGCGGGAACTCGACGAGCGTCGCGCCGCGGTGCTGTCCTCCATCGAGGAACAGGGCAAGCTCACCGACGACCTCAAGGCGGCGCTGCTGTCGGCCGACACCAAGGCGCGTGTCGAGGACATCTACCTGCCGTACAAGCCCAAGCGGCGCACCAAGGCACAGATCGCCCGGGAGGCCGGGCTGGAACCGCTGGCCGACCGGCTGCTCGCGGACCCGAGTCTGGTGCCCGACGAGGCGGCCGCCGAGTTCCTCACCGAGGATGTCGCCGATGCCAACGCCGCCCTCGACGGCGCGCGGCACATTCTCATCGAGCGTGCGGCCGAGGACGCCGAGCTCGTCGGCGCCACCCGCACCAAGTTCTGGGCAGACGGCGCGCTGCGCACCGCCCCATGGTCAGAGGATGCGGCGAAAACCGAAGCGGCACAGAAGTACCGCGACTACTTCGAGTTCTCCGAATCCCTGGAGACCATGCCCTCGCACCGGGTGCTGGCCGTCATGCGCGGCGAGAAGGAGCAGGTGCTCGCCCTCAACTTCGACGGCGGTGAGGACGCGCCGTATGAGGCCATGGTCGCGCAATCGCTCGGCGTCAACCTGACCGCGAAGACCCCGGCCACGCCGTGGCTGGCCGGTACCGTTCGGGTGGCCTGGCGGGCCAAGCTCATGTTCTCCGCGTCCGTCGATGCCCGCCTCAAGCTGCGCCAACGCGCCGAGGAAGATGCCGTCGGCGTCTTCGCGCGCAACCTCAAGGATCTGCTGCTCGCGGCCCCCGCCGGCACGCGCGCCACACTCGGCCTGGACCCCGGGTTCCGAACGGGTGTCAAGGTGGCCGTGGTGGACGGCACCGGCAAGGTCGTCGACACCTGCGCCATCTACCCGCACCAGCCGCAGAAGAAGTGGGATGAGGCCAAGGCCACTCTCGCGGCGTTCGTCGCGCGCCATGGTGTCGAGCTGATCGCCGTCGGCAATGGCACCGCCTCACGCGAAACCGACGCGCTGGCGGCCGAACTCATCGCCGATATCAAGGCCGCTGGCGCTAAGGCCCCGACAAAGGCGATGGTCAGTGAGGCGGGCGCGTCGGTCTATTCGGCCTCCGCCTATGCCGCGCACGAGCTTCCCGACCTCGACGTGACGCTGCGGGGTGCGGTCTCGATCGCACGGCGCCTGCAGGATCCGTTGGCAGAGCTGGTGAAGATCGAACCCAAGTCGATCGGCGTTGGGCAGTACCAGCACGATGTCACTCCCGGCACGCTCGCGCGCAGTCTCAACGTGGTCGTCGAAGATGCCGTGAACGCGGTCGGTGTCGACTTGAACACGGCCTCCGTACCTCTACTCGCACGCGTATCCGGGGTGACGGAATCCTTGGCCGAGTCCATCGTCGCGCACCGTGAGAAGGTGGGCGCGTTCCGTAGCCGCAAGGGACTGTTGGAGGTTCCCCGACTGGGCCCCAAGGCCTTTGAACAGTGCGCCGGATTCCTGCGCATCCGCGAAGGCGACGACCCGCTCGACGCGTCCGGCGTGCATCCCGAGTCCTACCCGGTGGTGCGCAAGATTCTGGACCGTTCGGGTGTCACCCTCGCCGAGCTGATCGGCAACGAGCGTTCACTGCGCTCGCTCAAGCCCGCAGACTTCGCCGACGATCGGTTCGGAATTCCCACCGTGACAGACATTCTCGGCGAGCTGGAGAAGCCGGGACGCGACCCGCGGCCCGCGTTCACCACGGCCACCTTCGCCGCGGGTGTCGAAAAGGTTTCGGACCTGAAGGTCGGCATGGTGCTCGAGGGTGTGGTGACCAACGTGGCCGCCTTCGGTGCATTTGTTGATGTCGGCGTGCATCAGGATGGCCTCGTGCACGTCTCGGCGATGTCGGACCGGTACGTGTCCGACCCCCATGAGGTGGTCAAGTCTGGCCAGGTGGTGCGGGTCAAGGTCACCGACGTAGATATTCCGCGTCAGCGCATCGGGTTGAGCCTGCGCCTCACCGACGATCCGCAGCAGGGCAAGCGCCCCGAGGGAGCCAACGCCAGCGCCCCCCGACGCGACAACAAGAATCAGGGACGACCAAACCAGAACCGCAGCAAGAATTCCGGGCGCCAGCAGGAAACTCGGGCGACGGGCTCCATGGCGGACGCGTTGCGTAACGGGGGGTTTGGGCGGTAGGCGCACCCTGGGTTGTCGGTGCCACTGATTAGCGTGGCGCCGTGCTCACCACCGTCGCCATCCGCGGATACCGATCACTACGTGATCTTGCACTCCCGCTTGCCCAACTCACCGTCATCACCGGCGCTAACGGCACCGGAAAGTCCTCGCTGTACCGGGCGCTGCAGCTACTGGCCGATTGCGGCCGCGGCGAGATCATCGGCTCGCTGGCGCGGCAGGGCGGACTGCAATCGGCAATGTGGGCCGGGCCGGAAAATCTCAAAGGCGCACGGCGAACCGGCACTGTTGAGCCCACGGTCCGCACTCGGCCCATATCCATCGAACTAGGTTACGCATCAACGGATTTTGGCTATCTGGTAGATCTAGGTCTGCCGATTCCCAGCGATTCCGCCTTCGGCCGCGACCCGGAAATCAAGCGTGAGGCCGTGTTCACCGGACCATCGCTTCGCCCCAGCGCGACCCTGGTCCGGCGAACCCGTCCCGTGGTTGAAGCACGCGCCGATTCGGGACGTGGGTTTGAGGGCTTCAGTCGCTCGATACCGACCTACCGCAGCATGCTCTCCGAATTCGCGGGGAGGTTCCCGGAATTGGGTGCCGTCCGGGACACCCTGCGCGGCTGGCGGTTCTACGACGGATTCCGTGTCGATATGCTCGCGCCCGCCCGGCAGCCTCAGATCGGCACGCGTACGACGGTGCTATCGAATGACGGCAGCGACGTGGCCGCCGCCATCCAGACAATCATCGAGACTCGCAGCGACACGCTGGACAAGGCCGTCGCGGCCGCCTTCGACGGCGCCGCGGTGGCCGTGGGCGTGCGCGAGGGACTCTTCGATCTTCAGGTTCAGCAGTCCGGGATGCTGCGGCCACTGCGCGCCGCGGAGTTGTCCGACGGCACCCTGCGTTTCCTGTTGTGGGCCGCCGCGCTGTTGAGTCCCGAACCGCCGCCGCTGATGGTGCTCAACGAGCCAGAAACCTCGCTGCATCCCGATCTCATCGCTCCGCTGGCGACGCTCATTCGCGCGGCGGCCGGGAAAACCCAGGTGGTCGTGATCACCCACGCCAACGCTCTGGTAGATCATCTTGCCGCGCGGTCGTTGTGCGAGATCCTCGCTGGCGATGAGGACCGATTCGACGACGCGGGTTCGGCAGTACGGCTCGAACTTGTCAAGGACTGGGGCGAGACGCAGATCGTGGGGCTCGACGCACTCAAAGCCCCGTCGTGGCATTGGGGTTCTCGCTAGACGTCTATCGCGTCACCACCTGATGAGGCTCTGGCGGGTCTGCCGGTGCCGTCCGTGGCCTACTCGGTCATATCGTGGGACTTCGGGGCGCAGCCTGAGAGTTAGTTTCTCGTGGTG
Organism: Mycobacterium sp. D16Q16; assembly: GCF_002013745.1. Classification (NCBI taxonomy): domain Bacteria; kingdom Bacillati; phylum Actinomycetota; class Actinomycetes; order Mycobacteriales; family Mycobacteriaceae; genus Mycobacterium; species Mycobacterium sp. D16Q16. The sequence goes on from NZ_MAEY01000001.1 coordinate 234,355, forward strand.
AGCCAAAGGGTTGCCAGACAACGGATGCACACTGTTGGGTGGACCGTCGAACCCCAGGAAGGGAGCGCAGTGACCGAAGCGTCACGAGACAACGTTCTGATCGTGCATTGGCACGACCTCGGCCGCTACCTGGGCGTCTACGGGCATCCCGACGTATCCAGCCCACACCTGGACCAACTGGCGGCCGATGGCATCCTGTTCACCCGCGCGCACGCCACGGCGCCGCTGTGCTCACCGTCGCGTGGTTCGCTCTTCACCGGCCGGTACCCACAGAGCAACGGCCTTATCGGCCTGGCTCATCACGGCTGGGAATACCGCGCCGGGGTGCGCACACTCCCCCACATTCTGTCTGGATCGGGCTGGTACACAGCACTGTTCGGAATGCAGCATGAAACGGCGTATCCGGCCACCCTGGGATTCGACGAGTACGACGTATCCAACTCGTATTGCGAATACGTGGTGGAACACGCGAGCCGCTGGTTGCGCAATTCCCCCAACACGCCGTTTCTGCTGACCGCTGGATTCTTCGAAACGCACCGCCCCTTTCCTCGGGAGCGTTATGAACCGTCCGACGCCGACACGGTGAATGTCCCGGACTATCTGCCCGACACCCCGGAGGTACGCGACGATCTCGCCGAGTTCTATGGCTCGATCGCGGTGGCCGACGCCAAGGTCGGTGAGTTACTGGACGTGCTGGCCGAGACGGGCCTCGATGAGAGCACCTGGGTCGTCTTCATGACCGACCATGGCCCGGCGTTGCCACGCGCCAAGTCCACCCTGTATGACGCCGGTACCGGCATCGCATTGATCGTGCGCCCACCGCGGGGCCGCACTACTGAATCGCTCCGGTACGACGAGCTCTTCAGCGGGGTCGATCTGCTGCCCACCCTGTTGGGCTTGCTCGGTGTCGACATTCCCGAGGAGATTCAGGGAATTTCACATGCCGACAATATCCTGAAGCCGACGGGCGAACTGAAACAAGTCCGCTCCGAGTTATTCACCGCGAAGACATACCACGATTCTTTTGATCCCATTCGGGCCATTCGAACAAAGGATTACAGCTATATAGAGAATTATGCGCCCAGGCCGGTGCTGGACCTGCCGTGGGACATTGCCGACAGCCCGCCGGGCCGGGCCGTCGCCACACACATCACCAATCCTCGCCCGCATCGCGAGCTCTACGACCTCGTGAACGATCCGGGCGAGGCGCACAACCTGCTGGGACTCGATGCCGACGAGGAGTCCCAGTCCATCGCCGACGATCTGGCACTGCGCCTCAACGATTGGCGAGAGAAGACTCTCGACGTCATTCCCTCCGATTTTGCGGGCACACGCATTTCCGAGCGCTACACCGAGACATTCCTGCGCATCCATGGCAGGCCCGGAGCCAACCGTTCCGCCATCGCCGACGAGCGTGGCATCGAACAACAGTTACGTTCGCCATGATTGCAATTCACGGCGAACCCAATTAGTCGAATACAAAACAATTGCGGTTAGGCTACTGCGCATGCCCGACCATCCCACCGCATATCTGGTGCTCGCATCGCAGCGCAGTGGCAGCACCCTACTGGTGGAATCCCTGCGAGCGACCGGCGTGGCCGGCGAACCACAGGAGTTCTTCCAGTACCTGCCCACCACGAGCATGTCTCCGCAGCCACGGGAATGGTTCGCCGATGTACAGGACGAGTCAATACTGCGTCTGCTCGATCCGTTGGACGCAGGCAAGCCCGACCTGGCGCCCGCGAGCATCTGGCGCGATTACATCCGCACCGTGGGCCGTACCCCCAACGGAATCTGGGGCGGCAAGCTCATGTGGAATCAGACCCCGCTGCTCTTGGACCGCGCGCAGGATCTGCCCGATCGTTCCGGTGAAGGATTGCTCGCCGGCATCCGGGATGTGGTTGGCAGCAACCCGGTGCTGGTCCACGTTTACCGGCCAGACGTTGTGTCCCAGGCGGTTTCGTTCTGGCGTGCGGTGCAGACCCGGGTGTGGCGCGGACGTCCGGATCCCGGGCGCGATGCCCGCGCCGAGTATCACGCCGGGGCCATTGCCCATGTCATCACCATGCTGCAGGCGCAGGAGGCGGGTTGGCGCCGCTGGTTCGCCGAGGAAAACATCGAACCCATCGACGTCTCGTATCCGTACCTCTGGCGCAACCTGACCCAGGTGGTCGCCACCGTTCTGGAGGCACTGGGACAAGACCCCCGGCTCGCGCCACCACCTGTGCTGGAACGGCAGGCAGACCAGCGGTCTGACGACTGGGTGGATCGATACCGGACCGACGCGGAAAGAGAGGGGCTGCCACTATGAGCGACACCGCGACGACACCCGATCTGTTGCAGGTCAACGAGCTTCGGCTGCTGGAGGCCGAGGCGGTGCACATCATCCGGGAGGTGGCCGCCGAGCTACAGCGCCCGGTGCTGCTCTTCTCCGCGGGCAAGGACTCGATCGTCTTGCTGAAGTTGGCCGAGAAGGCCTTCCGGCCCGCACCGCTGCCGTTCCCGGTGTTGCACGTCGACACCGGACACAATTTCCCCGAGGTGATCGAGTTCCGTGATCGCCGAACCATCGGGCACGACCACAAACTGATCGTCGCCTCCGTGCAGGAAACGATCGATGCCGGGCGGGTCGCCGATCCGGGCCCGGGTGCCTCACGTAACCGTCAGCAGACCCGAACCCTGCTGGACGCGTTGGAGGCCGGCGGTTTCGATGCGGCATTCGGCGGCGCGCGGCGCGATGAGGAACGCGCCCGCGCCAAGGAGCGCATCCTGAGCTTCCGGGACGAGTTCGGCCAGTGGGATCCGCGGGCACAACGCCCCGAACCCTGGTCGCTGTACAACGGACGCATCCGCAAGGGCGAGCAGGTTCGTGTCTTTCCGTTGAGCAACTGGACAGAACTGGACATCTGGCGCTACATCCAGCTGGAAAACCTTGAGCTGCCCTCGATCTACTACGCCCATCAACGCGAGGTGTTTGAGCGTGACGGCATCCTGCTGGCCACCTCGGAATACACCACCCCAACGGGCGACGAGACTGCCGCCACCGAATGGGTGCGCTACCGCACCGTCGGCGACATGACGATCACCGGCGCGGTCCGCTCCCAGGCCACCGAGATCGAAGGGGTGATCGCGGAGATCTCCGCGGCCACTGTGTCCGAGCGCGGCGAGACCCGCGCCGATGACCGCACATCCGTGGCTGCCATGGAAGACCGGAAACGAGAGGGCTACTTCTGATGAGCACCCAGACCGCGGTGGACACCCGCCAACTGCTGCGTATCGCCACCGCCGGTTCGGTGGACGACGGCAAGAGCACGCTCATCGGGCGACTGCTCCATGACACCGACAGCCTGCCGGTCGACCATCTGGAGGCCGTCACCGACGACGAGGGGAACGCCGACCTCGCCGCGCTGTCGGATGGTCTGCGCGCCGAACGCGAGCAGGGCATCACGATCGACGTCGCCTACCGTTTTTTCTCCACCGAGAGCCGAAGCTACATCCTCGCCGACACTCCGGGTCACGAGCGCTACACCCGCAACATGTTCACCGGCGCCTCCAACGCACATGTCGCCATTCTTCTGGTCGACGCACGTGCCGGGGTGCTGCGCCAGACCCGTCGCCACGCTCGCATCGCAAAGTTGTTGGGTATTAAGCATTTCGTGGCAGCAGTCAACAAGATCGACCTGGTCGACTTCGACGCGCAGCGGTTCGCGGAGGTAGAACGCGAGCTGCATCTGCTGGCTGACCGGCTGGGCAAGGTGGACATCACGGTCATCCCGATTGCGGCCAAGCTCGGCGACAATGTGGTGCACCGCTCCGAGAACACCACGTGGTACGGCGGGCCGACCCTGCTCGAATACCTAGAGGCCATTGAGCTTTCGCCCCCGCAGCCCGAGCCCGCCAAGCTCCGCCTACCCGTGCAGTGGGTCTCGCGCCCCACGGCCGATCAGCGCCGCCGGTACACCGGCCGGCTAGCGGGCGGCACCCTCAGCGTCGGAGATCCGGTGGTGAATCTGCCGTCGGGAACCCGGTCGACCGTGACGGTGGTGGACACTCTGGACGAAAACCGTTCCACCGGTGTGGCTCCGCTTTCGGTGTCGATCGAATTGGCCGACGATATCGATGTGGGCCGCGGCGACGTGCTGGTGAGCGGCGCAGAAGATGCGGTGCTGCCGGTACTGGCCCGCGAGCTTGACGCCACGGTCTGCTGGTTCACCAACGGTCCGTTGCGGGCCGGTGACCGGCTCGCACTCAAGCAGGGCACCCGGACGGTACGGGCCACCGTTCAGGCTCTGCATACCCGGCTGGATCCGGAAACCCTGGACGAGCTAGATGGCCCGGTTGAGCTGGCGCTCAACGACATCGGCTCGGTCACCCTGCGCACCAGCTCGGTCGTGGTGGCCGATTCCTATGCCGACAGCAGAGACAGCGGCGCGTTCATCCTGATCGACGAGGCGTCCAACGACACCGTCGGCGCCGGAACCATCACCGAAGCGCGTGAGGTCAAACCGGAGACGCACTCACGCACCGATATCCGCTGGCATCCCTCGGCGCTGGACCGCGAATACCGTTGGGACAGTACTACTCAGCGCGGTGCGATCATCTGGTTCACCGGTCTGCCCGCATCCGGCAAGTCGACCATCGCGGTGGCGGTGGAACGCGCACTCGTGGAATCCGGACAGGTCGCGTACCTGCTCGACGGCGACAACCTGCGCCATGGGCTCTCCGATGACCTCGGGTTCTCTCCTGGCGACCGCGCCGAGAACATCCGCCGGGTGTCGCATCTGGCACGGCTCTTCGCCGACGCCGGGGTGGTCGCGCTGGCATCGCTGGTATCGCCGCTGCGCTCCGATCGAGAGACCGCGCGCAGCATCAACGCCGCAGCCAAGCTGCCGTTCATCGAGGTGTATATCGCCACCCCGCTGGCCGAATGCGAGAAACGAGACCCCAAGGGTCTGTACGCACGGGCCCGCGCAGGGGAGTTGAAGGGTTTGACGGGTGTCGAGGCGCCCTACGAGGCCCCGGAAAATCCTGAGCTCGTCCTCGACACCACCGGTGCCGATATCGACGCACTGGTGGCGCAGGTTCTCGACGTTCTTCACCGCGCTCGCTGAGCGCGGTGAAGAACGAACCGGCCTAGGTGTGGCTGGCGGCGCGCTCCAGAACGGGACGCTGCTCGGGGCAGTACTCGTCGATCGAAGCGGACAGGAACTGCCACTTCTGCTCGGTGGAGGTGGTGCGATCGAGGTTCTTGGTCAGGAAATTGGTCGCCTGGTAGGCGTCCTTATCCAGGCCCGTGTCCAGACGGTGGCACGCGATCTTGCCGAGATAGGCAGTCTTGTCCGGCGGCGCATAGATGCCGTATGAGTGCAGTGTCTCGTTGAAGCTGACGTCATCGGCATGTGCCGGGGAGGCCATGGCGATCGCGGCAGCACCCGCACCCATCGCGATCATCGCAGTAAGACTGAGTCCCTTCATGCCGGTGAGTCTACATCCGTTGACCTCAAGGGACATAGGTTCGCAGATGTCATCGTGATTGACACCACTGCCGAGACCTCAAGATCACGTAAAGAACCACGAAAACCCCTGCGTCTGTGCCTACTCTCCCTCGGTGGTTTCTGCGCCTCCCTCCCCTCCCGTACCGCCGCGCGTCGCCGACCCGCGCCTGCGCCGTGCCCTCAAGGACGACGCGCACAAACTGACCTCGGTCGGCGGGCTCGCGGCGCTGTCCCTGGACGCGCTGTCCTCGGTGGCTTACGGTCCGGAGGCCATCGTGCTGGCCCTGATCGCCGGCGGAGTCGGTGCCATCGCCTTCACCCTGCCGGTGGCCATCGCGATCACAGTGCTGCTCATTGTGTTGGTGTTCTCCTACCGCCAGGTCATCGCCGTGCACCCCGAAGGCGGGGGCTCGTACGCCGTGGCCAAGAAGGACCTCGGCCGCGGTGCGAGCCTGTTGGCCGCCGCGAGTCTGGTCGTCGACTACGTGCTGACGGTCGCGGTGAGCCTGGCCGCCGGGGCGGCGAGCCTGGCGAGCGCCTTTCCCGCGCTGGCCCCGCATCTGCTGTCCATCACACTGATCGGCCTGGCGATCCTGACAATCCTCAATCTCATCGGCATCAGCGAGTCGGCCAAGGTGCTCATGCTGCCGACCTTCCTGTTCATCGCGTGCATCCTGGCGGTCATCGTCTTCGGACTCGCGCACTCCACTCCGGTGGCCGTTATCGGCAAGGACCTCGGCCCGGTCGAGCCGGTCAGTGCGCTCGGCATCATCTTGGTTCTGAAGGCGTTCGCGGCCGGGTGTTCGTCGCTGACGGGCGTGGAAGCCATCGCGAACGGCGTCCCGGCCTTCAAGACACCCGCCATCAAACGGGCCCAGCACACCGAGGTCGCCCTGGGAATTCTGTTGGGCCTCATGCTGATCGGCCTTAGCATTCTCATCAAGGCACACCATGTGGTTCCCCGCGGCGACGTCACCATTCTGGCGCAGCTCTCCGCGGCGGCCTTCGGCACCGGAATACCGTTCTACATCACGAATGTGACCGTGGCACTGATCCTGGGCTTCGCGGCCAACACCAGCTTCGGTGGACTGCCGGTGCTGATGAGTCTGCTCGCCAAGGACGACCGGATGCCGCATCTGTTCGCGTTGCGCGCAGAGAAGCCGGTCTACCGCTACGGCGTCGCCGCGCTCGCCGCATTCTCCGCGCTGATCCTCATCGCCAGCGACGCCGATACCCACCGCCTGTTGCCGCTGTTCGCGATCGGGGTGTTCATCGGATTCACCATCAGCCAAGTCGGTTTGGTCAAGCACTGGTTCGGCGCCCGCACATCCGGCTGGCATGGGAAGGCCGTACTCAATGGGTTTGGTGCGGCGCTCTCGGCCGTCGCCATGGTGGTGTTCTTCGCCAGTAAGTTCACCGAAGGTGCGTGGCTGCTCGTCATCGTCATCCCCCTGCTGATTCTGCTTTTCGGGCGCACCGAGAACTACTACCTAGGCGTCAAACGCGAACTGACCCTCGAGGAATTGCCCACGCTCACACCCAATCCCCCGGACCAGACACCGCTGGTGATCGTGCCGATCGACGACATCAACAAACGCACGGTCCAGCTGTTGGAGGCGGCACTGCACCTGGGTGGCGAGGTGGTGCCCGTCACCATCAGCCGCACGGATCAGAAGGCGCATGCGATGACCAAGCGCTGGGATCAGTGGAACCCGGGACTTGAGCTCATCGTGTTGCCAACCGCGCATCGATCCCTGGTGACCCCGCTGGTGGAATACGTCAAGAAGCGGCAGGCCGACGGTCGCCAGGTGACCGTGCTCATCACCGAGATCAAGACCACGCGGCGCTGGCACCAGATTCTGCACAACCAGACCGGAATTGTGCTGACAGCCAGCCTCATCGACCGCACCGACGCGATCGTCGCCAACTATCCATACCGCATGAACTGACGATGCCGCCGTCAGTTGACGGCCGGCACGGACACCTTCTCGTCCGCGGCCGTATCGGTGTGGTCGTCGAGCATGGTGGTTTCGTCGAACGGATCAGCACCCGAAAGAACCGTCTTGATCCGCTCGCGATCCGTCGTCTTGGTCCACGTTCCGATGAGCAACGTGGCCACCGCATTGCCGGAGAAGTTGGTCAGCGCACGCGCCTCGGACATGAACCGATCGATGCCGACGATCATGCCCACACCGTCGACAAGATCGGGCCGATGGCTCTGCAGTCCACCTGCCAGCGTGGCCATTCCGGCACCGGTCACCCCGGCCGCACCCTTAGAGGCGATGATCATGAACACCAGCAGTGAGATCTGTTCGCCGATCGACAGCGGCTTTCCCATCGCGTCGGCGACAAACAATGAGGCCATCGTCAGATAGATCGCCGTCCCGTCCAAGTTGAACGAATAGCCGGTCGGGACGACGATGCCCACCGTCGACTTCTCGACACCGAGGTGGGTCATCTTCGCGATCAATCTCGGCAGTGCCGATTCCGAGGACGAGGTCGAGACGATCAGCAGGTATTCGCGTGCCAGGTAGCGCACCAGCTTGAAGATCGATACCCGAGCCACCGCCCACAGCAACGCCCCCAGCACACCGAAGATGAAGATCGCGCACGTCGTGTAGAAGCCGAGCATCAGTGCGCCCAGCTCTTTCACGGCGTTCCAGCCGGTCTGACCGACCACATTGGCAATGGCGCCGAAGGCACCGATGGGCGCCAGCCACAACACCATGATGAGAACCTTGAAGACCAGCTTCTGGAGCATCCCGATACCGCGCACGATCGACTCACCGGTGGAACCGAGGGCCTGCACCGCAAAGCCGACCAGCAACGCGATGAACAGCGTTTGCAGCACGCTGCCGGAGGTCAATGCCGAGAACATCGTCTCCGGCACAATCGATTTGATGAAATGCCAGGTTCCACCTGCGGCATGGGCCTGGTCGGCGTACTTGGCGCCCGCCCCCTGGTTGGCCCCGGACAGATGCAACCCGGTGCCGGGCGCGAGCAGATTGCCGACGACAAGCCCGATCGCCAAGGCGACGGTGGACATCGCCAGGAAGTACACGAATGCCAATCCGCCGACCCGGCCCACGCTGGCGGCCTTACGCACGGATCCGATGCCGAGCACGATCGTGCAGAAGATCACCGGGCTGATCATCATCTTGATGAGGCTGACGAAAATCTCACCGAGTACGCCCACCGATTTTCCGAATCCCGGCCACAGCATGCCGACGATCACACCGAGCACCACCGCGACAATGACCGCTATATAGAGCCAATGCGTGCGGTCCTTGCGTTTCTTCGGTGGAACACTGTCGGTAGCCGTTGATTCGGTCGCAGTCATGGCCCCTATCGTGCCGTACCGTGACCGGGATCACAGCACGACCCCACCATCTACCCACGTCCGGCGACGATCCACCGAAAACACGGTTGACCGGCTTTCACCTGCGTTGATGGCTTGGCGGGTACCCTGGCGGCCATGGACAGCAACCGCCGCGACGATGCGGCCGCCCCCGGCGGCTCCACGTCATACGGTCCGTGGTCGCAGTCCAGCCAACCGTTGGATTACCCCGAGGACCCGGCCTACGCCTCGCAGGCGTTCGAGTATCCCGCGCTCTCCAGCACCGCCCAGCCCAACCAAACGGCCGTGCTGCCGCAGCAATACGGGTCGTACGGACCTCCCCCACAGGATCCCGAGCTCCCACGCCGATCGAACACCTTCTGGCTGTGGGTCGTCGGTGTGGGTGCGCTGGTCGTCATCGTCGCGCTGATCATCACCCTCGTCGTCCTTATTCAACGCGAAGATGACCGGCCCCCCGCAGTTATTGCCACCCCGTCCACCCGGACGTCAACGACCACCGCACCCAGCATGCCGAGCCTGCCGCCGATACCGAGTTTCACCATTCCGCCGATCCCGGTGAACCCTCCGACGCAGGGCAGCCAGGCCGCCACCGAGACGGTGGTCTACGAGGTCGGCGGCCGCGGCCCCGCCCTGAACGTCACCTACTTCGACGCCAGCGGATCCCTGCAGATGGAGTTCAACGTCAAGCTGCCCTGGCGCAAGGAGGTCAAGCTGAACGCCGAGCAGGTGACCAACGCCGTGGTGATCGCGGCCGACTTCTCGCACGACGTGTCCTGCACCCTGCTCGTCAACGGAACGCAGAAGAGCACCACGTCCGGGAAGATGGCGACCTGTAGCGGTATGGGCTAACTTGAGCCGCTGACGTTTTCGCCGGTCACCGGGTCATACCGGGGAACCTTGACGAAGATCACCGCCACCAGTCCCAGCGCGATCATCAACACCGGCCCCGCGATTCCCGCACGGGTGGCATGGAACAGCAACGCAAACGTGGCGAACAGCCAGGGGCCTGCGAAAGAGACCGCCCGCCCCGTCATGGTGTACAGACCGAAGACGAACGCCTCCCGGCCTGCTGGCGCCATCCGCAGCACCAGCGTTCGGGCCGCTGATTGCGGCGGGCCGACGAACGCCGCGATGGCAAGCCCACAGATCCAGAACGCCGACTGACCCGACAGGCACATCATCAGGACGCCGAGGGTGACGATCGCGGCAAGCGAGCCGATGATGATTCCCTTGGAACCCAAGCGGGTATCGATTAACCCACCCAGCACCGCACCAACTGCCGCCATCACGTTCCCGGCGACCCCGAACAGTGTGATGTCGGCGCCGGATAAGTGAAAGACCCCGCTGGCGATGACCGGAGTCAGTGCGAACATCGCGACCATGCCATCGCGGAAGATCGCACTCGCTATGAGGAAGTAGATGATGCGCCGGTCCATGTGCCACTGCTCGACGAGGTCGCGCCACAACTCCCGGTACACCCCCAACAATCCGGGTGAGCTGGGCGGTGGGGCCCACGGATCAGGTACCGGCCGGGATAACACCAGCGGCAGCGCGAACACGGCGAACCACGCCGCCGCCAACAACGCCGAGACGCGCACGTCGAATCCGTCGGCGGCGGGTATGTGGAAAAGCCCGCGGGTCGGTCCATCCCCCGAGATGAAGCCCAGATAGCACACCAGAAGGACAACGACACCGCCGATGTACGCGGCCGCCAGGCCGAGGCCGGAGACCCGCGAGGCGTTGGCGGGCGTGGTGAGCCCATGCATCATCGCGTTGTACGGAACCTGGGCCAGCTCGTTGAACACCGAACCCGCGCAATACAACCCGAGACCCAGCCACAGGTAGCGGTTGTCCTCGCGCACCAGGCTCATCGTGCTCGCAACGAACACCACCAATGTGGTGAGGGTGCCCAGCGCGACACGGCGCCGCCTCGGCGTGTCTGCCCATACCCCGATCACCGGCGCGAGCAGAAAAACAAGAACACCGCCCAGACCCATCATCCAGCCGAGGAGGCCCTGCGGGACGCCATCGGGCATCCCCGCGCCGACTCTGCCGGTCAGATACGGCGTGAAGATGAACATCACGATGACGGTGTTGAAGGCCGCAGACCCCCAGTCGAACGCCGCCCAGGCAGCTATCCGGCTGCGTGAGACAGGGGTGTTCAATTGTCGGCCGGGTCCTGGGTCTTGACGCCCCACAGGCTCCTCGACCCCAGGCATGCTCATTCCCACCAGCGTAACCTGGCGCGCGCTGGGCAACCTTTACCATTGCCCCATGCCGATACCCGCACCAAGTCCCGATGCCCGCGCCGTTGTCACCGGAGCCTCCCAAGGGATCGGAGCGGCACTCGCCGAAGAGCTTGCCGCCCGCGGCCACAACCTCATCATCACCGCCCGTCGCGGCGAGATCCTCAGTGACCTCGCCAACACCCTGACCGAGAAGACGGGTGTGATCGTGGAGGTGCGTGCGGTGGACCTCGCCGACCCCGGCGCGCGTGATGCCCTCTGCAAGGAGCTCTCCGAGCGCAACATCTCGATCTTGTGCAACAACGCGGGGACCGCGACCTTCGGTCCGATACGCAGCCTGGACCCCGAGGGCGAACGCAAGCAGGTGCAGCTCAACGCGGTTGCGGTGCATGACCTTACGCTGGCGGTGCTTCCCGGCATGCTTGAGCGTGGCGCCGGCGGCATCCTGGTCTCGGGGTCGGCGGCCGGAAACTCCCCGATTCCCAACAACGCCACCTACGCGGCGACCAAGGCATTCGCGAACACCTTCTCCGAGTCGCTGCGCGGTGAACTCAAGGGCACCGGGGTGCATGTCACGCTGCTGGCACCGGGACCGGTGCGCACCGTCGAACCCGACCCCGCCGAGGCGTCGATCGTCGACAAGGTGGTTCCGGACTTCCTGTGGATCAACGGGGAGTACACCGCGCGGGTCTCCCTGAATGCACTGGAGCGCAACAAGATGCGCGTCGTCCCCGGAATCACGTCGAAGGCGATGTCGGTGGCCGCCGGCTATGCACCGCGCGCCATCGTCGCCCCGATAGTGGGCAGCTTCTACAAGAAGCTCGGCGACTAGCCGTCGCCCCGCAAGTCCAGTAGCGCCGCGCGGGCCGTCTCGAGCTTCCCCGGATCGAGCGATCGCTGCGGGTCGATGATGACACCCTTCGACCGCAGAAACACGTCGACCGAGGCCCACAATGTTTCAGCGAGGCGTTCTCCGGCGGCCTCGTCGGGCGCGGCACCCCGAGCTACTCGCCATAGTGCCGTCGTCGCGGCCGTGCCGATCAGCGCGGCCGCCAGCTGATCCGCGCCGGCCGGGTGCACGTTGACGCGCTCCAGAAACGACGAGATCACCGCGGCGAGTTCGGCGATCGCACCGTCGTCACGCACAGCCGGGGCCGGCTTTCCGCGCACGCTCACCATCTGATGCTCGAAGAGGAAGCGGGTCGATTGCGGGAACCGCTGCACCAGCTCGAGGAAGAGAGATGCAGCGCGTTGTGCGGACTGTCGCGGCGCGATGCGCATGTCCACAGCCGCGGTCAGCTGCCGCCGTACGGCCGCCACCATGGCCTGCGCTACTGAGTCAAAGAGATCGTTGCGGTCTTCAAAATGCCTGTACAGCTTGGGCTTAGCGGAGTGCGCCACCCGGACGACATCCTCAACCGTGGCCGACGGTCCATTTCTCTCGATCGCGACCACTGCCGCAGCGACGAACTTTCGGCGCACCCGCACCTTGTGCTGCACCCAACGTTCACGCCGGGCATCACTGCGATCCGCCATACCATTGACGCTACTCCAAGTACCCGGTACTTTTCAGTACCATCTACTGAATTGGCGGACTGAACAGCGGAAGGCATGTCATGTCACAAACGCCCATCACCCAGAGCGACTCACCTATCGAGCGCACGGCCGTGCGGCTCCTGCGTTCGTCGGTCGAGCGTTCCTACAACCCGGAGGTCGACGTCGATTGGGATGCGCCCGACGTTCCGGGGCTGCGCTATGTGCCCGACAAATACATCTCCCTGTACGGCACAAAGATCTTCGACCGGATGACCGAGGACGAGAAGATTCGGCTCGGGCGCCTGGAAGCATCGGCCCTGGCCAGCTGGGGCATTCTCGCCGAAAGCGCCCTCATGCACCCCATGCTCAAGCTGGCCTCGGTCAGCGATCCCCGCAGCGCCACAGCGCAATACGCACTGACCGAGGTCGCCGACGAGTGCCGCCATTCGGTGATGTTCGGCCGCCAGATCAACACGCTGAGCGATCGAAGCTATGACCCGCCCATGATTGCCCGGGCTTTGGTGGGCATCACCGCACTCGCCCCACTGTCCGCGACCATCTTCTCGATGATGCTCATGGTCGAGGAAATACTGGACCGGTTGCAGCGTCAGACCATGAACGACGAAACCCTCCAGCCCCGCACCCGGGCGATCGCCAAAATCCACGTCGTCGAGGAGGCCCGGCACATCAGCTATGCGCGCGTGGCACTGAACCGTGCCGTCGCACGCACCGGCCGTACCCGAATGGCCGTGGAGCGCTTGATCGTTGCGGCCGGGGCGGCGGTGGTACCGCTGGTCATGGTGCAACCGGCCGTGTATCGCGATGCCGGACTTCCGCCCTTGCGGGCCGCATGGACGGCACTACGCAATCCGCACTACCACGCGAATCTGAGGTTCTTCGGCGAGCGTCTGGTCCGCGTCATGGATGAGGCCAACATGCTCGAAGGCCGACTGGTGGAGTACCTCTGGCAGCGATCCCGAATGCTGCCCGAAGGCTTCGTGCCACAGTCGAAACGGACGGCAGACGCCTAGATCTCAGCGGCGATTACGCGCGGTCTTACTTCTTACCCATATTCCGGATGAGCTGCTTGCCCAGCGCGCTGAGGAAGCTCTGAAAGCTCCTGTTGCTGAGCAGACGCCGCCACCAGCTGGGCTTCTCAGGTACCGGTTTGGCGCCCTTCTTGGCGGGAGCCTGCCCGACGGGGGCATCCTGCTCTGCCTGGGCTGCCTTCTCGGCGAGAACCTCGAAGGCGGATCGCGAATCGACCGTCTGGCCGTATTTGGATTGGAGGGGGCTGGACGCGGCGGCGGCCTTGATGGCGTCGTCACCGATGGCGGCCATCAGCGAACGCGGCGCACGCATCCGGGTCCACGCCACCGGCGTCGGCGCGCCCCTCTCAGAGAGCACCGTGACGATCGCCTCGCCGATGCCCAGCGAGGTCAGCGCCGTGCCCATGTCGTACACATCCGTCTTGGGATAGGTCTTGACGGTCTTGGCAAGGGCCTGCTGGTCCTCGGGCGTGAAGGCACGCAGCGCGTGCTGAACGCGCGCACCTAACTGCGAGAGCACGTTGTTGGGCACGTCGGTGGGCAGCTGGGTGCAGAAGAAAACGCCGACACCCTTGGACCGGATGAGCTTGACGGTCTGCTCCACCTGCTCCAGGAACGCCTTCGACGCGTCGGCGAACAGCAGGTGCGCCTCATCGAAGATGAACACAAGCTTGGGCTTGTCAACGTCGCCGACCTCGGGCAGCTTCGTGAACAGGTTGGACAGAATCCACATCAGGAAAGTGGAGAAGAGAACCGGCCGCGCAGCCTGCGTCCCTAGCTCGATGAGCGTGATGATGCCCTTGTCTCCGGACGTACGCATCAGATCGTTCGGATCGATTTCGGGTTCGCCGAAGAACGTGTCGCCGCCGTCGGCCTCCAGATTGATCAGCGCTCGCAGGATCACGCCCGCCGTCGCCGCTGACACGCCACCGAGGTTCTTCAGGTCCGCCTTGCCCTCATCGCTGGTCAGGTGCGTGATGACCGCGCGCAGATCCTTCAGATCCTGCAGTGGTAGCTGCTGTTGGTCTGCCCAGTGGAAGATCAGCCCCAGCGTGGATTCCTGGGTGGCGTTGAGCCCCAGCACCTTTGACAGCAAGATCGGCCCGAAGCTGCGGATGGTGGCGCGGACCGGCACACCGATTCCGTTGGTGCCCAGGGACACGAACTCGGTCGGGAAGCCCGTCGGCGCCCAGTCGTCGCCGGTGTCCTTGGCGCGGGCGGCGGTCTTGTCATTGGCCTCGCCGGGTTTGGAGATGCCGGACAGGTCGCCCTTGACGTCGGCCATGACCACAGGCACTCCCGCGGCGCTGAGCTGCTCGGCGATCACCTGAAGGGTCTTGGTCTTGCCTGTACCGGTCGCGCCGGCGATGAGGCCGTGCCGGTTGAGGGTCGCCAACGGAATGCGGATACGCGCCGCCGGGTCGACGGTGCCGTCCACCACGACCGACCCCAGTTCAAGTGCCTGACCTGTGGTGGCATATCCGGCGGCGATCTGCTGTGCGGGCGTGGCTCCCGCGGTGGTCTGCTCGGCCATGGCCACGACCCTAATGCCCCGAAGCGACTCCGTCATCGCTCAGTGTGGCGTCGGCAGGGGATTGCTCGCGAAATTCCGTGCTGACGTCACACTCGCGGATCACACGTACCGCTACTGTGGTCAGACTGTGAGTGCCCCACGCGATGAACTGGTCTGGATCGACTGCGAGATGACCGGGCTCGACCTCGGTTCAGACAAACTGATCGAGATCGCCGCCCTCGTCACCGACGGCGACCTCAACATCCTCGGCGAAGGCGTTGACCTCGTCATTCACGCCGATGACGCGGCGCTGGCCGCGATGCCTCCGGTGGTCAAGGACATGCATGCCAAGTCCGGGCTCACCAATGAGGTCCGCAAGTCGACGGTCACTTTGGAAGAGGCCGAGGCGCAAGTGCTCGACTACATCCGCCAGCACGTGCCCTCAGCCAAGGTAGCTCCCCTGGCCGGGAACTCCATTGCCACTGACCGCGGATTCATCGCACGGGATATGCCCGCCCTCGACGAGTTCCTGCACTACCGGATGATCGACGTCAGCTCCATCAAGGAACTCTGCCGCCGCTGGTACCCGCGGATCTACTTCGGCCAGCCCGACAAAGGCCTGGCCCACCGAGCGCTGGCAGATATCAAGGAGTCGATCCGCGAGCTGCGCTACTACCGGCGCGCGGCCTTCGTTCCCGACCCCGGGCCGTCTACCAGTGACCTTGTCGCGATCGTGGCGAACCTGGACAACGCTGCGGATACCGATTCGGCCTAAGGCGCCATCACCGGTTAAGATCTTTCACGCCGCTTCACGCGGCAATGGTGGCTGTAGTTCAGTTGGTAGAGCACCAGGTTGTGATCCTGGCTGTCGCGGGTTCGAGTCCCGTCAGCCACCCCATATCGGAATCGCCGTCTACACAAGTAGGCGGCGATTCCGTTTCTCGAGGTGACCTTCGGCGTCGGGGCGGGCACCGCCGTTCCGTTCTTCCTCCTGGTCCGTGACACGGTGGCAGCCCAAACCCCCGCCGCGAGCCAGATACCCCATACCGCGACCCGGTAGTTCTCGTCATCGCTACCTGAACTTGCGCAATCAAGATCAGTTTCAGGAAACCCCGTCTATAGGCAATACGTTCCATGATTCCGCCTACGGCAAATCACACGGCCGGCAACCAGTACGTCTGCAGTGATGCCAACGGGGATCGTTAGCAAACACCGCAGCCATTCGGGCACGGCTGAGGCGAACCCGCTGCGAGCGTGCTGTCATCGATCGGCGGCAGCAACACTTGCGAAAATAGACGCTGTGACCAGGCGCGTCGGATGTGGACAATCTGGTTACGTCACGACCCAGTATTTACCAACACCTGTATACGAGAACTGGTAACGCGTGTCATACTCTTCGCGGGCTAACGCTCTCCCACTACTTCCACACCTGTTTCCAAGGGGTACCAGTGACCGTGACCACCACCAATGAGTCCACTCGGAACTTCACCAGGACCCGTAACGGGTACGACCCGATTGAGGTCAACGAGTACATCAGCCGACTGACGATCATGCATCAGTCCGGACTGAACGACGTGGAGACGCTCAAGGCTCGCCTCGAGGAAACCACCAAGCAGGTCGCGTCCCTCAAGGACGAGGTATCGAACCTGAATGACACGTCCCCGTCCGCACACGCGATGACCGACCGGATGGCCAAGATGCTCCGCATCGCCGTCGACGAAGTCTCCGAGATGCAGAGCGAGGCACGCACCGAGTCGGCCGCGCTGGTCGCCGCCGCCAAGTCCGACGCCGAAGCCATGCGCACCAAGCACAAGGAAATGCTCGCCGATATGGCGGCGCGGCAGAGCGCACTGGAGACCGAGTACACCGAGGTCATGGCGCGGGCCCGCGAGGAAGCCAATCAGATTGTCGCCCAGGCGGTCAGCGAGTCCGAGCGGCTACGCTCGGCAGAGGCAAAGCGGCGTGAAAAGGCCGAGACGGAGCTGGACGAAGAGCTGACCAAGCTGCGTACCGAAACGCAGTCGACCGTCGATGAGCAGCGGCGCAGCACCCAGGCCGAGTGCGAGAAGCGCCTCGCCGATGCCAAGGACGAAGCAGATCGCCGTCTGCGCCTGGCGGATGAGCAGATCGAACGCCGCCTGGACCAGGCCCGTCGCTCAGTGGAAGAGGTTGGCCAGCAGCGCATCTCGATTCTGGAGCAGCTCATGAGCGTGCACGGCAAGCTCGAGAGCATCCCGTCGATCCTGGAGTCCGCCTACCGCGATCGCGACAACTCCAAGTCCATCATCATGGTGCCGTCCAAGCGAGTACTCGACCAGAAGGTCATTGAAGGCTAAAACTGCACTCCGGAAAACCCCCGTACGCTCGCTGGCGTGCTGGTGGATTGGGCGTTGATAGGCCGCGCCGCGGCGATGTTCGCGGTGACCAACGTCGACGACATGGTGGTGCTGGCAGTCTTCTTCGGTCGGGCCGGGCGCTCCCGTTCTGCGGTGGCCCGGGTTGTTATCGGTCAATGTCTGGGGTTCTCCGCGATTCTGGCGGTGTCGGTGGTGGGAGCGTTGGGCGCTAATCTCCTGCCGGAGAAGGCGATTCCTTACTTAGGCCTGCTTCCTCTGATACTCGGACTACGCGCAGCCTGGAACCTGCGACGCGATCGCGGCAGCGAGAATACCGCTACTCCTGCGCAATCCGGCGGCGTTGGGGTGTTCCAGGTAGCAGCGGTGACGTTCGCCAACGGCGGCGACAACATCGGCGTGTACGTGTCCGTGTTCGCCCTTGCCGGAGCGGACGGGATGGCCGGGTATGCGGTGGTGTTCCTGTGCGGTGTGGCGCTGTGGTGCCTGGCAGGCTGGTTTTTTGCGTCACGTCGGGCAGTCGCAGCACTGTTGACCCGCTGGGGTCATGTTGTCTTGCCGCTGGTGTTGATCGGGATAGGTCTCACGATCCTGATCGACGGCGGGGCGTTCGGCCTATAGTTCCGCGCGCAGACGCGATGCCACTAATGCTGCCGGGCGTTTCCGGCCTTCCACTGCGACCACGGGATGTTCCAGTCACCCAGGCCCTCGGTACCGGGTAGCACCGGGCCAACGGTATTGGAGACGATCACGATGTCGCCACGTTTGGTGTTCTCGTAGAACCATTTTGCGTTCGCGGTGCTCACGTTCAAGCAACCGTGGCTGGTGTTGGTACGTCCCTGCGCGCCCACGGACCACGGTGCGGCATGCACGTAGATCCCGCTGTAGGACATCTGGGTGGCGTACTGCACCTTGGTGCGGTATCCGTCGGGTGAATTGACCGCGACGCCGTAGGTCGAGGAATCCATGATCAGATCCTTGAACCGCTCGCCGATGATGTAGGTGCCGTTGTTGGTGGGCGCCTTGTCCTTACCCATCGAGGTCGGCATGGTCTTGATGATCTCGCCGTTGCGCTCGACGTTGACGACCTTGTTGTTGTCATCCACGCGGCTGATGATCGCGTCGCCGATGGCGAAACGGGACGTCACGTTGTCCTGCCCGAAGACGCCGTTGCCCAGATCCACGCCGTAGGTGTTGACCTTCACGTCGACGGACGTTCCGGGCTCCCAGAACGCCTCTGGGCGCCAACGCACTTCACGGTTGTTCAACCAGTAGAACGCACCCTCGACGGGCGGGTTCGTGGTGATCTTGATGGCCTTCTCTGCCGCGGCCCGATTCGGGATGCTTTCGTCGAACCGGATGGCGACCGTCTGACCGATCCCGACTACCTCACCGTCGCCCGGCATGACGTACGGCATCGTCATGTTGTCCGGTGAATGGGTGCGGAACGTCGCATTGGTGCGGGCCACGCCGCCGAGGCCTCGGGCGTCAGCGGTCAACGTGTACTGCTTGTCATAGCCGAGCGGCTCTGTGGTCGACCAACTCACACCGTCGGAGCCGACCTCCCCGGCGATCTCTTTGCCATCGGAGTTGACCATGGTGACGGTTCCGAGCACACCCTCGCCCGCGGTCACGGTTACCGGAGCATCGACCGGGACGCCGACGGCACCATCCTTCACCGACATCGCCAACTTGGGCACCAGCAGATCCGCGTAAGGCGTTGCCTTGTCAATGACTTTCGGCGGTTCCTGGGATGCGGTACTTGAGCATCCGGCCAGCACGGCCATTGCCACGAGCGGGAGAACGAGCACGGACGCCCACCGCCGACGCGCGCCAACCAACAGGCGTGGACGACCCTGGGTCATGCTTTGCTCCCTTTGAATCTCGTGCATGCGATTTCAGCCATGATTGTACGGGCTCGTGAAGGTCGACGACCACCTCAATCAACGCGACCGGGCTATCGCGGGCATGACAATTTTCGTTACGGGCTCTGAGGCTGCTAAGGTCTTCCACGCACGTTCACGCGCCGTTAGCTCAGTTGGTAGAGCAGCTGACTCTTAATCAGCGGGTCCGGGGTTCGAGCCCCTGACGGCGCACCATCTGAAACGCCCCGTTCCCAGGTTTGGGAGCGGGGCGTTTCGATTACCACCAGGTCCCCGGGAATACTCGGCGGCGGCTCGTGTTGGGTTGACCGTGACGGTTCCCCAGGTAGTTCCCAATGTGACGCTCAATTCCGGTACCACGATTCCCCAGCTCGGCTATGGGGTCTGGCAGGTACCCGACGACGAGGCGCGCTCGGCCGTGTCGACAGCGCTACAGGTTGGATACCGCAGCATCGACACAGCGAAGGTGTACGAGAACGAGGAAGGCACCGGCGCCGCCATCGCAGAGTCCGGGATTGCCCGTGGCGATATCTTCCTGACCACGAAGCTGTGGAATGCCGATCAGGGCTACGACAATGCCCTGCGCGCCTTTGACGCCTCCCTGGGGCGCCTGGGCACTGACTACGTGGATCTGTACCTCATCCACTGGCCAGTACCCGAGCTCGACGAATACGTGGCGAGCTTCAAGGCTCTGCAGCGGATTCAGGCCGACGGTCGCGCCAAGGCCATCGGGGTCAGCAATTTCACCGTAGACAATCTCAAACGGCTCATCGATGAGACCGGAGAAGTTCCTGCTCTCAACCAGATCGAGCTGCATCCCCGGTTCACCCAGCCCGAGCTGCGGGCCTTCCACGCCGAGTACGGCATTGCCACCGAGGCGTGGTCACCGCTCGGCCAGGGCACCATCCTGGACGACCCGGCCATCGGCGCCATCGCTCAAGCCCACGGGGTGAGCGCCGCGCAGGTGATCCTGCGGTGGCATCTTCAGCTGGGCAATGTCGTCATCCCCAAATCGGTGACGCCGGCACGCATCGCGGCCAACTTCGACGTGTTCGGATTCGAGCTCAGCACCGACGAGGTCGAGCGCATCACCGGGCTCGACGCCGCCGACGGTCGCATCGGCCCGGATCCTGAGACGTTCAATTTGCGCTAACGCGCATCACTGCACGATGTAGTGGCTCTCCTCGGGCGATGCGAGCATGCGCTCCATGGTCTTTCGATCAAAGGGCCACAGGTCCACCGATCCGTCTTCGGTGAGATACCAGGAGTTGCAGCCGGTGGCCCACACCGTGGGTTTCATCGCCTCGCGCGCCTGGTCGTTGAACTCATCGGTGGCCTCACGGCTCACTTCCACCGTGGTGATCTCGCCACGGGCGAAGCGATGCAGCCAGCTGATGATGTACTCGGCGGTGCGCTCGGCCGTGTGCTGAAGCCAGATCGATCCGGTCGGCGAGTTGGGGCCCAGCACGGTGAAGAAATTCGGGAAGCCGGGGATGGCGGTCATCCGGTAGGCCTTGGGCCCCTTCTCCCACGCCTCGTCAATCGAATATCCGTCTTTGCCAATCAGATTCATGGGCCGCATGTAGTTATGCGCCTGGAATCCGGTGGCCAGCACAATCACATCGAAATCGCGTTCGACGCCATCCACCGTCACGATCCCGGTGGGAGTGATTCGGTCGATGCGGTCGGTGACGATCTCAACGTTCGGCTTCTGGACGGCGCGATGGAACGACCCCGACAAGACCTGCCGCTTACATAGCGGCTCATAGTCCGGGGTCAGCTTCTGACGCAGCTCCTTGTCGCGAATCAGATGCAAGCACGCCCGCGCGTACTGCTGCACCAAACGCCGCCCCCAGCTGGGCCGGGTCACGATGTTCACCAGCGCATCGGTGCCCGTCAACGCGCTGAATCGCACAATGCGCTCGGTGGGTAGGGCCTCCAACAACTTGGCCACGAACTTTGGCTGACGCATCGCCATCGGTGCCCACAGCACCCATTGCGGGGTCCGGATGAATGACGTCACCTGATCGACAACGGGTTGCATTGCCGAAACCACCTGTACCCCAGTAGAGCCCGTGCCAATCGCGGCGACACGCTTTCCTTCCAGCACCACGGAATCGTCCCAGCGTGCGGTGTGCACCACCTTGCCCTGGAAGCCATCGAGGCCAGGTATGTCGGGAATGTTCGGATGGTGCAGTACGCCGGTGGCGGCGATCAGGAAATCGCACTCCAGTGTCTCCCCCGCCGCGGTGGTCACCTGCCAGCCCGCCCCGGTGAACTCCGCCGCCGTGACTTCCTGCCCGCAGCGAATATGCGCCATCACGCCCAAATCTTCGGCGGCCTTACGGTGATACGCCTGAATCTCGCTGCCGGTGGCGAAGAGCCGCGGCCAGTCCGTGCGTGGCGCGAACGGGTACTGATAGGCCTGCGAGGGCACATCGCAGGTCAGCCCCGGATACCGGTTCCAGTACCAGACGCCACCGACGTCATCGCCCTTCTCCAGAATGGTGAAATCCTCGAATCCCGCATCTTTGAGCTTGTGCCCCACCGCGATTCCAGCCATGCCCGCACCGACGACGACGACCTTCGGGCTGCGCTGCTCACTCACTTCTGGTGCTCCTGGCTCTGACGCTCGATGCGTTCGATATAGGCACCACGCGCGTTCAGATCCAGCGACGTCAATGCCCGGCGATCATCGATGAGTCGGCGGCCGAGTCGCTCAACCGGTTCGGGCACAAACAGATCCACCAGTCCCCACACGAACGCCAGCCAGCCCGGCACCGAGATCTGCGCACGGCGGGTGTCGACGCTGCGCACGATCGCGGCGGCAACGTCCTCCGGGTCGACGGTCGGCATGCCCTTGCCCAGCGGCGCACCCGAGGCCAACTCGGTCCGCACGGCGCTCGGCAGCACGGAGCTGATGCTCACGCCGCTGTCGCCGTACTCCTTGCGTAGCGCAACGGAAAGCCCCACAGCACCGAACTTGGACGCGTTGTAGGTGACCATGCCGGGAACGGCGAGCTTGCCGGCCATCGAGGCCACGTTGACGATGTGTCCGCGGCCGCGCGCCACCATCTCCGGCAACGCCGCTCGCGCGCCGTTGAGCGGGCCGCGCACGTTCACATCGAGAATCAGATCGGTGGTCCGCTCGTTCTCCTCGACGAATCCACCCAGCGGCATCACGCCCGCGTTGTTGATCAGGATGTCGACGGGACCTGACTCGGCGCGGACCCGCTCAAGAAACGACGCCCAGGACTCGGGCTTGGTGACATCGAGGGCGCCGGCCTGCGCACGCGGGATCGTGTTCGCGGTCTCTTTGGCGACCACATCATCGACGTCACCGATCCAGACATCGGCCCCCTTGTCAGCGAAAAGGCGCGCGGTAGCGGCACCGATTCCCCTGGCTCCACCGGTGATGACGACCACCGCGCCGGGCAGCTCAATCTTCGGGTAACGACTCACATCAACCTCCAAGGGAATGGCTTGTCAGTTTCGGAATGATATGTCATTCTCGACGGGTGTCAAGGTCGGTAGGATCGCCGCTTATGACGTCCAGCCCGTCCACACTTAGTCGCGCCGAGCGCAAGAAGCTCGAGCTGCGGCAAGAGATCCTGGATGCCGCCTTTGCGTGCTTCGCCGAGCAGGGGTACCACGCCACAGGCGTCGCGGATATCGCCGGTCGGATCGGGATCGGCCATGGGACCTTCTACCGGTACTTCAAGAGCAAGCGGGACATCATCGAGCATGTCATCGACGACGTCACCGGGCAGATCTTTCACGCGATCGGCGCGGAGAACGCCGCCGGGCTCGCCGACGACATCGAGCAGTACCGCCAGCAGTCGGTACGCATCGGCGCCGCCCTCGCGGACCTGTTCCGGGATAACCCCAACTTGCCGCTGCTTCTGCTGGAAGCGGGGTCGGTCGACAATGAGCTACGCGAACGCGTCTTCGGAATGCTCGCCACAAGTGACCAACTGACCGAGGCCTACCTGCGCCACGGGGTCGAAAGAGGTTACCTCCGTAGCGATCTCGACACGGAGTACACAGCCCGAGCAGTGACCGGGATGATCCTGGCCACCGGCTTGCACGCCTCGCGGGGCGGCGAGGTGCAGGACAGCGAGCGATTCTCGGCCGCCGTCATCGCCCTCATGTACGGCGGAATCGGCTCCTAACCACCCAACGCGCGACACCGGCGGAGGGGGCCGACAGGCCTACCCCCTAACCTTGCTGTCATGGCCGCAGTGAGCAAGGTGTTCGCAGCCAGGCTCTCAGGCCTGGTGGTTCTCGGTCCGGACGGCGAGTCGATCGGACGGGTGCGCGATGTCGTAATCGCGATTGGTGTTACCCGAAAACAGCCACGGGTTATCGGCCTTGTCGTCGAAATGCTCACGCGCCGAAGGATCTTCGTACCCATGTTGCGGGTCACCGCCATCGAGCCCGGGTCGGTGACGCTCAACACCGGAAACGTCTCACTGCGCCGCTTCGAACAGCGTCCCAGCGAGGCTCTGGTGCTCGGACAGGTCCTCGACACCACCGTGCGCACCGACGACCCTGAGCTCGAACAGTTCTATGGTGTCGATCTCGCCGTGGTGGACCTGGGCCTGGAACAGACGCGCACCCGCGACTGGGTGGTTACCCGCGTGGCCGTGCGGAGCCCTCGGCGGCTGGGACGGCGCAGCGGTGTGCAAGTCACCGGCTGGAATCACATCCACGGGTTGACGCCGTCGGCACTCAACCTGCCCGGACAGGGCGTCGCCCAGCTGATGCTCCAGTTCGAGGGCATGCGGCCGGTTGCGGTGGCCGATGCCATCCGTGAACTACCGGCCAAGCGGCGCGACGAGGTACTGGCCGCGTTCGACGACGAACGGCTGGCCGACATCCTCCAGGAACTTCCCGAGGACGATCAGGCCGAGGTACTCACCAAGCTGGAAGATGAACGCGCCGCAGACGTCCTGGAGGCCATGGACCCCGACGACGCCGCGGACCTGCTGGGGGAACTGTCCCCCGCGGAGGCCGAATCACTTCTGGCACTGATGGATCCGGAAGATTCCGAACCTGTCCGACGGTTGCTCACTCACTCCCCCAATACCGCCGGCGGCATGATGACTCCAGAGCCGGTGATCCTGAGCCCGAATACCACCGTCGCCGAAGCCCTTGCCCGCGTACGTGATCCGGACCTGACACCGGCACTGTCCTCACTGATATTCGTGGTCAGGCCGCCCACGGCGACACCCACCGGCCGCTACCTCGGATGTGTGCACCTGCAGCGGCTGCTGCGTGAACCCCCTTATGCGATAGTCGGCGGCATTCTCGATACCGACCTGCCATATCTGGATGCCGAGGCGCCACTGGCCGAGGTAACCCGCTACTTCGCCGCATACAACCTGGTGTGCGGTCCTGTGATCGACAGGGAGAACCACTTGCTCGGCGCCGTTACGGTCGACGACGTGCTGGATCACCTGATGCCCGACGGCTGGCGCGCCGACGAACCCGAAAGCGTGTCGGGGGGTGACCGTTCATGAGCGACGCATCGGCACGACAACGGCTCGATACCCCGCGCACCTCCCGCGGGCTGTCCCTCGGTCTCGATGTCGAGGCGGTCGGCAGGGTCAGCGAGAACATCGCCCGGTTCCTGGGCACGGGACGCTACCTGGCCATGCAGACAGTGTTCGTCATCGTGTGGATCATCCTGAATCTCTCCGCGGTGACCCTGCAATGGGATCCGTATCCGTTCATTCTGCTCAACCTCGCGTTCTCCACCCAGGCCGCCTACGCCGCGCCGCTGATCCTGCTGGCTCAGAACCGCCAGGAGAACCGCGACCGGGTGTCGCTGGAAGAGGACCGGCGCCGGGCCGAACAAACCAAGGCCGACACCGAGTACCTGGCGCGGGAGCTGGCGGCTCTGCGACTCGCGGTGGGTGAGGTCACCACCCGCGACTATCTGCGGCGCGAGCTCGAAGAGCTCCACGAGGCCATCGCGGCGCTACGCGAGAAGTAAACCCAGTAGGTCTATTTGGGCGTCACGATGCCGTGGTCATAGGCGTACACAATGGCCGCGGCCCGGTCGCGTAGATCGAGTTTGACGAAGATCCGTCCGATGTGACTCTTGACCGTCACCTCGGATATCACCAGCTGCTCAGCGATTTCGGAGTTGGTGGCACCGGAAGCGATGAGCCCCAACACATCCAGCTCCCGCACGGTGAGCTTCTCCTCGGCATGGCCAGTAGTGGCGGCCGGCGCGCGCCGATAGGCGCTGAGCACCCGCGACGTCACCGCCGGATCCAGGTATGCCTCGCCGCGGGCCACGGCGTGCACGGCGCGGACCAGCTCCTCGGCGGGCGAGTCCTTCAGGATGAACCCCGCGGCGCCGGCACGTAGCGCCCCGGAAAGCAGTTCGTCATCGTCAAATGTGGTGAGCGCCAACGCGGGCGGCCCATCGGAGGCGTGCAGCAATCGGATCGCCTCGATCCCGCTCATCTGCTTCATGCGCAGGTCCATGATCACCACGTCGGGCCGCCTCAACGTCACCGCCGCCGCTACCTCACTACCGTCGGCGCACTCCCCCACGATCGAGAATCCGTCCTTGCGACGCAGAATCCGGCGCAACCCCGTGCGTACCAGCTCCTGATCGTCGACAAGCAGCACGCCCACCTCGATGTCAGTCATGAAGCCATAACACCTTTCGCCGCGCACGGCACGGTGTCCCATGGGATTCCAACGGGACGCTGGCCGAAACTGTCCAGCCGTCTTCCGCCCACCCAGCACGGAACTCCCCGCCGAGCATCTCGATGCGCTGCCGCATGCCCGCGAGCCCGCCTCCCGAGCACACATCTGGACACAATCCCGCGGCCAGGTCATTGCTCACGGTCAGACTCGCCGCCGACCCGTTGATATCAAGGAGTACCGCAGCCGATGACCTAGGCGAATGCTTGGCGATGTTGGCCAAAGATTCCTGAGCCACTCGGTACAACGCCAAACCCACTCCAGCGCTGACGGACTCACCTGACCCGTAGATGTGTGACTCCACTGCCATCCCCGCCGCCGTGAAATCGGCGACCAGATCAGGTATATCGGAGATACCGGGTTCTGGAGACAGCCGCAGCGGCTCGGCCCCGGCGGGACCAGTGCTCAACAATCCCACCGTACCGCGGATATCCGACATCGCCTGACGTCCAAGACGTTCGGCATCGAGCAAGCCAGCAACGGCGTCGTCGACATCGTGATCCTCCTGCAACGCCCGCCGCGCGCCGGTCAGATGAAGCATGGTCACCGACAGGGAATGCGCTATCACGTCATGGATTTCGCGCGCGATGCGGCGCCGTTCATCGGAGGCGGCCTGTTCCTGCATGCGCGCCTGCTGTGCGCGTTCCTGTAAGAGCAGACGTTGTTGCAGCTGCATGATGCGCCCTATCAACCACCCGCAGGCCACAAAGAACACCATGTAGAGCGAGAAGGTTCCGAGGTGATGCAGCTGTTCGGCGACCACAAGCAACGCCACACAGGAGGCGACCGCGGCGAGTCCGGCACGCACCGACGCAATGGCTCCCACTTCACCGAGCGTGAACATCAGGAGAAAGGGCGCAGCATCTACGACATTGGGCGGCCAGGTGAGAAACAACCCGACCCCCGCCAGAGCGAACGCCACTGTCCAGAATGCGTTCAGCTTGCGACCAGCGATGATGAACGTCAATATCGGAGTCAGCGCAAGCAGGCCCGCCAAGGCCAACAGCCACGGACGCGTAAAACCTCGCTGTAGGACAGCACAACCCACGATGAGCAGCGTGCTGCTGTACATGACCAGCGGCACCGCCCACGGAAATTCGTACGGCACCAGAGCACGGCGCTGCAACGCGGTCTCTCGGAACCAATCCATAGTGCCAGCGTAGAGGCGGTTGCCCCGCCGCACATCATGCTCGGCGCGGATGTTCTTCTCCTACCACGGTAGGAGGAGAAGTCTCGCCCACAGCACGACGACAGCCGCCGCACATGCTCCGTAACTTCACTGAGCATGTGGGAAGCCATCGCAAGGTTCTGCAGCCGATACGCGATTCTCGTCATCGGGGTGTGGATACTCGCCGCTGCGGCGGGCAACCTGCTTGTGCCACAGGTGGAAAGCACGGCGCACAACCACGCCCGTGGCTTCCTGCCGCAGAGCGCCCCCGTGAATACCGCAGGCGCCGTCATGGGCAGGCAGTTCCAGGACGGCGACGGTGGCAACCTCAACTACCTGGTGCTGGAAAGCGACCACAAACTGGGGCCTGTCGAGCATCAGTATCACGATCGGCTGCTGACAAAACTGCGCGCGGATACCGCCCATCTGGACTCGGCGATGGATCTGTGGGCCGACCCCATGACTGCCGAGGGCGCACTCAGTGCGGACGGCAAAGCCGCGTACACGATGCTGCGCGTGACCGGCGAGCTCGGCGGCGCGCAGGCCAACGCTTCCCTGGACGCCGTCCGGCAGCTCGTTGCCGGCGAGCCCGCGCCCGTCGGCATGCACGCATGGGTCACCGGGCCCGGCGCCACCATCGCCGATGAGCTCACCTCCATCGATACGCAAATGCTCATGATCACCGGCGTCACCGTGGTGCTCATCGCCCTGCTGCTATTCGCCGTGTACCGATCGGCGATCACCGCCGCGATCCCCTTGATCACCGTGGGCATGGGCCTGGGCGTGGCGCGTTCCATCGTCGCCTTCCTGGGCGAACGCAATCTCATTGAGGTTTCCATCTTCTCGGTCGCATTGCTCGCCGCCTTAGTGCTCGGCGCAGCGACCGACTACGGCATCTTCCTGCTCGGGCGTTATCACGAACAGCGCCGTTCGGGGCTGGAGCACGAGCAGTCGCTCGCCGCTGCCAACCGCAGCGTGGCGCCGGTCATCGCCGCATCCGGCCTGACCATCGCCGCCGCCCTCTCCTGCCTCATGTTCGCCCAGGTCGGAATGTTGCGCAGCGCCGGGTTGCCGTGTGCCATAGGCATCCTCACCGGCATGGCGGCCTCCCTGACCCTGCTCCCCGCGCTCATCGGGCTGGCCGGTCGCCGTGGGCTGGCCCAGCCGCGGCCGCTGCGCGGGCAGCCGGGACGCCGGTGGCGCCGAGTCGGTACCATGGTCGCCCGCTGGCCGGGTCCGGTGCTGGTCGGCTCGGTACTCGCGCTCATCGTGTGCGCCCTGCCCGTCGCCGGCCTGCGCCTTGGCTTCGATGAGCTTGCCTCGCAGCCACTTTCCACGCACGCGAACCGCGGCTATCAGGCCATGGACAGGCATTTCCCGCCGAACCGGTTGCTGCCGGAGATCGTCTCGATCGAAGCCGATCATGATTTGCGCAACCCGGCGGGAGTCATCGGTATCGAGCGAGTGACCAAGAAGCTCATGGAGGTTCCCGGCATTCGGATGGTCCAATCGGCCTCCCGCCCGGCGGGTGCCATCCCCGAACAGGCGACACTGACCGAACAAGCAGGAATCATCGCCGATCAGCTGGACGACGGCACCACCCACATGAGCCAGCGTTTGGGAGCCGTCGACCAACTCTCGGCGACGCTGAGCCAGTTCTCAAAGGCGATCGCGCAGCTGCAGAAGGGCCTGGCAGGCGGCGTGAGCGGACTCGGCGAGCTCAACAGCGGCGTCGGCGACATGCATTCGGGGATGAAAGCGCTGCAGGACAATGTGTCTCAGGTATCGGAATACATGGATCCGCTGCGCAACTACACCAACGGCAATCCCAACTGTGCCAATGACGGCATCTGCTCCCTGGTACTCAAGGCCGTCGAGCCGATGGACTCCGTGGTGGCGGCCACCGCCTCGCTGACCTCCAGCACCGCCAAGTTCGGCACCGGCGCTCAGGGAATGGAGAAATCGTTCTCCGGCGCCGTGGATTCGGTGAAGAACATGCGGGCGACGGTGGCGCAGCTGGGCACGATCACCGATCAACTCACCAGGGCGGTCGGCGAGACGCGCACCATGTTCTCCGGACTCACCGAGTACCTGCGCGCGATGCGCGAGGATTTTCGCAGCAGCGGCGAGGGTGGCTTCTATCTACCGCAGCGTGCGTGGCAGGACCCGCGCTTCCAGCGGGCCGCCGGGTTGTACTTCGCCCCCGACGGCCGCTCGACCCGCATGCTGGTGTTCGGAGACGGCAAAGTGTTCGGCGCCGACGGCGCACATCGATCTCCGCAGATCACCCTCGCGGTCAGTGAGGCCACCAAGGAGGGCACCCTCGCGGGGAGCTCGGTGAACATCGCCGGATTCGGTACCGGCACTGCCGAATTGCGCGGATACGTCAGCGACGACTTCCTGCTCCTGGCGGCCGTGGCGCTCGCGTTGGTGTTCCTCATCGTGTTGGTCATGCTGCGCAGTCCGGTGGCAGCGGCGGTGGTCATCGGTACCGTCGTCATCTCGTACGCGTCCGCACTCGGGATCACCACCCTGATCTGGCATGACCTGTTAGGGCGCGACCTGCACTGGTCGGTCCCGTCGATCGCCCTCATCGCACTGGTGGCGGTGGGCGCCGACTACAACCTGTTGTTCACCATGCGTATGCGTGAGGAGATATTCCTGGATGGCGCCGGCCTGCGCACCGGGATGATCCGCGCCTTCGGCGGCACAGGCGGCGTGGTCACCACGGCCGGAATCGTCTTCGGCATCACCATGTTCGCGATGCTCTCCAGCGATGTGCTGAGCATCGAGCAGGTGGGCACCGCCATTGGCGTTGGGCTGATCATCGACACGCTCATCGTCAGAACGTTCGTCGTACCTGCCGTGGCAGGGCTGCTCGGCACGTGGTTCTGGTGGTCACCGGTACCGCTGCTGCACGGGCTGCTGTTCCGATGGTCAAAGGCGCGCTCGCCCCGCACCGCCGGTGTGCTCTCATACCTGGTGACGCGGCCGTCGCGGCTGGAAAGAACGGGAGCCTAGGCGTCCGGGGCGTCGTCCCTGTCGATCAAGCGACGAGGGAACGCTAGGATCCCGGCCACCGACAGCAGCCAGGCCAGCAGGCGCACCACGCCGATTCCGATACTGGGCACCATCGTCTGCTCGATAACCCTGGTTGACCACGCGTCGAGCACGAACGCGATCACCAGGCCGAGCGCAACCGCAAGGGAGATTCGGTCGAACTTCTCGCGCACCGGCCAGTAGTGCAAGAACGTCGCTGCGATACCAACGAGAAGCACCACGGCAAGCCGCACCCTGTCGATGCCAAAAAACACCGTGAACGCGAATCCGACGACGTAGAGCAGCATCGCTGTCGCTTTCATCGCAGTCGCGTCCACCCGCAGACCAGCGACAATAATCATCGGAGTACCGCCCGCTCACGGAAACCTGGCACGCGCTCAGAGTAACCAGGTGAAGACATACTTGCCACCCTATGCAGCGAATATTGCTCAATAAGATATAGCTACCTCATTCTGCGCGCGAGATCCTCCCTCGCAGATTGTGCCTGCTCCGGAGTCAACAAGGGGTTGGCGTAGACGTCGACAAGGGTCGCCGCCATCTTCAGGTCACCCTCGGGAGAATTGACGTCGATGCCCAGCCCCCGCGAAACATGTTGCTGGAGCAGCGGCACAGCCAAGGCCATCGCGGTGATAACGGTCGCCCGGGACTTGACGTCGACATCGGCCGGGAACACGCGGTTGTGGTCGGCACTCGCCAGCCAGCCCTCGGTCATCGCGACCAGCTCGTCGAACACCTGCCCCGCGGAACCGTCGACAAGCGCCCTGCTGATGTAGTCCTGGTATTGACCGATCGGAATGCGGGCCGAAACATAGTGCACGTCACCGCGTTCCACGTTCGCCTGAACCTGCTCGTTGATGTCCCGCATCGTCTTGACCAGGTACTCATCGCACGCGTCCCGCAGCTCCTGCTTGGACCCGAAGTGGTGGCGCAACAGCCCAGAGGACACTCCGGCTCGTGCGGCAATGCCCCGAATGGTGGCGCCGTCGTATCCCTTCTCACCGAACTCATGCAATGCCGCGTCACGAATCCGGGCGCGGGCGGTGAGGTCGTCAGGATCCGGGCTCTTCATCGCCATAGGCTACACGAATGGACAATTGACTACACGCTTGTATAGTCGAACGCATGGGCATTGACACCAGCGGCATCACCCCGGAGGAAGAGACCGCCTTTCTCACCCTGAAGGCACGGGCCGTCAACGACGGCTGGCCGCGACCGATCCTGCCGGATCCAGGCGCGACGGCCGCCGTCGACCAGATCGATTACGACTTCGACGCACTGGGGGTGCTCGCTCCAGTAGCATGCCAATCAGCTTTACGCGCAAAGCTTCTCGACGATCGCGTGCGGAGGTTCATCACCCAGCACCCCAACGCGGTGGTCGTCGACCTCGGTGCGGGTCTGGACGATGGGTATCGACGCATCCAGCCGCCGGCCACCGTCGATTGGTACAGCATCGATCTACCCGGGATGGCTCGACTGCGCGATGAGGTCATGCCTCCGGG
This sequence comes from Mycobacterium sp. D16Q16, assembly GCF_002013745.1. NCBI lineage: Bacteria > Bacillati > Actinomycetota > Actinomycetes > Mycobacteriales > Mycobacteriaceae > Mycobacterium > Mycobacterium sp. D16Q16. Next base: position 266,239 of record NZ_MAEY01000001.1, read on the forward strand.
CCCGGCAGAGCACACCATCGGGGTGTCCATCACCGACCCGGCGTGGATTGCCGACATACCGTCGGATCGTCCGGCGATGGTGGTCGCCGACGGGTTCTTCGCCTTCCTGACCAAGGAACAGATCATCTCCACCATGCGGGCTGTCACCGATCACTTCCCCGCCGGACAGCTGGCGTTCAACGACTACGGCCGCATGGTGGTGGGCGTGTGGATTTCAAAGCTGTTCCCGCAGAAGATGTTCAAGAAGGTCAACCAGTTGCGCGGGTTTGAGGGCTACGACGATCCGCGCACCCCGGAGCGCTGGAACCCCAAGCTGCGATTCGTCGAAGAGTTCAGCCTGGTGGATGCCTCCGAGGTGGAACTGTTTCCGGCCTGGCTGCGGATATCGTCGCGGCTGGCGCGGTACAGCGCGTCGATGAGACGCTCCGCGCGCATTCTGCGGTTCGAGTTCTAGACCTGCGGCAACACCGCACGCTCCCAACTTGACCTGGAGCGCACTCCAGTTCCTAGGCTTCTCATATTCACAAACGACCATGATGCGAGGAGTTCCTCGTGACGTTGTCTGTCCCCGCGTATGCCGCCTTCTCCCCGACGGAGCCACTTCGCCCGACTGTGGTCGAGCGTCGCGAACCCGGCCCGAAAGACATTGTCATCGATATCGTTTGGGCCGGAATCTGCAACAGCGACATCCACACGGTAAGCAACCATTGGGGACCCGCGAGCTTCCCCGTGGTGCCGGGGCACGAGATCGCCGGTGTGGTAACCCAGGTCGGCAGCGAGGTCGAGAAGTTCAAGGTTGGCGACCGCGCCGGTGTCGGCTGCATGGTCGGCTCGTGCGGCGAGTGCGCCAACTGCAAATCAGGCGAAGAGCAGTTCTGCAACGGCGAGGGCGGCTTTGTTGGCACGTACAACGCGGTGGGCAAGGACGGACGGCCGACCTATGGCGGGTACAGCGACCTCATCGTGGTGGATGAGGCATTCGCGCTGAGGATTCCGGACGCGCTTCCTCTCGATCAGGCCGCTCCGCTGCTGTGTGCCGGAATCACCATGTACTCCCCACTGCACCATTGGGGGGCCGGCCCCGGCACTCGTGTCGGCGTCATTGGCCTTGGGGGCCTTGGCCATATGGGTGTCCAGATCGCCCACGCGCTGGGCGCCGAAGTGACGGTGCTGAGCCAATCACTGCGCAAGCAGGAGGATGGCCTGAGCCTCGGTGCAGACCACTACTACGCAACCAGCGACCCGGCCACCTTCACCAAGCTCGCGTCCTCCTTCGATCTGATCCTCAACACGGTCTCCGACGGGATCGACGTCGAAGGCCTGCTGTGGCTCCTGGATAAGGACGGGACGCTGGTTCAACTGGGGCTGCCGGAGGACCCGATCAATTTCAAGCCCTCGCCGCTGGTCTTCGGACGCCGCCGCTGGGCGGGCTCACCAATCGGCGGAATCGCCGAAACCCAGGAAATGCTCGACTTCTGCGCGGCCAAGGGCATCGCAGCGCTGGTAGAGAAGATTGAGGCGCCTCAGATCAACGAGGCCCTATGCACGGGTACTCAAGAGCGATGTGCGGTACCGGTTCGTGATCGACGGAGCCAGCTTTACGGCTTGAGTAAGGCGCGCAATCAGTCGCGACGGAACTTGCGCAGAACCTTGCGCGCCACCAGTGCGGCAACCACGGCGCCGACACCGAGGATGGTGAATTTGATGGCCGGCTTGTTGAGCGTCGCAAGCACCGACGCCTTGGCGTCCTCGGCCAGGCGCTGCGGATTGGCGCGGTCGCTCAGGGTGTCGACTGTTGCCGCGAGCTGGTCGCGGGCCTTGTCGATATCGGCCTTGATTGCCTCGGGATCCCTGGCCACCTGCACTCCTCCACGTCCGCGGTTGACACTCAAGCAACTACCCTAGGGCAACAACTGTACGGGTCAACAGAAAGGCACCGGTCATGGCGGAAACCAAGCGGCTCGAAGTTGGCGATAAGGCCCCGGCGTTCACCCTGCTCGACGCCGACGGCGAGAAGGTATCCCTGTCGTCCTACAAGGGTCGCAAGGTGATCATCTACTTCTATCCGGCCGCCATGACGCCCGGCTGCACCAAACAGGCCTGCGACTTCCGCGACAGCCTCGCCGAACTCAACGGCGCGGGCCTCGACGTCATCGGCATCTCGCCCGACAAGCCCGAGAAGCTGGCGAAGTTCCGGGAGCGCGATGGCGTGAACTTCCCGTTGCTGTCCGACCCCGACAAGACGACGCTGACCGCGTACGGCGCCTTCGGCGAGAAGAAGCTGTACGGGAAGATCGTCGAGGGCGTCATCCGATCGACCTTCGTCGTGGACGAAAAGGGCAAGATTGAGGTGGCGCAGTACAACGTGAAGGCCACCGGACACGTCGCCAAACTGCGCCGCGACATATCCGTGTAGATCAGATGCCACTGATCGACATCACCTGCGGCCCCGCGGTCACAAATGGCACCCGCGCAAGGCTGGCCGAAGTTCTGCCTCACGCGGTCTCCCTGGCGGTGCAGTGCGCGGACGAGCCCTACGACCACCACCTCCAGCCCGGCGATGTGCTGATCCGATTCCACGAGGTCGGGCCATTCGACCGTTTCGATATCGACGTCCTCGTCGAGGTGAAGTCGAAGTGGTTCAGCGACCGAGCGGAGGACCGTCAGCACCGCGCCCAGGCGATCCACGACGCGGTGCGAAACGCCCTCGAAGACGGACAGACGGCGGGTGTGTATCTGACCTTGCCCGTCGCCGCATGGGACCAAAGCGATTACGAAGCCCCTAACCGTTGAGGACTCCCATGGCAGAGACCGCCCGCAAGTGGCTGGGCTTAGCCGCCATCTCGCTGGGGGTGGCGCTGATCGTCGTCGACACGACGATCGTCAATGTCATCATCCCCTCGATCGTGCGCGATCTCGGAGTCACATCGGCACAGGCGCAGTGGGTGCAGGAGTCATACGCGATCGTCTTCGCGGCACTGCTGCTGCTCGTCGGACGTGTCTCCGACATTCTCGGTGCCCGCCGCGTCTTCCTTACCGGGGTAGTGATTTTCGGCGTGACGAGCCTGCTGGCAGGTATCGCCACCACCGGCAGCTGGTTGATACTGGCCCGCTTTCTGCAGGGCGCCGGGGCCGCGCTGATCCTGCCGACGTCGCTCGCACTGCTCAACGCGCAGTTCACCGGTAAGGCGCGCGGCCAGGCCTTTGCCGTCTGGGGTTCGACCATCGGTGCCGCGACGGCGCTGGGCCCCCTGCTCGGCGGGTGGCTATCCGAACATGCCTCGTGGCGTTGGGCTTTCGGTATCAACATTCCGCTCGTCGCGGTCATCTGCGTCGGTGCGATGGTGTTCATCCCACGCTCACCGCGCACGCAGGCACGCGTCGATGTCGCGGGAACCGTGTTCTCGATCCTCGGTCTGGGATTGCTTGCCTTCGGGCTGATCGACGGTCGTACGTACGGGTGGATTCACACCACTGAGCCCTTCGAGCTGTTGGGCACGCGCTGGACGCTCGACCTGTCACCGGTGTTCGCCGCACTTGTCCTGGCAGTGCTGTCCCTCGCCGCCTTTGTCATCCGCCAGATCACCCTGACCCGCGATATCGATCCAGCGCAGCCGACCGCGGCGCTGATGGACGTGCGGCTCTTCTCCATCGACTCCTTCCGCAACGGCAACATCGCAACGCTGATCATCGGGATGGGCGAATTCGGGATCGTGGCCGTGATCCCCCTCTGGCTGCAATTCGCGTTGGGGTACAGCGCGGTTCAAGCAGGCTTGGCTTTGGTACCCATTGCACTCGGCAGCTTCGCGGCCAGCGGCGCGAGTTTCGGTATGACGTCACGAATCTCGGCACTGGGACTGGTCCGCATCGGGCTGACGCTCGAGGCCGTGGGGTTAGCGGCGCTCGGCTACATCGCCCGGCCGGACAGCACGTGGTGGGCCCTCGCGGTGGCTCTGTTCGTGTACGGGATCGGCATCGGCTTCGCCACCGCCCAGGTGACCAACGTGGTGCTCGCCGATGTTCCCGAGCGCAGCTCCGGCCAGGGTTCCGGCATCCAGAGCGTTTTCCGGCAGCTCGGCTCGGCCCTCGGGATCGCTGTGCTGACCACAGCCTTCTTCAGCGCCATCAGCGCACGGCTCAGCGACACTCTCGCCGCCGCGGGCATCCCTCCCGGACAATCCGATGCACTCACCCGAGCGGTTGTCCGCAGCGCAGGTGCCGCCATCGACGAGTTCGCCCGTCAACCACAGACCGCGGGAATCGCCGACGCCGCACGCCAGGCGATGGCTCACGGTGTTGAGTTGGGCAGCTACTTGGCCGCCGCGTTTCTGGTGGCCGGACTCGCCGCGACATTCCTCATCACACCGGCCACGACGCTCACCACGGAGCAGAAGCCACGCTAGCCCCGGAGGTCCTTTAGGCGCGCGCAGCGAGTGCGAGCGTGACGCGGAATTTTGACCCAAATTCCGCGTCAGACTCGCACTCGACGGAAAGGGAGGCCACGCTAGGACTCGGTCCCGCCTTCTTGCTCCAGCACGACGAAGGCCGCCGCGGTATCACCGTCATGGGTCAGGGTCACGTGCATCGTCATATCCGCCAAATACTCGGCAATCGCCCCGGAGAGCCGAATACGCGGGCGGCCCCAGGTGTCCGTGACGACCTCGATGTCGCGATGGATGTTCTCCGGCAACACCGGCCGCTGCGAGTACCGCGAACCCGACCACGCCTTGATGACGGCCTCCTTGGCCGCCCAGCGGGCTGCCAGGTACCGCGCCTCACCACCGGTCTTCGAGGACGCGTCACGCCGCTCCCCCGGCGTAAACGCGGACCCGAAAGCCGTTCCGGGACTAGCTAGTTGCTCTCCGAACTCGGAGATGGTGACTAGGTCGATCCCGATACCGACAATCACCGGTGGTAGACCTCGTCCTCACTCAGGCGCGCACCCGGATCCAGCAGCATCGAAGCTTCCTGACGCTTCTCCGACTCGTCATGGTCGTGGTCGAAGCGACGTCCGTCCGGCCGCTCGTACATCGGGCGACCGCCGGCCATGGCCGAGGCCAGGCGACGTTGTCCGGACAGAACGCGCTCACGCGAACGCTTCTCGTAGTCGTCACGATCCTCGGGACGCAGCGACGCGATGAACGCCTGCGGGTGCACGAGCGCCACCAGACCCGATACGTGGCCAAAGCCGAGGCTCGTCACCAGGCCCGCCTTCAGCGGCAGCTTCTCCTTGAGCGGCAGCGACTCTCGTACCCACACGAAGTGCTGGCTGGTGGCCAGCTCGTCGTCGACACAGTCCAGGCTGCGGTTCGGCGGAATAACGCCGTCGCGCAGCACCTGGCACAGGCCCAGCATCTGGAACACCGCGGCACCGCCCTTGGCGTGGCCGGTCAGGTTCTTCTGCGAGATGACGAACAGCGGCGCACCATCCGAGCGTCCCAGCGAGGACGCGAGCCGCTCATGCAGCTCGGTCTCATTGGGATCGTTCGCGAGCGTGGACGTGTCGTGCTTGGAGATGACGGCGATGTCGTCGGCGGTGACGCCCAGCTTGTTGAGCGAGCGCGCCAGATCCGAATCCTTGCCACCGCGGCCGGCCGCCAGCGCGCCCAGGCCCGGAGCCGGGATCGAGGTGTGCACGCCGTCACCGAACGACTGTGCGTACGCGACCACCGCGAGCACCGGCAGACCCATCTTGAGCGCCAGGTCACCGCGCGCCAGCAGCACGCTGCCACCACCCTGGGCCTCGACGAAGCCAAGGCGACGACGGTCGTTGGCACGCGAGAATCGCTTATCCGCAATGCCCTTGGCCCGCATCATCTCCGTGTCAGCGGTCGCCGCCATGTCACCGAAGCCGATGATGGCCTCCAGTGTCAGGTCGTCGAATCCACCGGCCAATGCCAGATGCGCCTTACCCAGGCGGATCTTGTCGACACCTTCTTCGACGGAGACAGCCGCGGTGGCGCAAGCCGCCACCGGGTGGATCATCGAGCCGTACGAGCCGACGTACGACTGAACCACGTGCGCGGCAACGACGTTCGGTAGCACTTCCTGCAGGATATCGTTCGGCTTGTTACGGCCCAACAGGTTTCCGTGGTACATGGTCTGCATCGAGGTCATGCCACCCATGCCCGTGCCCTGCGTGTTGGCCACCAGGCTCGGGTGCACCCAACGCATCAGCTCCGTGGGGGTGAAGCCCGCCGACAGGAAGGCGTCCACCGTCGCGACCATGTTCCACAGCGCCACCCGGTCGATGGAGCTCACCATGTCCGGGGTGATGCCCCAGACGGTGGGATCGAAACCGGTCGGAATCTGCGCACCGACAGTCCGCGACAGCTTGGTCTTGCGCGGCACGCGAACCTCGGTGCCCGCCTTGCGAGTCACCTGCCAGTCGCTGCCCTCGGCCAACGGCTGAATCACCGTGTGCTCGGGGTCCCACTTCACGAACTCGCGAGCCTCGGCCTCGGTCGACACCGTGAAGGTGAAGTCCTTGTCCAGGAACACCGACACCAGTAGCGGCGAAGCGTGATCGGGGTCGATCGCGCCATCGTCGACGAACTCGCGGACACCGATGTTGCCGACCACCTTGTCGTGGTACCGCTCCACCAGCTCCGATTCCGGCACCAGTTCACCGGATTCGGTGTCGTACCAGCCGGCCTCGGGGTCGTTCTCCCACTTGACCAGTCCGGTGGTCCAGGCGAGTTCCAGCACGCCGGCCGCCGACAGTTCGTCGTCGACCTCCATCTCGTAGCGGGTACGCGAGGAGCCCAGCGGACCGAGCTCGCCACCGCCGACGATAACCACCAGATCGGCCGGGTCGACGTCAAGGTCGGCCCATTCCGGAGGCAGCGTCGAGATGTATCCCCGTGGCGGAGACGGCAGTGCCGCGATGAGGTTTGGATCGTCCTCCTCATCGGCGGATGCAGCGGCCTCGGCCTTCGCCTTGGCCTCCATGTCCTCGCGGGCCTTGGCGGCCAGCTCAGCCATGTCGAGTTCAACCTCGGCCAGCCCACCGGTGAGGTCCTTCTCCACCGGTGCCTGTGCGGCCTGCACGCGTGCTTCGGGTGAGCACAGCGCCAACAGCATGGATGCCATGTCCGCGGTGGAGTACGTGGTGACTCCCGCTTCTTCGACAGCGGTGACGATGGCGTCGTTGTGACCCATCAGCCCGGTGCCGCGGGTCCAGCCGATCAGCGCGTGCGCCAGGCTGACTCGCGACGCCCACGACGACTCCGCCTTCCAGCGAGTGACTAGTGCGTCGAGAGCCGCCTTGGACTCGCCGTACGCACCGTCGCCGCCGAACATGCCGCGGTTCGGGGAACCGGGGAGCAGCACGTGCAGACGCGAGGCGATATCGCGCTCTGCGCCGATGGCCGAGAGACCACCGATGAGCCGTTGCACGGCCCACAACAGCACCTTCATCTCCATCTCGGCACGCGAACCGGCCTCCGACAGATCCCCGACCACCTTCGGTGCGGCGAACGGGAACAACAGTGTCGGGGTCTGGGCGTCCTTGAGGTGGATCGACATCGGCCCAAGGCTTTCGGACTGCTCGGTGCCCACCCACTGCACCAGTGCATCGATATCGGCGTACGAGGCCATGTTGGCCGGTACCACCCACAGCCTGGCGCCGAACCGCGCGCTCTCGCGGTACAGATTGCGGTAGAACGCCAATCGATCCTCGTCAAGACGCGAGGTGGTGGCGACAACCGTCGCACCACCGGACAGCAGCTCGGCGACCACGGCCGCGGCGATCGAGCCCTTGGAGGCACCTGTCACCACCGCGACCTCGTCGCCCCACGTGCCCTGCTCGGGGCTCTCGGCGCCGGCGGCGATCCGTCCGAACAGCGAGGCATGCACATTGCGGCCCTGCGCCAACGACTTGCCCTGCCACCAATTGGCCTGCGTGGCAACGGCATGCCCGGCGCCCTCGAACTGGCCTGCCAACTGTGCCCACTGGCTGTCGATCTCGTCTTCCTCGGTGATCCACAACCGCGCCAGATCCTCGCGAGCACTGGCCCAGCGGTCGTCGAACACCACAGCCTTCTTGCCGTCGAATGTCGGCGCTACCAAACGCGGCCAGTCCGAACCCAATTCGGCGGAAACCAGCTCGACGAGCTCGGTGTCGGTGGCGCCTTCGGGGGTGACGATCGGGGCCGACAGACCCAGCTGGTCGAGCACCAGACGCGCGGCCGAGGCGAGAACGCCTTCACGCCCGGTGATCTGGTCGGTGAACTCGCTCAGTGCGGCGGCGTCGACGGTCGCGCCGCCGGCACCACCCGCCGAGGGCAGCGACACACCAACACCACGACGCGCGGCCACCGCGGCAACGGCCGCGTCGATCGCCGCGTCGACGGCGTTCCCGTCCGCCAGCGTGCTGGGCGCCAGGCCACCGAGATCGCCGCCACGGACGCTGGTGCCCTCACGGGTACCCAGCGACAGCTCGACGGTCACATGCTTGACCCAGCCCGGACCGAGTTCCCAGGTCTTGGTGAGGCGCTCGCCGATGGCGGCCGGACGCTTACCCGACGGCCCGAAGACCGCCTTGAGCTGATCGTTGATCGAGTCCGAGAGCACCGGACCAAATGGCTTGTAGGTACGCGCCAATTTGGTGACCTGCGTCCGCAATCCGGACAGATCTGCCTCTGCGGCACCGTCAATGGCGCTCAGGTTCAGCTCGGAGCCCAGGTCGACCAGCAGCTGGTTGCGACGCGACGAGGCACCGTCGGTGAGGCTCTCGATCGAATCCACCGGCTCGATCTGGTCGATGCGCATCTTCGTCGACAACGCGATGAGCGCGAGCGTCGCGTCGGAGGCGTCGAACCCGATGTCCTCCGGCCGTGGGCCACCGCTGGGCGCCGCGGGGGCGGCAGCGGGAGCCGGAGCAGCAGCCTCGGTGGAACCGGAGGCGGCCGCAGTGCTTTCCGCGGGCTCCTCAATCTCAGGCTCGGGCTCCGGATCGCTGTCCGTTCCGAACAGCACCGCGTGATCGCGCTCGACGTTCAGCACCTCGATCGAGCTATGGCTGAATTCGGGCAGCTTCAGGGTGTTGTTGGCCAGACCGGCGACGGTCGGCATCGACTTCACACCCACCTCGACGAACCGCTCCACGCCGAGGCCGCCGGCGGCCTCTTCGGTGAACAGCAGGTCCTGGGTCTCGATCCACCGCACCGGGCTGGCGAACTGCCAGGCAAGCAGCTCGATAAGAACCTTGCGGCACAACAACACCGGCTTCTCGTTGCGCCAGGTGTCGTAATCAGCGAGCACCTCGTCGAGCGGTTCGGCGGGAACCAGATCGCGGATCTCCTGGATGAATTCACGGTCCAGGGTGAACGGCTTAGGCACCAGGTTCGGGATGTACTTGCCGATGATCAGGTTCGGATCACCATCCATGGGCAGCACCCGCTCCAGAGACCGGCGGAATTCGGCGACGCCGACCCGCAGCACCTCGGAGTGGAACGGCACATCGATGCCGGGCACCATGATGAAGGAGCGACGGCCGCCGAACTCTTCGCGACGCTTCTCGACCTCGGCCTCCAACAGCTCAAGGCCACGCACCGTTCCGGCGATGGCGTACTGCGAGCCCCGCAGGTTGAAGTTCACGATCTGAAGAAACTCACCGCTACGTTCGGCGATCCCCGCGACGAACGCCTGGACGTCGGCGTCCTCCAAACCGATCTGCGACGGGCGGATCGCGGCCAGGCGGTAGTTACTGCGTCCCTGCTCATCTCGCGGCACGATGTCGTGCATCGCCGACCCGCGGTGGAACACCACCTCCAGCAGACCATCCTGCGGAATGACGCCACTGACCGTGGCCAGCGCGGTGTACTCGCCCACGGAGTGACCACAGGTGATGGCGTCCTCGACGAACGAGCCGGACTCCTTCATCTCCGCGATCTGCGCGGTGGCCAACGTGGCCATGGCCACCTGGGTGAACTGCGTCAGGTACAGCACGCCCTCGGGGTGCTGGTAGTGGACACCACCGGCGATGAGGCTTGTCGGGTTGTCCTTGACCACGTGCAGCACGGAGAAACCGAGACGCTCACGGGTGAACTTGTCGGCCTTGTCCCAGACCTTGCGAGCGGCCTTGGAGCGTGAACGCACGTCCATGCCCATGCCCTTGTGCTGGATGCCCTGCCCCGGGAAGGCGTACACCGTCTTGGGGGCCGCGAGCCGGGCGGTCGCCGACATCACGAGGTCGGTACCGACCTTGGCCTGGACCTCCACAACCTCTGCGCCGGAATCGATTCCCACACGGTCGACCCGCACGTCAACCTCATCGCCCGGCTGCACCATGCCCAGGAACCGAGAGGTCCAGCCGACCAGTGTGCGCGGCGGAGTGCTGGAAGCGTCGGCGGAGGTCACCACGTGCTGCGCGGCGGCCGAAAGCCACATGCCATGCACGATGGGCGATCCCAGCCCGGCCAGCAGCGCTGCCGACTTGTCGGTGTGGATCGGGTTGTGATCACCCGAGACCACCGCGAACGCCCGCATGTCGGTCGGCGCGAAGATCTTGGCATCACGGCGACGGCGACGAGTGGTGTCCTCTTCGTGCTCGGAAAGCGCACCACCGGCACGCACCGGGTCGGTGAGTTCGGCTGCCCCGGTGCGGCCCAGAATCGCGAACCGCTCCTGGAGTGTGGCCAGCACCGTGCCCTCGGCCGTCGCCACGGTGACCTCAACCGGAACAACGCGACCCACCTCGGTATCGGTGGCCGTGGAAGCCGTTGCGGTGACAGTAAGTTCAGCGGCCTCTGCGGGAAGTGCGGAGACCAGGTGGGCGGCGTGATCCAGATGCACCAGCGAGAGCAGACCCTCGATGACGCCCGTGCCGTCCTCCGTCTTGGCATCACCGATGGCGGCGAACACCGCGGGCCAGCACAGGCCGACCAGCGCATCCGGCACGATCGACGACCCTGGCGCCAGCGGCGACGGAAGCACCGCGGTGACGCCGGTGTGGTCGGCGACACGCTCCGGATCCCACTGCGCGACAACGCGTGCCGCGCCATTGCGGACGGCCGGAAGGCCTGCCTGATCCTCAGCGCCGGCGGCCACCGCGAGCACGGTCCGCATGGCGGCGGCCGCGGCCTCGGTGGTCACCACCGGGGTACCACCGTCGCGAGTTGTGACAGGCAGGGTCAGGTCGATGTCGACCCAGATACCCGACAGCGGCACGCTCAGACGCACCGAGTCGTCACCGGTGACCTCGAGGCGTGCGCCGGTCGACGGATGCGAAGCGGTGCGGTCCTCGAAGACCTGCCAAGCGCCATCGGGAGCGATCCGGTGCACCGGGTTAACGGCAATGCGTCCGGACCACAGCACATCTGGCGCGTCCAGCACGCTGGCCAACGGACCCTCGACATCCCAGCGGCGACGCAGACGCGAACGCACCGGCAACGGCTCCGCACCGCTGGCGACAACCTCGTCGATAGCGGTCTGCTCGAACCGGTTGAGCAAGTCGCCCACCGGCTCGTCGACCCGGGTGATCCCGGCGACCGCGGCGGTGCCGGGAATGATGCATACCTGCTCGGCGGTGTAGCGCGCGTCGTGGGCCTGCCACAGCGAGTCGCTGCGCCACCAGCGGCGCACATCCTTGTCGATGACGGGCACGAAATTGACGGGCTTACCCAGCGTCTTGCAGAGCGCGACGAAGAAGGGCACGTCGGCCGGGTGCAGCTTGATGGCCTCGGCATCGGGGTAGCGCTGCAGCAGTGCCGCGATGGCATCGGCCGGGCGTTCCACCAGGGACTCGTCGGCGAACAGCGTTTCGACAGGACCGAATTCCTTGGGATGCAACCGGGCCTCGGCGCGCTTGAGCATCTGCTCGAACCGATCGCGCCAGGTGATATCCAGCCACGGCGAGTGCGCCACCGCGGTATCGGCGGTGCTGTCACCGTCACCGATGGACAGCTCCACATAGCGATTCAGCCACTGCGCGTACGTCATTTCGGCGACATCGCCGAAATACTGCTTGGCGGTCAGCTCCATCGCGGCAATGATCTCGTCGCGGCGCTTGGACACCGCATCCTCATCACCGGCGACATCATCAAGCAAACGACCGCAGCGGGAGGCCGCGTTGTCGATCTCGTGAATGTCAGCACCCAGCTGGCTACGCCCGGAAGCCATGCCGCCCTGGGCTTTTCCGGCGGGAACCCATTCAGGAGTGCCTTGGGTCTCGACCAGCATCTGCTTGACCGAGGGCGAGGTGGTGGCCTCCAGAGTGGCCATGGCCGCAGTGCCGACCAGGATGCCGTCGACCGGCATCAACGGGAATCCGAACTTCAATGCCCAACGGCCGCTGAGGTATTCGGCAGCCTGCTCGGGCGTGCCAATGCCGCCGCCGACACATACGGTGATGTTGGAGCGCGAACGCAGCTCCGAGTAGGTGGCCAGCAGCAGGTCGTCGAGATCCTCCCAGGAGTGGTGTCCACCGGCGCGGCCACCCTCGACGTGCATGATGATCGGACGGGTCGGGACCTCGGCGGCGATGCGCACGACGGAGCGGATCTGCTCGACCGTGCCCGGCTTGAACACGATATGGCTGAAGCCGATCTCGGTGAGCTCGTCGATGAGCGCGACGGCCTCTTCCAGCTCGGGGATGCCGGCGGTCACAACGACTCCGTCGATAGGCGCACCGGCCTGACGGGCCTTCTGCACCAAACGCTTCGAGCCAACCTGCAGTTTCCACAGGTAGGGATCCAGGAACAAGGAGTTGAACTGGATCTGGCGTCCCGGCTCCAGCAGACCGGTGAGCTCTTCTATGCGGGCATTGAAGATCTCTTCGGTGACCTGCCCACCACCGGCGAGTTCGGACCAGTGACCCGCATTAGCCGCGGCCGCAACGATTTTCGAATCGACGGTGGTCGGGGTCATGCCCGCAAGCAGAATCGGTGAACGGCCGGTGAGGCGAGTGAACTTGGTGGACAGCTTCACCGAACCGTCGGGCAGTGACACCACGGTGGGCGCGAAGCTGGTCCAGGCGCGGGCGACCTCGGGAACCGCACCGTGGGTGAACAGGTTTCGCTGTCCCCCGCGGGTGGCGGTGGGCACGATGCCGATCCCCAGGCCACGGATGACCGGGGCGGTCAGGCGAGTCAGGAGATCGCCGGGACCCAGGTCGAGGATCCAGCGGGCGCCGGCGTCAGCGACATGGTTCACCTCGTTCACCCAATCGACCGGGGTGACGAGGATGGACTCGGTCAGGGCCTTGGTCAGTTCGACGTCGAGCCCTGCGGCCGCCGCCCAGCGACCGGCGATCTCGACGCCGTCGGCCAGGCGTGGGGTATGGAAGCCCACCTCCACATTGACCGGGTCGAAGACCGGGCTGAAGACCGCGCCCCCGCGCACCTTGTCCTTGCGCTCGGCGGCCTCGCGGTCGGCGATCTGCTCGCAGTACAACTCGAAACGCGACAGCTGCTCGGGAGTACCGGTGATGACGACCGAGCGGCGACCGTTACGGATGGACAGCGCGGGCGGCTGAACAGTACGGACATCCTGGGCAAACTCGTCAAGAAGTGCCTTGATGCGTTCGGGGTCGACATTGGTCACCGACACCATGGGAGTGCGGTTGCCGCGCACCACGATGCCGCGGCGGCGCGCGACCAGGGTGGCAGCGGCACCGACCAGCTGAGCGATGGCCAGCAGCTCGACATCGCGGGCACCATGGGCCTTGAGCGCCTCGACGGCCAGCACACCCTGCGAGTGCCCGATGACGGCGACCGGTGGCAGCTGGGCCACATCGAGGCCCTGGATCTTCAGCGCGCGGACCGCGGCCAGCTGCGCCAGCAGTACACCCGGCATGGACACCGCGGCCGAGGTCAGCTGCGCGGCGGCGGGTACGGGCTCCTCAGCGGTCAGCGCACGCACCCAGGTAAGCGGGGTGAAACCGACCGGACGCACGACCACGAGCTCCTTGGCGACAGGCTCCAGCCGCAGCTCGGCCTCACCAGCGAGGGTGGCCAGCTCCGATTCGATACCGGCCGAAGCCGCCAGTTCTGCGAGTGATTCCAGCCAGTCGCTGCCTTGACCTCCGAAGGCCACTGCGTAGGGCTCACCAGACTCCAGACGGTCGATCAGCGCGGGTCCCGCACTGGGGCCCGGATCGACCGCGCCGTTCGCGTCGGGATCCTCAGCGCTGGTCACCTTGTCGTATTCGTTGATCGTCACGTCGCCGCTACCCGTCTTTCCGTCAGTCGTGAGTCCAGCCGCACCCGTGTCGTCGTCCTTGTCGATCGGGGGCGTTGAGGCACGTGCATATGCACCATCACCGCAGGTCTGGATTTAAGAGTGTCATAAGAGGGGTGACGATTTCTTCTGGCGTAATAGTTACTGCCGAGTTCTACGCGAGAGTAACCACCGCTTACGTAACAGCAGGCCAGGCGCTGGCAACTGACCGCCGAATCAAACGCGCTGCATGCAGGTGGTTACGGTCGAGTAGGTATAACATCGCAGATCAGACATCGATTGTTATCGAATCGTTATGTTTGATTTCGATAGTACCGCCGACGCTCGCGCGTGTCGCATCCAGCAGCCGCAACAATGCCATCCAGACCGCGAATTCCCAGAATACGTGCCACATGTTTGCTGATATTGCAGAGCGGCTCCCCCTTCTGTGACGCGTGTGGCCAATGAGGTTTGTCCAGCTACGCCTCCGGGCGCAGGAACCTCGCCACTATCCCGCGATGTCGGGATCAATGTCGACATCCCACTACCGCCAGACCACGAATCGCCCGGCGTGGTGGTTCCGTGGTCCCCCACCCGTTTTCAGCACACCGCGAAGGACGTCGGCCGTCCCGCGGGCGGCGCGCCATGACCGCATGACGCCGCCTATGAGTTCACCCACGCGTTCGCTGTGCTCAATCGCGGTCGGAGTAAGTGGCCATATCACGTGATGTGGAATTGAAGCGCGGGCTACTGCAAGGGCGTTGCCATCCACACGGGAGGCGCCGCAGCGCCGGTGAGGTCTGCGCTCAGACCGGTGTCAGACCCACTGCCCGAAGGCGGGCTTGAGAATGTCGTTGAGATCGACGCCGATTCCGCCGACTTGACGCTTGTCGATCTCGAACTGGTGCAGGTGTGCCTCGGGGTGAACGAAGCCCTTGGGGCTGCCCCAGTTGTGCTGCCAGAAGTAAGAGCACAGCCCGTCCTGCAGCGCCCAATCGATGGTCTTGGAGTTGCCGTACAGCCCAGTACGGGCATGCCCCACCACTGATTCCCACGCCCTCAGGTAGGGCGCCACCTGATTCTTGTACTGCTCAGGTGTCGGGTTGTCGTCGATCGAAACGTAGATCGGCACGTTGTAGGAGCCGCCGGCCGCGATATGCAGCTGCCAACCACGCTGCGCGTGTTTGATCCCGGCTTCCTGGCCGCCAAGCCAATCGGCGGTGTCCTGCTTGCCGTACTGATAGTTGGAGACGATCTTCAAACCGGCCCGATACAGATCGCGCGCTTCGGCGAGCTTGATGGGCTTACCGGCCGACAGTCCCGGGCTGCGCGGATCGGAGACGTACCGAATAGCTCCCAGATGTCCTGCGGCCTTGATCGACTCGGGAGTCGGTACTCCGCCCGCGTAATCGATGAGGGTCCCCAACGAGGCCGCGTTGGCCTGCGAGGGTGCCAGCGCGGAAGAGACGGCACTACCCAGCACCGCCGCGGCGGGCATGGCCGCGGCGTATTTGAGGACATCCCGACGGGATAGTGACACGACTGCTACCTCACAAGGCCGTTCCGAGCGCTTGAATAACTCAAACCTCAGATTACGACAGCTACCTCAATAAGCACGGCAGCCACGCGTGTCACATACGGCACAGCGCTACCTAACTGTCCGCCATCCGAAACACCTCATCGGCGATCAATCGCGGTTCCGTGAGGACGATCTGATGTCCGGATTTGCGAGCAACTACGTGACGCGCACCGAGCCGATGCGCCGTCAACTGGTGGGCAGCGTTCAGCTCTGACCGTGTCTCCTCATTGAGAAACTCCGCACGCGCTCCCGATATGACGGTGATGGGGATTCCGTTGATCACGGGCGGGTTATCGCGCAACCCGGTCACCCCGGCGACAAAGCGGCGGTCCTCCTCGTTGGCGGCACGCCCCGCTCGCCACGTCAGATCTTCGGACGTGATGTCATCGACGACGTCGCGTGGCATCCGGGGCATCATGCGGCGAATGAGATACGGCAGCAGACCGACCCGCCCCATCACGTCGAGCACCGCACGATGGATCACGCCGAGGAGCCGCAGGCCAGGCGAAGCCGGGCGGTAGTAGGCGTCGAGGTTCTCGTCGGAGTGATCGACCAGAACGATGCCCGCGATACGTGACGGATCAGCCACAGTCGAGGCCAGTGCGATGGTTCCGCCATAGCTGTGGCCCACCAGGATGTAGGGGCCCGAACCGAGCGCCGCCAGTAGGGCACCAAGGTCCTCGGTGATTCGCTCCAGCGTGCGCGGCTGATGATCGTCATCGCTGCGCCCCAAGTTCGCCCGGTCGTAGACCACCGCCCGAAAACGCTGGGCGACAAGGGGTTGCACGAGCCCCCACGCCGACCGCGAGAAGCCCATTCCGGACTCGAAGACCACGGTCGGATCACCAGTTCCGGCGACCATGTAATGCAACGCGCGCCCGTCGGAGGTGGTCACATAGTTACTCGACCCCAGGGTGTGGTTCACCCAGCCACCGTACGGAACAACCGCCCATGAGGTCGGCCCGCTACGCCCCTGAGTGCAGCAGTGGGCGCAGCCGTTCGGTCTTTTCCGCTGTCCATCCAGGTGGCTGCAGGATGTCTGCCCACGCGTTGGCGACCGCCTGTACGTAGACGTGACCATGCCCATCGGGGACGTTGACCGCGACCGCCATGTCGGCAGAGACCTGCAGGAACGTCACGAACGGTATCCACTCCATGCTCGGCAGCACGTCATAGCCGCGGGGCTCGCGCAGCCAGTCCGGCTTACTCAGGATGAGGTCGGGATTCCACCAGGCGATCGGATCCGATGCGTGCTGCAGATACACAATGCGCGGGCGCGCCCAGGTAGCGGCGGGGCGTTTGAGATCCTCTGGGCGCGAAACGAATCGAACGTTTCGTCCCTTGTCGTAGATGGGCAGCACCTCCGGCGATCCGTCATCGCGGTTATGCGTGGCCTCCAGCCACATGGAGTTGTTGAAGGTCGGGCCGGAGAACAGCGCACCGTCCGTGCGCGCCACGATGTTGTTCACCGACAGAAACGGTGCCTCGCCGCCGAACGATCCGAGGCTCTCCCCGAACACCACAAGCTTGGGCCGCACACCCTCCGGCATGGCGCGGACCCGCGCGGACACGGCCTCGAACAACGCCTGCCCCGCCTGACGCGCGTTCTCCTTGTCCACCAGGAACGAGAGCCAGCTGGGCAGGAATGAATACTGCATGCTGACGATGGCGGTGTCGCCGTTGTACATGTATTCGAGGGCGTCCGCCTCGGCCTGGTTGATCCAGCCGGTTCCCGTCGTCGTGGCCACCGCCACCACCTTGCGGTGCAGACCACCCTCGCGTTCCAGTTCACGGGCCGCGAGCTCGGCCGTCGCCTTGATTCCATCGGCGGATTCCAGGCCCGCGTAGGCCCTGATCGGTTCGGTCGCCCGTGCCTTATTGAACGCCGAGAGCTCCTGTGTGGTGGCACCGCCGCCGATGAAGGCACGGCCCTGATTGCCCAACGACGCCCAGGAGACCAGCGAACCCGGCCCGCCCGAACGCAGCGATGTCGTTGGCGCAGGATTGTCCGGGTTCTCCTCGTTGTTGACCGCCGAGAAGGTGTTGTTCAAGAAATCCATTGCCACCCTGACGACAACGCCGTTGATGAGTGCCATCGCAAGAACCACCACCAGCGTGACGGCAACCACAGCCGAGACTCGTTTGGGGGCCACGCGGTTGAGCCGTTCGATCAGGAACAGAATCAGCCGACGGATCTGCTGTCCGATCTCGACCAGGATGAATAAAACGATGATCGACAGCACAGCGGTCTGCGGGTGCGCCCAGAAACTTAGCCTCGGCACACCCATGAGGTCACGCACACGGTCCTGCCAGAAGTGGAACCACACGATCATCGCGGCGGTGCCGATGATTCCGACCACGATGAGGACCCACCAGGCGAAGCGAGGCGCCTTCGGACTCGAATCCTTCGACCGCATGTACCGCACCAGCCACACCGCCAGCACACCAAGCGCGTAGCCGATGGCACCTGAGCCCCCGCTCACCAGCGCCTGAAAAAGCGGCCCCCGTGGAAGCAACGACGGAGTCATCGACAGCCAGAGAAAGACCAGGCCCACGGCGGTGCCCGTGAAGGTATAGTGCCGCACCCACCAGCGCGTCTTCTCTGGCTTCAGTACCGACGCCTCCGGTGCCAGCTCGTTGGCGTCCGGTGCCGGTTCCTTTTCGATATCGCTGTCGATATCCCTGTCGATTGCCATCGCCACACCCTTCTTGATGCCGCCAGCTGCGCGTGTCAATGGTGCCCGCACGTCGCCACACCGCACAGAGGTATTACCAGATCGGCGACGTGGTGCGGTGGGTCACTGCGACGCCACCACCACCTGAGACCGCGCTGCGCAAATCCCCGAGGCGGACCGGATCTCACCGGCTCAGCGAATTGTGCGCGACAGGGAGCCGACCGCTCTCACAGGTCCCTGCGGTATCCTGCGAACTTGCTATCAGGGCTCTTTGTCCGTGGGGCGGGGCAGATCGATGCAACGGGGGCACGACGAGGATTACACATGCGACATGCCGGTGTCGGCCGTGAGGCCAGGACGACCAGCGCACAAAGCCCTAAGCGGGAACGACGGCGCCGCGGGTCCATCACCGCCGAGGACATCATCGCCGGAGCCTTCGAGCTCGCCGAGGAAATAGGGATCTGTGGGCTGAGCATGCCGCTGCTAGCGAAGCATCTCGATGTCGGTGTGACCAGTATCTACTGGTACTTCCGCAAAAAGGGCGAGCTGCTCGACGCGATGACCGACCGCGCCACCAAGCAGTATCACTTCGCTGCACCCTTCATTGGCGACGAAACCTGGCAGGACGCGCTGCGCAGCCATACCCGCCGGATGCGCGAGGCATTTCGGGAACGCCCAGTGCTGGTTGAACTCATCCTGATGCGCACCAGCGAGCTCAGCAACGAGGCATTACAGGCGAGCATTCAGAACCTGGAATCGCTTGTCCAAACCCTGATCGGTGTCGGCTTCAGCCCGGACAACGCGCTAGACGTGTATTTCGCCCTGTCCTTGCATATTCGCGGCATCGTGGTGCTTGAGCACATGGACACCGTCATGCCCGCGTCCGGTGAGGCCCGCAGCCTGGTACCGAACGCCACGCTCGCCCCCACCCTGCATGATCTGGCGTCTCGCGGTCATTCGATCGCGTCCATCTCCGACGCCCACTTCGACTTCACCGTCGATGCCATCATCGAACGAGCCGAGCATCTGCTCTCCCAGGACATCGCGGCACGCGAAGCGTCCTGACCGGCGCTTAGACCTTGGAGTTGAGCAGCTCCTCGATTTTCTCGAGTCGATTGTTCGACAGCGCGGTGTTGTCGATCGACCGATCCGCCGAGCAGGTGACCAGCTGCGCGATCACATTCGCCTTGGCGATCACGGCGAACTCGCAAATCCATTGATCACCATCGAGATTCGTCGACCAACGGACCATGTCCGGCGAGCCAGGAACCACTGGACCGGGCGTGACCGTATGGCGTTTCTGGTCATCGCCCCAGGCAGCGACCGGAAGCTGACACTTGGATACGGTCGCGCGCATCGATTCGAGGAACCGAGCCGCCTGAAAATCGCCGGGATAGGTAGCCGACACCTCCAGGAGCTGATGCTGATTCGGGTACTGGTTATCGGTCTGCGTCCGCGCTTCTCGTCCGGTGTAGTTCGTGGGGAAGAGCGGATAGCGGCCGTAACCGACGACCCCCTGACATTCAGCGGGCTCGGCACCGATCCACAGAATCGACTGCATATCGGTTTCGAACAGCGGCTTTCCCGGCGTCACGCTCAACGATTGCGCCGGAGTGAGGAGTTGGTCGAGCTGCGCGGGCTGGATCGGCCCGGCAGATACGGATCCCCTCTCCGCCGTGGCCTCCCCGTCGACTCCACGTTGACAGCCCGTCACCACGAGCAACAACGCGACCAGCACCGGCACCGACCACCTCATGTTGGCAAACATTACCCGCATCTACCGCTCTCCCGGATTTCGGCATTGTCCCGTGGCAGGCATGCGATCTCGGGTAAGAAGGGTCCAGTCGACACGACAAGTCGGTAATGCGATCAGGCACCACGACCCGAAGAGGAGTGCGCGGTATGTCCACCAAGCTGGCAACACCACAGGAGCTGCTGTCGCTGGGCAGAGTCGAATTGGGTACCAGCAGTTGGGTTCAGATCACCCAGGAACAGGTCAACGAGTTCGCGGACGCGACCGGTGACCGGCAGTGGATCCACACCGATACCGAACGCGCCAAGGCCGGCCCGTTCGGCGGGACCATCGTGCACGGATACCTGACGCTCGCACTCGCCCCGGCATTCCTGGACGAGGTGCTTGAGATCGCGTCATACGATGCGGTGCTCAACTATGGCGTGAACAAGGTGCGGTTCCCGGCGCCGCTGCATGTGGGGGCGCGGGTTCGCGGACACGTCACGCTGCTGTCGGCCAAGTTGCGCGATAAGGGCACCGTCGAGGCCACCTATGGCATCAAGTACGAGATCGAGGGCAAGGACCGGCCGCCATGCGCTGCCGAAAGCGTGTACCTGTACCAGTAGTCACGCCTCGTCAAGCGCCCGTCATAGCGTGCAGCCGTTACCTTTGGCCGTCTCATCGAAGAGAGCGCAAAGGGAGCCGTTGGAGAGCTTCCATGCTCCGCCACTCTCGACCCAGTCCAGGGTTCGGCGCTGAGAACCCATACCTATCACCGACATAACGAGTTGGGAGGTGAGGTGGTTGCCTTCGAGTGCGGGATTCTCAACGCGCAAGGACACCATTGAGCGGTGCTGGGCGATCGGTCCCCCGATCTCGTCTGCCGTCGGCAGCGCTGCCTGGCCGCCCTCAAGGTAGGCGGCACGTTCTGCGGCACCGGCATTGGTGTCGAAAATGACCGCCAGCCGCCTAGTCAACTGGTCGGCGGATAGCAACGCGGGAGCCGGCTCGGCGTAACTGTTGCCTGCGCCCAGAGCCAATCCGGCGGTCAAGGCGCCAGCGGCCGCAGCTGCCAGGGCCCGGTGAATGACGGTATACATCGTTGTTTCGCCCTTTCAGGATCTGTTCGTCTCATGAGAGGCGGAGCAGCGCTGGCAGAAGCTCGTCCACTCTCGCCAATAGCTCTCTAAATCCGCTGGCTGCCAGTCATGTTCGATTAATTCACCTGGAAATAATCAACTAGATCACCCTGTTTTTCTACTCGTCTTTGGAGGGCTATCGAGCCACCGAAGATGGGCCCGACGAGCAGGCTCTGATGTGCCAGTACGTCGGCTTGGCGCCCGAACCCAATAGCCGCGGCACCATCGGATACTCGCCTTCCACCCTGCGACCGCGTTGCACGGCAGCAGGGTTACATCGAGTCCGGCAGCGGTGCGCACGCGTAGTCATCGCCGGCCGCTGCATCATCTAGGCCAGACGCAGCCAATGTGAGCTTATTATTCTGCGGGGCAATCGATTACCGCGGCGGCCTGGCCGACTCCCGCCGTGAGGTAGCGCGTGAGCATCGCTACTAGTTCGTTCTCGAAATCAGCAATCCCTGCGGGATCAGGTGCGGACAGCATCTGGTGCACCACCAACTCAATCGTCGTGACGACCAGCCGGGCCGCCGCGTCCTTGTTGGCGACGGCTACGTCAGGACATCTGTCGAGGAGCCGGCACATGTCATCGACAGCGGCACGCTGAACATGCGCTACCTTGGCCATGAGCTCACTTGAGCGCGGCGCCTGTTCGATAAGAACTCTGAGGAACTCTGGATCCTGCAGGTGGTTGCTCACCGCGGCAGCCACTATGGAACGCATGGCATCCTCTGTGGACTCCGCCGGCCCCGCGCGGCGGCGTTCGTTAGCTGCGGCGATACCCGCATCGAGGTGGCGCGCCGCCAGCTCCACCACGATGGCGTCCTTGTTGGGGTAGTACTGATACAGCGAGCCGATGGAGATATCTGCCCACTGCGCAATCCGGTTCGTGGTGCCTCGCCCATAGCCGTACTGAGTGAATACCGCGATGGCCGCCTCGAGGATACGTTCGCGTGTCCGCTCCGAGCGCTGCTGGCGGGGTTGCTTACGTGGATGGAGCTGGTGCTGGCTCATCGTGACCGGGCCTTTCGCTGACTGATCGCCACGCCAGCGTAGACCTGCGGTGCGCCACAAACGGGTGTCCTCCGCTGCGTGGGGCTACCGCAGATGTGGCCGAAACGCGAGTAGGGCTCGACGAAGCTGAGTCAGGTGCGTGACACCGGACACGGCTGCGCGACGACTAGCAGGCATTGCGCAGATAAAGACCTTGCGCCGCAGCCGACAACAACGTCGCCACCGAACGCGAGTAGCGAATAGTTCACTGCGGCAGGATAATTGGCAGTGTTCCACTACATCAGTGATGTAGTGCGCGATGAGCCAGGACATGGATTAAAGCTCTCTTTGTTGTGACTTTCAGCTGTCCTGGGTCCCCGCCCACCCACAAATGCCGTAGTTACTCGGCACCCCTTAGCGAGGAGTCCACACATGCGTGTCCCACCTTCCGCGCCAATTTCGACTGGCAACGAGGGGCGGCGGCCATGACCGGGTCAATTTGGCTTGCCTCTCCGCCAGAGGTGCACTCGGCGCTGCTCTCTGCGGGCCCAGGGCCCGGCGCGCTCTTGGCGGCTGCCGCAACCTGGAGTTCTTTGGCCGTCGAATATCGCGCGGCGGCAACCGAAATTGGGCAACTGTTGGCCGAGGTACGCGCTGGCACATGGGAAGGATCCAGCGCTGACCAGTACTTCGCCGGGCACCAGCCCTATCTGAGCTGGCTCGAGGAAGCCGCAGACTGCAGTGCTGTGAACTCCGCCCAGCTCGAACAGTCGGCAGCCGCCTACACGGCCGCCCTGGCGGAAATGCCCACTCTGGCGGAACTCGCGCTCAACCATGCCGTCCACGGGGCCCTCGTGGGCGCGAACTTCTTCGGGATCAACACCATTGCGATCGCTCTGAACGAGGCCGATTACGTGCGTATGTGGATTCAGGCGGCTACCGCCATGGCGACCTACGCCAGCATCGCAGAGGCTGCCTCGGCGGCGCTGCCGCGCCCGCTGCCCGCGCCGCCGATATTGGCCCCGCCGCCGTTCGGGACTGCCAACCTTTCTGCCACAGCACATATGCAGGCCTCTAATGGTCAAATAGCGCTGGACAACAGTCAATCCACCGTTCAGTCCCTTCTGGAGGAGATCCTCAAAGCATTGCTTCCGCCGGGGTTCACTGACGTTCTCAAAGAGTTCCTCAAACTCGATCTTCGGCAGCTTCTGACACTGCTGATCACCCACCCCGCGGCGGCGCTGAGCGCACTTGCCCCGTTGCTCACAGCGATGCTGGGGCTAGGCCAGTTCGTGGCCACCAGCATTTTGTTGTGGACACTGCAGATCGGTTCGGCACTGCTGCTTTTCGCCCCTGCCATCGCCCTTCCGTTGGCCATAGCGTTTGCCTCCCCCGAGTGGCTGGCCGCGACCATCGGGCAGACGCCGTCACCCCCGCATACATCGACAGGTGTTGCCCCTGCCTCCCACCCCCGCAGTCTCGCACTGGCAGTTCTTCCAGCACCTGGCTCCGCATCCGCGCCCGCCACCGCACCGGCGGCGACTGCGGCACCGGCAGCCACGGGTACGCCCGCGGCGACGAGCCCCCCTGCGCCAGCGGGTGGGTGGTACGCCGTGTACGGCGCTGCGGCCGGCCCGCGCCCGCCCGAGAGCCCCGCGATCAAAGATCGAACGGGGAGCCCCCTGCCGCAGGCGACTGATGCCGCAGCATCTACCCAGACCGCCGGGAAAGCTCCCGCCGCGGCAAGGCGGCGGCGCCAACGGCACCCCGGCATAGCAGACCGCCGGATGTATGTCACCGAGCCTCTGCACGAGCCTGCCGAACTGGGCCCACTCCCGGCGCAATCCGCGCCTGCCGACTCAACCCACACCATGACCCCAACGTCCCGCCGCAGCATGGTCGTATCAGGTCGCTCAGGTATCAACACGCAGCAGACCGCGGCACCTCGCGGCTACGCGGACCGTGACACAGCCCGGCCTGTCGAGCGGATCGCAACGCAGCCTTTAATACCTGGCGGCTGGCCGCCAGGTGACGACACCCCATGACGGGCGCTACATGCTCAGCAGATGCCAGACCCCTACCCCCCCGCCGGTGCTGCACCGCGGAGAAAGCGACGACGATGGTCCCCATTACCTCACGCCTGTCCGACATGCTTTCCGATGTTTTGTTCACGCCGGTGCAGGTTGCCGAAGTCACCTATCTAGCATCGTGTTTCGTCAAGATTCGCATCACCAGCCAGGCATTCCAGCGCGCACAATGGACCCCGGGTGACAAGATGCAGGTTCGGACACGGCGCGGCTCTCTTCAAATGCGCGCCTACACGCCAATCAGCTGGGACCATCACGCGGGCTCCACAGAGCTGATTGCCTTCCTTCACGGCAGCGGCCCCGCGGCCGATTGGTTCGGCAACATCACCATCGGCGCCGAGTGTGAAGCCTTCGGGCCGAGCCGCTCCCTAGATCTGTCGAAAACGGCCGAGTCGACAGTATTTGTCGGGGATGAAACTAGCGTCGCACTGGCTCATGCACTGCGCACCGTTAACCCATCGGCCCGATGCATTTATGAGGCAACGGATCTCGCTTCGTTGTGTGCACTACTTGCCATGCTGAAGCTGAACGACAACACCCGAGTCGTCACCAAATCCCAGGATCGCAGCGCACTGCTTGAACAGCTGCGAGAAGCGATGGAATCCGCGAGTGGGCCACAAGACCTCATCGTCAGTGGCGATGCAGCCACGGTGAACGCCGTGCGCCGCGCCGTGCGCCGGTGGCCCGACATTGCACCACGGATCAAGGCACGCGCGTACTGGGCGCATGGGCGGCCGGGACTGAGTTAATGCTGCGCCGAAGTAGCCGTCGGGCAGGCAACAGCAGATTCGCGAATGCACTAACTAGGAGATGTCATGATCGATGTACTGATCGTTGGGGCAGGCCCTGTCGGACTGTTATTGGCTGGGGAACTGATCCTCGGCGGGGCGCGACCGCTGGTATTGGAAGCTTCCGACGGAACTGAGTCCCGCACAAGGAGTTTCGGCCAGCGCTCAGTCAATGGACGCAGCTCTCGCACGCTGTCCCTACGCGGACTCGTTCCCGCGCTAGAGGCCGCGCAATCGGCCTGGATTGACTGCTTGGCTGAGGCCGGACAACAGGCAAGCGATACAGACCAGCTGTCGACGGTGCTTCACCTGATGCGTGACGGACGCGCGGCAGGCCACTTCGGCGGACTGCCGCTGACGGCCGACGCCGCCGCCAGCGGTCGCTGCTACCTGATGAAGCAACACATGCTGGAAAACGTCCTCGCCGACTGGGCTACCGGACTGGGAGTGCACATCGAGCCTGACACCAGGGTGACTGTCGTTCGGGACGAGGAGAATTCGGCGGTGGCAGAGCTGGCCGACGGGCGTTCGATACGCGCGAGTTACGTCGTTGGCTGCGATGGTGGCCGAAGCGTGGCTCGCAAAACTGCTGGTTTTGCCTTCCCCGGCACACCGCCCACCATGACGGGGCGGGTTGCAGTGGCCGAACTTTCTAGCCGGGACACACCTACCGCGATTCTGCGCGGCCCCAACGGCCTGGTGAACAGCTTGATGGTGCCCGGCGAGATCACGACTGTCGAGTTCGACGGCACCGGTCCAATCGACCGTGATGCGCCGATGACTCCCGACGAGTTGCAAGACAGCATGCTGCGGGCCGGCGGCCTCTCGGTGACAGTGCACAGCCTGCACACCGGGACGCGGTTCAGTGACAACACCAGGCAAGCCGACACCTACCGGCGCGGACGTGTACTGCTGGCCGGTGACGCCGCACACGTGCACTCCCCGATCGGCGGGCAGGGACTCAACCTCGGGCTACAAGATGCCGCGAACCTCGGCTGGAAGCTGGCCCTCGTAGTCACCGGTCGCGGCCCTGACTCGCTGCTCGACACCTACACCACCGAGCGACATCCCGCCGCTGCGCGCGTACTGCGCAGCACGCGCGCCCAGGTTGCGTTGATGCGCCCTGGTCCACAAGTTGACGCGCTCCGGGACATCCTGGCGGAGGTGCTCGCGATCCCGGACGCACACGAATACTTCGCCGCATTGGCGAGCGGCGCGGACCAAGACTATGCACCTGACTCGGCCCATCCGATGGTCGGCCGATTCGTACCGAGCGAATTGCTGCCCCTGGCAGCGCTACATATGCGCGACGGCCGTTTCCTCCTAGTGGATTTGACTGGCCGCGAACAACTCAACAAGTTCGTCGCCGAAAACGGCAGAGTACAAGTGGTGCGTCTAGACAACGCAGATTTAGGCGTCACGGCCCTGCTGGTACGGCCGGACGGGTACGTGGCGTGGGTAAGCCAGGATGCGAGCATGACTGGGTTGGCCGATGCGCTCAGCCAGTGGTTCGGAAACGCCCTGCACTCCGACGTCAGCGGCTAAGAGTTGATCGAGCCGCCTACGCGACATTCATATATTCAGAGCATGACTCAAGTGTACGTATGACGTACACTTAATATCATGGTTCCACGCGGTGTCGCACGCACCACGGCAATACTCGATACCGCCTTACGCGTGTTAGTCCGTGAAGGATACGAACGATTCACCATGGATTCCGTTGCGGCGCAGGCACATGCCAGCAAGACGACCATCTACCGCAGATGGAGAAACAAGGCTGAACTGGTGAAGGCTGCCCTCGATGCACACGACGCGGGCTACAACGAACAGGTTCCCGATACCGGCTCGCTGCGGGGCGATCTTGTCGCAACGCTGACCATGCTGCACCGCAAAACCGAAGCGGTTCCACCAAGTCTGTACGTGGATCTCATCCGCGCGATGGAGCACGACGCGGAGCTGGCCGACGCCATCAACCGGCACCTCGCAGATCCGGGCCTGTCTCCTTTCGACGCTCCCCTGTCTCGGGCGATCGCACGCGGTGAAACATCTCCGGAAATCGACCGCGCGCTGGTTCATGATGTCGCCGAGGCAATGCTCGCGCACCGATTGACCGTGAAGGCGGCAGTCGATACCGCATTCATCGATCGACTCGTCGACGACGTGCTGATCGTGCTTATCCGGAGCACGATCTCGTGACCGTGGTGATCGCCGGCGCGGGCCCCACTGGCCTAACGCTGGCCTGTGAATTGGCACGTCGCGGTGTCCCGTGCAGGGTATTGGACAAGGCGCCCAGCCTATTTCCGGGCTCCCGCGGCAAGGGGTTGTCACCGCGCACCCAGGAGGTTTTCGACGATCTGGGCGTCGCAGAGGCGATCAGATCGGGCGGTATGGAAATGCCGCCATTCCGTATCTACGCCGGAAGCGAGATTATCGCCGAGCGAACGCTTCTCGAGATGCTGGGTTCGCATATCCCGTCCGGACCGGGAGTTCGCTACCCGGGGTTTTGGATGGTGCCGCAATGGCGGACCGACGAGATCCTGCTCAACCGATTGCGTGAACTCGGCGCGGATGTGGAATTCTGCTGTGAAATAGCAGGTTTTGAGCAAGATGCCGACGGAGTGAGCGTTAGGGTGATGCGGGACGGCACTCCCGATCGGATACGTGCCGCGTACCTGGTCGGCACCGACGGCGGGCGCAGCACCGTACGCAAGGTTCTCGGTGCCGGATTCGCCGGCGAGAGCTTCGAGAGTGAACGAACACTGATCGGCGACGTTCGGGCCGAGGGGCTGGATGGCACGTTCTGTCACGTGTTGACACGCGGCGGTCAGGTGGCGGAACGCTTTTCGCTCTGGAACTTGCCGGGCAGTGCTCACTATCAGTTCGTCGCGAGCATGGCGACCGACGATGTTCCGCCCCTGACTCTTGAGGCGGTACAGACCCTTCTGAACCACCGGTCCGGACGCGAAGACATTGTGCTGACCGACCTCCGGTGGATATCGCTGTATCGGGTGAACGCGCGGATGGTGGACAGGTTCCGAGAGGGCCGGGTCTTGCTGGCCGGAGATGCCGCCCACGTGCATTCCTCGGCAGGCGGCCAGGGCCTGAACACCAGCGTGCAGGATGCCTACAACTTGGGCTGGAAACTGGCGGCAGTCATCGCAGGCGCCTCCGCGCAGCTGCTGGACACCTATGAAGAGGAGCGAATGCCCGTCGCCGCATCGGTGCTGGGGCTGAGCACCGATCTGCATCACCGCAACTTCGAGCCCTCAGAGGACCCTGCGCCACAACTACATCAGCTGGACATCACGTATCGCGGCCGATCATTGGCCGTCGACGACCGCCCTTGTCCCGGGGCGCTACGTGCCGGCGACCGCGCACCGGATGCGATACTGCGGGAAGGCCATCGGCTATTCGACGTCCTGCGCGGCACACACTTCACCGTGCTCACGGTCGACGATCGGACCATCGACATCGACGACGTGCGCGTCCAGCGGATCACGCCGTCAACCGATTACGACGTCACGGAGCCGACACTCGTCTTAGTGCGCCCAGACGGGTACATCGGAGTCATGACCGAATCCGAAGAGACCCTGCGCGCGTATCTCGCCCGCGTGCGCTAGACGCTGACCGCCAGCGGTTCGATACGCGCAGGAACATGCTTATGCCATGGGGTGCCCGCATATTCATCGCGCCAGGCCGACGACGTCAGCGCGTTCGGCGCCACACCCGGCACGTGCGTTTCGCCGTACTCGTCGGTGTAATCGAGGCCGAACCCGTTCGGGAGTGAGGCGTGTCCGGCCTGCATCATGTCGCTGATCTCGACGGTGGCCTCCGCACTACCCGCCGCGGTGGAGATGCGAACCCGGTCGCCGTCAGCGATGCCGAGCCGATGTGCGTCCTCCGGGCTTATCCGTAACGCGCCCTGCTGGTCCCGTTTACGCCAGGACGGATTACGCAGGATGTCGTTGGCGGTGTACGCCCGCCGCTCTCCCGCCGACAGCACGATCGGAAACTCCGGTGTCGTCAGCTGCGCCGGACGGGATGCCAATCCTCGTATTTCGTCCAGCATTTCAGGGATCGCAAGCGCGATCTTACGGTCCGCGTGCGTAATGAGAGCGAAGTCGTCTTCGTACTCATGAATCGTGAAAGTCACACCGGACGGACTGTTCAAGATGGCGTCAAAGAGCGCGTTGCCATCCGGGTGCCCGGCCCGCGCCACCGCCTGCGGATAGGTCATCATGGCCTTCTGCGCCAGGCCCCACAGTGCGGCGGCACCCTCCAAGCCCTTGGGCAGGGTCGGTCCGAGGGTTTCGTACAGGACATACGGTGCCAGCGGACCGAGTGCCGGATTGGCCAACACCGCGAAGAAGGCCTGTAAGTAGGCATCCCGTCCCTGTGCGGCGGCTTCGCGCAGCGGCTGCAGCTCCGCGTCGTCGACCACTCCCAACGCTCGCACCAATCGGGCCCAAATCTCGGGCTCGGGCAAGGTCCCAGGCTCCGGTTCGAACAGTGGGTGCCTCAGCTGAAAGGTGTTGTGCGGAAACTCAAGATTGAAGAAGGTCGCCTCGACCTTCTCGAATTGGGTGGCCGCCGGCAGCACGTAATGGGCAAGACGGGCGGTCTCTGTCATCGCCACATCCACGACCACCAGGAGCTCCAAGGCCTGGAACGCCTCTTTGCACCGCGCCGAATCCGCCAGCGAGTGCGCAGGATTGCTACTCTCGACGACCATCGCGCGGAACCGGTCGGGATGATCGGTGAGGATCTCTTCGGGGATCACGTTGGAGGGCACCAGGCCACCAATGATCGGGGCTCCGGTCACCGGGGTCTTGCCGAAGAACCCGCCCATGAGTGGTGCCATCCATGAATGCAGGTGCTGGCCACCGCGTTTGGCGAAGTTTCCGGTGAGAATCCACAGCATCTTGTTGAGGTAGGAACTCAGGGTGCTGTTGGGGGCCTGCTGAATCCCGAGGTCTTCGAAGACCGCCACGCTCTCGGCGGCGGCAACACGGCGGGCTGCCCGGCGGATGAGGTCCTCCGCTACACCGCAGCGCTGCGCGTAGTCGCTGATGGGTACCGCACGCAGCGCATCCCGAACCTCCTCGGTGCCGGTGACATGCTCGGCGAGAAATGCTTCATCACAGAGGCTCTCCTGCACCAGCACCGCGGCGAGCGCCGCAAGACACCAGGCGTCGGCACCGGGGCGCACCCGCAGGTGAAAGTCGGCCATCTTGGCGGTATCGGTGACCACCGGGTCGATGACGATCATCGAGCGCTGCGGATCCTTGGCGATCTCATTGAGCACCACCCTCGCCCGCGGAAAGCTCTGCGACATCCATGGGTTCTTCCCGACGAAGACCGACACCTCGGCATGCTCGAACTCACCGCGGGTGTGCCCGCCATAGAGATTCTTGTCGATCCAGGCCTCGCCCGTCTTCTCCTGCGCCAGTGCGTTAGAGCGGTACTTGGACCCGATGGCCTTGAGGAAGGCGCCACTGTAAGCGCCGCCCAGGTGATTGCCCTGACCGCCGCCACCGTAATAGAAGATCTTGTCGCCGCCATAGCTGTCACGGATGTGCTTGAAGCCCTCGGCGATCTCCACGATCGCCGTATCCCAGTCGATTTCCTCGTATGTGCCGTCGGAGCGCCGCCTCATGGGTGAGGTCAGCCGGTTGGCATTGTTCTGGTAATGATCCAGGCGCAATGCCTTGTTACAGGTGTACCCCTGGGATGCCGGGTGGTCTTTGTCGCCACGGATCTTGGCGAGTGTTCGCCCCTCGGTCTGGACAACGATGCCGCAGTTGCACTCACACAGGATGCAGGCGGTGGGCAGCCAGTTGGTGGCGGTCATGACAAAGCCTCCTCGATCAGCGTGCGTAATTGCTTATGCACCACATCGATTGGTGTGATGTCATGGATCGATCGCGCGACGATGATGGCCCCCTCCAACGAGGTTGTCATCAGCATCGCCAGCTCGTCGGCACGCGCACGGGCGACGCCGGCACTGGCCAGCTTGTCCGCGATGATGCCGATCCAACGCTGGAAGACGGCCGCCGAGTGCTCGATAAGCTTCTGATTACTGGCCGGACTCTCCGGATCCCCTGCCTCGACCGCGACCGCCACCACGGGGCATCCCGCACGGAAGTCGCTGCGCACCAACTGCTTCCGATAAGAGGCGACAAGCGTGTCCAGAGCCTCCACCCCCGAGGGTGTGGAGTCGATCATCCCGGCAATGTACTCACCGGCCAGATCCACTGCCTCGCCAAGTAACTGAGTGCGTCCGCCGGGAAAGTAGTGATACGCCGAGCCGCGCGGCGCGCCGCTGTGTTCGAGCACATCGGAGATGGCCGTCGCGTGGGCACCACGCTCGCGAATCAGCAGGGCGGCCGAGGTCACCATTCGTTCACGCGGGGTGCTCAATCGTCGTCCTTCCCGAGGTGCACATGGCTATGTATGCTGCTCTACATAATCCGCTAACGACACGGAGAAGTCAATGTCTGAGTACGAAACCCTGAGCATCCGGCGCGACGGATACGTCCTGGTGATCGGCCTAAACCGACCCGCCAAGCGCAACGCGTTCGACAAGGCGATGCTGCAGGAGCTATCACGGGCGTTCGGCGAATTCGATGCGGATGCCGAGCTGCGGGCCGCCGTGCTGTACGGGGAGGGGACGATGTTCACGGCCGGCCTCGACCTGGCCAGCGTGGCGGCCGAGATTCAGAATGGCGCGTCATTGACCGCCGAGAACGGAATCAACCCGTGGCAGGTCGACGGTACGCACTTGTCCAAGCCGCTTGTCGTCGCCGTGCATGGCAAGGTACTCACGCTGGGCATCGAGCTCGCGCTCGCCGCAGATATCGTGATCGCGGACGAGACAGCGACGTTCGCACAGCTTGAGATCAACCGTGGCATCTATCCGTTCGGTGGCGCCACCATTCGCTTCCCGCGTACAGCGGGTTGGGGCAACGCGATGCGGTGGATGCTGACGGCGGAGCCCTTCGACGCCACCGAGGCTCATCGCATAGGGATCGTGCAGGAGGTCGTACCTGTCGGCGAGCATGTCGACAAGGCGATCGCGATCGCCCACACCATCGCGCGCCAAGCGCCGCTGGGTGTGCAAGCTACCCTGCGCAACGCTCGGTTGGCTCTCGCCGAGGGCGAGGCCGCTGCCGAAGTTCAGCTTGTGCCCACCATCCGCGAGCTGTTCACCACCGAGGACGCCGCCTTGGGCGTGCAGGCATTCTTGACCCGCACCGCCGCCGAGTTCGTGGGTCGCTAGCGCGCGGTGACCGCCCTGCGCACGTCACCGAGCTCGCCGATGGGCACGGTGCGTGTCGAGGCCACGGGCCGCACACCCGGGCCGTCGGGCTTGGACACCATGACCACGCTGTCGATATAGGGCTGAATGGTCGTGGTGTTCTGCACGGTGGCAACGATCACCAGCTGGAACCCGAACTTGCGGAATGCCGACAGCGCCTGCTGCGCGAACTGCGGGTCCGACTTCGAGAACGCCTCGTCGAGCATCAGCTGCGCGAACACCGGCCGGTTATCCCCCGTCTCGGGATTGGCCAGGTTGAAGCTCAACGCACCGGCAAGGCAGAACGCCATCAGCTTCTCTTGTTCCCCACCGGAATTCGCACCCGCATTGCTGTAGGTGCGGATCGCTTCGCCGCTCGTGGCATCGCGCTCCTCGCAGTACAACACGAAGCGGTTGCGTACATCCAACGCGTCGCGCGTCCACTGCCGGGCCTCGGGAGTCTCGGCCGCCAGCAGGTTCCGCAGTTGCAGAATGTCCTGGTACTGGTCGTGGATGGCTTTCTCGTCTCCCATCGACACTGCCACCGCTCGCCCCGAGATGCGCCGGGCCCGCTCATTCAGCTCACCCACCGCCTCGAGCGCCTTGGGCTCGGCTCGCAGGGTCAAGCGCGTCCCGCGGTTGAACTCCACCGAGCCCAAACCGCTATTTACCCGGTCGATCTGGTCGGTGATGCGGTGCGCCTCCTCCTCCGCGAGCTGGTGCAGCCGCAGGACCGCGGTGGGTGCCTGCTCGGTGATCAGCCGCAGCATCCGCTCGTAGGCGGCGGGCAGATCACGCTCGTCGATCCGGCGGCACAAGGCGACGTAGTCGTGGATCTTCTCGTCGAAGTTCTCACTGTCATTGGGAATCGAGTCCGGGAAGTCCCGGTCATAGGCGTTGAGAATTCGGTTGAGCTCGTTTCGTGAGCGGGTGACGCTCTCGCGCAGCACCGACTGGTCCTTCTCGATCTGGCGCCACAGCTCCAGTCGGTAGGAGTCCGGCTCCAGCACGTCCAGGCTTGACGAGAGCTGTGGAACATACGTCTCGATACCGGATCTGGTGTGCCCGCCTACCTCACGCGGATTCAAGTTGTCCATCAGATCCAAAAGGCGGGTACGACGCGAGTCATGTTCAGATTCTTGTCTTCTCAATGCACCAATGCGCTCCGAGAGCTTCTTGATCTCGTCGAGATATGAATCGGCCTGTTGCTGCAGACCGGTGAGGTCGGGGTTGGCCTCCAGCATCGTCTCGTATTGGTCTTGCAGCCGTGCCACGGCGGCTTCCGCCGAGTCCGTGTCGATCTGGCTCCAATACTCGTACTGGCTGTGCAGTTTGGACCACCGCACCACTTCCGAGCGCAGTTCCTCGCGCTTGGTATCCATTTCGCCGATGAACTTCTCGGCGTCACCGACGGCCTGCTGAGCCTCGACCACATCATCGGAGAGCGCCGCCCGCTTGTCGCCGGCATTGCCCTGATAGATGTACTGCGAGGCGCGCAGTTCGCGCC
This sequence comes from Mycobacterium sp. D16Q16, assembly GCF_002013745.1. NCBI lineage: Bacteria > Bacillati > Actinomycetota > Actinomycetes > Mycobacteriales > Mycobacteriaceae > Mycobacterium > Mycobacterium sp. D16Q16. The sequence goes on from NZ_MAEY01000001.1 coordinate 300,193, forward strand.
GGTCATCCTTGACCGCGCGCCGGTCGCCGTCCTTGCGCAGTCCCTGATCGGTGACGGCGCGGCGGTGCTTACTGAACTCGTCGGGTGTGTCCACGAGCACGTAATCGCCCACGCCGGCGACCAGATTCATGGCGGCACTGGCGCATTCGTGATTGGGGTTGGTGAGTCGCAGGCAGTCGGCGAGGGTGCCGGGTTCGGCGCGTCGAGGCGACCCCGACGGAATCACCCGTTCCATCTGGAGGTAACCGCGCATCGGGTGCTCGTTGACGTATCGCAGCACCTGCCGGTGGTGCTGGTCCGGTACCAGCAGACACAGGCCGGTGGACCGCAGCACCTTTTCCACAGACTTGCGCCACCGCTCCTGGCCCGGACGCAGATCCATCAGTTCACAGACGTAGGGCAGGTCCTTGGCGGTAAGGCCCAGCGCTGCCGCGATTTCGCCACGCATGCGGTCCTCGTCGGGAGGCACCGGGGTGCCTAGATGCTCGACGCGCTTGAGCTCGGTGGAAGCCGCCCGCAATTGATCGCGCGCCGTCGACAGAGCACCGGCGGCCATCACGTAGGCGTCATGGCCGGCTTCGAGCTCCGCGTTGATCCGGGTGACCGCGCGCAGGCTCTCCACCCGCATGGCTTCGAATTCCTCGGCGGATTCGACATCCTCATCGTGCCCGAGATCCCCCAGCGCGCTGTCGTAGGCGGTACGCCGGCGCGACACCTCCTCGGCACGGGCACGGGCATGAGCCAACTCGCTCTTGAGCGGTGCCAGGTTACTGTCGGCGGCGGCGATCCGGCCGAGCAGCTTGTCCCGTTCACCGGTGAGAATGTCCTGGCGCGACTGGATTTCATCGCATTCACCGCCGAGCCGGGTGATCTCGGTGTCCAACAGATCGATCTCAGGCCCTGCCAGGGCAAGCCGCTGCTGGTCTACATAGTCGCGCACGGTGTGGTGGTCCACGACGTCGACGGTGGCCAGCTGTGCGGCATCGCTGGCGTACGTCTGCTGGATCTGTTCGATGTCGCCCAGGGTCTGCCGCTGGCGCTGTGCGACCGCGAGCGCGGCGCGCGCGTCGACCAGCGGGGTGATCTGCCCCAGCGCCTCGGAGATCGCGGCCATGGACTCTGGCTCGTCGAGCATGTATTCGCGCACGAACTGTTCCAGGCCGCCAACACTCTTGAGCGACTTGGCCTTGCCCAGCAGCTGCTGCGCCGCCGACGAGCCCTGAATGCCGACGGCGGCATAGAGCTGCTCCAGGTACCAGCGTTCACTCTTGTGTCCACGCCAGCCCGCGCCCTCGAAGACCGCCGCGGAATATCCCCTACTCGCCCAGGCATTGCACAGGTCTCGGATATCGGCGTCGGCGTCAATCAGGTAGTAGCGACTGGAGGAGTCCGAATCTGAGCCCGGAGCAAGCCATTTGAGTACCAGACCGGTGATTACCCGGCCGTCGGTGCCCGCATACGTGACCGCGATCGCCGACCATGCCCCGCCCTTACCGCGCAGGAACATCTGTTTGGGCCGCTCCCCCGGGTTCTTCAGCTCACCCCACAGACCCCGCACGTACTTATCGACGGTGCGCTTGCCCATATTGGAGCCCGCGGCAGTGGTATCACTGGATGCGTTGAAGTTACGGCGGTTTGACGACAGAAACGCCAGCGAGATCGCGTCCAGCAGCGAGGATTTACCACTGCCGGAGGAGCCGGTGATCAGCGTGCCGCGGCGGCTGAACTCAATGCTGTGATACCCGTCGAAGACACCCCAGTTGATGACCTGCAGCCGGGACAGCCAGAACTGCTGGGTGGCTGCGCCACTCGGCCTGCCATTCAGGTCGTCATTCGTCGTCATCGGTATCGCCATCTTCTTCGTCGGTGGAGTCTTCTGGGGCGGTGCCGCCCCGCTGTAGCTGCTCGTACTGGCGTTGCAACGCCTCGATCATCTGCGCGGACATCAGCGCATTGATGACCGGGCTGATGGTGTAGCTGTGCTCGTCATCGCGGGTGCGTTGCAGGATCTCGGCCTTGGACAGTCGTTTAATGGCCTCGTCGACACGGTCGCGCAGCATCGCTTCATCGCGGTCGATGTCGTGACTGACGTTGGCGAAGAGCTCGTGGATATCGTCGCGGCTCACCAGTACGTGCTCGTCGTGTGCGGTCCGTGCGATCTTGGCCAGGTGCAGGGCAACGATCGATGCGTAGGTGCCCAGGGGTTCGCGGCGCAACACCCGGGCGCCGTATGCGCTGGGATTCTCCAGCGGAGCCGGCTCGGCGTACGCGACCTCGAGATCGTCGAAAACCCGCAACCGCAGGTCCAATTCGGACAGGCGCGAGGCCAGCACCTTGCGGTGCTCGATCATCGACGCCCACAGCTCGGGCTGGCCATCTTTGCTCAGATAACGCCGGGCCACCAGGTTCTGCAGCGCCCAGCACGCCTTGTCCGGCAGCTCGCTGGTATCGCCGTCGAACCGCGGTCCCTTGACAATTCTTGGCGCCGAAGCATCGGGTTCGACACCGGGAAGATCATCGAAGTTGATGTTTCCCAAGGGGGAACCTGTGGTCACAGCGCTCATATTTCTTCCTCGACACTCGCCAGCACTGGTTCACGGAACATCAACTGCGGCACCTCCATCACCCGGTCCTGCCCGTCCAGGGACCGGAATTTCACTCTTACCGATTCGCGGTCGGCAGTGCTGTCCTGCTTGAGGGCAAGCGACCACAACACGATGACATCACCCAGGTACGGCGCTTCGACGTGAGAAATCATGTCGGGCAACGACACTGGCCCCTTGGCGACGGCGTTGTTCACGGTTTCGGCCAGTGAGGCCATATCCACCTGGGTGGCCAGCGCCGAGAACCCGCTCAAATCGAGCGGCCCGGACGGCGCATCCTGCGCAAGCACCGGCGGCGCGGTGTCCTTGATCGTGAACGAGAGAGCACCAATGGCGGCCGCGGCCGAGCGGCCGATCGGTAGCTCGGCGTCAATCAGCGAGTCCGCGGTGGACACTTTGAGCAGAGCGTGCCCAGCGGCCAGTGCGTCGTTGAGCTGTCGGGCGCGCCCACGCGCCTGCTCCGTGGTGCCGGCGGCGAAGAATCGCCGGATGCGCTGCGCGCAGCGCTGTTCGATGCGGGAGACCTCCGCGACCTGTTGCGACACCAGCTTGAAGAAATTCTTCATGACATCACGCAGCCCCGGATCGAGCTCGGGCAATCCCTCAGCCACACAAGCGATATCACCGCGCAGGGCGGCGCGCTGATCGGGGTCTTGGATGGTGCGCGTGAAAGCGGCGTAGGAGGCCCGTTCCCGGGAGTCGAAAAGGGTGTCATAGTCGGCGAACATCCGTCGCGCACGGTCCCGGAACCCGGTGTCGGAGTCCTCTGCGGCATCGATGAGTCCGGCGGTGATCTCGTTCTGCATGCTGCCATAACGCACGATGTCGGTGATCACCTGTTCCATCTGATAGGCGATGGCTCGGGTCTCGTCCTCAAGATCGACGATGTCCGGTTCGGGCCGATATCCCTCATCGATGGCGTGCAACTGGGTCTGCAGCTCGGCGATCTGGGCTTCGATATCGGAACGCAGGCGGGCCGGGTCGCCGTCCAGTTGGGTGGCGACCCTCTTGAGGCCCGCGGCGATACCCGCGATGGATCCGCCGGTGGCCACGCTGTCGGCACGGCGTAAGCGGCGGACGAAGGCCAGCGCGCTGCGGGCATCCTCGGTCAGCGAGCAGACGTTCTCGGCGTCGGGACCAGCTCCGTCCGACGCGCGGTGCAGCCAGCCGTCGCTTGCCCAGCTCTTGATGAGGGCGAGTCCTGACTGTTCACCCAGTCCAACCGCGACCACGTCCCGGTCCAGCTTGGCCACCAGCTGGGGCTCGGAAACCTTGGCGCTGCGGTCCAGGTGGCGCTCCATCAGCGTGATGTACGGCGCCAGATTCTTGGCGGCCAGCAGCCTGACCGCACGGGATTTCTGCACGTCGTCGTTGTGCGCGAACAGCTCGTCGATCGTCAGGTCATTCACCGCACACCTCCATCACATCGCTCGCGCTTGTTCCCCGGCCAGCGCGGCCGTCATAGCCGCTGGCCCGGAAAACCTACCGGGCCGACGGGGGCGTGGCGAATGGGCTCGCTGACGTGGGACAAATGAGGCAAATGAGTTAGCTGGGATCTCCGTGGACACCCAGGGTGCCGTCCATGTACTGGCGGCGGCATGCCCATCGCGCCAGCTTTCCGCTGGTGGTCCGCGGGATGGCACCCGCAGGGAGCAATCGCACGTCGGAGAGTTCCAGGCCGTGTTGGGCGTGGGCCGCCGCACGGATCGCGTCGATGGCCTCCTGCGGGTCGGCCTTGGCGGTACGCGAGGCCCGCTCGGCGACGATGACCAGACCGTCATCGACGGTGAACGCGGTGACGTATCCGCGGCGGACAATCGGCGAGGCATCAGCGACGGTGGCCTCGATGTCCTGCGGGTAGTGGCCGCGCCCATCCACGGTGAGGTGGTCGGCGATGCGGCCGGTCACGTACAGCTCACCGTCGAGGTAGAAGCCCAAATCACCGGTGCGCAGCCAGTCGCCGCCCGCCTTGGCCTTATCAGCATGGCTCGTCGCGAGCGTCTCGCCGAGCCGGGCGTGAAATGTCCTCGCCGTATCCTCGGGGCGCCCCCAATACCCACGCCCAACGTTGTTGCCCCGCAACCAGATTTCGCCAATGCGACCGTCTGCGAGCTCATTGCTCGTCTCGGGGTCCACGATGACACCCGCGAGACTGCGGGCAAGTTGGCCACAGGACACATGGACGGTGGCAGTGGGCGCATCGGGGGCGGTGGGCACCGCCCGGCCTTCGGCGAGCTGGTCGCGGTCGAGGTAGATGACAGAGGGTTCGGCATCCGGGGCGATATTCGAGATGAACAGGACCGCCTCGGCGATACCGTAGGACGGTTTGAACGCGGTCGCCGGTAATCCGAAGGGCGCGAAGGCTTTTTCGAACGTACGGATGGCGTCGATACGCACCGGCTCGGACCCGATGATCATCACGACATTGCCCAGGTCGATGTCCGCGCCGGCCTTGGGTACACCACGTTGCGCGGTGTACTCGTAGGCAAAGTTCGGCGCGGCGGTGATCACGCGGCCTTCCTTGCATCCATCGGAAAGCGCCTTGATCCAGCGTTGCGGGCGACGGACAAAGGCTGTCGGCGACATGAGGGTGGAGTGGCCGCCGTAGACAGTCGGAAAGCCGATCATGGACAGACCCATATCGTGGTACAGCGGTAACCAGCTGCAGCCGTGAGTGTTTCGGTCCAGCAGATCGATCGACAGGATCATCTGGGTCAGGTTGACACCGACGGCGCGATGAGTGATCTCCACTCCGACCGGCGGGCGCGTGGCGCCTGAGGTGTACTGCAGATGTGAGATGTCGTCATCCACGAGATGCACGTACTCAAAGGTGTCCCCCGCGTCGTCGGGGATCTCGTCGATGAGCAGGATTGTCGGCGCGGGGATCTCGGTGAGGCCGTCGAGAAACTCACGAACGGCTCCGCGTACCGAGGCCGTGGTCAGGACAACCGTGGGCGTGCAGTCCCGCAGCGCGGTGTCCAGACGCTCGGCGTGGCCGGGCAGCTCGGGGGCGAAGAGTGGCACCGCGATGGCGCCGGCCTTGATCGCCGAGAAGAATCCGACGACATAGTCCAGACCCTGCGGAGCCAGGATCGCTACCCGATCACCCCGTTCGATGTGGCGTTGCAGCGTGGCGGCCACCGCCTTCAGGCGCACCCCGAGCTGGGACCAGGTGAGCTCAATGCGGGCGCCGTCCTCGGAGGTGGTGAAGTCCAGATAGCGATACGCGACGGTGTCACCGACGTTCCTGATGTTGCGCTCGATGAGGGATATCAGGGTGGTGCCGGGTGGCAATGCGACGTTTCCGTCGGCATCCAGGCAATCGTCGATATCAAGCAAACCGTCAGCGCGAACCACGATTTCAAGTCTAGGCGCGGATGGAGATTGCACCGGGTCGCCCACGAGACCCCTGGTGCGGGCGGAGGGAGTCGAACCCACACGTTCTTACGAACACGGGCACCTAAAGCCCGCGCGGCTGCCATTTCGCCACGCCCGCAGGGCTCCGATCGTACCTCGTCGCTGTCAGAGACCCCGGTTATGTTCGATCACACATTGCTTTTGAGGAGTTCCCGTGCGATCCGCAGACGAGTTTTGTCGAGTCCAACGGCTCATCCAGACCGGGATGAACGACTGTGCCATCGCACGTCACACAGGGATACCTCGACCGACGGTGCGAGATTGGCGCTGCCGGCCTGGAGTCCTCATTAGGGCATCTACCAACGTGACAGCCTGTGGGGCAGCTCACGATCAGTCTTCGCTACATGCAGCAAGCTACGCCTACCTGCTAGGCCTCTATCTAGGCGATGGCTGCATCTCACGGGACAGACGTACCTGGCGTCTCAGGATCACCTTGGACCGGAATTATCCGGTCATCATCGAGCAGTGTCGAGCCGCAATCGATGTTTTGATGCCTGGACAGCATGCCGCGATTGTTCAGTGCCCCAAGGGATGTGTGCAGGTCTCTCATTACTCCAAACACTGGCCTTGCCTGTTCCCTCAGCACGGCCCCGGCCGCAAGCACCATCGCAAGATCGCCCTCGAACCGTGGCAGCAAGACCTCGTCGATCAGGCCACCGAAGACTTTCTTCGCGGCCTGATACACAGCGACGGCTGCCGGGTGATCGCCAACGACCGCGGGGTCGCCAGCATCCGATACCACTTCACCAACCGCTCCGAAGACATCCTCGGGCTCTTCACCAACGCACTCGACAGTCTCGACATTCCCTGGAGCCGATCGACCAAGTACGTGGTCTCCATCTACCGCAAGGCGGCCACCGCGCGTCTCGACGAGTTCATCGGACCGAAGCGCTGACCAGGGGCATTGGCATCTGCGTCCACCTCACGCGGTACCGTCAGAAGGTGTCCACTACACGGCGTCGGAGACCGGCACTGATCGTGCTGGTCGGCGTCAGTGCGCTCGCGTTCCTGGGCCTGGCCTACTGGCAGTTCCAGCGCTTCGAGTCGGTGACCGGTGACGGCCAGAACCTTGGCTATGCGTTGCAGTGGCCGCTATTCGCGGCATTTGTGATCTGGGCCTACCGGCGCTTCGTCCAGTACGAGGACGAGGGTCCGCCCCCGCCGCCCATCGATCGCGTGACCGAGATTCCTGAGGGGCTGCTGCCCGAGCGCCCCGCCGCCGCGAAGCCGGACCCCGCCGACCGCACACTCACCGAATACAACGCTTACCTCGCCGCCCTGGCCGAAGAAGATAGGAAGCCCGCCCCGTGACCGAGCATGAAGCCACGTCCGACGCGCCCGTAGTCACCACGCCGGTCGCGAAGATCCGCGGCGCACTGTGGCGCTATCGCATCCTGGCGTGGACCACCGGTGTCTGGCTGATCGCCCTGTGCTGGGAGATGTGGCTCAAATACATTGAGCACGTTCCGCATCCGCCGAGCTGGATCGGGATCGTGCACGGCTGGATCTACTTCGTGTACCTGATCTTCACCACCGATCTGGCCATCAAGGTGCGCTGGCCGTGGCCGCGCACCGCTGGCACGCTGCTCGCAGGCACGATTCCGCTGCTCGGCTTCATCGTCGAGCATTACCGCACCAAGCAGGTCAAGGAACAGTTCGGCGTCTAGCCGAAAGAAATCTCCAATGTCAGGAATACTGACATGACGATGCGGCTTGGATAGCGGTATGACCACTACACATGCAGTTGTCGCCACCGCATATGGCGCATCCGATGTCCTCGAACTCCGCGAAGTGCCGATCGACGGTCCCGGCGAGGGCGAAGTCCTTGTCGACGTCAAGGCCGCCGGCGTTAATCCGATCGACTGGAAGTTGTACTCGGGAGCTTTCGGTACCGACCCTGCGAATCTCCCGATGCGCCTCGGTCTCGAGGTGTCCGGAACAGTCGCAGCTGTCGGTTCAGGTGTCGACGGGCTCAAACCCGGCGACGACGTCATCGCCGCCGGGCAGATCGGCGGCTACGCCGGGCAGATCATCGCCTCGGCGGATGAGGTGTTCAAGAAGCCTGCGAATCTATCCTTTGCCGAAGCTGCCGGGTTCCTCCTCACCGGGCAGACCGCGGTTCACCTCCTGGAAGCCACCAACGTCACCGAGGGCGACACCGTCCTGATTCACGGTGCCGCGGGCGGTGTGGGGCTGCTTGCCACCCAGCTCGCAAAGGCCCGTGGCGCGACGGTGATCGCCACCGCGAGCGCTGCCCGCCACGACCAGCTGCGCGGATATGGCGCGATTCCCGTCGAGTACGGCCCCGGTTTACAAGATCGTGTCAGCGCCATCGGATCCGTCGACGCCGCCCTCGACCTCGTCGGCACCGACGAGGCTGCCGACGTCTCCCTGGCACTCGTTGCCGACAAAGACCGCATCGCGACGATTGCCGGATTTGGCCGTGCCGCAAGCGATGGCTTCAAGGCGCTGGGCGGCGCCCCGGGCGCCGACGCAGGCACCGAGATACGGCTCGCCTCCCGTCCCGAGCTGATTCGACTGGCGAGCAACGGCGAACTGAAAGTCACCGTCGACCGCACCTATCCATTGGCCGAAGCGCGCCAGGCCCACGAGTACGTGCAGACCGGCCACGCCCGCGGAAAGATCATCCTGCAGCCATAACCCTGCGCGAGCAGTCCCCGGCGTGCGGGGACTGCTCTCCAGGAGGCTAGGGCGCGGTGCGGCCGAGGTTCACCAGGTTGCGCAGCATCGGGAGCAGCGCCGCCAGCGCCCGCCCGCGATGCGATACCGCATCCTTCTCTTCGGGTGTCATTTCCGCCGCGGTCCGCAGACCCCCGCGCGGTACGAAGATGGGGTCGTAGCCGAAGCCGTTCTGTCCCGCGGGTTCCCGTGCGACGGAGCCTTTCCAGCGTCCCTCCACGACGACCTCTTCGCCCTGCGGCGTCACGAGCGCGCACGCTGAAACGAACGCCGCCCCGCGACGTTCATCGGGCACCTCGGAAAGCTGGGCCAGTAACAGTGCGGTGTTCGCGGCGTCGTCTCCGTGCCGTCCAGACCAACGCGCGGACAGCACGCCCGGCATCCAGTTCAGCGCGTCCACCGCAATCCCGGAATCATCGGCAACGCAGGCCAATCCGGTCTGTCGCGCACCCTCACGCGCCTTGATCAGCGCGTTGTCCTCGAAACTGGCACCCGTTTCGGGCACTTCCTCGTATTCGGGGACGTCGGTAAGCGAAACCAGTTCGACCCCGGTAACCCCCGAAGACTCGAGAACCCGATGCAGTTCCGCCAGCTTTTTTGGGTTACGGCTTGCGACAAGTATTTTCATCCCCCCGCCTACTTCGAACCGAACGCCTTCTTCTGTGGCGCGTCAGGCAGTACACCCGGGTAGGGCAACGCGAGTGCTTCCTTCTGCAGAACGAATAGCTGCTCGGCAGCTCCCACCGCGGCGTCAAGCAGCTTGTCCAGCGTTGTGCGCGGGAAGGTGGCACCCTCGCCGGTGCCCTGCACCTCCACCAACGTACCGGTGTCGGTGGCCACCACATTCATGTCAACCTCGGCGCGCGAATCCTCTTCGTACGGAAGGTCTACCCGCACCCGGCCGTCCACGACGCCGACACTCACGGCGGCAATCGCGCAGGACAGGGGCTCTTCATCGGCCAGCTTGCCATGCGCGGCCAGGTAGGTCACCGCGTCGGCCAGTGCCACGTAGGCGCCGGTGATGGCCGCGGTGCGGGTTCCGCCGTCGGCCTGCAACACATCGCAGTCGATGGCAATGGTGTTCTCCCCCAATGCCGACAAATCGATACACGCGCGCAGCGAACGCCCGATCAGGCGGCTGATCTCCTGGGTACGACCACCCACGCGCCCCTTGACCGATTCGCGATCGCTGCGGGTGTGGGTAGAGGCCGGCAGCATCGCGTATTCGGCTGTCAGCCAACCAAGTCCAGAACCCTTGCGCCAGCGCGGTACACCCTCGGTGGCACTGGCGGTGCACATCACCCGCGTCTGGCCGAACTCGATGAGTACCGAACCCGCCGGGTGGGAAGTGAATCCCCGCGTGATGGTTACCGGGCGCAACTCGTCGTCTTGTCTGCCGTCTTCTCGTCTGGACACGCCCTCGACCTTATCGTCTCCGCCGGAGTGCCGAGTGTGAGTGGGGCAGAGCTACAGGTCGATGCTCTCCCCGGCGACCACGGCCCGCACCGGCCCGTCGAACGCCGATTTGGCCTCCGCGATGACATCCTCGCGCGAGGTCCACGGCGGGATGTGGGTCAGCAGCAGTTCCTTCACACCCGCTCGAGCCGCGATCTGACCGGCTTCGGTCCCCGACAGGTGAAGGTCCGGCGGACGGTGCCCCGGCATGTGCGTCCATGACGCCTCGCACAGGAACACGTCGGCATCGCGAGCCAGCTCGACCACGGCATCGCAGATGCCGGTGTCTCCGCTGTAGGCCAGCACGGCGCCCGACGTGTCCTCGATCCGCAGCCCATAGGACTCTGGCGGGTGTGCCACCCGAGTGGGTGTCACGGTGAGCGACCCGAATTCGACGGGCACGCCCTCGCTCCATGCGTACAAGTCGAAGATGTCGGTGAAATCGTCGACCTCGCCCCCGATCTCAGCGGAGGCCGCGCCCACGCGCACCAGAGTGTCGGCGGGGCCATACATGATCGCCTTACCCTTCGGCGGATTCGGGTGATAGCGGCGCCACACGAACAGACCCGGCAGGTCGAGGCAGTGGTCGGCATGCAGGTGCGACAGCAGAACGGACACTGATCCGGGATCGGCGAAACGTTGCAGAGAGCCCAAGACACCGCCACCGAAGTCGATGACCAACGGTGGCGCATCCGGTGCCGTCAGGAGGTAACCAGACGCCGGTGAATCCGGTCCGGTGACACTGCCTGAGCAGCCGAGCACGGTGACTCGCACAGCCCCTAGCTTGCCACGCCTGGCAAGCGTCTCGGCAGAGGGCTAGAGAGGTGTTGCAATTTCGGTGTAACCCGGAACACCGCTAGCTCGAGTTTGCACTGCCGTCACAGCCGGGCCGAGGAATCGGGCCGCCAGGGCGCGGAACGCGTCGGGGTCACCGGTTGCCTCGAAAATACGGTTCGGACGCGAGGCGCTCGGGTCATCCGGATGCGGCCGCAGCAGATCCCTCTCCGACAGCACCCGCAGCAGGTCCTTGGCAGTTTCCTCGGCACTGGACACCAACGTGACGTCCTCGCCCATGGCGAGCTGGATCAACCCGGACAGCAACGGATAGTGCGTGCAGCCCAGCACCACGGTGTCGACCTGAGCCCGCTGCAGCGGCTCCAGATAGCCCTCGGCCAGCTGCAGCACCTGCCGCCCACTGGTGATGCCGCGCTCGACGAAATCGACGAACCGTGGACACGCCACGGCCGTAATTTCGGTATCGCGCGCGGCCGCGAACGCGTCCTGGTACGCACCCGACGCAATGGTCGCCGCGGTGCCGATGACGCCGATCTTGTTGTTGTGCGTGGTGTGCACGGCCCGTCGCACGGCAGGCAGGACCACCTCGATGACCGGCACCGGAGCGTAGCGCTCGCGGGCGTCGCGCAGGCATGCCGCCGAGGCCGTATTACAGGCGATCACCAGGGCTTTCACCCCGCGCCCGACGAGATCGTCCCCGATGGCCAGCGCATGTCCGCGGATCTCCGGAATCGTCAGCGGACCATACGGACCATTACCGGTGTCGCCGACGTAGACGATGTCCTCGTCGGGCAGCTGATCGATGACGGCCCGCGCGACGGTCAATCCTCCGACGCCGGAATCGAATATCCCGATGGGTGCGCTCGGGCTCGTCATGTCGTCAGCCTCGGTGGCGATGAGGCCTTCGCCTTGCGTTCCCTACCCGAGAGCCAATAGGCCGCGAGTACGCCGGCGATAGCCCCACTCAGGTGCCCCTGCCAGGACACGCCGAACTGTCCGGGCAGCACACCCCACAGCACACCGCCGTAGAGAACGATGACGATGACACCGATGAGGATCTGACCCACCTTCCGGTTGAAGAACCCTCTGACGATCACATAGGTGAGCCAGCCGAAGATCAGGCCCGAAGCCCCGATGTGGTTGGTCTCGTACGGCGAGCCGAGGTTGCCGATGAGCCACGTGCCGACTCCGCCGAGAACCCAGATGATCGCGGTTGCCAGGAGGAAGCGTCCGAGCCCGGCGGCCGCCGCCAGGAAACCCAGTACGAGCGCAGGCACCGTGTTGGCAACCAGATGCCCCCAGTTGGCATGCAGCAGTGGGGCGAACAGGATGCCGTCGAGTCCGTCCGCCTCCAGGGGGCGAATGCCGTTCTCATCGAGACGGTGTCCGGAGACCGAATCGATGCCCTCGACGACATAGAGCAGCGCGACGAACGCGACCACCAGGATTCCCCCGGTGACCCACTGTGGACGTCCGGACCGCTCGGGACGGGCTGGATGGAACCCCTCCGGGCCACCCTGATATCCCGTCATGCCCACAACTGCCCTTCCAGCGCGTCCTCTGCGTCATCCACGGTACCGGCGTACGCACCGGTCGACAGATACTTCCAGCCCGCGTCGGCCACCACGAAGGCGATATCCGCCCGCTCGCCGGCCTTGACCGCCTTGGCGGCCATGCCGAGTGCCGCGTGCAGAATCGCACCGGTCGAGATGCCCGCGAAGATGCCTTCAACTTGCACCAACTCACGGGTGCGGCGCACCGCGTCGAACGACCCGACCGAAAAGCGTGTGGTGAGCACCTCGGGGTCGTACAACTCGGGTACGAATCCCTCGTCGATGTTGCGCAACGCGTAGACACCTTCGCCATACCGCGGCTCGGCGGCAACAATTTGTACGTTCTGCACTCGTTCGCGCAAGAACCGTCCCGTACCCATCAGGGTGCCGGTGGTACCCAGCCCGGCGACGAAGTGCGTGATCTCGGGCAGATCGGCCAGAATCTCCGGGCCGGTGCCGTGATAGTGCGCGGCAGCATTTGCCGGGTTGCCGTACTGGTACAGCATCACCCACGAAGGGTTCTGCGCGGCAAGTTCTTTGGCGGTGGCGACGGCGGTATTGGAGCCGCCTTCGGCCGGGGAGAAGATGATGCGGGCGCCATAGAGCTCAAGCAGCTGACGCCGCTCGATGGAGGTGTTCTCCGGCATCACGCAAATCATCGTGTAGCCCTTGAGCTGGGCGGCCATCGCCATCGAGATGCCGGTGTTACCGCTGGTGGGCTCGAGAATCGTGGCTCCCGGTTCCAGCAGCCCGTCTTGCTCGGCTTGTTCGATCATGCGCAGCGCGGGCCGATCCTTGATGGATCCGGTCGGATTGCGGTCTTCCAGCTTGGCCCACAACCGCACGTGCGGATCGCCGTTCCAGGCCGGGGACAGCCTCTGCAACCCGACCAACGGCGTATTCCCGAGGGCCTGCAGCAGCGAGTCGTAGCGGGTCATGCGCCGCTAGCCACCGGCCACGGCGGGCAGGATGGTGACCGAATCGCCATCGGCGATCACGGTGTCCAGCCCACCCGAGAACCGCACGTCCTCGTCGTTGACATAGATGTTGACGAAACGGTGCAACTTGCCAGGAGAAGCGGGATCGACGAGTCGGTCGGAGATCCCGGAATAGTTGGACTCCAGATCCGTGATCACCGCCTGCAAGGTAGAACCCGTTGCGGTGACGCGCTTCTCGCCACCGGTGTGAGTACGCAGGATCGTGGGAATCGATACTTCAATCGACACTGTGGACATTCCTTTTCTCTAGTACTGCTCAACGATGGTGATGTCCTCTTCGGTGACCACCCCGTCGATAATCCGGTAACTGCGCAGCTCATGCTGCTCCGGATCGCGAGTGGACACCAAGACGTAGTGGGCATCGGGCTCCGCGGCCAAGTTGATATCGGTACGGCTGGGGTACGCCTCGGTCGCGGTGTGGGAGTGATAGACAACCACCGGTACCTCGTCGGCGCCATCCATCTCGCGCCAAACGCGAAGCTGCTCACCGGAATCAAAGCGATAAAAAGTCGGAGACCGCTCGGCGTTGACCATGGCCACGTGGCGCTCGGGACGATCGGACCCCTCCGGACCCGCCAGCACGCCGCAGGCCTCATCGGGGTGGTCGGCACGGGCATGCTTGACCATGGCGTCGACCAGGTCAGCACGAATACGAAGCACCAACAGTCCTTCCCTTCCCTCTGGCGCCGTGGCGGAGCACTACGAAAACGCTCCTGGCAACACGTCACGATATGCGGGTATTCCGGCGACGCTCCCGGCGCCCACCACCGCGCGCACGACGGCCCGCTCGACACAGTCGGCAGCGGCGATCCCCACCGAGACGGTCAGAGCTACGGCATCGCCCCCGCCAGTCCCGGTCGCAAGCACGTACAACGTGTCCCCGTCCATCGGGGTGTGCGCGGGCCTGATCGCCCGTGCCAACCCGTCATGGGCGGCGATCGCTACTCGGCGACATTGCGCCTTGGTCAGCGGGGCGTTGGTCGCCACCACGCCGATCGTCGTGTTCAACGACACCGATTTGTCGGGCAACGCGGCCAGCGCTGCGATCTGGCTGGCCGGGGGCGCGCCCAGTTCCGGCACACACGCAGGGTCCCAGGGCAGCCCTGTCGACGGATTAATAACCAGCCCAACAGGGTTGGCGACAATCACAGCTCCCACCACAATCCCGTTGCCCAGATCCGCACTCGCCGACCCGACGCCCCCTTTGAGGGTTCCGGCCCGGGCTCCGACACCGGCGCCCACCGCACCCCAACTCGGCGCGTCATGGGCATCTTCTGCTGCGCGATATCCGAATTCAGCGTCGGGCCGATTTTTCCAGGCGCCCACAGGCAGGTCGAAGATGACCGCGCCGGGGACAATGGGAACAGTGCCGCCCGGCAGCGCCACTCCCCTGCCTCGTTCCTCCAGCCAGCGCATCACTCCGTCGGCGGCGGCTAACCCGTAGGCGCTTCCCCCGGTGAGCACAATGGCGTCGACCGTCGAGACCGTATTGGCCGGATCGAGCAGATCGGACTCACGCGTTCCCGGAGCCCCGCCACGCACATCGACCGCGCCGGTGGTCCCCGGTGGCGCCAGCACCACGGTGGTACCGGTGGCCCAGCCCGATCCAAGGGCGGCATCGGCGTCCAATCGCTGGTGATGCCCCACGAGTATTCCCGGGACATCCGTGATCGCCCCAGAGAACTGACTCATACCGCCGATTTCCCCATCAACGCGAGCACCAGCAACTCCTGCATCACCGTCAGCCAGTGATAGATGTCCATGTGCCCGGCCATGGGATCGTCGGCGGGCAGCTCCTGCGGGCCGTCGCTGTCGATCCCGAGCATCGCTCCCAGCGCCAATCGCACGTCATTCAGCGCGGTAAGCCATGCGCGCGCGTCGTCCTCGGTCAGCTCGAACCGTCCGCCCTCAGGAGGAAGCGTGCGCAACAACCGTTGTCCCGCCTCGCGTTTAGCATCGATGATCTCTGGCTCATAGAGGCTGCGTAGCGCACTGTTGAGTCCACTGACCGCCTCGATGCTGCTGGTACCGTCCTGGTCCGGACGGTGAAAGTCCGGGAGCAGCCGCCCCAAGGTGACATCGGTGGGGGCCTCGGAGTTTCCCGTCCGAATACCGGTCAGCTGCGCCAATTCGTCACTAGGCGCCGACGATTCGCGCTCGTCCAGCATCGCCAACATCGACGTGACCATCGACTGTACGAGCGCTGCCTCGTGCGGCTCCATTTCCGAACGCAGCCGAGTCCCATCAGACGCGTTGACACGCTTCCACTTTCGCACGGATCAGCGGCTCAGCGATCCTGCTGCAGAGTGGCCCACAGACCGGCTGCGTGCAGCTTGCTGACATCGATCTCCATCGACTCGCGAGCGCCGCACGACACCACAGCCTTACCCTCATGGTGAACCTGAAGCATCAGGTTGGTGGCCTCGCTCTCGCTGTAGCCGAACAGCTGCTGGAACACATAGGCGACATAGTTCATCAGGTTCACCGGGTCATCCCAGACGATGGTGACCCACGGCGACTGGGTCTGGTCGACATGTTCGACAGACCTCTCCGCAGTAGTCCCTGGCAAGGCTCGCGCCGGCGCACCCATGGCCCCAGAATACCGGGACCGCCAACTCTGTCAGCATGAAGTTCGGAGTTCCGCCGTCGGCCCGAAGCCTGTCGGAGCCGGTCATGCACCCCGGTATCCCGCTAACGTGGCGCACATGACGCACTCGCGCACGTCATTGCTCACCGACAAGTACGAGCTCACCATGCTCGCCGCGGCACTGCGCGACGGCACCGCGGGACGTCAAGCCACGTTCGAAGTGTTCGCCAGACGGTTGCCGGACGGCCGCCGGTACGGCGTGGTCGCCGGTACCGCTCGATTACTCGAAGCGCTTGCCGAGTTCCGGTTCGGATCCGAAGAACTGAAGTCACTATCCGATTTTTTGGACAATGACGCACTCCAGTACCTCGCCGGGTATCGATTTGGTGGCGACATCGACGGCTATCCGGAGGGTGAGCTCTACTTCCCGGGCTCCCCGGTGCTGACCGTGCGGGGAACCTTCGCTGAATGCGTCATCCTCGAAACCCTGGCGCTGTCGATTCTGAACCACGACAGTGCCGTCGCCTCTGCCGCCGCCCGAATGGTGTCGGCGGCCGGAGGCCGTCCGCTCATCGAGATGGGATCGCGCCGCACTCACGAGCTGGCGGCGGTGGCCTGCGCCCGGGCGGCCTATCTCGCCGGGTTCGAATCCACGTCCAATCTGGAGGCGCAACGCCGTTACGGCGTGCCCGCTCGCGGCACCGCCGCGCATGCGTTCACCCTGCTTCACGCCAAGGACGGCATGAGCCCCGGCGAGGCCGAACGCGAGGCATTTCGCGCACAGGTGGAGGCGCTGGGTGTATCCACCACCTTGCTGGTGGATACCTACGACATCACCCGCGGGGTCGAGAACGCGATCGCCGTCGCGGGCCCCGAGCTCGGAGCGGTGCGCATCGACTCCGGAGATCTGGGCATGCTGGCCCGGCAGGTTCGAGCACAACTCGACGCCCTCGGTGCGCACCGAACCCGCATTGTGGTCTCCGGAGACCTCGACGAGTACTCCATCGCGGCACTGCGCGCCGAGCCCGTCGACATCTACGGGGTGGGTACCTCGGTGGTCACCGGCTCGGGATTCCCCACGGCCGGCATGGTCTACAAACTCGTCGAGATCGACGGCATCCCTGTGGCAAAACGCAGCAGTCATAAGGAATCCCACGGCGGTCACAAATGCGCCCTGCGCACCGCCAAGCCGACCGGCACCATTACCGAGGAAGTGGTGTACCGCGCGGCCAGCGGCCAGCCTGCGCTGAAGGAGCCGCACCGGACGCTGACCACCCCACTGGCGCGTGGCGGCACGCCCATCACCACCGACTCACTCGACGACGCCAGGGGCCGCGTACACGCGGGATTGCTGAGCCTGCCGTGGGAAGGACTGGGCCTTTCCCACGGGGATCCTGCGATTACCACCCGCCTGGTGGGATAATTCTCGCCCGGAGGACACATGGCAGCCAGAAGGCAATGGGCGGGAACCACTCCCGAGGAGCGTCGGGCGACGCGTCGACGCGCGCTGCTCGACGCGGGCATCGCGGCGCTCGGCGCCATCGACGGCCCGGCGCTGACCATCCGCACCGTATGCAGGTCTTCCGGTGTCTCGGAACGCAACTTCTACGAGGAGTTCGGCGATCGAGACGACTTCGTGCGTGCCGTGTACCAAGACGTCCTCGAATCCGTGATGCGTGTCGTCACCGAATTCGCTGCCGATGGCGACGATTTGGAAACCCGCGCGGTGGAGACCTTCATCGGGGCGACCGTCGACAACCCCGAATATGGCCGCATCATGATGTTGGCTCCTTTCACCGAGCCGACACTCGGCAGCGTCGGATTCGCGGGGTCGATGGCGTTCGCCTCGCTCGCGGAGAAAGCGCTGGTGGACGTCGGCGATCCCGGACGCCGCCGATTTCTGTCGGTATCGCTCGTCGGTGCGGCCTCGGGCGCCATCATCGACTATCTGCGCGGAGATCTAGGCATCAGCCGTGACGAGCTCATCGACTACATCTCACGTATGGGCCGCCAGGTGTCGGCGATCTTCGACTGAGCACAGGCCGGGTACCGTCGATCCATGGGCAGGGCACTTATCGTCGTCGACGTGCAGAATGACTTCTGCGAAGGAGGCTCGTTGCCCGTGCCCGGTGGCGCCGCGCTCGCCCGGACGATCAACAACCTCACCGCGTCCGGCGCCTACGACGCGGTGGTCGCGACGCGCGACTTTCACATCGACCCCGGTGATCACTTCTCCGCGACACCGGACTTCGCGACAAGCTGGCCGCCACACTGCAGGGTCGGTACCCCCGGCGCCGACTTCCATCCGGACCTGGATCTTGGCCCTGTCGACGCGGTGTTCTCCAAAGGCGGTTACTCCGCCGCATATTCAGGCTTCGAGGGCATCTCCACCGAGGGCACCGCACTGGGGTCCTGGCTGCGGGCCCGGGATCTCGACAGCGTCGACGTGGTGGGTATCGCTACCGAGTACTGCGTGGCCGCCACCGCCCGCGACGCCGCTCGCCAGGGGCTTCGTGTTCGTGTGCTCTCCGAGTATTCCGTTGGCATTGAGGAAGAATCGGTGAATCGCGCCCTGGATGAGCTCCGGGACGCCGGCGTCGAGGTGATCCGCTGAACGAGAAATCGAGCGGCGCATCCACATCCACAGGTCTGCTTGCCACCGCCGTCACAGCGCTTGGCGGAACCGAACGCGCCGGACAGCTCACGATGGCCACCGCCGTCGAACACTCCCTACACAGCGGTGAGCACCTCGTGGTCCAGGCCGGCACCGGCACCGGGAAGTCCTTGGCGTACCTGGTGCCTGCCCTCGCCCACGCCATCGAGGAGTCATCCCCGGTCGTGGTCTCGACGGCCACCATCGCGCTGCAGCGTCAACTCGTGGATCGCGACCTGCCCCGGTTAGCGGAGGCGTTGACCCCCTCGCTGTCCCGAAAACCAACGTTCGCGATTCTCAAAGGCCGGGGAAATTACCTGTGCCTCAACAAATTGCATAACGGAGCGGCTTCCGACCAGGAAGCGCCCGACACGCTGTTCGAACCCTTCGCGGCCAGCGCGCTGGGACGCGACGTACAGCGGCTCAATGACTGGGCGGATACCACCAAGACCGGGGATCGCGACGAGCTCAAGCCCGGCGTGCCCGATCGTTCGTGGTCACAGGTCAGCGTGTCGGCACGCGAATGCCTCGGCGCTACGCGGTGCCCGTTCGGCACAGAGTGCTTTGCCGAGCTGGCCCGGCTCGACGCGGGACAGTCGGATGTCGTGGTCACCAATCATGCGCTGCTGGCCATCGATGCCATCGCCGACATCAACATCCTGCCCGAGCATGACGCGGTGATAGTCGACGAGGCGCACGATCTCGTCGACCGGGTAACAAGCGTTGCCACCCAAGAACTCTCGGCAGTTGGCCTCACCGTCACCATCCGGCGTATCGGCCGACTGGTATCCCCCGAGACAGCGAGCCGGTTCGAGGCCAGCTCGGCAACGTTCTCCTCATTGATCCACGACAGCAAGCCCGGCACCATCGACCGCGCGGACGAGGAAACCGTCACCTATCTGACCGCACTGCGCGACGCCGCTGCCGCGGCCCGCACCGAGATCCCCACAGGCCAGTCCACCGACCCCGCCACCGCCGCGGCACGTACGGAAGCAGTTGCCGCACTGGACGATATCGTCGATGCCGCTTCCTTAGCGCTGGCCTGCTGGGGCGAACCGGATATCACGGCCCGCCCCAACGTGGTCTGGCTCGATCATGAGGACAACCGGGGCTCGGTGCGCCCAGTTCTGCGGGTTGCCCCGCTGTCGGTGGCGGGGCTGCTGCGCACTCGGCTGTTCGGACAGCGCACAGTCATCCTCACCTCGGCCACCCTGGCTCTCGGGGGGAAGTTCGACACCATGGCCGCATCCTGGGGCCTGCCCGCCCGCGAACCCAGCACAGACTCTGGCACCGAGACCAAGACCGTCTGGCATGGCATCGATGTCGGGTCTCCTTTTCAGCATGAGAAGTCCGCCATTCTTTACCTCGCGCGGCACCTTCCCGCCCCGGGACGTGACGGACTTGGCGCGGCGACGCTTGATGAGATCGAGACCCTGGTCCGCGCGGCAGGGGGACGCACGCTAGGACTGTTTTCCTCGATGCGCGCCGCCAAGGAGGCGTCCGAAGAGATGCGCTCCAGGCTCGACACCCCCGTGCTGTGCCAGGGTGACGACGCGACATCGGTTCTGGTCGAACAATTCAGTGCGGCGCCCGAAACCTCACTGTTCGGCACCCTGTCGCTGTGGCAGGGCGTCGACGTACCCGGCCCCTCGTTGTCGCTCGTTCTCATCGACCGAATCCCCTTCCCCCGCCCTGACGATCCACTCCGGGCGGCCCGGCAGCGAGCGATCAGCGCACGCGGCGGCAACGGGTTCATGGCGGTGGCGGGCACCCAGGCAGCGCTGCTGCTGGCGCAGGGAACCGGCCGCCTGTTGCGTAGCGCGCAGGACAGAGGCGTTGTCGCGGTGCTCGATTCACGGATGGCGACGGCCGGGTACGGCGGATTCCTCCGGGCATCATTGCCACCGTTCTGGTCGACACACGATTTGTCGGTGGTCACCGCGGCGCTACAACGGCTCACGACTAAGCACAGCGCGACTTATGCTGGAGAGGGCTCCCGCACACGGGGATAGCCCCGACAGAGAGATGGCCATGTCGATTCCGGTCAGGTGGTTTCGCACCCCGGAGCGAATCCTGGCCTGCTGCGCCCTTGCCGCCCTGGCCTTATCAGCCTGCGCCAATATCGTTGAGGGCGCGCCGGTTTCGCAGCTAGGCAACGCATATCAAGTCGCCGGACTCCCTGCCGTCGACGGTCCGTCCGGGTTACGCTCCAATCCCAAACCGGCCGACAAGGCCGTACACGGCACCGACGACGGCGAGATGGACCGGCTTGCGGTAAGCGCCGTCGCTGACATCGAAGACTTCTGGCAAGAGGCCTATCCCAAGACCTTCTGGGCCACGTTTCATCCGGTCGGATCATTGATGTCCTGGAACAGCCAGGGCCCCGGTGGCGCGGACTTCTGTGGCAACCCGACGACCGGCTTCGACAATGCCGGGTACTGCATCAGCCAGAACAGCCTTGGGTGGGATCGTGGCGTGCTGTTGCCCAGGCTGGTGCGAATGTTCGGCGCCATGGCGGTACCCATGACGCTGGCCCACGAATACGGGCATGCCGTCGCGCACCAGTCGGAGATGGTTGACTCTCGGACCCAAACGCTGGTGGGTGAGCAGATGGCCGATTGCCTCGCCGGAACGTACCTGCGGTGGGTGGCCCAGGGCAGCTCACCGCGCTTCACGCTGAGCACCGGAGATGGTCTCAACAAGGTCATCGCGGCGCTCATCGCCTTCCGGGACGATCCCGTCGAGGCGGGCGCCCTCCTCGATGCGCATGGATCCGCATTCGAGCGGGTGTCGGCCTTCCAGCGCGGATTTATGGACGGCGCGGTCGAATGCACCCGAATCGACATGGCGGAGATCGCCAAGCGCCGCGGCGGGCTCCCCGAGAATCTGCCGTCCGGCGAATCGGGAGACACGCCCGTCACCGTCGACACCCTGCGCACGCTGATGAGCGTGCTCCGGGAGGTGTTCGCGTCTGCGGGAAACACAGCACCGCCGCGACTGTCGGTATCGGGGGCCGCGTGCGATGAGCCCGGTCATCGCCGGCAATCCGCGGCTGCGGTGTACTGCCCGGACTCCAACACGGTGGCTCTCGATCTGCCGCGACTGGCCGACCTGGCACTGCCCACCCACGATCAGGGACGGATAACCGGCGACTTCACCGCCTATTCGATGGTTATTTCCCGTTATGCGCTGGCGATCGAGAAACAACGGGGCCTGCCGCTCGACAACGGGCAGAGCGCGCTACGCAGCGCCTGCCTAACCGGTGTCGCTTCGGCAGCAATGGCCAAACCCATCACGCCAACCCAGAAACCTAACCCGATGGTGCTCACCGCCGGGGATCTTGACGAGGCCGTATCGGGGCTGCTGACCAATGGCGTCGTGGCCAGTGATGTCAACGGAACCACCATCCCGGCCGGCTTCTCCCGGATCGATGCCTTCCGCGACGGAGTGGCCGGATCGGCGGATCGTTGCCTCAAGCGCTACGTCTGACCGCTCCTAGTGCTCCAGATCGCTGGCCGCCAGCACCGAGAGGCCCAGCTCGCTGTCGCCGGCCAATAGCGGATGGTGCGGAAGCACCCGCACCGTGTAGCCCACAGATCCAGAGACCGGCAACGTGGTCGTGGCGGAGAACGTCTCCACGCCTCCATCGCGGCTGCCCGTGTGCGTCATCGGGACGATCTCCGAGTCAGAGAGCTTGTCGTCCAGGTCAACTCGACCGATCACGGCCTGCACCGCGACCTCCGAAGGGGCCAGCCCGGACAGCTGAACCGACGCGGTGAGCGTCAACGGTGATCCCAGCAGCGGAGTGTCGGGCAGTCCCGAACTGTCGACGTCGGTGATGACCAGCGACGGCCACACCTGCTGCACCCGCTCCCGATAACGCGCCAGCTCCTTGGCCGGGGCAAACGAAGAATCGGAACCGACGGTGGCGCGCAGCGATTTTGCCGCGGGAGCGTAGTAGCCCACGGTGTAGTCACGAACCATTCTGGATGCCAACACCTTGGGACCCAGCTTCTCCAGGGTGTGACGAACCATCTCTACCCAGCGCTGCGGTGTGCCGTGTTCATCACGTTCGTAGAACTTGGGCGCGACCTTCTGCGCCAGCAGCTCGTACAGCGCCGCGGCCTCCAGGTCATCGCGTCGGGCTTCGTCGGTGACCCCGTCGGCCGTCGGTATCTCCCAACCGTTTTCGCCGTCGTACCACTCGTCCCACCAGCCATCGCGGATGGACAGGTTGAGCCCGCCGTTGAGCGCACTCTTCATCCCGGAGGTCCCGCATGCCTCCAGCGGACGAAGTGGGTTGTTCAGCCACACATCGCAGCCGAAGTACAGGTAGCGGGCCATCGACATGTCGTAATCGGGCAGGAAGGTGATCCGGTGTCGCACATCGGCCTGATCCGCGAATTTGACGATCTGCTGGATGAGCCCCTTGCCACCGTCGTCGGCGGGATGCGACTTGCCTGCCACGATCAGCTGCACCGGCTGCTTCTCGTCGAGGAGCAGCTCACGCAATCGCTCCGGATCACGCAGCATCAGGGTGAGCCGCTTGTACGTCGGGACGCGACGCGCGAAGCCGATGGTCAACACAGCCGGGTCGAAGGCGCTGTCCACCCAGCCCAATTCGGCCTCGGCAGCACCTCGCTGCAGCCACGATGCGCGTATCCGCCGCCGCACATCCTGGATCAGCTGCTCGCGCAGCTGCGACCGGATCCACCAGATGTGCCCGGGATCCACCTCGTGAATGCGCTCCCATCCGCTGGCATCGTTGAACGCCTCGGCGCCGACGAGCTGCTGCCCCAACTCCAACCACTGCGGCGATGCCCACGTGGGCGCGTGCACGCCGTTGGTGATCGACCCGATGGGGACCTCCGCGGCATCGAAGGACGGCCACAATCCATTGAACATCGACCGGCTCACCTGGCCGTGCAACAGCGATACGCCGTTGGCGCGCTGTGCCAGGCGCAGTCCCATATGGGCCATGTTGAACGTGGACGGATCGTCCTCCGCGCCCAGGGCAAGGATGCGATCCACCGGTACCCCGGGCAGCAGCGTGGAATCACCGGACTCCCCGAAGTACCGGCGCACCAAGTCGACGGGGAATCGGTCGATGCCCGCGGGAACCGGTGTGTGCGTGGTGAACACGGTGCTGGACCGGACCACCGTCAAGGCTGTTTCGACATCCAGTCCGTGCTGCCCGATGTACTCACGGATGCGCTCCAGCCCCAGGAACCCGGCATGGCCCTCATTGGTGTGGAACACCTCCGGAGCCGGCACCCCGGCGGAGGCGACGTACGCACGAATGGCGCGCACACCGCCGATACCGGCCAGAATCTCCTGCTTGATGCGGTGGTCCTGATCACCGCCGTACAGCCGGTCGGTGACATAACGCAGTTCCCGATCGTTCTCGGCGATATCTGAGTCCAAGAGCAACAACGGAATCCGGCCCACCTGAGCAACCCAGATCCGTGCCGAGAGCACTCTGTCCTGTGGCATCGGCACCGTGATCAAGATCGGGGTGCCATCCTCATGCGCCAGCAGCCGCAGCGGCAGACCGGCCGGGTCGATCAACGGATACTGCTCGGTCTGCCAGCCATCGGCGGTCAGCGACTGCCGGAAGTATCCGGACCGGTAGTGCAGTCCGACCGCGATGAGCGGCAGACCCAGGTCGGAGGCGGCCTTGAGGTGATCGCCGGCCAGAATGCCCAGACCGCCGGAGTAGTTCGGCAGCACCTCAGAGACGCCGAACTCCATCGAGAAGTAGGCGATTGCGGCGGGCAGGTCGAACGTCTCGGCGGGGTCGTCGCCGGTTCGCTCCAGCTGACGCTGGTACCACATCGGCCGGTTCAGGTAGTCATGCAAATCACCCGCCAGCGCGGCCACCCTGTCGACAAACCCGTCGTCGGCCGCCAGTTCGTCGAGCCGCTGTGCCGGGACCGACCCCATCACCGCGACCGGATCATGGTTGGTCTGGTCCCACAGTTGGTGGTCGATATCAGCGAAGAGATCGCGGGTCGGCTGGTGCCACGACCAGCGCAGGTTGTTCGATAACTCACCCAGCGCCGCCAACCGCTCCGGAAGATGGGCGCGAACCGTGAATCGACGTAGGGCTTTCACCCTTCAGAACCTTACTGAGATTTCGGTTGAGCGCATGTCCGGCGGCGAGATAGGCCGTCTACTACGGTGGACGTGGTGACCGGACGCATAGGCATCGACGATGTCGCCCCCGCGATCTCGGGTGGACGCTATCCGGCCAAGGCAGTCGTGGGCGAGGTCGTGCCCGTGGCGGCAACCGTATGGCGGGAAGGTCACGAGGCGGTTGCCGCGACCCTGGTGGTGCGCTGTCTGGGCCCCAGCTATCCGCAGCTCGCGGAGGGCCCGCTGCGCCGCATCTCGGCCCCTCGCGACAAGGACACAAGCGCGACGCGCATCAAACCGCTGCATGTTCAGATGCGGCCGGGCGGCGCACTCGATCGTTTCCACGCCAGCTTCGTCCCGGACCGGGAGGGTCTCTGGACCTTCCGGGTCGACGGATGGGGTGACCCGATCGCGACCTGGCGCCACAACGTCGAGGCCAAACTGGAGGCCGGGCAGGGGGCCGCCGAATTGGCCAACGACCTGGAGATCGGTGCGCGACTGTTCGAGCGTGCGGCGGCCGGAGTGCCGCGCAAGCGCCGCAAGCCCCTCCTGGACTCGGCGGAAGCGCTGCGCACCCAGGACGATCCAGGAGCACGGTTCCAACACGCGCTCTCCGATGAGGTGCAGGCGCTGCTCGCTGAGTTCCCGCTGCGCGACCTGCTCACGCGCGGCACCCAGTACGGCGTCTGGGTCGATCGCACCCGCGCGTTGTACGGCTCCTGGTACGAGCTGTTCCCGCGTTCCACCGGTGGAGTGGGGCCGGACGGACGCGCCATGCATGGCACTCTGGCGACGGCGGCCGCGGATCTGGCACGGGTCGCCGCCATGGGATTCGATGTGGTCTATCTACCGCCGATTCATCCGATCGGTGAGATAAACCGTAAGGGCCGCAACAATAATCCGGTCGCCGAGCCCGGTGAGGTCGGTTCACCGTGGGCCATCGGCAGCGCCGCAGGCGGCCACGACGCTATCCACCCCGAGCTCGGAACCGTCAAAGACTTCGACCGATTCGTCTCCACGGCACGCAAACTGGGCCTGGAAGTAGCACTGGACTTGGCGCTGCAATGCGCGCCAGATCATCCCTGGGTGGACGCGCATCCCGAGTGGTTCACCGAGCTCCCCGACGGCACCATCGCCTATGCGGAAAATCCTCCGAAGAAGTATCAGGATATCTATCCGCTGAACTTTGACACCGATCCAGCGGGCCTATATACCGAGGTACTGCGCGTGGTGCAGTACTGGATTGCCCACGGCGTCAAGATATTCCGGGTGGATAATCCGCACACCAAGCCCCCCGACTTCTGGCAGTGGCTGATCGGTGAGGTCAAGGCGGCCGATCCCGATGTCCTGTTTCTTTCCGAGGCATTCACCCGCCCAGCCCGGCTCTACGGCCTGGCCCGGCTCGGCTTCACCCAGTCGTACACCTACTTCACCTGGCGCACCGCGAAATCCGAGATCGCCGACTTCGGCAGAGAGATCGCCGCGCAGGCAGATGTGGCGCGCCCGAACCTCTTCGTCAACACCCCCGACATCTTGCATGCCAGCCTCCAACACGGCGGACCGGGCATGTTCGCCATCCGCGCCGTCCTCGCCGGAACCTTGAGCCCCACCTGGGGCGTGTACTCCGGATACGAGCTTTACGAACATGTTCCGCTGCGCGAGGACAGCGAGGAATATCTGGACTCGGAGAAGTATCAGCTGCGCCCCCGCGACTACAAGGGCGCCGTCACGCGCGGCGAATCATTGGAGCCGTTCATTACTCGACTCAACGAGATCCGGCGACTGCATCCCGCCCTGCATCAGCTGCGCAACATCACCTTCCACCACGTGGAAAACGAGGCTCTGCTGGCGTATTCCAAGTTCGACCCGGTAACCGGCGACGCCGTCCTGGTCATCGTGAATCTCAACCCCTTCGGCCCCGAGGACGGCACCATCTGGCTCGACTTGCCCGCGCTGGGCCTGGACTGGCACGAAACCTTCTGGGTGCGTGACGAACTCACCGGTGAGCAGTATCGATGGGGACAGGCCAACTACGTGCGACTCGACCCGCCCAAAGCCGTCGCCCACATTCTCAACCTGCCGCACGTTCGTGAACAGGCCCGAGCGCACCTGGTGTTCCGACCATGACCATGCCCGCGACCTTCGCGAAGCCCGACGCCGCCGATATCGCCAGATTAGTGGCCGGAACCCATCACAACCCGCATTCGGTCCTCGGGGCGCACGAGTATTCGAATCCGCGCGGTAAGGGGCACACCGTCATTCGAGCGTTCAAGCCCGGCGCGACCGCGGTCGCCGCGGTAGTGGGCGAGGAACTCCACCCGATGACCCACCTCGGATCGGGATTATTCGTGGTGGCGTTGCCCTTCCTGAATCTCCTCGACTACCGCCTCGGCGTCGACTACGGCGGCACGTCGCTTATCACCGCCGACGCGTATCGATTCCTGCCCACGCTCGGCGAAGTGGACCTACACCTGTTCAACGAGGGGCGCCACGAGCGTCTCTGGGAAATCCTTGGCGCGCATCCGCGCTCATTCGTCACCGCGGACGGCGAGGTGAGTGGCATCTCCTTTGCGGTGTGGGCACCCAACGCGCACGGAGTCTCGGTGATCGGCGATTTCAACGGGTGGAACGGCAACGACGCCCCCATGCGAACCCTGGGATCCTCCGGAGTCTGGGAACTGTTCTGGCCGGGCATGACGCTCGGCGCCTTGTATAAGTTCCGCGTGCACGGCGCCGACGGGTCGGTGACCGATCGCGCCGACCCCTTCGCGTTCGCCACCGAACTGCCACCGGCCACCGCTTCGCGGGCCACCACCTCGTCGTACTCCTGGGAGGATGGCGAATGGATGTCCCGGCGCAGCACCCGCAATCCCGTGTTCGAACCGATGAGCACCTACGAGGTGCATCTGGCATCGTGGCGCCCCGGACTCTCCTACCGCCAACTAGCCCACGAGCTCACCGAATACATACTGGCTCAAGGGTTCACTCACGTCGAGCTGCTCCCAGTGGCCGAACATCCCTTCGGTGGATCCTGGGGCTACCAGGTGACCTCGTACTACGCTCCCACCTCTCGATTCGGCACGCCCGACGACTTTCGGTACCTGGTCGATGCTCTGCACCGGGCGGGAATCGGCGTCATCGTCGACTGGGTACCCGCGCACTTTCCCAAGGACGCGTGGGCGCTGGCGCGTTTCGACGGGACACCCCTGTATGAGCATGCCGACCCGCACCGTGGCGAGCAGTTAGACTGGGGCACATATGTTTTCGACTTCGGGCGCCCGGAGGTACGCAACTTCCTGGTCGCCAATGCCCTGTTCTGGCTCGATCAGTTCCATATCGACGGGCTGCGGGTGGACGCCGTCGCATCGATGCTCTACCTCGACTATTCACGGCCCGTCGGCGGCTGGACGCCCAACATTCACGGCGGCCGCGAAAACCTCGAAGCGGTGCAGTTCCTTCAGGAGATGAACGCCACCGTCCACAAGCTGCATCCCGGAATTGTCACGGTGGCCGAGGAATCCACGTCGTGGCCGGGCGTCACCCGGGCTACCAGCCTTGGCGGCCTTGGCTTTTCCATGAAATGGAACATGGGGTGGATGCACGACACCCTGGGCTACCTCGGGCGCGATCCCATTCACCGCAGCTTCCATCACCACGAGATGACCTTCTCGATGCTGTACGCCTTCAGCGAGAACTTCGTGCTGCCCATCAGCCATGACGAGGTGGTGCACGGCAAGGGGACGCTGTGGACCCGCATCCCCGGTGACGACCACGCCAAGGCCGCCGGACTGCGCTGTCTGCTGGCCTACATGTGGGCACATCCCGGAAAGCAGTTGCTGTTCATGGGGCAGGAGTTCGGTCAGCGGGCCGAATGGTCCGATGAACGCGGTGTCGACTGGTTCCAGCTGGGCGAAGACGGGTATTCGTCGGGAATCGCGGCGCTGACGGCAGATCTGAATTCCGCATACCGACAGCGCCGCGCGCTGTGGTCCCAAGACACCGCACCCCAAGGCTATTCGTGGATCGATGCCAACGATTCGGCGAACAACGTGCTGAGCTTCCTGCGCTTCGGTGATGACGGTTCGGTGCTGGCATGCATCTTCAATTTCGCGGGCGTAGAGCACAGCAGCTACCGGGTAGGGTTGCCGCTGACCGGTCGCTGGCGTGAGGTCATCAACACCGACGCACTGCAGTACCACGGCAGCGGGGTCGGGAATCTGGGCGAGGTGATCGCCGCGGCGAACCCGTGGCACGGCCGCCCGGCCTCGGCCACGCTGGCACTGCCGCCCGCCGCCGCGATCTGGCTGGAACCCGTCTCAGAGGACCTGTAGACAACATTAGGATGCGCTAAACGCAAACTCGCGTACGAGGGGGGCTCGATGTCCAAACGCTGGATGGCACTGCTGGTGGGGCTGGTGCTGGTGATCACATCGTGTGGCCGTCCGCTCGGTGGGCAACCTCAATCCATCTACGCGGATCCGCTGCGTGTGGCGGGCATGCCCGCGGTCGATGGCCCCTCCGGCATGAAACCCGGAGTGCAGGTCCCCAAGCGCAAGATCGAGAACACCGACAACGGCGAGATCGATGATTACGTCAAGGTGTCCCTGGCGGACATCGAGGACTTCTGGACGCAGTTCTACGGCGATTCGTTCGCGAACTTCCGGCCCGTGTCCCGCCTCATCTCTGCCGACTCGCGCAAGAACAACCGCGACCTCGAGTTCTGCGGGGGCAACCTGACCGACTTCATCAACGCCGCGTTCTGCCCACTGGACAACTCATTCGCCTGGGATCGCGGTCAGCTGTTCCCCTACCTGCGCAAGCAAATGGGCGATATGGCCATGAACACCGTCATGGCCCACGAGTACGGACACTCGATCCAGTTCCATGCCCAGCTCATCAAGCCGATCGACGATCCGAAGATGAGCAAGGACCAAGTCGAGTACCTCATGGACCTGAATCAGGAGCAGCAGGCCGACTGCTTCGCCGGGGCCTACTTGCGCTGGGTCACTCAGGGCGATTCGCCGCGGTTCACCCTGAACACCGCCGACGGGCTCAACAAGGTAACGGCCGCGATGATCGCGATCCGCGACAACGACACCAGCAAGAAGTGGGCCATCCACGGCTCGGCATTCGAACGGGTGTCGGCTTTCCAGTTCGGTTTCACCGACGGCCCGATGGCATGCAAGCGCATCGATTCCCAAGAGATTCTCAAGCGCCGCGGTGAACTGCCTAAGGGGCTGGGCGTGGGTCCGAACGGCGACAACTGGCCGATCAACCCGGACACCATCGACGCGGTGCTCGCCGCGGCTTCGCAGGTGTTCCCCATGGACAATCCGCCCAAGACGGTTTATGGCGACGGGAAATGCCCGGACGGTTCGGGTACCGCACCGGCTTCGTTCTGCCCCAAGGACAACACGATTGCCCTGGACCCGAAGGCCCTGCAGAAGATGGCCACCCCGTCATCGGACCGGGCGCTGTTCTCCGCGCAAGTGAACGGCGACTATTCGGCGTTCAGTGTGATCGTCTCGCGCTATGCGCTGGCGGCGCAGAAGGCCGCGGGGCTGGAAACCGAAGGCATCATGACGGGGCTGCGCACCGCATGCCTGACGGGATATTTCACCTCGCGCGCCGCGGGCAGGGGCATCGTGACTCCCCGCGCGCCGGTCATCCTCTCCGGCGGCGACCTCGACGAGGCCGTCTCCGAATTGCTTTCCAGCGGTAGAGCTTCCAGTGACGTGAAGGGCCAGACGGCGCCGGCTGGATTCTCCCGTATCGACGCCTATCGGATAGGCGTACTGGGCAATGACCAGACCTGCGCCAAGCGCTTCCCGTAGTTACGGGGGCCCGTCAACACTGAGCTAGAACAGGGCGTTAGCGAGCTTGCGCCGCCCGGCGACCACCGCAGGATCGGCGGGGTCAAACAACTCGAACAGCTCGAGCAGGCGGGCGCGCACCGTGGCCCGATCATCATCGGATGTCGCACGAACAAGCGCGACCAACCGGTCGAAGGCCGAATCTGGCTGCTGCGAAAGCACTTCCACATCCGCGGCGGCTAACCCCGCCGCGATATCGCCGGGCGCGGCATCGGCGACGGCCACCGCATCTTGAGGCTGGGTCGTCGCACGGATCAGGAACTCGATCTGGCGCACCGACGCGGCCGCCTCGGCCGCCACCGCACCGGTGGCGCCGCCGTCCAGCAGGGCTTGATAGGCGGCGCTGGCCGCCTCGAAATCTCCGGAGTCCAAAGCATCACGCGCGGCCGCGAGCGCCGGGTCCGTGTTGTCTTCGGGCTCGTCGACGTCCCCACCCTCCGGCCCAGCGGCATCGGGCAGCTTGCCGGCGACGGCGTCAATAATCGAGTCCAGCCAACGCCGCAGCTGATCGGCCGGTTGCGGTCCCGCGAAGCTGGTGAGGGGCCGCCCCGCCGCCACTGCCACCACGGTGGGCACAGCCTGCACGCCAAAGGCCTGCGCGATCTGCGGGCTGGTGTCGACATTGACCCTGGCGAGGGTCCACGTGCCGTTGTCCTCTGCGACCAGGTCGCCCAGTGTGGCGGCGAGCGCCGCGGAGGCCTCGCTGCGCGGCGATCCCAGAAGCACGATGACCGGCACGCGATTGGACTGCGCCAGCACCTCGGCTTCGAGATTCGCCTCGGTTACCTCGACGGTCCATTCACCCCCGGCCGAGGGCTCGCGGGGTACTGCGGACTCCTGCGCGCGCTGCTTGAGGGCGGAAAGGTCGACAGCTCCGGACATGGCCGCAGCCATCGCGGGACGTGGTCGGGTCACGCTCTCCAGTCTGTCACGGCTCGCGGCTTCCGCACTACGGTGCTGCGTCACCTGTCGGCGCCGCCCCCGCGACGGGCAACTTACCCGCCCTATCAGCCCATATGACAAAGATCACACTGCACAATGGGGCAACCCCAGCTAACAGTGCGAGCAACCAGGTGAGCGGGTTCCAGCGGTACTCGCGCCCGGCCAGGAACCCCACCACTAAGTACGCGATGAAGACGACGCCGTGGATCCAGCCGAAGACCTTCACGCCGATTTCATTGCCCGGATCCGGCACGTACTTGAAGAACATCCCGGTGAGCAGACCCGCCCAGCTGACGGCCTCAAGCAACGCGATGGCGCGGAACCTGCTGGCGGTGCTGCGCAGGTCGAAAAGCTGTGTCATGCCCTCAGTCTGCCCGATGCGGTGCCCGACACCTCAGCGGACCTACTACAGCGCGTCGTAAATCACACCCGCACGATCAAGGCGTCACCCTGACCGCCGCCGCCGCACAGTGCGGCCACACCGATTCCACCGCCGCGGCGCTTGAGCTCCTGCGCCAGATGCAGGGTGATCCGGGCACCGGACATCCCGATGGGGTGCCCGATAGCGATCGCGCCGCCGTTGACGTTGACCTTGGCCGGATCGATTCCCAGGTCCTTGATCGAGGCCAAGCCCACCAGCGCGAAGGCCTCATTGATCTCGACCAGGTCGAGCTGATCGGGGGAAATCCCTTCCCGCTCACAGGCCTTCCGAATGGCGTTGGCCGGCTGCAGCTGCAAGCTGGAATCGGGGCCGGCGACAACACCGTGTGCGCCGATCTCGGCGATCCACTCCAGCCCCTCGCGCTCCGCGCGCTCCTTGCTCATCACCACGACCGCACAGGCACCATCGGAGATCGGCGAGGACGACCCCGCGGTGATGGTGCCGTCCTTGCTGAACGCCGGACGCAGGCCGGCCAGTGACGCGGCAGTGGTGTCGGCACGGATGCCCTCGTCCTCGGCGAACTCGATCGGATCACCCTTGCGCTGCGGGATCTGAACCGAGACCACCTCGTCGGCGAAGACGCCGTCCTTCCAGGCGCGGGCAGCATTCTGATGGGAACGCGCCGCGAACTCGTCCTGCTCCTCGCGGGTGAACTTGTCGGAGACGTTGCGCTGTTCGGTGAGGATGCCCATCGCCTGGTCGGTGAAGGCGTCGTGCAGACCATCGAAGGCCATGTGATCAACAAGCGTCACGTCGCCGTACTTGAACCCGAACCGGCTCTTGGGCAGCAGATGCGGGGCGTTGGTCATGGACTCCTGTCCACCGGCGACGACGACCTCGAACTCACCGGCCCGAATCAGCTGGTCAGCCAGGGCGATGGCATCGACACCGGAAAGGCACACCTTGTTGATGGTGAGCGCCGGGACGTCCATACCAATTCCGCCGGCAACCGCCGCCTGGCGCGCCGGAATCTGGCCGGCACCAGCGGTGAGAACCTGGCCCATGATCACGTAGTCGACCGCGGACGGCGCCACCTTGGCCTTCTCCAGGGCGCCCTTGATGGCGATGCCACCCAGCTGAGCGCCCGAGAAGTCCTTCAGAGATCCCTGGAAGCGGCCAACGGGTGTACGCGCTCCAGCAACAATCACGGACGTGGTCATTGAGTCTCCTTAATGCTGCTCGAGTGGACGCCGTTTTCTGGAACGCGTTACCGTTGCGTTATGACGACATCGTCTCCGCTTGATGTTCCCTCGATCCTATCGACCGGCCTGGTGACCGCGATCGACCACGTGGGTATCGCGGTGCCTGACCTGGACGTCGCGATCGAGTGGTACCACGAGCACCTGGGCATGATCCTGGTGCACGAGGAGATCAACAAGAGCCAGGGCGTCCGCGAGGCGATGCTGTCTTTCCCCGGAGCAGAACCCGGCAGCGCCCAGATTCAGCTGATGGCCCCGCTCGATGAGTCCTCGCCCATCGCCAAGTTTCTGGACAAGAAGGGCCCGGGACTGCAGCAGCTGGCCTATCGCGTCACCGATATCGACGCGCTGACCGATCAGCTGCGTGCCGCAGGAGTGCGTGCGCTCTACGAGGAGCCGCGCGTCGGCACCGCGAACTCACGCATCAACTTCCTGCATCCCAAGGACACCGGCGGCGTACTCATCGAGCTCGTCCAGCCGACGCAGTCGCACTAGCTCCAACGCCGCGTCGGGCTTCGATTCGCGCGGTTGCTCCAGCAGGGCGTATGCCAGTGGCGGCGGTCTTCGGCTCCCCTGTCTTGCCCCTCCGAGGCAGGCCAGGCCACCACATGCGCTACCCCCACCGCGATCTCGTGATCACACCCGGGGCAGCGATATACCTTGATCGCGCGCGCTGCGGAGATGCGCCGCACCTGGTAATCCAGACCGTCGGTCCCCTGTTCCACCTGATGCCCGCCGAGCGGCAACGCAACGGCACGATCGGCGGCGGCGCGGCGCGGCGGATGTCGGCGGCCCATGCGGTGATTCTATGAGCCGCGGTGCAATTTCAGAACAAACGGAATTCGTCTGAGTCCATTCCCCGCATGGCCTCGTAATCCAGTGTGAGGCAACGGATTCCTCGATCCTCGGCAAGAGTGCGAGCCTGCGGCTTGATCTGTTGCGCCGCGAAGA
The DNA here is from genome assembly GCF_002013745.1 of Mycobacterium sp. D16Q16. Lineage (NCBI taxonomy): Bacteria > Bacillati > Actinomycetota > Actinomycetes > Mycobacteriales > Mycobacteriaceae > Mycobacterium > Mycobacterium sp. D16Q16. The sequence goes on from NZ_MAEY01000001.1 coordinate 334,496, forward strand.
CACCGGCAACCGGCGCCAGCGTGGTGTCACGGTTGAGCAGTTCGAGGTAGCGGGTCAGCTGCTCAACACCATCGATCTCGCCGCGGCGCTTGATCTCCACCGCGACCGTCGCACCGTCGGCGTCCCGGCACAGGAGGTCCACCGGCCCGATGGGAGTCATGTATTCGCGACGCACCAGTGTGTATCCCTCGCCGAGTAGCGCAACATGCTCGGCGAGCAACTCCTGCAGGTGCGCCTCCACACCGTCCTTGACCAGTCCGGGGTCGACGCCGAGCTCATGTGCCGAGTCATGCTCGATGTTCTCGATGGTGATCCGCAGCTGCTCGGCGGCCTTGTTCTCCACGATCCATACGGTCGGCGCTCCGCTCTCCTCCGAGCCCTCACCCTCGGTTTCGGTGAGCCAGCATGGCGGGCTCATCCAGTTGAGCGGCTTGTAGGCCCGGTCATCGGCATGCACGCTCACCGAGCCGTCGGCCTTGATCAGCAAGAGCCTCTTGGCAGATGGCAGGTGGGCGGTCAACCGGCCGACATAGTCAACCGTGCATTGAGCTACGACGAGACGCACCGGCTCACTGTATAGGGCGTTAGGCTGACCACAACTATGGCAAACGAGTCGATTCGCGCAGTGTCGCTGCGAGTGGGCCGTGCCCTGGCCGCGATCACCGGGCAGACCGGCCGACTCGAGGCCGGCGACGGGTACGGCTCGTGGCTGCTGGGCCGCTATGACGAGAGCACGCTCGTCCAGCGCATCCGGATCCAGCTGATGCTGACCGTGTTCGTGGTGGCCGCCAACCTGATTGGTGTCGCCGTCGTCATCCTGTTGGTGCTCGTCGCGGTGCCCGATCCCAACGTCTTCGACGCACCCTGGTGGATCCAATTCGTGGTCGTTCCGGTGTACGTGACGCTCGCGGTGCTCATCGGCGCAGTGTGGGGTACCCGCCGGATCTTCAAGGTGGTGCGGTGGGCCATCGAAGAACGCGAGCCCACCAAGGAGGACCAGCGCAACGCGTTCGCGGTCCCCCGGCGACTGACCGTCGTCGAGGCGATTCTGTGGGCTGGCGGGACCGCCTTGTTCACCACGCTCTACGGGCTGCAGGATCCGCTCTACATCCCCAAGATCTTCTTCGCGGTGGGGTTCAGCGGTGTGGTGGTCTGCGCGGCGAACTACCTGTTCACCGAGTTCGCGATGCGACCCGTCGCCGCACGAGCACTCGAAGCGGGGTATCGCCGAAGGCGGCTCGCCTCGGGAATCATGGTGCGCACGATGCTGGCCTGGCTCTTGGGATCTGGGGTACCCGCTGTCGGCATCATGCTCGCTGGAGTCGGAGCGCTGATCTTTGGCAACTTCACGGTCAACCAGCTCGCCGTGGCCGTCATCATCCTCGCGTCATTCCCGGTGGTATTTGGTCTGATCCTCATCTGGATCGCATCCTGGATGACGGCCGCGCCCGTCAAAGAGGTGCAGGCCGCGCTCAAGCGCGTCGAACAGAACGATCTGGACGTCAACCTCGTCGTCTATGACGGCACCGAGCTGGGCGAGCTGCAGGCGGGCTTCAACACCATGGCGGAGGGCCTGCGTGAACGCGAGCGGGTCCGGGACCTCTTCGGCAAGCATGTCGGCCGAGAAGTCGCCGCGGCCGCCGAACTGCAACAACCTGCGCTCGGCGGTGAGGAACGCCACGTCGCTGTGCTTTTCGCCGATATTGTCGGGTCGACCCAGCTGGCAGCCACCCGGCCCGCCATCGAGGTGGTCGCGCTGCTGAACCGATTCTTCACCGTCGTGGTCGAAGAAATCGACCGATACGAGGGCATGGTCAATAAATTCGAAGGCGACGCCACCCTCGCGGTCTTCGGAGCGCCGGTCCGGCAGGACCGTCCCGAAAGCCAGGCACTCGCTGCCGCCCGGGCCATCGCCCGGCGGCTTCGGACCGAGGTACCCGAATGCCAGGCCGGCATCGGCGTCGCCTCGGGGCAGGCGGTGGCCGGAAACGTCGGAGCCCACGACCGCTTCGAATACACCGTGATCGGCGATCCAGTCAACGAAGCGGCTCGGCTCTGCGAGCTCTCCAAAACAGTGCCCGGACGCTTAGTGGCCTCGCTCGATACCGTGTTGCGTGCACACCATCGCGAGGCCCTGCACTGGCGCTCTGGCGATACCGTGACGCTGCGTGGCCGGATCGAGCCCACCGAACTTGCCGTACCTGTGGCCTGACGCGGCTGCGGCCGCGGCCCAAATCTAGTCGGACTGCTTCCACCAGGCTTCGACATACAGCACCATCGCCACCACAAGTGCGATAAGCACCCACAGCACCAATGCCTGGTCTATCCAGGCTCCCGGCGGCGGCGCACCGGGCAGGATATTGCGCAGCGGGACGATCGCGAACAACATCGTTCCGAACCAGGTCGTCAGCGGTGGGTGGAACTTCTTCCTACCCTTCACCGTCTCGATCGCCACGATCAGGGCCATCGTCGGAAGTGTGATCAACACCAGGCAGATGCCCACATCGAATGCCAGGGTGCCGCGCGCCCGTACGAGCGTGACCGTGGTCTGATCGCCCTTGCCAGCCGGTGCCGGCGACGTATCCGTCGACACCCGCCATCCGCCCAGGCTGCCGATCACTTCGATGCGCGCCGGTACCGGACGCCGACCTTCGCCATTACCCACCATGACTTCTGCGCGCAAATTGCCGGTGGAGTACTCGTCGAACGGCCATGACTGAGCGTCACCCGTTGCGACCAAAGTGTCGTCCATCGCGGCAGGGACGGTGCCCCGCGGAAAATGTCGCTCCCCATAATCCAGGGAGGACACTAACCGCACGGACATGTCCGCGTTCAACAGCCCGAAGGCATCAAGTGTTGTCTTCGCCGGTAACACCACTACCTCGGCGTCCAGCCGGTTGTTTACCGTGCGCAGGTCCTGGAGGTCGATGACCACAACAGTCTCGTTGTCCCGGGACAGGTCCAGATCGGCCGACGGCGGGCCGGAATGATGATCCAGCAGGCGATAGATGAGGAGAAAACCCACGTAGATGACCAACACCAGTATCACTGCACCCACGGTCGTGGCAGCCGGCTTCAGCTTGAAGCGCCCCTTGAATGCCTGCACAGGATTCCTATCTCTACCGTCTCGCTATTTCAGAAATCTAGCAGCCAGAATATGAAAATACCCCCCAGTTTCCTGGGGGGTATTTCCAATTTATGTTCGGCGGTGTCCTACTCTTCCGTTCCGTGTTAAGAACAGTACCATCGGCGCTGAGAGGCTTAGCTTCCGGGTTCGGGATGGGACCGGGCGTTTCCCTCTCGCTGTGGCCGCCGTAACTCTTTCGTGTGATTAACACACAAGTTATCTGGTGGTGGAGTGTGGTCGTCAAATGACGACGAATAGTGGTTGCGATTTATTAGTAAGTTTTCGGTCGATTAGTGCCAGTTCCCTGAACGTATTACTACGCTTACAGGTCTGGCCTATTGAACCCATAGTCTGTGGGTGACCTTATCCCTCTAAAAGGGTAAGAAACCTGGTCTTGGAATAGGTTTCCCGCTTAGATGCTTTCAGCGGTTATCCTGTCCGAACGTAGCTATCCAGCCGTGCTCCTGGTGGAACAACTGGTACACCAGAGGTTCGTCCGTCCCGGTCCTCTCGTACTAGGGACAGGTTTCCTCAAGTTTCTGACGCGCGCGGCGGATAGAGACCGAACTGTCTCACGACGTTCTAAACCCAGCTCGCGTGCCGCTTTAATGGGCGAACAGCCCAACCCTTGGGACCTGCTCCAGCCCCAGGATGCGACGAGCCGACATCGAGGTGCCAAACCATCCCGTCGATATGGACTCTTGGGGAAGATCAGCCTGTTATCCCCGGGGTACCTTTTATCCGTTGAGCGACACCCCTTCCACTCAGAGGTGCCGGATCACTAGTCCCGACTTTCGTCCCTGCTTGACTTGTAGGTCTCGCAGTCAAGCTCCCTTGTGCACTTGCACTCAACACCTGATTGCCGTCCAGGTTGAGGGAACCTTTGGGCGCCTCCGTTACATTTTGGGAGGCAACCGCCCCAGTTAAACTACCCACCAGGCACTGTCCCTGGACCGGATATACGGTCCGAGGTTAGAGGTTCAATACGATCAGAGTGGTATTTCAACGATGACTCCACAAACACTGGCGTGCCTGCTTCACAGTCTCCCACCTATCCTACACAAACCGAACCAAACGCCAATACCAAGCTATAGTGAAGGTCCCGGGGTCTTTTCGTCCTGCCGCGCGTAACGAGCATCTTTACTCGTAGTGCAATTTCGCCGAGTCTATGGTTGAGACAGTTGAGAAGTCGTTACGCCATTCGTGCAGGTCGGAACTTACCCGACAAGGAATTTCGCTACCTTAGGATGGTTATAGTTACCACCGCCGTTTACTGGGGCTTAAATTCTCCGCTTCACCCAAGGGTTAACGGGTCCTCTTAACCTTCCAGCACCGGGCAGGCGTCAGTCCGTATACATCGTCTTGCGACTTCGCACGGACCTGTGTTTTTAGTAAACAGTCGCTTCTCACTGGTCTCTGCGACCTCGTTCAGCTCACGGAGCAAGTCCGGTCACCAAGCGAGGTCCCCCTTCTCCCGAAGTTACGGGGGTATTTTGCCGAGTTCCTTAACCATAGTTATCTCGTACGCCTTAGTATTCTCTACCTGACCACCTGTGTTGGTTTGGGGTACGGGCCGTGTGTGAACTCACTAGAGGCTTTTCTTGGCAGCATAGGATCACTGAATTCGCCTCAATCGGCTATGCGTCACCTCTCAGGCTTAATGACATCCGGATTTACCTAGACGTCGCCCTACGGGCTTGCTCCGGTATAACCACTAACCGGTACAGCTACCTTCCTGCGTCACCCCATCGCTTGACTACTACCACCGAAGGTCCCACGCAGCGGGTTCACGTCGCACTCCGAAGAGATTGATCTAGAACCTTTTGGGTGGTTAGTACCGATGATTCATCATGGGCGCGCACACACGGGTACGGGAATATCAACCCGTTGTCCATCGACTACGCCTGTCGGCCTCGCCTTAGGTCCCGACTTACCCTGGGAGGACTAGCCTGGCCCAGGAACCCTTGGTCATTCGGCGGGCAAGTTTCTCACTTGCCTGTCGCTACTCATGCCTGCATTCTCACTCCCGCACCCTCCACTGCTGAATTACTTCGCAGCTTCGCTGGGTGCAGGACGCTCCCCTACCCATCCATGCCACTGCCCCGAAGGGAATGTATTGCATGAATGCCGCGGCTTCGGCGGTGTACTTGAGCCCCGCTACATTGTCGGCGCATAATCACTTGACCAGTGAGCTATTACGCACTCTTTCAAGGGTGGCTGCTTCTAAGCCAACCTCCTGGTTGTCTTCGCGACTACACATCCTTTTCCACTTAGTACACGCTTAGGGGCCTTAGCCGGCGATCTGGGCTGTTTCCCTCTCGACGTACGGAGCTTCTCCCCCGCCGTCTCACTGCCGCGCTCTAACTTATTGGCATTCGGAGTTTGGCTGACGTCAGTAACCTAGTAGGGCCCATCGGCCATCCAGTAGCTCTACCTCCAACAAGAAACACGCGACGCTGCACCTAAATGCATTTCGGGGAGAACCAGCTATCACGGAGTTTGATTGGCCTTTCACCCCTACCCACAGCTCATCCCCTCAGTCTTCAACCTAAGTGGGTTCGGGCCTCCACGGCGTCTTACCGCCGCTTCACCCTGGCCATGGGTAGATCACTCCGCTTCGGGTCCAGAACACGCCACTATGGGCGCCCTATTCAGACTCGCTTTCGCTACGGCTACCCCTCACGGGTTAACCTCGCGACGTGTCCCTGACTCGCAGGCTCATTCTTCAAAAGGCACGCCATCACCCCACGAGGAGGCTCTGACGGATTGTAGGCACATGGTTTCAGGTACTATTTCACTCCCCTCCCGGGGTACTTTTCACCATTCCCTCACGGTACTAATCCGCTATCGGTCACTAGAGAGTATTTAGGCTTACCGGGTGGTCCCGGCAGATTCACAGCAGATTCCACGAGCCCGCTGCTACTCGGGATGAAGTACGAGACAGGTGTCGGATTTTCGCGTACCGGACTCTCACCGTCTGCGGCGGGCCGTCCCAGACCACTTCCGCTAATCACGACACTTTTTTACTGTCCGCCGGTCTGGTAGAACCGGCAAGTACAACTCCCACAACCCCGCACACACAACCCCTACCAGGTATCACATGCATGCGGTTTAGCCATCTTCCGCTTTCGCTCGCCACTACTCACGGAATCACGGTTGTTTTCTCTTCCTACGGGTACTGAGATGTTTCACTTCCCCGCGTTTCCTCCCAAAGCCTATATATTCAGCAGTGGGTAACACGACATCACTCGTGCTGGGTTTCCCCATTCGGACATCCTCGGATCAAAGCTCGGTTGGCAGCTCCCCGAGGCTTATCGCAGCCTCCTACGTCCTTCATCGGCTTCTAGTGCCAAGGCATTCACCATGCGCCCTTAAGAACTTAGCTAATAAATTGCAAAAACCAGCCTCACTCGTAAACGAGCGAGGCTATGTTTAGATGCTCGCAACCACTATCCATAAGTCAAAGACCACACCCCACCACCAAGCAGGGTGACAACACAATGTGTTGCCTCAGGACCCAACAGTGTGCCAGCGTTTCAATTCTTATGACAGTCCGACGTTTTGCCGACTACCTGTCCACGGGGTGGACAGGATTTATAAAACATATTCACCAAGCATGTATCCACTACAGATACTCGCTTTATGTTCCCAGTTCATTCGACTGGGAAATGGTGCTCCTTAGAAAGGAGGTGATCCAGCCGCACCTTCCGGTACGGCTACCTTGTTACGACTTCGTCCCAATCGCCGATCCCACCTTCGACAGCTCCCTCCAAAAGGTTAGGCCACTGGCTTCGGGTGTTACCGACTTTCATGACGTGACGGGCGGTGTGTACAAGGCCCGGGAACGTATTCACCGCAGCGTTGCTGATCTGCGATTACTAGCGACTCCGACTTCATGGGGTCGAGTTGCAGACCCCAATCCGAACTGAGACCAGCTTTAAGGGATTCGCTCCACCTTGCGGCTTCGCAGCCCTCTGTACTGGCCATTGTAGCATGTGTGAAGCCCTGGACATAAGGGGCATGATGACTTGACGTCATCCCCACCTTCCTCCGAGTTGACCCCGGCAGTCTCCTACGAGTCCCCGGCATTACCCGCTGGCAACATAGGACAAGGGTTGCGCTCGTTGCGGGACTTAACCCAACATCTCACGACACGAGCTGACGACAGCCATGCACCACCTGCACGCAGGCCACTAGGGAATACCTATCTCTAGATACGTCCTGCGCATGTCAAACCCAGGTAAGGTTCTTCGCGTTGCATCGAATTAATCCACATGCTCCGCCGCTTGTGCGGGCCCCCGTCAATTCCTTTGAGTTTTAGTCTTGCGACCGTACTCCCCAGGCGGGGTACTTAATGCGTTAGCTACGGCACGGATCCCAAGGAAGGAAACCCACACCTAGTACCCACCGTTTACGGCGTGGACTACCAGGGTATCTAATCCTGTTCGCTACCCACGCTTTCGCTCCTCAGCGTCAGTTACTGCCCAGAGACCCGCCTTCGCCACCGGTGTTCCTCCTGATATCTGCGCATTCCACCGCTACACCAGGAATTCCAGTCTCCCCTGCAGTACTCTAGTCTGCCCGTATCGCCCGCACGCCCACAGTTAAGCTGTGGGTTTTCACGAACAACGTGACAAACCACCTACGAGCTCTTTACGCCCAGTAATTCCGGACAACGCTCGGACCCTACGTATTACCGCGGCTGCTGGCACGTAGTTGGCCGGTCCTTCTTCTGTAGGTACCGTCACTTTCGCTTCGTCCCTACTGAAAGAGGTTTACAACCCGAAGGCCGTCATCCCTCACGCGGCGTCGCTGCATCAGGCTTGCGCCCATTGTGCAATATTCCCCACTGCTGCCTCCCGTAGGAGTCTGGGCCGTATCTCAGTCCCAGTGTGGCCGGTCACCCTCTCAGGCCGGCTACCCGTCGTCGCCTTGGTGGGCCATTACCCCACCAACAAGCTGATAGGCCGCGGGCTCATCCCACACCGCAAAAGCTTTGCACCACTCACCATGAAGTGTGTGGTCCTATCCGGTATTAGACCCAGTTTCCCAGGCTTATCCCAGAGTGCAGGGCAGATCACCCACGTGTTACTCACCCGTTCGCCACTCGAGTACCCCGAAGGGCCTTTCCGTTCGACTTGCATGTGTTAAGCACGCCGCCAGCGTTCGTCCTGAGCCAGGATCAAACTCTCCAAACAAAAATTTAATCCCGACAAAACAACTGTCAAAAGAATTGTTATCGACATAAAATGTCTATATAAACACTGACACACTATTGAGTTCTCAAACAACACATTTATTTGTTGTGGCTATGAATTCGGGAATTTCTTCCTTTATTCTCGCCTCCGCCCTTTCAGGCGGCTGGGAAACCGTATCAAGTTCGGTGAACTTGAGTCAAATTCCCGGTTTTGGCTGGTCACTTGCGCACCATCCGATCGCCGAGATATCTGAATTTCTTCTTCTATCTCGACTTCCGCTCTTTCGGGCGGCTGGGAAACCGTATCAAGTTCGGTGAACTTGAGTCAAATTCCCGGTTTTGGCTGGTCACTTGCGCACCATCCGATCGCCGAGATATCTGAATTTCTTCTTCTATTTCGGCTTTCGCCCTTTGGAAGCGGCCCGGGAACCGTATCAAGTTCGGTGAACTTGAGTCAAACTCCGGGTTTTGGCTGGTCAACTGCGCACCAAACCTAAGACCGGAATTTCGGAATTGCTTCCTTGTCCCGGCCTCGCTCTTTCAGGGCAACCCGACCACTGTACCAAGTCCAGTGAACTTGAGTCAACTTCGGGTTCTGGGGGTGGTCAGCGCTAGCTGACCCGCTCGACTTCGGCACCCAAGCTCTGGAGGTTCTCCACGAACAACGGGTAACCGCGGTCGATATGAAAGACATCGTATACCTCGGTGACGCCATCCGCCACTAGGCCTGCCAGTACCAGCCCCGCGCCAGCCCGGATGTCCGATGACCACACCGGCGCACTGGACAGTTGACGAATACCCCGGACCACCGCGTGGTGCCCATCGGTCCGCGCATCCGCCCCCAGCCGCATCATCTCCTCGACGAAGCGGAATCGGGCCTCGAAGACATTCTCGGTAATCATGGAGGTGCCGTCTGCTATCGCAGCGAGCCCAATTGCCATGGGCTGCAAGTCAGTTGGGAATCCCGGGAACGGCAATGTTGCCACGTTGATGGCTTTGGGACGCTCGTACTGGACGACGCGAAACCCGTTGTCGTTCTGGGTAACTGTGGCGCCGGCATCATGCAGCTTGTGCAGCACCAGTTGCAGATGTTCCGGATCGACTCCCGTAACAGTGACGTCACCACGCGTCATCGCGGCAGCGAGACCCCAAGTGGCAGCGACGATTCGGTCGCCGATGACGCGATGCTCGGTGGGATGAAGCTTGGGAACGCCGATTACCGTCAATGTCGACGTGCCGGCACCTTCTATCTGGGCGCCCATCTGCACCAACATGGTGCACAGGTCGACCACATCCGGCTCGCGCGCGGCGTTGTGGATGGTCGTGACACCGTCGGCAAGCACCGCTGCCATCAAGATGTTCTCGGTGGCGCCCACCGACGGAAACTCGAGCTGAATATCGGCTCCGTGCAACGCCTTTGCCTCTGCGACCACACATCCATGCTCGATGGTGCACTCCGCCCCGAGCTGGCGCAGGCCTGCCTGATGCATGTCGAGGGGACGGGAACCAATGGCGTCGCCGCCCGGTAACGCCACCTTGGCCCGTCGACACCGGCCCACCAGCGGGCCCAGGACACATACCGAGGCGCGGAACTGGCGTACCGCCGCGAAGTCGGCGTCATATTTGGGTTCATCGGGTGAGGTGATCCTGACGACATCACCCTCCAGCTCCACCGTCGCACCCAATCCCCGCAGCACCTCCGCCATCAATGGGACGTCGAGGATGTCCGGACAGTTGGTGATGGTGCTCGTTCCCTCCGCGAGCAGAGTGGCCGCCATCAGCTTGAGCACGCTGTTCTTGGCGCCGGTTACCGCCACGTTGCCTGTAAGCCGGGCGCCGCCGGTCACCAAGAAATGCTCGCTCACGCCCGACAGCGTAGCCGGGTAACGTTTCGACGCATGACCGATGAGCCACTCGGGCGATCAGACAACGGAAACGACGAGGCACCGGCGGTCGGCAAGCACCCGCAGCGCGAGCGGGGAGCGTCGAGTGGCGTGCATCTCACTCGCATCTATACCCGGACCGGAGACGACGGAACCACAGGACTGAGTGACTTCTCGCGCGTACCGAAGAACGATCCGCGGCTCGCCGCGTACGCAGATTGCGACGAAGCCAATGCCGCCATCGGAGTCGCGATGGTGCTCGGGAACCCTAGTCGGCCGATCGGCGCCGTGCTACTACAGATCCAGAATGACCTGTTCGACGCCGGCGCGGATCTGTCCACTCCGGTGATAACCGATCCCGAGTACCCGCCACTGCGGATCACCCAGCCCTACATCGACCGTCTCGAGGGCTGGTGTGACGAGTACAACGCGGATTTGCCCAAGCTGAATTCCTTTGTGCTGCCGGGTGGTACCGCACTGTCCGGGCTGTTGCATGTGGCGCGCACCGTGGCACGTCGGGCGGAACGTTCGGCCTGGGCCGCCATCGAGGCCTATCCCGACACCACCAACGTGCTGACCGCCAAGTACCTGAATCGGCTCTCGGATCTGTTGTTCATCCTGTCGCGAGTCGCCAATGACGGTAAGGACACGCTCTGGAAGCCCGGCGGACCCGCACAGCCCGCCTAACGGGTGGACGCGATCGGCTAGCGGGTTCGCCGTTCCGCACGCCGCGAGGGTCGCGACTCGACCCAGGACATGAAAGCGGTCAACGCGCCACGATCCAGCGCCATTTCGTACACGCGTGCGCCGTCGCGCAGCTGCAGTACCACGATCTCTGCGGTCATGATGTCGTATTCGTCGCCGCGCGGAATCCGCCGGTCGATGATCTCGAGTTCACGCCGCGACAGCCGGCGATCGGCCCAAAGCCGCACACTGGAGAGCCGATAGAACTCGGCTTGAGATTCGCGGTATCGCATGACGCCATGGCGCCAGCGCCCCTCCCCTGCCTCCGGTATGTCACGCAGCAGAGCCGCGGTACCGCCATGTCGCAACTTGAGCAGACGAAAGCTCAAGGCGGTCACCGCCATAGCAAGGACGGCGATGACCGATATCTCGATCATCGCCGTCACGCTCAAAGCGGTATTCCTTTGTAGGTAGTGCTAAACCGTCTGGCCGAGAGCACGCAGGCGCGCGCGTCCTTGCGCGGCTACTCGTGGATCCTCAGAGCCGGAATCGGTCTTGGCTTTGGACTCGTCGATATCCGCACGTGCCTGTGCGGACTCGACCAGGATGCTCACCTTGGTGTCGGTGATCGAGAGGAATCCCCCGTCAATCGCCCACCAGAGATCGTCATTACCCTCGCGCTCGATCTTCACCGCCGCATCGTCAACCAGCTGCGCCACCAACGGAATGTGGTGCGGCAGGATGCCGATTTCGCCGGAGGTCGTGCGGGTGAAGACGAATGTGGCCTTACCCGACCAGATCTCACGCTCGACGGCGACAATCTCGACGTCAATCTCGGACATTCAATGCACCTCCTTCAAAATCGCTAGCGACGAATTACAGCTTGGCGCCGAGGCTTTCGGCCTTCTTCGCCAAGTCGTCCAGGCCACCGATGAGGAAGAACGCCTGCTCGGGCAGGTGATCGAACTCGCCCTTGGTGAGCTTGTCGAACGCCTCGATGGTCTCCTTCAGCGGCACGGTCGATCCGGGCTGACCGGTGAACTGCTCTGCCGCCATCATGTTCTGGCTCAGGAAGCGCTCGATACGACGCGCGCGGCCCACCAACTGCTTGTCCTCTTCCGACAGCTCGTCGATACCGAGGATGGCGATGATGTCCTGCAGGTCCTGGTAACGCTGCAGCACGCGAATGACTTCCTGCGCGACGCGGTAGTGCTCCTCACCCACCACAGACGGCAGCAGAATCGTCGACGACGAGGCCAGCGGATCCACGGCCGGGAAGATGCCCTTGGAGAACACCGCGCGCGAGAGCTCGGTGGTGGCATCCAGGTGCGCGAACGTGGTGGCCGGCGCCGGGTCGGTGTAGTCGTCGGCGGGCACGTAGACGGCCTGCATCGAGGTGATGGAGCGACCGCGGGTCGAGGTGATGCGCTCCTGCAGCTCGCCCATCTCGTCGGCCAGCGTCGGCTGGTAACCCACGGCGGAAGGCATGCGGCCCAGCAGGGTCGACACCTCGGAGCCGGCCTGGGTGAACCGGAAGATGTTGTCGATGAACAGCAGCACGTCCTGGCCCTGCTCATCGCGGAAGTACTCCGCCATGGTCAGCGCCGAGAGCGCGACGCGCATACGCGTGCCGGGCGGCTCGTCCATCTGGCCGAACACCAAGGCGGTGTCCTTGAGCACGTTCGCATCGGCGAGCTCGACCCACAGATCGTTGCCCTCACGGGTGCGCTCACCCACGCCGGCGAATACCGAGGTACCACCGAAGTTGCGGGCGATGCGGTTGATCATCTCCTGGATCAGAACGGTTTTACCCACGCCGGCACCACCGAACAGGGCGATCTTTCCGCCTCGCACGTACGGGGTCAGCAGGTCGACGACCTTGAGGCCGGTCTCGAGCATCTCGGTGCGCGGCTCAAGCTGATCGAAGGCCGGGGGCTTGCGGTGGATGGACCACTTCTCGAAGTCGCTGCCGTAGCCCGGCTCGTCGAGGCAGTTGCCCAGGGCGTTGAAGACGTGGCCCTTCACGCCGTCACCGACCGGCACCGCGATGGTGTTGCCGGTGTTGGTGACATCCACGCCACGCACCAGGCCGTCAGTCGGCTGCATCGACACGGTGCGAACCAGGTTGTCACCCAGGTGCTGCGCCACCTCGAGAGTCAGCGTCTTAGCCAGCGACTCATAGGTGATCTCGGCATTGAGGGCGGAGAAGAGCGGCGGCACGGCGTCACGCGGGAACTCCACGTCAACGACCGGGCCGGTAACGCGAACAACTCGCCCGACGGTCTTGTTAGCAGTTGGTGCGGTCATCTACTCGTCTCTTCCTAATGTTCGCTTGCGGCGGCCGAGGCAAGCGCGTCAACGCCGCCAACGATTTCACTGATTTCCTGGGTGATCTGGGCCTGGCGAGCACGGTTGGCTTCCAGGGTGAGTCCCTTGATGAGCTCATCGGCGTTATCCGTGGCCGCCTTCATGGCGCGCCGACGGGATGCCGACTCCGAGGCTGCAGCCTCCAGCAGTGCCGCGTACACCCGGGTGGCCAGGTAACGAGGCAGTAGCGACGCGAAAAGCGTGGTGGCGTCAGGCTCGAACGAGTACTGGGTCGTCGGTCCGGTGGCCTCGCCGACGTACTCGACCTCCATCGGCGCGATCCGCTTGGCCACCGCCGCCTGGGTCAGCATCGACTTGAACTCGGTGTAGACGATGTGCAGTTCGTCCACGCCGAGGATGCCGTCGGCACCCGGGTCGTCGCCGTCGTCGTCGGCACCCGCCAGGAACGAATCCACCAGCACACCCGCGATCTCCTGCGCGTGCGCGTACTCGGGTCGCTCGGAGAACCCGGTCCAGAACTGGGTGACCTTGCGGCCGCGGAACTTGTAGAAGTTCAGCGCCTTGCGGCCGACCACGTAGATCACCGGGGTCTTGCCCTGCTCACGCAGCAGCGCGAACAGCTCCTCGGCGACCCGCAGCACGTTGGCGTTGTAGCCACCGCACAGGCCGCGGTCCGAGGACACGATGAGTACACCGGCCCGTTTCGGCTCGGCCCGCTCCACTAGCAGCGGGTGGTCCAGTGCGGCGTCGTCGGCGAGTGCGGTGAGCACGTTGGTGATCTCGGTCGCGTACGGACGCGCCGCCACGACGCGAGCCTGCGCCTTGGAGATACGCGATGTCGCGATCAGCTCTTGCGCCTTGGTGATCTTTTTGATCGACCCGGCGGATTTGATCCGCCGGCGCAGTTCTCGGATTTGTGCAGCCATTTTCTGGAGGTCCTACTGCTCTACTTCTTTGCCGGAGCCGGCTTGCGGACCTGGACGGTCTCCTGGCCAACCTCGGACTCGTCCAGAGCCTGGGCCGCGACGTCCTTGACCTCCACCGAGCTGCCGTCAGTAGCGGCGAAGCTCTTCTTGAACACGTTGATCGCGTTGGTGAGCTTGCTCTCGGTGTCCTCGGAGAACTTCTTGGTCTCCTTGATGTCGGCCAGGATGTCGGCGTGTGAGCCGCGCACGTGGTCGAGGAATTCCCGCTCGAACCGGATGACATCGCCGACCGGCACCGAATCGAGGTGCCCACCGGTGCCGAGGTAGATCGCCACGACCTGCTCCTCGACCGGGTACGGCGAGTTCTGCGACTGCTTGAGCAGCTCCACCAGGCGCGCACCGCGCTCCAGCTGAGCCTTCGAGGTCGCATCCAGGTCCGAGGCGAAGGCCGCGAAGGCCTCCAGCTCGCGGTACTGCGAAAGCTCCAGACGCAGCGAGCCGGCTACCTCCTTCATGGCCTTGATCTGTGCGGCACCACCCACGCGCGACACCGACACACCCACGTTGATGGCCGGGCGCACGCCCTGGTTGAACAGGTCGGTCTGCAGGAAGCACTGTCCGTCGGTGATCGAGATGACGTTGGTGGGGATGTAGGCCGAGATGTCGTTGGCCTTGGTCTCGATGATCGGCAGGCCGGTCAACGAGCCGGCACCGAGTGCGTCCGAGAGCTTCGCGCAACGCTCCAGCAGACGGGAGTGCAGGTAGAAGACGTCACCCGGGTATGCCTCGCGGCCCGGCGGACGGCGCAGCAGCAGCGAGATTGCGCGGTAGGCCTCGGCCTGCTTGGTCAGGTCATCGAACACGATGAGGACGTGCTTGCCCTGGTACATCCAGTGCTGGCCGAGGGCCGAACCGGTGTAGGGCGCAAGCCACTTGAAGCCGGCGGCGTCGGAGGCCGGGGCGGCGATGATGGTGGTGTACTCCAGCGCGCCGGCCTCATCCAGCGTGCGGCGCACCGCGGCGATGGTCGAGCCCTTCTGGCCGATGGCGACGTAGATGCAGCGCACCTGCTGTGCCGGGTCACCGGTCTCCCAGGCCTGCTTCTGGTTCAGGATGGTGTCGACGCACACGGCGGTCTTGCCGGTCTTGCGGTCACCGATGATCAGCTGCCGCTGGCCGCGGCCGATCGGGGTCTGCGAGTCGATGGCCTTGATGCCGGTCTGCAGTGGCTCCGAAACGCTTTGACGCTCGACCACACTGGCGGCCTGATGCTCGAGAGCACGGCGGGCCTCGGCCTCGATGTCGCCGCGGCCGTCAATCGGCTCACCCAGCGGGTTGATGACGCGACCGAGGAAGGCGTCGCCCACAGGTACCGAGAGCACCTCGCCGGTGCGCTTGACCTGCTGGCCCTCTTCGATGCCGTGGAAGTCACCGAGGATAACGGTGCCGACGCTGCGCTCGTCGAGGTTCAGTGCCACACCCAGCACGCCGCCTGGGAACTCGAGGAGCTCCTGGGTCATGACCGAAGGCAGACCCTCGACGTGGGCGATGCCGTCACCGGTGTCGGAGACGATGCCGATTTCTTCGCGGGTGGGGTCGGCGGAGAACGTCGCGACGTACTGCTCGATCGCGCCGGAAATATCGGCCGAGGAGATCGTCAACTCTGTCATGGCTTTTCGTCTTCCTGCTCGTCTTTAGGTGATGCGTCTAATGGGGTTAATTGGGCAGATGGAGGGCGGCCGCGGAGAGCCTGGTGGACAGGCTGCCGTCGATTTCCTCGTCACCGATGTTGACGACGAGACCGCCCAGCAGATCGGGATCCACATCCAGCTGCACCGCGATGGTGCGTCCGTAAATCTGTCCGAGCACCTGAGCCAGCCGTGTGATCTGCGCATCGCTGACCGGAGCCGCCGCCTTCACATGAGCGACGGACTCGTTGCGGCGGGCAACCGCCAACTCGGCGACCTCAAGTACGGCGACATCGGCGCGCTTGCCACGCAGCAGGCGCACGGTCTGGGCCAGCAGGCTGGTCACGATCAGGTTGGACCGGCCGGCGAGAACGTTCTTCAGCAGCGTCACGCGATCGGCGGCAGGCGCCGCGGTGTTGCTCAGTAGCGCGCCCAGCTGGGGCTCGCCGTCGAGGATGCGACTGACGCGGAACAGCTGGTCCTCGACATCGTCGATCTGGCCGTCGCGCTCGGCCCGTTCCAGCAGCGCGAGGCGGGCAATGTGTTCGATCGCGGTGATCAGGTCACTGGAGGCCGACCACCGGGCCGTCACGGCCGCACGCACGACCTCGAGTGCCGGCCGTCCGATCTTGGACGCGAGCACGGAGTCGACCAGGGCGACCTTGGCAGACTGCTCGCTGGCATCGACCGGCTCGGAGAGGTGCTTGCGCAGTACCAATTCCTTGATGAGGAGCTCGGCAACCGCGGTGAGGTCGTCGGCCAGCGCGTTGAGCGTCAGGCTATCGAGCGAGACAGCGTTGGCCTGGAAGGCCGACACCTGCTCCGCGAGTGATTCGCGGCTAGCGGCGTGCAATCCCGCTCCCCCGGCCGCCAGCGGTCGGCGTTCGGTGTTGACACTGCCGGCCATCTGCGACAGGTCATCGAGGAATCGGTCGACGGTGGCGGACTGCGCCGCGGGGTCACTGACATGCGAACGCACCAAATCGCCTGCGCGGTTCACGGATTCGGCACCGAGGTCACCGCGGAGCTGACGGATCAGCTGCTGACGCTGCAGCAGGATCTGCTCCTGGCCATGCACCTTGATCCGCGCGACCTCGGCGTCGGCCTGCTCACGCAACTGCTTGGAGATCTGCACGGCATCAGCCTTGGCTTCCTCGGCGATCTCGGCGGCGTCGGCCTTGGCATCTTCGATGGCCTTGGCATGCGCGCCCTCGGCCCCGACCAGCTTGTCCGCCGCGGTCTTGCTATCCGCAAGCTGCTGACGCACCGTGTCCTGCTGCTTGGCCATCAATGTGCGTACCGGAGGCGCCACGAACTTGACCACCAGGAACACGATGACAGCGAAACCGATGAGCTGTCCGATAAATGTCGACATCTGTACTTAGCCTCGCCCTGCGCTCGCTGGTTCCGAAAGGCTCACGCCGAGAACACGTTCGGCGAGGGTCCGGGACAAGCTGTCGACGTTCGCCGCCAGCTCGCCGGAGGTTGCCTCGCCCTGACGGGCCAACTCTTCGGCGGCCGTCGCATTCACGGCGGTCGCTTCGGCATTGGCCCGCTGACGCATGTCCTCGAGAATTCCGCGTCCCTCGGCTCTGGCCTCGTCACGCACCGCAGTTGCGGCACCGCGCGCCTTAGCCAGCTCATCCTTGTAGTCAGCCTCGGCGGCGGTGAATTGCTCAGCGGCGTTCCGGTTGTCCTCGGTCGTCTTGGTGACCATGTCCTCGCGCGCCTTGAGCACACGCTGGATCGGCGGCACCACGAAGGTTCCGATGACCGCCAGGACGATCAAGAAGATCGCCAAGACGACAAAGAAGGTGCCGTTGGGGATGAGGAAGTTGTTCTGCTTCCCACCCTCTTCGGCTGCTTCCGCCGCTACTGCCGTGACGGCAGTGGCGACACTGTGCAATTCACCCATGCCGATTAGCTGGCGCCGGGAGTCGCGAAGACGAAGAGCGCCATGAAGGCCAGGTTGATGAAGTACGCAGCCTCAACCAGACCGACGGTGATGAAGAACGGGGTGAACAGCCGGCCCTGAGCCTCGGGCTGACGGGCCACACCGGAGATCAGAGCGTTACCGGCGATACCGTCACCGATACCTGCACCGATGGCGCCACCAGCCATGATCAACCCACCGCCAATGAGGGCACCAGCAACAATTGTGGGGTCCGCCATTTTCTTCCTCCTTATTAAGTGGTAGCTGCGCTACCAGGGTCTTTCAATTTGGTCTATGTAGTTAGTGGTGTTCGTCGTCCAGTTCCATCGACTGGCTGAAGTACAGAACAGTCAACAGAGCGAAGATGAAGGCCTGGATCAGGCCGACGAACAGGTCGAACGATTTCCAGATGGCATTGGGCGCCCACATGATCCATGCCGGGAACATCGCGATCAACGCGACCATGATGCCGCCGGCGAACATGTTGCCGAAGAGCCGCAGCGACAGCGAGATGGGCTTGGCCAGCTCCTCGATCGGGTTGATGAACGCGGTGACCCAGGTATGACCCTTGAGCAGCTTGATGGGGTGACCGATCAGGCCGCGGCGCGCAAAGCCGGCGATGTGGTAGCAGACGAACACGAACAGCGCCAGCGCCAGCACGTAGTTGATATCCGAGGCCGGCGGCGCGAGCAGTTCGGCTGTCTTACCTGTGTCGTCGGTGTACTGCACAGGCAGCACCGAAATCCAGTTGGACACGAGAATGAAGACGAAGATGGTGACCGCGAGCGGCAGCACGAACGGCGCGATCTTCATGCCGATCGCGGCCTCGACCTGATTGCGGAACTGAACGGTGACCGCCTCGAAGAACAGCTGTACGCCGTTGGGCACGCCGGTCGAGGTGACCTTCGCGCGCAGGAACAATGCCAGCGCGATCACGACCACCGCGGCCAGGGCGGTGGCGACGATGGTGTCGACGTTGACCTCACCGAGAAAGCCCCAGTGTGCGTGCTTGTGATGGCCAACCTCGATGGCGGCTTCTGCCTGGAATGTCGTAATCATGCTGCGCCCTGCTCACTGCTCACTGAACGGATCCCTTTCCACACCGGCACAGCGGTGGTCAACACCAGCAGCACCTGGAATAACGCAACTCCGAAGAACACCCCAAGACCAGCGGGACGGAACACGAAGGCGATCACCAGGGCGAGGACGGTGATGATCATCAACCGCGCCGCGGAATTGATGGCCATCTTTTGCTTGCTTGGATTGTCTTGCGCGGTAATCACTTCCGCAGATTGGCGAACGAGGAGAGCGTTCACCAATCCGAGTCCAAGCCCAGTAACGAAGAAGACGCCGAACTGCCAATTCCCCAGCAGGGCGGAGGCCAACAGAGCCAAGGCACCGAGAACGCCACACAACACCGCCAGACGCAACGGGCGAAACGCCAATGCCGGAAGAACCAGCGGAGCATCGGAGCTTGCCTGGGGCACGGTCACCTGGAGTGTCACCTCACATCTTTGTCGGGGTGGCGGAACAAAAACTGCATTCGTCGGTTCCAGACCTTATAGGAGGTCGGAGGGCTCGCTGAACTCACCTCAATGGGCAGCTCCCTGTCGGTCAGTTGATCGGTCCGGCGGACCCTGGAATGTCTAGACCGACTTTCCAAAAATTCCGCCGCTCCGGTGTGGCCGGCACCCGTGAGTTTTCGGGTATGGCAGAACCGTATCACATGGTAGAGACCGTTAATGCACCCCTACTACTTTTCGTCGTACACCGACGGTTCGGTCGGAACGGTGGCCGGACTGAGCCCTGATTCGGCTCCCGACAGCTGATCGAGTTCTTCACGACGCAACAGGGGAACGACCGTCGCGACGATGGCGATACCGATGGCACCAACCACCACCGCTCCCGCATATCGGGGCTCGAAGAAGATGGTGCTGGCGGCTCCGAACGCGATAATCGCCACCCACAGGTAGATGATCAGCACCGCCTTGCGATGCGAGTGCCCGATCTGCAGCAGCCGGTGATGCAGGTGCATCTTGTCTGGGCTGAAGGGGCTCCGGCCCGCCCGGGTGCGCCGGATGATCGCCAACAGCGCGTCCAGCGCGGGCACCAGCAACACCGCGATCACCAACAAGAACGGCGACAAGAGGACGAACATGTCCTTGGCGCCGTACGAGCTCTGCGAGATGGGGCCCGCGGCCGTCGTCGACGCGGCCGCCAGCATCAGGCCGATCAGCATCGATCCTGAGTCCCCCATGAAGATCCGGGCCCGGTGGAAGTTGTGCGGAAGAAAACCAAGGCACGCCCCGGCGAGCACTACCGAGATCACCGCAGGCGGGTAATACAGGACGTCACCGCCGTGGCTGCGCAGCAGCCCAATCGAGAAGATGCAGATGGCAGCCGCGGTAATGAGCCCCAAACCGGCGGCCAGCCCATCGAGGCCGTCCACGAAGTTCATCGCGTTGACGATCGACACCGTCAACGCGAGCGTGACGAGGATGGAGGACATCTGGTCCAAGACGATGGTCCCCACCCCGCCAAAGGGGATGTAGATCATGCTCCAGGCCACCCCCATGGTGACCAGGACGCTGGCGGCCGTGACCTGGCCCGCGAACTTTGTGAGCGCGTCCAGGCCCCATTTATCGTCGATGAGCCCGACGACCATGATGATGCCGCCCGCGACGACGACGGCAGGCATACCCGAGGAGTAGACGAAACCCCTTGTCAGGGCGGGCAGTTGCGAGGCCAGGAAGATCGCCGCACATACGCCGAAGTACATGCCGAGACCGCCCATCCGGGGGGTCGGCTGCAGGTGCACGTCACGCTCGCGCGGATAGGCCACCGCACCCACTCGGGTTGCGAACATCCGCACGCCACCGGTGCAGAAGAACGTCGTGATAGCCGCCGTCAGCCCAACCAGGGCAAGCTCACGCAGAGGGACGCCCGCGCCGCGATCGGCGAGGGCCAGCAGCTCACTCACGCATCCGACCGTACTTCAAGATCCTGTGGGCTCCCCCGACTCGCCGGGCCCGATGTCGCCGCCAATCACATCGACGATCTGTTCCCGGGTGATCGGCCCTTCCCGCAGGATCAGTGGCACCGGCCCGGTGAGGTCGACGATGGTCGACGCCGCGCCCAGTTCTGCCGTGCCACCGTCCAGGTACACCGCAACTTTGTCGTCCAGCTGATCGCGGGCCTCAGCGGCCGTGAGCGCCGCGGGCTGCCCCGATACGTTGGCGCTGGACACCGCCATCGGACCGACAGCGCGCAGCAGCTCGATGGCCACCGGATGCAGGGGCATCCGAAGCATGACGCTTCCCTGCGCATCTCCGAGATCCCAGGACAGCGACGGCGCGTGCTTCACGATGATGCTCAGTGGTCCCGGCCAGAATGCCTCGATGAGCTCGCGGGCAGCCGACGGAACCGAGAACACCAGCCCGTCGATCGTGTGCCATGACCCGACGAGCACTCCGACGGGCATGTCCCGGCCGCGCCCCTTGGCCGCCAGCAGCGCCGATACGGCGTTGGAATCGAAGGCGTCACAACCCAATCCGTAGACGGTGTCGGTGGGCATGACCACCAGTTCACCCGCCTTGAGCGCGCTCACTGCCGCGTCGATACCCTCTTGGCGGGTCGCAGCGTCCTGGCAGTCGTAGACGACGGTCACGTACCCAGTCTATGGGGTCGGAGATTTCCGGCGAGCGGTGACGAATCGCGGCCGCCCCGCCAGGTCGTAGCGCTGCACAACCTCATCGAATAGACCACTGGCCGTGAATAACTCGCACGTTCCCTCACCATTGGTGTCATCGTGCTCGATACCGATGCGGCCCCCGGGAGCTAGCAGACGGCCGGCCGTCGTCACGATGGCCGCGATGATCGCCAGTCCATCGTGACCCGCGAACAACGCCAATGGCGGATCGTGCTGCGCCACTTCGGGCTCCAGTTCGGCACCGTCAGGGACGTAGGGCGGGTTGGCGACGATCAGGTCGACCATTCCATCCAGCTCCGCCAGCAGCACGGGCGAGGTCGCATCGGCCTGGATCACCTCGACCGGAGTTCCCTCGGTGTTGCGCCTCGTGTAGACCAACGCCTGCTCATCGAGCTCGATCGCGACGATGCGAGCGGCCGGCTCGTCATGCGACAAGGCGACGGAGAGCGCCGCCGATCCGGCGCACAACTCGACAACCATTGCGCGAGTTGTCAATTCCCCTGTCGCCCAGGCGTACAGAGACTCCGTCTCCGGGCGGGGAATGAACACACCGGGACCCACGAACACCTCAACAGGGCCAAAGGCGGCATTACCGGTCAAGTGCTGCAAGGGAATCCGCTGCGCCCGCGCGGCTACGAGATCACGGTATCTCTCGGGAAAACCTGGTGTGATCTCGGCAAAACGCAGCCGTGTTCGCGGGATCCCGAGCAGATGTGAGGCGAGTTCTTCGGCATCCACCTGCGGGCTGGAAACCCCTGCCCGAGAGAGCGATTCGATCGCTTCGGCGATCAGCTGACGCAACCCGCTCATCTAACTCACGCCTCCTGCAGGCGCGCCTTCCGATCGGCCACGGCCAGCGCATCGAACAGCGCATCGAGGTCGCCGTCGAGCACCTGATCCAGGTTGTGCGCCTTGAACCCGACGCGGTGATCGGTGATCCGGTTCTCCGGGTAGTTGTAGGTGCGAATTCGCTCACTGCGGTCCACGGTGCGGATCTGGCTGGCACGACCGGCCGACGCGTCGGCCTGCGCCTGCTCCTCGGCGAGAGCCTGTAACCGCGCCGCCAGCACCTGCATGGCGCGCGCCTTGTTCTGCAGCTGAGAGCGCTCGTTTTGGCAGGTCACCACGATCCCGGTGGGCAGGTGGGTAATGCGGACCGCCGAGTCGGTGGTGTTCACGCCCTGGCCACCCTTGCCCGAGGAACGGTAGACGTCGATCCGAAGATCCGATTCGTCGATCTGGACTTCCTGTACCTCTTCGGGTTCTGGATAGACCAACACACCCGCAGCCGACGTATGCACGCGTCCTTGGGATTCGGTGACGGGAACACGCTGGACGCGATGCACCCCACCTTCAAACTTGAGCCGCGACCAGACACCGTCGGCGGTGTCCCCCTTGCTCGCGATGGCCAGGGTGGCGTCCTTGTACCCGCCGAGGTCCGATTCGGTCTCGTCGAGAACCGTGACCTTCCAACCGTGCCGCTCGGCGTAGCGGATGTACATGCGAGCCAGATCGGCAGCGAACAGCGCCGACTCCTCGCCTCCCTCCCCAGATTTCACTTCGAGGAGGATGTCGTCACCGTCATGTGGATCGCGGGGCGCCAGCATGTCCGACAGCTGCGTTTCCAGCTCGGCGACCGACGATTCCAATTCGGTCACTTCATCGGCGAATGAGGGATCGTCCTCGGACAGCTCACGGGCGGTGGCGAGATCATCACGAGCAGCGACCAGCTTGCCGTGGGTGGCCACGATCGGCGAGAGCATCGCGAACCGGCGGCCGGCCTTGCGTGCTGCACCCGCATCCGCGTGCAGTGCCGGGTCGGCCAGTCGCTTCTCCAACTCAGCGTGCTCGGCCAGCATCGCGTCGATCAGCGGCGTCTCGCCCATGCGCCCTCCTCCCAATGTTCATACGCTCAGTCGTCATACAAAAAAACCGACGCCCGGACTGCACAAAGGCAAATCCGGGCGTCGGCAAGGAAGCTATTTGTCGGCTGCGGCCTTGCGCTTGCCGTACCGGGCCTCGAACCGGGCGACGCGACCGCCGCTGTCCAGGATCTTCTGCTTACCGGTGTAGAAGGGGTGGCACTGCGAGCAGACCTCGACCACGATGTGGCCGCTGTCCTTGGTGCTGCGGGTCGTGAAGGTGTTACCGCAGCCGCAGACCACGCTGGTCTCGACGTAGGTGGGGTGGATACCCGATTTCATTGCTTTTCCTCTGCGTGTTGTGGTCGCCGGGTCGCTTGTAGGCGTGAACCGGAACCCTTCAAAAGGCTGAGAGGCCATTATGCCAGCTCAGTTACGTAGAACCTAAACGGCGCCGACCTGCTCACTATTCCCACCGGCGTACGTTGGGAGAGGAACGCCGATTCGGAAGGGAAAACGCATGAACATCAAGAGATTGATCGTGACAAGCGCATCCGCGGCGGCGATGGGCTTAGCCGCCTTCGCGGGTGCACCGGGCCTGGCCAACGCCGACCCGATCACTCCCCCCTCACCGCCGCCCATCCCCCAGGCTCCACCGATTCCTCAGGGGACGGGGGTACCGCCCATTCCCCAGGCACCGCCGATTCCTCAGATTCCGGCGATCCCGCAGCCTTGACGTAGGCCCGAGCTCGGGCATGTAACGGGCATTGACATCCTGTCGATATCCCCAACGGCAGCCACGGCATAACGAACACCGTGCCGCTGTTGGATCTCAATACATTCGGTTGAGTCGGGGCGAACCGCCGAGATAATCGGACAGGAGTCGCACATGAATCTGAAAAGTCTTGTGAGCCAGGGTGTCATCTTTGGAGCACTGGCGATGGGCACGGTGGGATTGGGCGCCGTTCCGGCGTACGCACAGCCCGCAGGCCAGCCCGGTTACACCCAGGATCATCCAAATCGTCCGCACGACGACGACGATGACTGGGGCGACCACGACGGCTGGCGCAACAACGGGAACTGGCGCGGAAATGACAACTGGCGTGATCGCGACCAGGACTGGCGGGATGACCGCAGGGGACGGGACGATCGCCGGGAGTGGCGCGACAATCCGTGGCATTACGACCAGCGCCCGCCCTGGGGCTGGGCTCCGCCGCCTCGCGCGGAATGGCGCGGGCCACTGCCCGACCGCTGGGGTCCGCCTCCCCGTGCCTTCGACTACTGGGGATATCGGGTCCAGCCAATCTGGGATGACGGATTCCGGACCTGGGGATTCTGGCTGTTCGGCATTTGGATCCCGCTCGCGTCGATCGGTTAGCGGTTCGGCGCCGAAGGTTCACCGGTCCCTACCGGTGAACGCCGCGCCAAGTGCTAGCTGTACTGGGGTTCGTCAGCATTCATCCCGCCCGGTGCGGTCTTGGAGACCTGGAGCAGGAACTCGTAGTTGTTCTTGGTCTTGCGCAGCTGGCTCATCAGCAGGTCGATGGCCTGATGTGAATCCAGGCCCGAGAGCACGCGGCGTAGCTTGTGCACGATCGCGAACTCATCGCCGCTCATCAGCAGCTCGTCCTTACGAGTACCCGACGGATTGACGTCGACGGCCGGGAAGACCCGGCGCTCGGCGATCTTTCGGTCGAGCTTGAGCTCGGCATTGCCGGTGCCCTTGAACTCCTCGAAGATGACGGTGTCACCGGTGGACCCGGTCTCGACCATGGCCGTGGCGATGATCGTCAGCGAGCCGCCGTGCTCGATATTGCGCGCCGCGCCCAGGAATCGCTTGGGCGGGTAGAGCGCGGTCGAGTCAACACCACCGGACAGGATGCGGCCCGAAGCGGGCGAGGCGTTGTTGTACGCGCGACCCAGGCGGGTGATGGAGTCGAGCAGCACCACGACGTCTTTGCCCTGTTCCACGAGGCGCTTGGCACGCTCGATGGCCAGCTCGGCAGCCTGGGTGTGATCTGACGGCGGGCGGTCGAAGGTAGAGGCAATGACCTCACCCTTGACCGAGCGCTGCATGTCGGTGACCTCTTCGGGTCGTTCGTCGACCAGCACCACCATCAGATGACATTCGGGGTTGTTCGCAGAGATCGCGTTGGCGATGTTCTGCATGATCGTGGTCTTACCGGCCTTCGGCGGGGACACGATCAGCGCACGCTGTCCCTTGCCGATCGGCATGATCAGGTCGATCACACGGGTCGTCAACTTCTCGGTGGTGGTCTCCAGCCGCAACCGCTGATTCGGGTACAGCGGGGTCAGCTTGGTGAAGTCGGGACGCTTCTTGGCGTCCTCAACCGGGCCGCCATTGACGGAATCGAGGCGCACCAGCGGGTTGAACTTCTGCCGCTGGTTCTGGTTCGCGGCATCCTGGTCGCGGGGCACCCGGACCGCACCGGTGATGGCATCGCCACGACGCAGACCGTTCTTGCGCACCAAGTTCATCGAGACGTATACATCGTTCGGCCCGGCCAGATATCCGGACGTCCGAACGAACGCGTAGTTGTCGAGCACGTCGAGAATGCCGGCAACGGGCTGGACGACATCGTCCTCCCGCAGCTCGGTCTCGCCGCCACCCTCGTTGGTGGTGCGGTCGCGACCGCGGCGGCGCTCACGGGTACGACGACCACGACGGCCGCGGCCGTCGCCGTCATCACCACGGTTGCCCTGGTTCTGGTTGTTGTCTTGGTTCTGGTTGTCCGAGTTCTGGCCGCCCGAGCCGCCCTCGCGACCCGAATTCTCGGAGTTCTCGGCATTCGCGCGGCCGCCGTTCTGCTGCTTGCGCTCACCGTCGGCGTTCTGGTTCTGGTTGCGGCGCCGCTCGCCGCGGCCCTCGCGGGGCGCGCCGTTGTTCTCGGCATCCTTGCCCTCGGCGACCTCGGCGGAGCCGGTCTCCGGGGTGGACTTCGGCGCCTCGACAGGCAGCTCTAGAGCGGTCTGGGCCGACTCGGGACGAGCCGATTCCTGCTGGTCCTTCTTGCCCGATTCCTGCTGGGCGGCCTCGGCCGGTGCCGAGGAGGCCTGCGGCTGCTGGCTCTGCGCAGCCTGGTTGTTGTTCTTCGGCGCGCCGAGCGCACCCTGATGCTCACGAATGGCGGCGATCAAATCGCCCTTACGCATTCCGGAGGTGCCCTTGACGCCTACCTGGCTGGCTAGCGCACGCAACTCCGGCAACACCATCGTCGACAGCGCACCCAGTCCATCACCCCGCCGCTCCTTGGTGGAGCGATCGGAAGAGGCTGTGGTGGGCGCCTCCGGAGTTTCCGGGGCGGCTTCGGTCGCGATGAGGTCCGTATCGGTCACGGATTTCCTTTCCTTCCCCCGCCAAACATGGGGCGAGGGGTCTCACTTCGGCCAGTCAGGTTGCTGGCCGCGAAGTTCATGCTGCGGGCCCACAGAGATAGGGCCACGCGAGGTCCGGAGAAATAGCAGCTGACCATCGACCTTGCGCAATATCGCCGCCTGTCTAGGACGACGGAGACATCGGGAAGAACTAGGAGAATTTGTGATCGTCCTCGTTCTCGGCGCAGGTGCGCAGAAGCTGCAATTGCTGGGACTGATACCGAGGATAACCCCCTGGTGAGCATCAAGCAACCAGCACCCCCCCGGCGAGTCCCCCGCTCACCAGCCATAACGTCAGCTATCGAGCCGACACACCCGCCGATACGGATAACGCCACGAGTGAGAAACCTTGATCTTCAGCGTATTTCACCGCAGAATCGGGGAGATCGCCCGTGGTCAGCGCCAACACCGCAGGTCCAGCACCGGAAAGTACCGCCGCAACCCCTTCACGGCGCAGATATCCGAGAACCTCGGCGGAGGCCGGCATCGCGGCGGCGCGCTGCGGCTGATGCAGACGATCTTCGGTGGCGGTCATGAGCAGATCCGGCCGTGCGGTCAACGCGACGGTGAGCAACGCGGCCCGGCTAATGTTGAATCTTGCATCTACATGGGTGACAGATTCGGGCAGCAACACACGAGTATGCGCCGTGGACGACTGTTCCTCCGGGATCGCGGCGACGATCTTGATATCGGGGTGCACCTCGAGACGCGTGGCGGCGTAGACGGGGGCCGCACCCGACGTCTCCGACCAGGACACCACCGCTCCCCCGAGGACGCTAGCCGCGGCATTGTCCGGATGCCCCTCGAATTCCGAGGCCAGCTGCACCAGCAGATCGTCAGAAAGCACCGGGCGCCCGGCCTTGACGAGCAGTCCATTCGCGACCGCCAGGCCGGCCACCGCCGCGGCGGCCGATGAACCCAATCCACGCGAGTGCGGAATCTTGTTGTGGCACTGGACAATCAGCCCAGGCGCTACAAATCCCCCGGCGGTGAGACCGCGCTCGATCGCACGCACAACAAGGTGGCTGCCATCGAGCGGAACCTCACCGGCGCCTTGACCTTCGACGGCCACCTTGAGGCCGGATTCGGTTGTGTTGACTTCAATCTCGTCATACAGCGACAGCGCGATACCGAGACTGTCAAAACCAGGCCCCAGGTTCGCACTCGACGCGGGCACCACCACGGTGGTGGTCAACCCCGCGGGCAGACGCTCATTCACGCGAGTTCCAGCGCCTCGGCGACCGCGCTCGCTTGCACCGGAATGGGAGTCACCTCAGGCATTCCGCTCAGGGCGTTATCGGGATCCTTCAGGCCGTTACCCGTCACGGTGCAGACCACGGTGGAGCCCTTCGGAACCCAGCCGTCGGCAACCGACTTCAGCAGGCCCGCGATACTGGCCGCCGACGCGGGCTCCACGAACACGCCCTCGCTGGAGGCGACCAACCGGTAGGCGTTGAGAATTTCCTCATCGGTGACAGCCAGGAACTTGCCACCCGACTCCTGTTGTGCGGCAACAGCACCCGACCACGATGCCGGCGAACCGATACGGATTGCGGTGGCAATGGTCTCCGGATTGGCCACAGGTGCCCCGTTGACCAGCGGCGCCGCACCCGCGGCCTGCGCACCGAGCATCTTGGGCAGCCGGTCCGAGAGACCATCACGGTAGTACTCGTTGTACCCGCGCCAATACGCCGTGATGTTCCCCGCGTTACCGACAGGCAGCGCATGAATATCCGGAGCGGTACCCAGGGCATCCATGATCTCGAAGGCGGCGGTCTTCTGTCCCTCGATGCGCACCGGATTCACGGAGTTGACCAGGGCGATGGTCGGGTAGTCCGCGGTGGTCTTGCGTGCGAGCTCCAAACAGTCGTCAAAGTTGCCGTCCACCTGGATGATCCGCGCACCGTGAATGACGGCCTGAGCCAGCTTGCCCATCGCGATCTTGCCCTGCGGAATCAACACCGCACAGGTGATGCCCGCCTTGGCGGCGTAGGCGGCGGCAGAGGCGGAGGTGTTCCCGGTCGAGGCGCACAGCACCGCGCGCTGACCGCGAGCCAGCGCATCGGTGACCGCCATGGTCATGCCGCGGTCCTTGAACGAGCCGGTGGGGTTAAGCCCTTCAACCTTCAAATGCACCGTGCAACCGGTGAGCTCGGACAGGCGCGCCGCGGGCAGCAGCGGAGTGCCGCCCTCGCGCAGGGTCACGGGCTGCCAGTTCTCTCCGATCGGGAGGCGGTCCCGATACGCCGCGATGAGGCCGGGCCAAGGGGTGTGAACGGTCACTCTTGTGTTCCTTCCAGCCGGATGACACTCGCGACACCCAGCACCACGTCGAGATCAGCAAGTGCGGCAACGGTTTCCGAGAGCGCAGCGTCTGTCGCCTTATGAGTGAGCACCACCAGGCGAGCACCCGTCTCGTCGACCTCGCCCTCCTGGCGCACGGTGGCGATGCTCACCTCGCGCTTGGCGAACTCGGTGGCAACGGTGGCCAGCACGCCCGGCTTGTCCGCGACCCGCATCCGCACGTAGTAGCGCGTCGGGATGAGCCCGATCGGCGCGATCGGCAGCTGTGCGTACCTGGACTCCAGCGGCCCACGGCCACCCTGGACGCGGTTGCGCGCTGCCATCACCAAATCTCCTAGCACTGCCGACGCGGTCGGTGCACCACCGGCGCCCTGTCCGTAGAACATGAGCTCGCCGGCGGCCTCGGCCTCGACGAAGACAGCGTTGAATGCCCCATTCACGCTTGCCAGCGGGTGGGCCAACGGCACCAAGGCCGGGTAGACGCGTGCCGAAACACGTTGGCGGCCTTCCTTGTCAGTGATTCGCTCGCAGATGGAAAGCAACTTGATGGTGCAACGCAGGGCACGCGCGGACTCGAAATCGTCGGCACTGATCTTCGTGATGCCCTCGCGGTACACGTCGTCGGCACTGACCCGGGTATGGAAGGCGATGGACGCGAGAATGGCCGCCTTCGCGGCGGCGTCGTAGCCCTCGACATCAGCGGTCGGGTCGGCCTCGGCGTACCCGAGCTCCCCCGCCTCGGCCAGTGCCGTGTCGTAGCCTGCGCCGGTGTTGTCCATGGCGGACAGGATGTAGTTGGTGGTGCCGTTGACGATCCCGGACACCCGGATCACCGAATCTCCGGCCAGCGATTGAGTTAGCGGCCGGATGACGGGAATGGCTCCCGCCACGGCCGCCTCGAAATAGAGGTCGACTCTTGCTCTTTCGGCGGCCTCGGCGAGCTCACCGGCAGACTGGGCCAAGAGCGCCTTGTTGGCGGTGACTACGGACTTACCCGCGTTGAGCGCACCCAGGATGCCGCGCCGGGCGGGCTCGACCGGACCCATGAGCTCGACCACAATGTCGACGTCATCCCGAGAAACCAGGGCGTCGATATCGTCGGTGAGCAGTTCCACCGGGACCCCGCGGTCGTCGGCGACACGGCGCACACCGATTCCCCGGATCTCCAGCGGGGCACCGATGCGGGCAGCGAGATCGCTCGCGCTGCTTTCGATGATCCGCGCTACCTCGCTGCCGACATTGCCCAGGCCCAGGATCGCTACGCCTATCGCATCACTCATTCACTTACCTCCAGACTCACCAAATCCTCGACGGTCTCGCGCCGCAGGATCAGCCGGGCCTCCCCGTCCTTGACGGCGATAACCGCCGGACGGGTCAGCAGGTTGTACCGGCTGGACATCGAGTAGCAGTACGCACCCGTCGCGGCGACCGCCAGCAGATCTCCGGGGGCCACGTCCTCGGGCAACCACGCGTCCCTCACCACGATATCGCCGCTTTCGCAGTGCTTTCCGACCACCCGGGACAGAACCGGAGCGACATCGCTATCACGGGAAACCAGCTGCGGGTGGTACTCAGCCTGATACAGCGAGGTGCGGATGTTGTCACTCATGCCGCCGTCGACACTCACGTACCGGCGCTGACCGTTGGACAGAATCACGTCCTTGGTGGTGCCCACCCGGTACAAGGTGACGGTGCCGGGACCGGCGATGGCCCGGCCCGGCTCGATCACCAAACGCGGCTCGGGCAGACCTGCCAGCGCCGACTCGGTGCGCACGATCACACCGAGCTTCGCCGCCAAATCCCCGATAGGGGGTGGATCGTCGGAAGGCACGTAACTGATACCAAGGCCGCCACCGAGGTCGATGATGTTGAGCTGCGCGGTCTTCTCGGTGCCGAACTCGGCCACCACGTCACGCAGCAGCCCGATCACCCGGTGCGCGGCAACCTCGAACCCGTCGACATCGAAGATCTGCGAACCGATATGGCTGTGCAACCCGACCAGTCGCAGGTTATCGGTGGCGAAGACGCGACGCACAGCCTCCAGCGCCTGCCCACCCGCGAGGGACAACCCGAACTTCTGGTCCTCGTGCGCGGTGGAGATGAACTCATGGGTATGCGCCTCGACACCGACGGTGACGCGCACCAGAACGTCTTGCACCACACCGGCGCTGCCTGCGATCGCGTCCAGCCGTTCGATCTCGATCATCGAATCGACGACGATGTGCCCAACGCCGGCCTGCACCGCTTGCGCGAGTTCCGCCTCGGATTTGTTGTTGCCGTGCAGCGCGATGCGCTCCGGGGGGAACTCGGCACGCAGCGCGATGGCCAGCTCACCTGCCGAGCAGACATCGAGGCCCAAGCCCTCGTCCTTGATCCAGCGCGCGATCTCGGTGCACAGGAACGCCTTCGAGGCATAGTGCACGCGCTCAGCGCCACCGAACGCCGCCGCCATATCCCGGCAGCGTGAACGGAAATCGTCCTCATCGATCACGAACAGCGGCGTTCCGTACTTCTCGGCGAGCTCGGAGACGGCTAGGCCCGCGAGGGTAACCTCACCGCCAGTGCCGCGAGAAGCATTGCGGGGCCATACGTTCGGTGCCAACTCGGTCGGGTTGGCCGGTGGTGCACTGGTCATGGCGGTGTGCTGTTCCCCTTCTGCGTGGCGGGGGCCTGCCGGGTGTGCGCTCACATCCGCTCCGGTGCGCTCACGCCGAGAATATCCAGGCCGTTGGCGATGACCTGCCGGGTGGCAAGGCATAGCGCTAGGCGTGCCGCATGCAGATCCCCAGGTGTTTCGTCACCCTGCGGGAGCACCCGACACGAGTCGTAGAACCGGTGGTAGTCACCGGCTATGTCTTCCAAATAGCGTGCGACACGGTGCGGTTCACGCAACACCGCGGCATTCTGCAGGATGCGGCCGAACTCGCCGAGCCCCCGGATAAGCGCACCCTCTTTCTCGTGGGTGAGCAGTTCGAGATGATCGGTCGAGTGCTGCAGGCCCAGCTCGGCGGCATTGCGGGCCAGAGCGCAGAGCCGTGCGTGTGCGTACTGGACGTAATAGACCGGGTTCTCGCTCGATGCGGAGGCCCACAGCTGTAGATCGATGTCGATCGAGGTGTCCACCGAGGACCGGATCAACGCGTAGCGAGCGGCATCGACTCCGATCGCGTCGACCAGGTCATCGAGGGTGATGACGGTGCCAGCCCGTTTGGACATCCGGACCGGCTGGCCGTCGCGCACCAGGTTGACCATCTGGCCAATGAGCACCTCGACGCTATCGGCCTGGTAACCCAGTGCTGCGGCAACGGCTTTCAGGCGCGCGATGTACCCGTGATGATCGGCGCCGAGCATGTAGATGCACAGGTCGAAGCCGCGCTCACGCTTATCGAGGTAGTAGGCGATGTCACCGGCGATGTAGGCGGGGTTGCCGTCACTCTTGATGACAACCCGGTCCTTGTCGTCGCCGAAGTTGCTCGAACGCAGCCAGGACGCGCCGTCCTTCTCGTAGATGTTGCCGGTCTTGCGCAGCTGCGCGATGGCCTCCTGCACTCTGCCGGAGGTGTGCATCGAGTCCTCATGGGTGAAAACGTCGAAGTCCGTGCCGAACTCGTGCAGTGACTCCTTGATGTGAGTGAACATCAAGTCCACGCCGATTTCCCGAAAGACCTCAGCGGCCTCGCTCTCCGGCAGCGAGAGCGCATCGGGACGCTGAGCGAGTACTTGCTTGGCGATATCGGCAATGTAATCGCCGGCGTACCCGTCCTCCGGGGCTTCCCTTCCCTCGGCCGCGGCGATGAGCGAGCGGACAAACCGGTCGATCTGCGCGCCATGGTCGTTGAAGTAGTACTCGCGGGTGACCTTGGCGCCCTGGCGGGTCAGCAGGCGACCCAACGCGTCGCCGACCGCTGCCCAACGGGTACCACCGATGTGGATGGGCCCCGTCGGGTTGGCCGATACGAATTCCAGGTTGATCGTGTGCATGCCCTGCGCATCGGAATTGCCGTAGGCGTGACCCGCGTCCAGGATGTTCGTGACGATGGTGCCCTGCGCATCGGCGGCGATCCGCAGGTTCACGAACCCGGGCCCGGCGATCTCGGCGGCAGCGATGGCCTCGTTGGCGACGAGCGCATCGACAAGCCAGGTGGCCAGGTCACGCGGGGCGACACCGACCTTCTTGGCGACCTGCAGAGCCACGTTCGTGGCGTAGTCGCCGTGCTCGGGATTACGGGGGCGTTCGACGGTCACGGTGGCCGGTAGCGCCGACGTGTCCAGGCCTCGCTCGTCCAGCACCGTGGTAGCGGCGGAACGTAGCAGGTCGGCAAGGTCGACGGGAGTCACGGCGATCATCCTATGGGCTGGGGTATCCAGGCCCCGAATCCTTATACGCGCGACCGAAACGGTGTGCGGGGCGCTGATCGGGATGCGCTAGGCTGTCGGCTAGTCTTTCCAAGCCCTGATGCCCTCGTAGCTCAGGGGATAGAGCGTCTGCCTCCGGAGCAGAAGGCCGCAGGTTCGATTCCTGCCGAGGGCACACACGATTTATTCGGTCGTAGGAGCTTCCGCCACGGCGGCAGCGTCACGGAGCTGCTGCTTCTCGACCTTCACCCGCCGCCTCCAGTTGCGCACGACGAAATACGCAACGAGAAGCACGATCAACAGCGCGACGATGGCGCCGATGGCCGTCGCTCCGCGAAATCCCGGGGCCTCGACATCGAGCACTCGTTCACCGGCATGCGCGGAATTACTGGTGCCCAGCACGATCGTCAGCGTCATCAGGTTGGGCACCGCGATAATGACGGCCAGCAGCGTCAACACCCCGGCGAAGAACTTCCCGGCGCGGCGGCCCCGCATCAGAAACGCCCACAACACGAGCAACAGCGGAATTCCGGTGCACAGCACCCCGAGCGTGAGCCCGCTGCCTATCCCCTTGGTGAAGCTGCCGTGGCCCGACATATCGGCGATGCGTTGGGCCCACCAGCGCGGGATGAAGGCCGATAGCGCGAAATACACGGCCACCAACGCCAGCAGCAAGGCGATGACACCTATCACGCGCCCGCGCCACCTCGCCCAGAACGACTCCTTGCCCGCAGGCCTTGCCTCGCCGCTCCCAGCCATACCGAAAGGCTAGGCCAAGAGAATTGACTTCGTGCGCCAGAAAGCGGCGATCGCTCTGATCGGTACGGCATTAATGCTGTGTGGGGCACCGATCCGCGTACATCGATCCGATTCAGCCTGCTGGCGGTGCGATGGGCCGCCGCCGCGCGTACAACAGCGATACCGCGAGCACCCCGAGCCCCGCGACCGCCAGCACCGCACCGACAAGAGACGGAGCACGGTATCCATACCCGGCGGCGATGACCAGACCACCGAGCCAGGCCCCGCCGGCGTTGGCCATGTTGAGTGCGGAGTGATTCAGCGCGGCGGCCAGCGTCTGTGCGTCATCGGCCACATCCATCAGTCGGGTCTGCAACGCGGGTACCAGTGACGTTCCCGAAACTCCTACCGCGAACACCAGTGCCAGTGCGGCCCAAATGTTTCCGGATACCACCACGAAGACCACCAACATCGCCGCGACCAGCACCAGGCTGATGGCGATGGCCCGGACCACACTGCGGTCCGCCATCCACCCGCCCAGCACGTTTCCCGTGACCATGCCGATTCCGTAGAGCGCCAACGCCAGCGGGACGGCGGCCTTGGGCAGTCCGGAAACGCTGGTGAGCGTGGTGCTGATGTAGGTGTAGAAGGCGAACATGCCGTCGAAGCCGACGATGCCGATGAGCAGGGTGAACCACACCTGCGAGCGGCGCAACGCGCCGAGCTCGGTCAGCGGGTTCGTGATTTTCATATCCGTCAGCCCCGGCAGGAACTTGAGCAATGCCCCGATCGTGATCAGTCCGATGACCGCGACGACGGCGAAGGCCGAACGCCAGCCCACGGTGTTGCCCAGCCAGGTAGCCACAGGAACCCCCACGACATTGGCCACCGACAGACCCAGCATCGTCTGGCCCACGGCTTTGGCGCGTTCCCCGGGACCGGCGAGGTGGGCGGCCACCAGGGCCGCCACACCGAAGTACGCGCCGTGCGGCAGCCCGGCGACGAACCTGGACGCGATCAGCGCCGCGTAGCCGGGTGCGAAGACGGTGGCCGCATTGCCGATGGTGAAGGCGATCATGAGCGCGATGAGCAGGGTCCGACGCGAGGCCCGGGCAGTGAGCGATGCGATGACCGGTGCACCCACGACCACACCCAGCGCGTAGGCGCTGATGACGTGCCCGGCTTCAGGCTCGGTGACGTGGAAGCCGTGCGCGATATTGGGCAGCAGCCCCATCGCCACGAATTCGGTTGTCCCGATCCCGAATCCGCCTATGGCCAGTGCGAGAATCGCGCCTCGGCGAGCCCGCGCAGACACGGGCGCCCCGGGCTGCGCGCGTGAATCGACGACGGCAGTCATGAATAGGGCTCCTGTGCGATATGCGGCTAGATGCGCACATCGATGAGCGCCCTGATCGGTCAACCACCGATTCTGCCGGGTTCATTCCCTTCAGGCGAACTGTGGTCGTCCCACAGTTGTCAGCAGTCGTCAGCGGAACGGGCTGATGATGTCGCGCATGAGCTGACCGATATTGGTGGGCGCGTCCCCGTCAGGGAAGCTCGCGGTGGCCAGCACATTGCCGCCCGCGTCGGCGAAGTTCCGGTCCGCACGCTGCTGGTGGGTCGAGTTCGTCACCAGGATGATTCCGGAGGCGCCGGCCTGCTTGGCCAGCGGCACCGAGAACTGCGCATTCTGCACTGTGCTGTTAGCACGCGGCTCCACGACGATCCGGTCGGACGGATATCCCAGGCCGACAAGCATATTCCGCATCTGCTCGGCCTCCGATATGCCGTTCTGCGGATTACCGCCCGTGACGATGATGAATGAATTCGGGAACATATTGGCGATCGCCCTACCAGTCGCGACTCGCTGATAGAGCTTGTCCCGCATTGAGCCGTCGGGCTTGAGCCCATACCCGAGGATGACGACCGCCGGTTTCGAGAAGTCCTTGCCCATCGCCATGGGTTCGGCGTTCGTCGTCACGGGAGTAGTCAGCGTGAGGACAGCGCTGACGACCATCGCGGTCGTCCATCGAGTGATCAATGCGTCCTCCAAGACCCAAGTGACTTCTGAGACGGACGAGATACATGGTGCCAGAGTTACCCCTGTCAAGTCGACCCGCCGGTCAAATCTCCCGCGATTCCCTCTGGTGTGACCGACATGACAGATGTAAAGTGTGCTATCAGACACATGTCTACTAACACCACAACGCCGTGGAGGGTGACGTGACCGAGGTCTCAACCATCGACCGAGAAGCCGATACACCCGAGCCGATCGCTCCCCCGCTCGTGACACTTCCCAAGCTGGCCCAGGGCATCGCCTTCGTGGCCTCCCGGCGCTGGACCACAAGCCGGCTGGCCAAGAAGTACGGCAAGGTCTACACGATCAATATCCCCAAGTTCGGATACACGGTCGTGGTGGCCGACCCGGATCTCACCCGGCAGGTGTTCACCACCAGTACCGAGATTCTGGGCAACATCCAGCCCAACCTGAGCCAGCAGCTCGGACCCGGATCGGTCTTCGCGTTGGAGCGCAATGAGCACCGGCACCGCCGTAAGTTGCTCGCACCGAAGTTCCACGGCAAGGCCATGATCCAGTACGAACAGATCATCGAGGAAGAGACGCTGCGCGAGTGCGCGTCATGGCCCGAGGATCAGCAGTTCGAAACCATGGAACCGATGATGCGGATCACGCTCAACGCGATCCTGCGCGCGGTCTTCGGCGCCGACGGAGCCGAGCTGGACCAGCTGCGCACACTGATCCCACCGTGGGTGGTACTGGCCTCTCTGACGACTCGTGTGCCCCAGCCCAAGCGCGACTATGGACGTTTCAGCCCGTGGGGCCGGCTGAAGGCCTACCGTGCGCGCTACGACGAAGTGATCGCACTACTCATCGACAAGGCGCTCGCCGCGCCGGATTTCGAGGATCGCACCGATATCCTCGCCCTGCTGTTGCGTTCCACCTACGACGACGGCACCACCATGTCGCGCAGCGATGTCTCCGACGAACTACTCACTCTGCTGGCAGCCGGCCACGAGACCACCGCGACCACCCTGGCGTGGGCTTTCGAACGGATCACCCGGCACCCTCAAGTGCTGTCGCGCCTGGCCCAGGAGGCTCAGACCGAGAGCGGCGAGTACCGGCAGGCGACAATCCTTGAGGTGCAGCGCAGTCGGCCGGTCATCGACTTCGCAGGCCGCCACGTGCTGGCACCCTACGTCGACATCGGGCCGTACCGGATCCCCCAGGGCCACTCCCTCGTCGTGAGTATCAACCTCATGCACGATGACCCGGCCGCCTTCCCCCACCCGGAACGCTTCGACCCCGAACGCTTCACAGGCGCCAAGCCCGGCAATTCGTGGGTTCCCTACGGCGGCGGCACCCGGCGCTGCGTCGGGGCGGCCTTCGCCAACATGGAGATGGACATCGTGCTACGGACCGTGTTGCGGCACTTCACCATTGAGACCACGACGGCACCCAACGAAAAGTGGCATTCACGTGGGGTCGCCTCGTGCCCGAAGAACAACGGGCTGGTGACGGTGCGGCGGCGCTGACACCGTCAGACACGCCTGCACATCACAGGTCAGGGATGCCGTTTACGCAGCCGCATGAGGATCTCACCTTCAGGGCCGCCGGTGAATGTCACCTCGCGGCGCGGCTTCTGGCCCGGCAATAGCTCCAATTCATATCTCTGGGCCAGCGAAGCAATCCCGATGACGGCTTCAAGATTGGCGAACCCCGAAGCGATGCACATGCGCTTGCCCGCACCAAAAGGCATGTGCGCCTTGCGCTGTTCGGGTTGCAGGTTCTCCTTGAGGAAGCGTGAGGGGTCGAAGGTCTTGGCGTTCTCCCACACCCGCTCGTTGTGGTGAATGCTGTCGATGACAATCGCGACTGTCGTCCCAGCGGATATCGGATATGTACCCAACACGTCATCGGCCTTCGCGGCCCGCGCCAGGCCGATGATCGGCGGGTAGACCCGCATCGCCTCGTTGATCACCGCCATGGTCCACGGCAGGTTCTCCACATCAGCGGCCGTCGGCAGCCGGCCCGCGAGCACCCTGTCAACTTCCTCGCCCAACTTGGCGCGAGCATCAGGGTTGCGGGACAACAGATACCAGGTCCAGGCAAGCGCCGCAGCCGTCGTCTCGAACCCTGCGCCCAGGAAGGTCAGCAGCTCATCACGAATCTCGAGATCGGTGTATCTGGCGCCCGTCTCGGGATCTTCGGCGGCCATCAACAGGGCCAGTAGGTTGTCCTGTCGGGTGATTCGGCCGGCGTGATGATCGGCGATGAGCTGATCGATGGTGTGCTCAACCCAGCGCAGACCCCGCATGGTGCGGGGCGCGACGACCGATGCCCCGATACGCAATGCCCGGATCGCCAGACGCGGTGTGTGCGCTGACAATTCATCGGGTCCGTGAGTGGCCAGTTTGTCCACCAGCCAGCGCAACGGAGGTGAGGCCCCGACGATGAAGCCCACGCCGAAGAGCTTGAGCAGCCGCGCGAAGCTGATCCGCATCTTCTCGGCCATATCACCGGCCAGGTCAATGCCGAACATGGTCTGCGCGACGATATCCATGGTGAGGTAGTTCATCTCGGCGGTGACATCGACCGCCTTACCCTGCTCGTATAGAGCGTCCCAACGCGCCAGGGTACGCGCTGACGCTTCAGCCATCTGGG
Organism: Mycobacterium sp. D16Q16; assembly: GCF_002013745.1. Taxonomy (NCBI): domain Bacteria; kingdom Bacillati; phylum Actinomycetota; class Actinomycetes; order Mycobacteriales; family Mycobacteriaceae; genus Mycobacterium; species Mycobacterium sp. D16Q16. The sequence continues at coordinate 373,308 of NZ_MAEY01000001.1, forward strand.
GGGCGAATAGGTCGACCTGGCGCTTGGCGAAGATCGGCTGCACCAACCGCCGGTTCCGGTTCCATAGCCCTTCGTTGAGGTCGGTCACCAGACCCCGGCCGAAACCCACTGCCAGTAGGTCATATTCGGCGCTCTTGATGTAGTTGTCCTGATTCGCCACCAAGACGTAGCGCGCCAACTCGGGGTTTCGGACGATGACCATCTTCCGCATCGGTGCGCGGGCGACGATGACATCATCCTGGCCGGGCAGGTCCGCGATGTACTCGGAGATGGTGTGCCGGTATGTGGACCAGACCGCACCCAGAGCCATACGCCACGACTTCAGATAGCCGACCTTGGTGTCATGCCACCGCAGGAACGTTGGGCCGCCCGGGTACAGGTCGTGGTTGACCGGACATTCACCGACCGCCGCGCCGGGAGGCGCGGAGAGGGATTCTGGCTGCACCGCTGGAGCCGACACGATTAGACCCGTTCCTGCTCAGAGGCGCCGTCGCGCGCCTCGTCAACCTCTGGCCCGGAAGTCACCTCTTCCACCACGGCGTCGATCTCACCCTCGGCCGTGTCATCGTCATCGGCGTCGTCAGCGGCCCCGAGATCCTCGTCGACGAGGTCGACATCGTCATCCTCGGCCAGGTCTTTGGCGTCCCACCGTTCCTGATCAGCACGCGCCCGCTTACTGGCCTCTGCGATTTCGAACCCGTCAGCCACGACACCGCTCACCTCGCGTGCAACTTCCCCCACCGTCCGCGTGATGATGCGGATGATCCGGCCGACACGCGACCCGACCGACTCCACGACTTCCTGGACGACGTTGACGTTGCGCTCAACAGGTCCCACCATGCTGCACTGCCCCTTCGAATTCGGTGGCCAAATAGTGAACAATCGTGCACTGAGATCAGTGTGCGTAACGTAGATGAACCTGTCAATACCAGACATCAACGCGGTTTCGAACGAAACTGGTCGATCGATAAGAGCACGCCCGTACACTGACAGGTATGCGCCATAGTCGTGCTGAGAAGAAGTTGCACACCCGCCGCGCATTGCTCGACGGGACCTTGGATCTACTCAAGGTGCGTGGCTTCGCGGCCGTGAGTCTGCGCGAGGTGGCCCGATCCGCGGGTTTGGTTCCCACTGCGTTCTATCGGCACTTCGAATCGATGGAGGACCTGGGCACGGTCCTGGCCGAGGAGAGCGTTCGCGCGCTTCGTGACACCTTTCGTCAGGCCCGACGCGAGGTGGGCAGTGACAACCCCGCCAAGATTCTCGGCCTCATGGTCGACCGCGTGAGCGAGCACGCGAACAACTTCCGGTTTCTGGTACGTGAACGCCATGGCGGCTCACCTCAGGTGCGGCGTGCCATCAACAACGAGATGCGCATGCTCACCAACGATGTCGTGGTCGAGCTGGCGCGCAATCCCGCAACGAACCATCACCCCACCGAGGATCTGGAGATCGCGGCGGACCTCATCGCGAGCTCTATCCTCAGCACGATCGGCATGCTGGTGGACACCGATCACCCCACCGATGCCGATGCGCAAGCGGCCCTCAATCGGGCGCTACGCCAGTTGGACCTGGTCACCCGTGGTCTGGCGCACACCGGCACCATCACGACCGTCATTCCGAAACCGGCCGAGGCTCACCATGAATCCTCTGCCACAACCACAGGCCCGTAAACAGTCCGACCGCGTCGGCCAGCAGATCCAGCAGGCTCCCGTCTCGGTGCGGAACCCACAGAGCCTGAATCACCTCCGAACACGCGGCGAAGGTCAGAACCCAAGCCAGCGTGGTTTTCTCGCCGATCCGTGCAAAACGCGAGGACACCGCCAACATCGCGAAGATCAGAACGTGCACCACCTTGTCCGCCCCGGGCGGGCCCGACGGAACGGTGCCACCTGGCGTGAACAGCAACAGGCAGGCGACCGCGAAGGCGCCTAGCAGCGTGAGCCAGCGAAGGCACCAAGACCAGGACTGAACTATGCGAATCATCGTGACCCATATTGCCGCTTCGGTTCTGGCTGATTCAAAGCGATGCCGCCAAGGGGCATGCTGCGTAGAACGAAGACATGACCTCCGCTCCGTCAGTCCTCGACATCCGCGCCCTGCCCGGCACCGAGACCTATCGGAATCTGCTCGCCCAGGTGGCGAACGGGGCGCGGGATCGCGACCTCGCCGACGAGAACCCCTTTGACCAGGTTCGCCTGCTCAAAGAAGCCGGGATCGGACGGCTGCGAATCCCGGTCGAGCTCGGCGGTGCGGGACTCTCTGTGCGGCAGCTCTTTTCCACCATCATTGATCTGGCGCAAGCCGACCCCATCGTCGCGCACATCTTCCGCACCCACTTCTGGTTCGTCGAGGAGCGACTGCGCACGCTATCGGATCCGACGTCGGCCGCCTGGCTGACCAAGGTCAACGAGGGTAACCTCTTCGCCAATGCGTTCAGCGAGAAGGGTGTGTTGGCCGTCGGCAGCCTGGTATTCAACACGCGGCTGTTGCCGGCCGGGCATGGATATCGGTTGACCGGCGAGAAGTTCTACAGCACCGGGACACTGTTCGCGGACTACCTGACGGTCACCGCGACCACCGAGCGCGACTCGGTGGCATCGGTCATCGTCCCCGGTGACCGTGACGGAGTGCGGCTGGTGGACGACTGGGACGGGTTTGGCCAGCGTCGTACCGGCACCGGCACCACGATCTTTACTCAGGTTGACGTCGCCGAGGACGAAATCCTTTCCGAGACACCGTATGACGCTGCCCCGGTGCCCACCACGCAGTACGCATCGTTACAGCTGTACATCCTGGCGATAATCGCCGGTGTGCTGCGGTCGGTGGTGGACGACGGTGCGGCGCTGCTGCGCTCCCGGCAACGCAATTTCAGCCATGCCCTCACTGAACGTCCGGTCGACGATCCCCTGCTGCAACGCACCCTCGGCGAGCTGAGCGCGACCGCCTTCGCGGCCGAGGCAGCGGTTCTCGCCGCGGCAGATGCCATTGACGCCGCCACCGCATCCGTGCGCGATGGAGTCCCCGACGCGCAGCTGGCCGAGGAAGCACAGCTGGCGGTTGCCAAGGCCAAGGTGCACATCGACGCCGTCGCGCTCGACGCCGCCACCAAGCTGCTGGATCTGGGCGGCGCCAGTGCCTCGAGCCGCAGCCGCAACCTGGACCGGCATTGGCGCAACATCCGGACCATCAGCCTGCACAATCCGGTGCACTACAAGGCCCGGGTGATCGGCCAGAACCTGCTGCACGGCACGCCGGTTCCCGCGAACGCCTATTTTTAAGGGTATCGGCAGGTCCTGCCGAGTCGCTCAGGCCGACAGGCTGATTCGATGCGCCCCGGAGACCGCGTCATAACGGTCGGGACTGCACGTCAGCACGATCACCTGCGCCTCGGTACCCACCGCGCCGAACACCTCACCCATGCGCTCCAGCCTGTCGCTGTCGGTGAAGCCCAGTGCATCGTCGATGATCACGGGTACCGCGTCCTCCGGCGCCACCAACGCGGCACTTGCCAGCCGTGCGACGATGCCCAGCTGTTCCTTAGCGCCGCCCGATAGCGACTCATAGGGAACAGTCCGGCCCTCCAGCGTCCGGCTGCGGATGCTCAGATCGCTGTCGACATCCACTTCGAAGGTCGGACCGAAGACCATGCGCCCCAACCGCTCCAGTTCCGCGCGGAATGGGTCGACATAACGCAGCCTCATGCCGTCCCGGTGCCGCAACATCACCGATCGCAGCGTGTCGACGGCCCGCGCCTTGGCGCCTATCCTCGTGAATTCCGTTGCCGCATATTCTCGTTCAGAGGCAGCGGCATCCAGTTGATCCTTACGGCCCTGCCTGCCAAATACCTCCAGCCGCACCGCGATGTCGCGCAGCCGATGCCGCAACTCCTCGTGCCGCTGATCCAGCCCCTGCGCCAGTACCGAGACTTCGGCCAGCTCGGCGCGCACCCGGTCGGCTTCCAGCGCGGCCAGCTGATTCACGAGATCGGTGACGCGGCGCGCGGTCAGGTCGGCCGCCTGGACCGCCTGCTCATGGCGCTCGGTCAGCAGATCGTCGGATGCCGACGCCCGCACCTGGGCAAGACGCTGCTCGGAAGCGGCCAGTTCTTCGGCGCGCGCGGCTTGCTTTTCCCGCAATACCGTTGCCTCAGTGGACTTCTCGACGAGCCGCTGAGCGGCCACCTGGACCGCCTGGCGGTGCGTGGCCTCTTCGGCCTGTAGCCGTTCGACCGCGGTCACCAGCCGGGCGACCTCGGCGCGCGCCTGCGCCGGATCAATCGCATCCCATAAGCCGGTGGCCTCCGGCGCGAGCTCGCGCAATCGGCTGAGCTTCTCACGCAACATGTCAAGGTTCTCCGAACCCATCAGCCCGTCGAGTAACGCCGTTAACCGGTCACGTTCGGCATGGAGTTCGGTACGCCGTTCATACTGCTTCTGCGCCTGCCCGATATCGGCGACACCAACGGTGGCCAATGCGGCGGCGAGCGCCGCGCGGGCGGCGTCGAGGTTGCCACGCAGTTGGGCCGCGTTGGCCCCCGGAATGATTCGGGTGACCGCCACGCCGGGAGCGGTGATCTCGATGGTGTCGGTGGCCGCACTCGCCCACTGCTCTCCGGCCTCGACCCGCCGCTGCTCACCGTTGACAGTGATGTCGACATCGGCGAGTGCCCGGACCTCCACCTGCGCCGAAGCGGTGTCCAGAGCCACCTCTGCCATACCGACAGCGCGCGCGGCGGACTCGATCGCCCCAAGCGACTGCGCGGTGATGACCAATCCGGAGAGCTCCGCGCCGACCGCGGTCAACTGGCGGGTCGTGAGGTCGATACGCGACACCCTGGCCGCCAACCCGTCTACCTCGTCCCGGGCGAGCGCGCGGTCCAAAGTGTCTCGGGCCGTCTCCAATTGGGCGCGGGTTCCGTCTATCGCCTGAGTCGCTTGGGTCGCGGCGGACTCGGCAGCCTCGGACAGCTGCCGTGCCGTTTCGTGCGCCTCCTTGGCGGCCGATGCCTGCTCTGCGAGCCCGGCGATCAACGCCCTGCGCGCCTGGATATCGGCAATCAGCTGCGCCCGCTCATCGCGTTTCGCCTGGGCGGCTACCGCCGCGGCTTGCGCTGCCTCCGCGACCACCGTCGCGTTATCGCGCTGCTGTAGCAGCATCGAAACAGCTTGGGAGGCTTGCTCTAACGGAGCCAGACGGCGACTGACCTCGGCACGATCGGCGATGACGGTGGCCAGATCCCGGGTCAGCTCGTCATGCTCGCGAACCTGCTGATCGACCTCGGTCACCGCGGCGTTGGCGACGGCCAGGGCGTCCTCGGCGGCGGTCAGTCGCGCACCGGCCTTGGCCCACTCGCCGGTAGGGCGCCCGGTCGCGGTGAAGTACAGCGCGTATTCCGCATCGATCCGCTCCACCAGATCAGGCTCGCTACCCGAAAGCGCAACCGACTGCCCGGCAGCCAGATCCAGTGCACGCGTGAGCGCATCGCTCGAGGACAGGTCGAGCACGCCCGCGCCCGCCGACTGCAGGACGCGTTGCGCCTTCCACAAGTTCATATCAATGGACTGATCCAGCATGTCCAGCACCCGCTGATGCGCTTCATCGCCAGAGAGCTGTTCGCGGCGCGGCTCGATGACAGTCAGGTGTGTCTCGGCGCGCTTGTGGAAACGCTTGCGGTACACGAATCTAAAAGCTCCACAGCTGATTTCGGCCTCGATCTCGGAGCCGACATCCGCAAAAGTTGGCTTGACCTGCTTGACATCCTTCTTGGTGGAGCGGTCTTTGGATTCGATCAGTAGGTCGAGCGCCTCGATCATGGACGTCTTGCCGATCTCGTTCGCCCCGCTGACCACCACAACCCCGCGATCAGGAAAGGTAATGTCGCGATGGGCGATTCCGCGATAGTTGGTCACCGACAGGCGGTGCAGCTTCACGCCGCCGACCCTCTTGCCAATGAGCCCTTGGCCGAACCGCCGCGCCCTGCACTCGATGTGAGACGCAGCAGCAACGACAACGCGCCCTGAGCATCCGCGGAGGATTCTCCATCCGCGGCCGCCATCTCCTTCAGCTCGGCAATCGCGGATTCGGCGAAACCGCCGACACCGAGATCACTGAACTCTCCATCGGCAGGTACTACCGCGATATCGGTGTGCCGCTCCCATGTCCGCACACTCGCGAAAAGCCGCGTGTACTTGTCCAGGCACTCTTCCAGCACGGCGTTATCGGTCACGCTCAGCGTTCCGGTCAGGGCCAGGCGCACCACGGTGCGCTCCTTGTCGGGCAGCAGTTCCAGGTTGAGCCCCAGATCGGCGATGTCGCGCGCGTTGTCCACCGACCGCCGGAGCGTGACGAACCGCCATCTGCCCACGTGATGAGCATCAACCTGTAGCGCACCCGATTCGTCCAGACTCACCACGAGGGCGTGCCCCGGATCGGATTCGACATCGTCGTAGTTGGTGACCTCCGGCGCGCCCGAGTACCAGACCCGCCCACTGGAACCCACCTGAGTTCGGGAGTGCTTGTCTCCGAGCGCTACGTAATGGACGGCACCCCGGGCAAGAGCGTCCTCGACAGCCTTCAACGAGATAAGCGCAGGCTTCGTCGGATCGGGGTCCAGAATGTCGACACCACCGTGAGCCACCACGATGCGCCGTGTGCCATCGGCGGGTAGACCCTCCAGTTGTTCGGCCACGAGATCATGCGTGGGCGCCTTCGATCGCCACGGCACCGCGACCAGCTCGACGCCTGCGGCCACCTGATGGACGCCCGCGGTATCGAGCACGTGGACGTTCGCGGGCTTTTCTGCCAGGAACAGCTCGCTGGTGTACACCGAGGCGGCGTCCAGGGGATCGTGGTTGCCAGGAAGCAGATAGATGTCGACACCAACGCCCCGCATCACCTCCAGCGCCTGGCTGATGACTCGCGGGGCCAGCTGATTGGACTCGAAGACGTCTCCGCACACCACCATGAAGTCGCAACCCTGTGCCACGGCAACCTCGCCGAGAGACGCGATGGCCTCCCGACGCGCGGCTGAATACTGCGGCTGGGCTTCACCGGCAAGGAAATGCCGTGTCATGCCAAGCTGCCAATCAGCGGTGTGCAAGAACTTCACACGCGAAGTCTATGGCCGTCTACCGACAACCTCCGGGACGCCGCGCCTCATCCCCGCGACCCGCCAGATGACTTATCCACAGGTCTGGCATTTGCCCGGCGCTCGTCGCACACCCCGGCTACCGTACGAATCATGTCGGAGGACGCCAAGCGCACCCTGATCCTGATGCGGCATGCGAAGTCGGCGTATCCACCCGGTGTCGACGATCACGAGCGTCCGCTGAATCTGCGCGGTACCCGACAAGCCACCCAGGCTGGGACTTGGCTGCAGGACAACTTCAATCGGATCGACGCGGTGCTGTGTTCGACCGCCACCCGGACCCGCGCGACGCTGACGCAGACCGGGGTCCACAGCCAGCTCGTCAGATTCAGCGACAAGCTCTACGACTCGACGGTGGGGATCACCCTCGGCGAGATCAACGGGGTACCGGACTCCGCGACTACCGTGCTCGTCGTCGGGCATGAGCCCACCACGTCGCAGTTAGCACTGGCGCTGGCCAACACCGGCACCAGCAACGCCGAGGCCGCGAATCGGATCTCCACTAAGTTTCCGACCTCGGCGATCGCGGTGCTGACGACTCGCTCACCGTGGTCACGGCTCGAACTGGCAGGCGGATCGCTGACCAAGTTCCACGTACCGCGCTAGCGGGCTGCCTCAGACCTTCTCCGCCACCTGGGTGGACAGCTTCATCGCGCAATGGCACGCATCCGACGACGTGCCGTGACCCGCGCCAAGCAGCGTGACCGCCAATTCGAAGAACTGGTCGTCCCCGTACTCCAACGCGGTGACGCACATCCCGTAGGTCGAACTGATGAAGCCGCTCTTGCCTCCGGCCGAGAAGTCCTTGACCTCGTCGCGCGTTCGTTCCTCTCCTTCCCGCTCGCGGCCGATCGGGCTGCCCCGATACCAGGAGAGTGTGACGTTGGGGAGCGCACTCCAGGATCCGTTCGGAGACCACGTGCACCCGGCGGGGGTCTTTGCAATCAGCTTGAGGTCAGTCCGGCGCACAACGGCCGAGATATCGGGTGTGGTGAGGCTGCCGCACTCGGAGTACACCGGGCCGACCCGAATGTCATGCCCGGCTGTGACGTCGTGCCCGCCGAGTTCACGGTGGTGGCTAGAGCATCCGGCGCTGAACATGACTCCCGAGGCCACCACAAGACACAGCAGTATCCCGGCGATACGGGACGAGCGAACACGACCTGTCAGATATTCACTGACAGCGTCATCTCCATCAATTTGATTGCCTGCGTGCATGAGTCTCCGCCTTGGCCCTGCGGGTTGACCCACCATCCAACAACACCTGCGGCGTCGCTGGCAACTCCACAGGCGCCCGGCTGGTCCGGCGGCTTCATCACAATCGACGGAATGCCCTGGATCGCCCGTTCTTGGACGTTGTATTTCAGACTGTTCGCTGTGGCCTTTTCGGCGTCGAGGCTGCCGGTCTCGAACCAGAAGCGGGTGATGTCGACGAGGCCGCCGCTCTTACTCATGGCCTGCCACCGGCATAGCGCCCCCACAAAGGTGCTCTGAATGTCCCTTGGATCGGCGTCGACGGCCTTGGCCAGGACGTCCGTGGTGAGAACGTCACACTCCTTGAGCAGGTTGGGGTACTTCTGCTCAGCGGGCGTGCCGTCACCCAGATCGCCCTTGCCGGGCATGACCGCCTCACCGTCGACCGTGCCGCCGCAGCCTGCCGACGTGAGTGTGACCAGTGCGATGCAGGCCGCCGCGAACAGCGATTTCGTTTTCCGATGCGTCATTTCTTGGCCGCCTTGATGGACGTCTCGGTCAGCTGCTTAGCCACATCGCAGGGGTCGGGCGCACCTGATCCGGGCTCGAAGTTGATGGACCATTCGATGAAGTCGTTACCGAAGTCCATGCCGATCTCGCACAGCTTGGTCACGGTGCCCGGGTAGCCGTCGGTGGCGATAAATCCCTTGTACCCGGCGATCTCGATGTCCTCGACGCTCGGGCGCGTCCGTTCTTCGGTCGCGCGCTCGCGGCCAATGGGGCTGCCGCGGTACCAGTTGAAGGAGAAGTGCGGTCCCACGATGCTTCCACCGCGAAGCCAGACACAACCGACAGAGTTCTTGGCGGTGCCGACCAGGCCCACGACCTTGGTCATCTGCATCATCGCCTGGTCACTGATGCCGCCGCACTCCGTGAACATCGGCCCCTCGACGCCCTTGGACTTCGTCTGCGCCGGCGCCGTCGCGTTCGGCGCGGTGCCATTGGGCTCATCGGACTTATCACCGCCCGAACAGCCCGCCAACACCAGTGCAACCATCGCCAGCGCGACAGCACACTTGCCCCACACGTTGCGCGAATCCAAGCCCAACCTCACATGTGCACTGTAGCGGCACAAACCGGAGTCAACCACTGAGCTGCGGCTTTGTTGCGGGCCTGGTGTGCGACAGTGGTGCCCATGCCTCAGGGTCAGTTGCGGGCCCTTCTGGGACGCTACGTCCGCCCGTACCGCAGCCTCGTCGCGGTGGTCGTCATCCTGCAGACCCTCAGCACGCTGGCCTCCTTGTACCTACCGACCGTCAACGCCGCGATCATCGACGACGGTGTGGCACAGGGCGACACCCGAATGATCATGCGGCTCGGCATGGTGATGCTCGCCGTGACGCTGGTGCAGATCGCCTGCTCGATCGGCGCGGTGTATTTCGGTTCCAGAACAGGTATGGGGTTCGGCCGCGATATGCGATCGGCGCTGTTCCATCACATCACCGGGTTCTCCGCCGAGGAGTCCGCCCGATTCGGCGCGCCGACCCTGCTGACGCGCACCACCAACGATGTTCAGCAATTACAAGTGCTGGTGCAGATCACCTGCACCATGCTGGTGACGGCGCCGATCATGTGCGTCGGCGGAATCGCCATGGCGGTCCATCAGAATGCGGGCTTGTCCTGGCTGCTCATCGTGAGCATGCCCGCGCTCGGTGTGACCAATTGGTACATCGTGCGCTCGATGTTGCCGATCTTCCGCCGAATGCAACGACTCATCGACGGCATAAACCGCGTGATGCGAGAACAACTGACCGGTATTCGGGTCATCCGCGCATTCACACGGGAAGCAGTGGAGCGCAAACGATTTAGCGTCGCTGTCGCCGAGGTATCCGACACGGCGCTGGCCGCCGGACGATGGCAGGCCCTGATGCTGCCCACTACTTCATTGGTCATCAATACCTCCAGCGTGGCGCTGATCTGGTTCGGCGGGCTGCGGATCGACCAGGGACAGATGCAGGTGGGCTCGCTGGTGGCCTTCTTGTCCTACTTCTTGCAGATCCTCATGTCGATGATGATGCTCACCATGCTGGCCGTCATGGTGCCGCGCGCATCAGCGTGTGCCGAACGGATCACCGAGGTGTTCGAAACGGTGGGATCGATTACAGCACCGGCCGATCCGGTGCATGTGGACGCACTCGACCCGACCGTCGAGTTCACCGATGCCGGGTTCCGTTATCCCGGTGCCGAGCGTGCGGTGCTGGAAGGGGTTTCGTTCACGGCGCGACCAGGGACGGTCACCGCCGTGGTCGGCGCGACGGGCTGCGGTAAGAGCACGCTGCTGTCTTTGATCCCCCGCTTGCACGACGTGACCGCAGGTTCGGTACGTGTGGGCGGTCACGATGTTCGCCGATACGACCCTGAGGACCTTTGGATGGTTATGGGTCTGGTCCCGCAGCGGGGCTACTTGTTCTCCGGAACGGTGGAAAGCAACCTGCGCTACGGCAAGTCGGATGCCACCGAGGATGAGATGTGGGATGCGTTGCGCGTCGCGCAGGCGGCGGACTTTGTCCACGCGCACGCCTCGGGGCTGCAGATGCCGGTGTCGCAAGGCGGTATCAACTTTTCGGGCGGGCAGCGTCAGCGCATCGCGATCGCGCGGGCGGTGATTCGCCGCCCCGGCGTCTACCTGTTCGATGACGCGTTCTCCGCGCTGGATGTGCATACCGATGCGCGGTTACGGGAGGCGCTGCGTGCGGTCGCCGCGCACGCCACCGTGATTGTTGTGGCACAACGGATATCGACGGTGGTCGATGCCGACCAGATCGTGGTGCTGGAGGACGGCCGAGTGGCCGCGGTGGGCACCCACGCCGAACTGGCGGACCGCTGTGGGATGTACCAGGAGATCTGCGATTCGCAGGCGGTGCTGCCGGTATGACTGGGACGATCGGCTTTCGAGGTGTGCAACAAGGGCCGGCAGAACGTTCCCGGGACTTCCGCGGCACCGCCGTACGGATGGTGAGACGACTTGCTCCGCAACGTTTTCTGACCGCCATGGTGATCACTCTGTCCATGACCGGTATCGCGATCGGGGTCATCGGGCCCCGGATCCTGGGGCATGCCACCGATCTCTTGTTCAACGGGGTCATCGGACGGGAGTTGCCCGCCGAGCTCAGCAAGGAACAGGCCATCGAGGCGGCTCGGGCCCGCGGGGACGGCCAGTTCGCACAGATGCTTTCCGGCATGAACGTCACCCCCGGGACGGGTGTCGATTTTCACGCGGTGGGGATGACGCTGGCCCTGGCCTTGGGTATGTATCTGGCGGCCGGGTTACTGGCATGGGTACAGGCACGGCTTCTCAACGTCACCGTGCAGCGCACGGTGGTGGCGCTGCGTGCCGATGTAGAAGACAAACTGCATCGGCTTCCCTTGTCATACTTTGATTCCCGACAGCGCGGGGAAATCCTCAGCCGCGTAACCAACGATGTCGACAACATCCAGACGTCACTGCAGATGAGCATCAACCAGCTGCTGAGCTCAATGCTGACCCTGGTTGCCGTACTTGCCATGATGCTCAGCATCTCGCCGCTGCTGGCACTGATCACACTCGCGACCGTGCCCATGTCGCTATGGGTGACGCGCGCGATCGCCCGCCGCTCCCAACAGCTGTTCGTGGCGCAGTGGTCTAACACCGGGAAACTCAACGCACACATCGAGGCGACCTACAGCGGTTTCACCATCGTCAAGACCTACGGACACCGCGCCGAGGCAGAGGCAATCTTCGCCGATCGGAACGCCAAGGTCTACAGCAGCGCCTTTGGGGCACAGTTTTTCTCGGGATTGGTATCGCCCGCCACGGCGTTCATTGGAAACCTGAGCTATGTGGCAGTGGCGGTGGTGGGCGGCATGAAGGTGGCCTCCGGCGACCTGACGCTCGGCGGCATCCAGGCGTTCACGCAATACGTGCGGCAGTTCAATCAGCCCCTGACACAGGTCGCGGCGATGTACAACACCCTGCAGTCCGGACTCGCCAGCGCCGAAAGGGTTTTCGAGCTGCTGGACGAGGACGAGGAGCCGCCCGATCCGGCATCTCCGGCGACGGTCCCGGGCGGGACCCCGGGTGTCGAGTTCGATGACATCAGCTTTAGCTACTCCCCCGGCAACGCGGTGATCGAAGGGCTGTCGCTGCGCGTCGAACCGGGGCAAACGGTAGCGATCGTCGGGCCGACCGGGGCCGGAAAGACCACCCTGGTGAACCTGCTGATGCGCTTCTACGACATCGACTCCGGGCGGATACTGCTGGACGGCACTGATATCTCGACGATGAGCCGACATGATCTGCGGTCTCGGATGGGGATGGTGCTACAGGACACCTGGCTTTTCGGCGGCACTATCGCCGAGAACATCGCCTACGGGCGGCCCGAGGCCTCCGACGACGAGGTCCGCGAGGCTGCGCGTGCGGCATACGTGGACCGATTTGTGCGCACACTTCCCGACGGCTACGACACCAGGATCGCCGACGACGGTGAGAACATCAGCGCCGGAGAGAAGCAGTTGATCACCATCGCCCGTGCATTCCTGGCACGCCCGCAGCTGCTGATTCTCGACGAAGCGACGAGCTCGGTGGATACCCGCACCGAGCTACGAATCCAGCGGGCCATGGCCGAGCTGCGCCGGGACCGAACGAGTTTCATTATCGCCCATAGGCTTTCCACCATTCGCGATGCGGACCGCATTGTCGTGATGGACGGCGGCTGCGTCGTCGAGAGCGGCACTCACACGGAACTGCTGGCGCGCCGCGGCGCCTACTTCGCGATGACACAGGCCTAGAGCTGCGGACCTTGCGTCCGTAGGTCCCGAACCTCCGTCATGGCACCGCGCAGCTTGTCCAGCCAATCCTCGGCGTGTTCACCGACCAGCCGCACCGCCCACGCCAGCGCATCGGCACGGGAGCGGGCAACTCCGGCCTCCACCAGGGTGTCGAGTACCTGACGTTCGGGCTGCCGCAGCCGCGTCATCACCGGAACCGCGATGTGCGTGAACAGAATTCGCTCGGACTCGTCGGCGGTACCCACATCGACACCCCAGGAAACCTTGCGCCCGTACCGAGCCTGCGCCTCGTCGGCGATGCGCATTCGATGGGAGCGGGTCTCTTCCCGGAAACGCGAGGCCCGGCCTGCGGCGCGCGCCTCGCTCTCGTTGTCACCCTCATCCGCGGGTAGCCGACCGATGACGGTGATCTCTTCGCGGTCGACGACGACTTCGGGATCACCACTGAACCAGCCGTCGGGCAGGCGCCCGGCGAACCAATCCGCGGCGTCGGAGGCGTCGGACTGTTGATCTCGTTTCATGATTACAAAATTACACGCTTACAAAATTCAGAGTGTTCGCTTACAGCGAACAATGTGGGGGCGGCGACCGCTACGTCAGCTGCGGCGCATGACGACCGCGGCACCGCCGGCGAGCACGATGACCACTGCCAGGACCAACGCCCATCCGAGACCGGCGAGCCACCACACGGCGCCGAGAGCGGCCAGTACCGGGGCAGCCACGAACAGCGCCATCCCCGGGTGCTGACGGATCACCGCCAGCGCGGCATTTGCCCGCTGCTTGTCGATTTCCTTACCAGCCATATCACCAGCGTACTGCGCATCGGCGGCAGTCAGCGGTCTACTTTCTCCAGAATCTCGGCATCTGCACGCAGTAACCCGTCGAGATAGAGCGGGCGGATAGCGTTCTCGTCGAATGCGACGAGAATCCGGCGCCGCAGCTCGCGCTCCACCGCCCACTGCGCATTCGCACGAACGGCGACCGTCAAACGCAGACTGATCGCGTCGGTGGTGATTGCGTCCACCCCCAGCATCTCCGGAGCTCCGAGGACCTCCCGCCGTAGCGCATCGTCGGCGACCGCCCGCTCAGCAGCCTCGAGCGCCACCTTGCAGGCCAGGTCGACATCGGCGCTGTAAGACACGGGCAGTTGCAGGAAGGCCACCGCATAGTCCTGACTGAAATTGCCTACGCGTGCGATCCCACCATTGCGCACGTACCAGAGAGTGCCGTGCAGGTCGCGCACCGTGGTGATACGCATACCGACGCTCTCGACGGTGCCTACCGCATCACCGACGTCCACCACATCGCCGACGCCGTACTGGTCCTCAAACAACATGAATATTCCGGTGATGAAGTCCCGCACCAGGTTTTGCGCGCCAAAACCAAGCGCGACACCGACGATCCCCGCAGATGCGATAAAGGGAGCCACGTTCACTCCCAGGATCGCAAGCGACTGCAGAATCACCCACACGAGCACGAGAAACGAGACGGCCGACTTGAGAACGGAGCCAAGGGTCTGCGCACGCTGTGCTCGGCGTTTGCGCCTGCGCGCGTCACGGGCCGGGTCCTGAGCGCGTCCCCGCAGTGTGCGCACGACCGAGGGCCGCCGCTCGGCCTCGTCGAGAGCTGCGTTCTCCGCCGTATCCGGTGCGCGGCGCGTGAAGAGCGACCATCGGCTGCGGCTCTCCGACTGATCCGTCCGCTCGGCGCCTTGAACCAGCCGATCGATCGCCCGGTGAAATACGTACCGCACCACCAGCGCCAGAACGACGTAGATCGCGATGTCGACCGGCTTGTGGATCAGCCAATCCCGGCCGGACTCGGACAATTGGATTGCTAGGTCTGACACCACCCCGAGGGTACCCATTGAGAACGATCCCGCGAGTGGGCAAAGGCACAGAGGCCGCCTTGCGCGGCTCCAAAACTGTTTGCCCCGTGGGGAACTCAACGTGGATCCCAACACGCACACCAAAACCCTTACAGCAAAGGAGAATAAGGCGTCTCCTGCAGGTGGTGGTTGGTGGTGATTGGGTCACCAAGATCGAGCTGTGGTGGGGGTATCCATTCGGTGGTGCCGTTGGGGTGTTTTCGGGTGGTCCAGCCGTGGTTGAGGAGGCGGTGGTGGGGTGCGCAGGCGAAGGTGAGGTTGTCGATGTCGGTGGGGCCGCCATCGGCCCATTGGTTGATGTGGTGGACCTGGCAGAGGTATCCGGGGACAGTGCAGTCGGGGTGGGTGCAGCCGCGGTCTTGGGCGTGCAACACAATCCGCTGATCTGCCAATGCGATGCGTTTAGAACGTCCCAGATACAACGGTCGGCCATCGTCATCGAAAATCGTCAGGTAGTGGTGGGCGTGGGTGGCCATGCGGATCACATCGCGCATCGGTAGCCGGGTGCCGGCGCCGGTGGTGGCGATTCCGGCGGCATCTTCGAGCTCTTTGAGGGTGGTGGTGACCACGACGGTGACCGGTAGTCCGTGATGGGAGCCGAGCTGTCCGGAGGCCAGGGTGAATCGCAGGCAGGTACGCAGCGCGTCGTGGTTGCGTTGCGCCGATGTTCGGGTATCTCGTTCGGCGGCTTCGGGTGCCGGTTCGCTGTCGACCATCGGTGTTTGATCGTTCGGGTTGCACATGCCGGGTGCGGCGAGTTTGGCCAGCACCGCATCCAGGTAGGCGCGCGTCTCCGGATCTAACAATCCGGAGATGGGTGACATGCCGTCAAAGCCCTGCTGCCCGATCGTGACTCCTCGGCGCCGGGCCCGATCCATATCGCAGAATTCACCGTCGGGGTTCAACAACGCCATCATCCGGTCGGCGCCCACCCGCAGTGCTTCGGGCCCAAACCCGGTAGCCATAGCCGCAAGTTGCGCCTCGGCGGCCTGGCGGGTCGGGGCATCCACCACCACCGGCAGCCGGTCAAAGAACGTGCGGATGATCCGCACATGCTCGTCCCCGATATCGCCGCGAGATAGCGCGGCGGCCACCTTCGGCAACCGCGGCGCCAACGCTTCACCCGTCAGCGCCTGCCGCGGCGCCAGCTGTTCAGCATCGGCGATCCGGCGCCGGGCCGCACCCCTGCTGATATGCAGGCGCCGCGACAACACATCGGCATGCGAAGTGCCACCCAACTCGATCGGCGCACCGCGTTGCACGAGCTGGGCCGTACCGGACAACGAGACGGACATGAGCCGGCGTTGAACCACTTCAAGGCGGGCCAGCACCGCAAGTAGTTCGGGGTTAGCGAGCCCATCAAAGACGTCAGCGCAGAAGGCATCAACCGCCGCCTCCAACACCACAATCGAACTCATGTTCGAATACTAACGGTGCCCACCGACAACTAACCGCACCCTGAAACAACTGTGACAGAAGTGAATTCACTGCGGACCCGCTACGGTGTGCTCATGTCCTGTGTCTTCTGCGCCATTGTTGCCGGCGAGTCGCCATCGTTCCCCGTATACGAGGACGAGACGACACTCGCCTTCCTCGATATCCGCCCCATCACCCGTGGACACACCTTGGTAATCCCGAAGTCCCACGCTCAGGACCTCACGGATCTGAAGCCCGATGATGCCGCCGCCATCATGACCGTGGGACAGCGAATCGCCAACGCCATGCGCGATTCGAAGCTGCAGAGCGAAGGCACCAACCTGGCCCTCAATGACGGCCGCGTCGCGTTCCAGACGGTCATGCACGCGCACCTGCATGTGGTGCCACGACGCGGAGGCGACAAACTTGCCTTCGCAAAGGGATTCATGATCCGTCGAGATCCCGACCTGGAATCCACAGCTCGCATCGTTCGCGAGGCAGTGCAAGCCAACTAGCAAAAATCACTCGACCACCCGCACTATCCGCTGATACGTTTTCGGCGACATGTCCACTCCGACGGCGGATTCGCCGACAATTGATCAGGTGAATCGCCGGCCGGTATTCCTGCTGCTCTTCGCATCTGTTGTGGCCGCCATCGGCAACGGTGTGTCGATCGTCGCGCTCCCCTGGCTAGTTCTGCAGCGCACCGGCTCTGCCGCGGATGCCGCAATCGTTGCCGCCGCCGGAACCTTGCCGCTGGTCTTCTCCACCCTGATCTCGGGAACGGCGGTCGACTTCTTCGGACGCCGCAAGATGTCGATCATCTCCGACGTCCTGTCTCTGTTATCCGTTTCGGCCATACCGATTCTGGCCATGACCACCGGACTCAGCGTGCCGCTGCTCGCGGCTCTCGCCGCGGTCGGTGCCATCTTCGACCCCGCCGGAATCACCGCACGTGAATCGATGCTGCCCGCCGCCGCGAAGGCTGCCGGCTGGTCGCTCGACCGGATGAACAGCATGTACGAGGCGGTGTTCAACGTCGCGTACATCGTGGGCCCGGGTCTGGGCGGTCTGCTGATCGCCTCCATCGGCGGCGTCAACACCATGTGGGCCACCGCGTCGACCTTCGTCGTGTCCGTCGCGGCAATCGCCTTCCTCAAGGTCGAGGGTGGCGGGAAACCGGCCGCCGAAACCAAGCCCACCGGCGTCATCAGCGGTGTGGTCGAGGGATTGAAATTCGTCTGGAACGTCAAGATCCTGCGCACCTTGGCGCTTATCGACATGGCCATCACAGCGCTCTATCTGCCCATCGAAAGTGTGCTGCTGCCCAAGCACTTCAGCGATGCCGGGACTCCCCAGCAGCTCGGCTGGATACTCATGTTCATCTCGGTCGGCGGGCTGCTCGGTGCTCTCGGGTACGCCACCATGGTGCGCCACGTCCAACGCCGCACCATCATGCTGTGTGCCACCTTCACCGCCGGCATCACCACGCTGGGCATGTCTTTCCTGCCACCCATCGCGGTCCTGCTGATGCTCGGAGCATGCCTGGGCTTCATCTACGGACCAGTGGCGCCGATCGCCAACTACGTCATGCAGACCCGCTCCCCCGAGCACTTGCGCGGGCGGGTGGTGGGCGTCATGACGTCCACGGCATACTGCGCCGGGCCGCTCGGGTTCATGCTCGCCGGCCCCATCGCCGACAAGTTTGGCGTTGCCTCGACCCTGACGATCATCGGCATACCGATGCTCCTGATCGCCGTCGCCAGCACTCGGATGCCCGTCTTACGAGAGTTGGACCGCGAGGAACAGCAGCCCCACAAGGATCCAACTCGGTAGGGTCGGCTCCGTGGCTGACTTCGAGGGAAGAATTGCACTGATCACCGGCGGCGCACGCGGCATGGGTCGTTCACACGCCCTGGCGCTCGCCGAGGCGGGCGCCGATATCGCGATCTGTGATCGCTGTGAGAACAGCGATGTCGTCGGGTACCCGCTGGCTACCGAGGATGACCTCGCCGAGACGGTCGCCATGGTGGAAAAGACCGGACGCCAGTGCATCTCGGCCAAGGTCGACGTGAAGGATCGCGCCGCACTGGAATCGTTTGTCGCCGAAACCGAGGACTCACTCGGCGGAATCGACATCGCCATCACCAACGCCGGTATCAGCACCATCGCGCTGCTGCCCGAGGTTGACTCCGCTCAGTGGGACGAGGTCATCGGCACCAATCTCACCGGCACCTTCAACACCATCGCGGCTGTGGCGCCCGGCATGATCAAGCGGAACTACGGCCGCATCATCACGGTCTCCTCAATGCTCGGGCACAGCGCGACATGGGCTCAGGCGTCCTATGTCTCGTCCAAGTGGGGTGTCATCGGGCTGACGAAGGTCGCCGCACATGACCTCGTCGGCTACGGCATCACCGTCAACGCCGTCGCACCGGGAAACGTCGAAACTCCCATGACCCAAAATGATTTCGTATTCGGCACCATGCGGCCTGACCTGGAGAAGCCCACACTCAAGGACGTCGAATCCGTCTTCGCGTCGCTGCACCTGCAGTATGCACCCTTCCTCAAGCCCGCGGAGGTCACCCGTGCCGTGTTGTTCCTGGCCGACGAGGCCAGTTCACACATCACCGGCACGGTGCTGCCGATCGACGCCGGCGCGACAGCACGGATGATATGAGCCAGACCGCCCTCCACGAGCTCGCGACGACCCTCGGCGAGGGCGCGGTCATCACCGACCCCGATATCACCGCCTCCTATCGACAGGACCGCGCCTTCGATCCGGACGCCGGAACACCTCTCGCGGTGGTACGTCCCAGCAGCACGGAAGAGGTTTCGGCGACCCTGAAATGGGCCAGCGCGCATCACATCCCCGTCGTTCCCCGCGGTGCGGGAACTGGGTTATCCGGCGGTTCCACCGCCCAGGACGGCGCCATCGTGTTGTCGACCGAGCGGATGCGCGCCATCTCCATCGACACCACCACTCGTGTGGCGATCGCCCAGCCCGGCGCTCTCAACGCGGAAGTCAAGGCCACTGCTGCCGAACATGGCCTGTGGTACCCGCCGGATCCATCATCCTTCGAGATCTGCAGCATCGGCGGCAACATCGCGACCAACGCCGGCGGACTGTGTTGCGTCAAGTACGGAGTCACCACCGATTACGTGCTGGGTATGCACATCGTACTAGCCGATGGCACGATCCTGCGACTGGGTGGGCCCCGTCTGAAAGATGTTGCTGGACTGAGCCTTACGAAACTTTTTGTCGGCAGCGAGGGCACACTCGGCGTGATTACCGAGGTCACTCTGCGGCTATTGCCCCCGCAACCGCCGCCGTGCACCGTGGTGGCGACATTCAATTCGGTGACCGAGGCCGCCGACGCGGTGCTCGCGATCACCGCGCTGATCCGGCCCTCCATGCTGGAGTTCATGGACTCGGTGGCGATCAACGCGGTCGAGGACAAACTGAGAATGGGACTGGACCGCGAGGCCGCCGCCATGCTCGTCGCCCGCTCCGATGAACGCGGGAAAACCGCCGCGGAGGATGCCGAGCTCATCGCACAGATCTTCACCGATCATCATGCCGCCGAGGTCTTTTCCACCGATGACCAGGACGAGGGCGAGGCATTCGTCGCGGCACGAAGATTCGCCATTCCGGCCGTGGAGGCAAAGGGCACCTTGCTGCTCGAAGACGTGGGCGTCCCGCTGCCGAAGCTGGCCGAACTGGTGAAGGGCGTGGAAGCCATTGCCGCACAACACCGGTTGCTCATCTCGGTAATCGCACACGCCGGTGACGGCAACACCCATCCGCTGATCGTGCACGACCCCAGCGACCCCGACGAATCACAGCGTGCCCATGCCGCATTCGGCGAGATCATGAACTTGGCGATCTCACTGGGAGGCACCATCACCGGCGAGCACGGCGTGGGGCGGCTCAAAAAGCCATGGCTGGGCGGCCAGGTCGGCCCGGAGGTGCTGGAGGTCAACCGCCGAATCAAGCAGGCACTTGACCCCGAGGGCATCCTCAACCCCGGCACCCTGATCTAGTTCCTCACTGGATATTGACACATTAGGTGACATGCCTTACACATAAGACATGTCACTCGATGTGTCTCATACGGTTGTGCCGCGTTATGTCCCCGGAGCCGCGGACAACTGGACCAATCCCTGGCCCATGTACACGGCGCTGCGTGATCACGACCCGGTGCACCATGTGGTGCCCGAGCACACGCCCACCGACGACTATTACGTGCTCACCCGGCATGCCGACGTCTACGAAGCGGCTCGTGACTGGGAAACGTTCTCCTCGGCGCGGGGTCTCACCGTCATGTACGGCGATCTGGAGAAGACCGGCATGGGCGACAACCCGCCCATGGTCATGCAGGACCCGCCCACGCATACCGACTTCCGCAAGCTCGTCTCCCGCGGATTCACACCGCGACAGGTCACCGCCGTGGAGCCCAAGGTGCGCGAGTTCGTGGTGGAGCGCCTTGAGCGCCTCAAGGAGCGCGGCGAGGGCGATATCGTCGTCGAGCTGTTCAAGCCCCTGCCCTCGATGGTCGTCGCGCACTATCTCGGGGTGCCCGAAGAGGACCGCGCACAGTTCGACATCTGGACCGACGGCATCGTCGCGGCAGCGGCCGGCGGTGCGATCGACATCGAGACCATGCAGGGCGAGGTCGCTCAGACCATCGGTGAACTGATGATGTACTTCACCGGACTCATCGAGCGGCGGCGCGCCGAACCCGAGGACGACACCGTGTCCCACCTCGTTGCCGCCGGAGTGGGAGCCGACGGAGACATCAGCGGAACGCTCCAAATCCTCGGATTCGCGTTCACCATGGTGACCGGCGGCAACGACACAACCACCGGAATGCTCGGCGGTGCAATACAACTGCTGCACCAGAATCCCGATCAACGCCAGAAACTGATCGACGATCCCTCACTCATCCCGGGGGCAGTCGAGGAGTTTCTGCGCCTGACATCTCCGGTGCAGGGTCTGGCGCGAACCGCGACCCGCGACGTCACCTTCGGCGACACCACCATTGCCGCGGGGCGGCGTGCGCTACTGCTCTATGGCAGCGCCAACCGGGACGAGCGCGAGTACGGCGAAGATGCGGGCGAATTGGATGTGCTCCGAAAGCCACGCAACATCCTCACCTTCAGCCACGGGAATCACCACTGCCTGGGAGCCGCCGCGGCTCGTATGCAGTCACGGGTAGCTCTCGAGGAACTGCTCACCCGCATACCGGATTTCGAGGTCGACCTCGACGGGGTCACCTGGGCGGGCGGCTCGTATGTGCGAAGGCCCCTGACGGTACCCATCCGCGTGCGATGATCTTGCGATGAGCCGATTGCGCGAAGAGCGCGAACCAGCATGAGCTGGTTGGCCGACACGAGGACATCGGTGGCCGCCGAGAAAATTCTCGACGCGGCCGCCGAGCTGTTCGTGCGTGACGGCGTCGCCGCTGTCGGCATGAACGAGATCGCCAAGGCCGCCGGCTGTTCCCGGGCGACTCTGTACCGGTACTTCGAGAATCGCGAGGCGCTGCACATCGCTTATGTGCACCGCGAGGCCAGGGCCATCACCGGGCAGGTCACCGCAGCGGTCGCCGACATCGACGATCCGACAGAGCGTCTGGTCAGCGCCGTGCTCATCAGCCTCGGCTTGGTCCGTGACAACCCGGCCCTATCGGCCTGGTTCCGCCCCGGCGAATATGTCGGCGGCTCGCTGGCGTTGCATTCGGAGGTGCTGAACGCCATGGTGTCGGCGTTTGTCAACGGCACAGCGGCGGATTCCGAATCTCACCTGCGAGCCAAATGGTATGTCCGGATGATTATCTCGCTGCTTTCCTACCCCGAGGACAACCCCGGGGACGAGCGCACTCTCATCACTGAGTTCGTTGCGCCAATGATTTCCGTAGACGTGAACCCCACACCAGCAGCATCTGCGCAGCCCGGTGGATCAGCCACGACGCAGGCACGCTGACCACCATCGTCACCAGGAACACGATCACCACCGACCCGGTGTAGACGTGGTAGTGCAGCAGATCAACCATCACGATCTCCATCAGGATCATGTGGATGAGGAACAGCTCGTAAGAGATCTCACCCAGCCACACCATGGGCCGCGATGCGAGAAACCTGACATACCAGCCGGTGTCACCCAACCCGGCGGGCGCGACCAACAACGTCGCGATCACAACGTAGAAGATGGATTTGGTCAGCGCTTGCGGCAGCGCCCACGGCGAGGTAGTCGGGTCTCCTGCTATCCGCGTGGACACGATGAGGTAGCAGATGATCGCGAGCGGCACCGTCACCAAGGCATAGCAGCGCACGCCCATGACGGCCAGAACAGACAAAATCATGCCGCCCACGAACCACGACAGGTAGGCGGGAAGCCACAGTTTCGCTCCGTCAGGCAAGGCACTGACGGTGTACACCACGGTCATCCACCCCGGAGTCACCAACACCAGGGCGCCCAAACCGACCAGCAGGCGCACCGGACGCCGGTGTCCCCCACAGAGTTTCTTGATCAACAGCCATGCCAAGAACGGCAATGCGACATAGAACGCCGCTTCGACGGCAAGGCTCCAGATCTGCGTCATGCCTTGGTGGATATAGCGATATCCATAGTTAGAGGTGTAGATCTGGGTGAGCGTGAGGTTTCGAAGCAAGCCCAACCAGGTGTGTCCGGGGTTCGGATACTGGTCCCGGATGTGATACCAGATGTACGCGATGGCCACGAGAATCCAGTAGGCCGGCATGATGCGCCGAAACCTGTGCCAGGCATAGCGTCTCACCGAGGGTGAGGCGGTACCGTCGGCGGCCGCCCGCACCCACGGCAGGAACAGCAGAAAACCCGACAACACAAAGAAGATCGGTACACCGATCTCCAAACGGGCCTGCATCAGGTGCAGATACGCACGCCACGGGGAAACACCGTCGACGACATAGTTCCCCGTGCTGTAGGCCGCATGGGTGGCCACCACGAGGGTCGCGGCCACCGCGCGGATACCCGTGAGCGCAGCGACGCGTCCCGGACCGTGGACGACGGGGGCACTGTCAGTCGCGGGGACCGCCGTCATGGTTTCTTGGGGGACCGCTTGGGACGCTTCGCCTCCGACCGTTTGTGGTCCGTGTGCTTATGGTCTGGGTGCTTGCGATCCGTGAACTTACGGGCGGGACGCGCAGCGTCGGCCCCGCCTGCGAGGCGCAGCTCGATGAGCACACCGGAGATCCGGGTGCTTTCCAGCGCCTTCAGCGTCTTGGGCGACATCTTGGCGGGCAACTCGACAAGTGAGTGGTCAGGCCGGATCGTTATGTGACCGAAGTCGCTGCGGTGCAAACCGCCTTCGTTGGCTATCGCCCCCACGATGGCGCCGGGCATCACCTTGTGCCGCTTGCCGACGGCGATGCGGTACGTCGCCAGCCCAGGAGTTCCCGGACGTGCCTCGCGGGGCCCGCGCTCGGGGCGCTCCCCGCGCTCCTGGCGCGGGTCACGGGGCGGATCGGGCTTGAGCAGGAACTGCTCGCCGTCGCGCGACAGCACCGCCAGCGCCGCGGCGATATCGGCCACCGGCACGTCGTTATCGCGTTCGTAGTCCTCGACGAGCCGACGGAAGAGCTCGACCTCCGGTGCCGAGAGCGCGGCCGTGATGGCATCGCGGAACTTCGTCACCCGCTGGGCGTTGACATCGTCAACCGAGGGCAGCGCCTCCTCGACAAGCTTGGCCCCGGTGGCCTTCTCGATGGCCTTGAGCAGGTGCCGTTCCCGTGGAGAGACGAACAACACCGCAGTACCCGAGCGGCCCGCGCGACCGGTGCGGCCGATGCGGTGCACATACGACTCGGTGTCGTGCGGGATGTCGTAGTTGAGCACATGGGAGATGCGCTCGACGTCCAGGCCACGCGCGGCGACATCGGTGGCGACCAGAATGTCGATGGCACCGCTCTTCAGCCCGTTGATGGTGCGCTCGCGCTGCGACTGGTTGATATCGCCGTTGATCGCAGCCGCCGCGAACCCGCGCGCCTTGAGCTTGTCGGCCACCTCCTCGGTGGCCTGTTTGGTCCTGACGAACACGATCATCGCCTCGAAGGTCTCGACCTCGAGGATCCGGGTAAGGGCGTCCATCTTGCGCTGCCCGGCCACCTGGATAAAGCGCTGCCTGATGTTCTCGGCAGTGGAGGTCTTCGCCTCGACCTTGATCTCCACCGGATCATGCAGATACTTCTTGGTCAGTCGCCGGATGGTCGCGGGCATGGTGGCTGAGAACAGGGCCACCTGCTTGTATTCGGGGGTGTCGGCCAGGATGCGTTCGACATCCTCGGCGAAGCCCATGGTGAGCATCTCATCGGCCTCGTCCAGCACCAGGTAGTCCAGGTGCGAGAGGTCAAGCGTGCCGCGCTCCAAGTGATCGATGACACGCCCGGGCGTGCCGACCACCACATGGGCGCCCCTCTTGAGACCCGATAGCTGGACGACATACGACTGGCCACCGTAAATCGGCAGCACGTTCAGCCGGGGCATATGTGCCCCGTATCGGCCGAATGCCTCGGCAACCTGTAGGGCCAGCTCGCGCGTCGGCGCAAGCACCAGTGCCTGAGTGTTTTTCGAGGTCAGGTCGATTTTCGAGAGGATAGGGATGGCGAACGCCGCCGTCTTCCCGGTACCGGTCTGCGCCAGTCCCACGACGTCCGAGCCTGCGAGCAGCGGCGGGATGGTGGCAGCCTGGATCGCCGAGGGTGTTTCGTACCCCACGTCGGACACCGCACGCAGCACCTCGGGGGCAATCTGTAGGTCCGCGAAGGTGACGGCGTCATCCGCGCGTGGTGCAGTCGAGTCGCCGGTGTCGGGCGTGGGGATATCTGTAGAGGTCATGGCGTCAAGAAGTCTAGGCGCTAGCGCGCTCAACTCCCGCCTCCAGCGCATCTTTGGTAAATGTCGGTAGTGTGCGGGGCCGTGCGAAGGATGGATTTGGTGGGCGCGCTGACTGTGCTGCCGGCCGTGATCGTGCTCGCCTCGGCCTGCACCGGCGGCGACAGCACGGTGTCCAAGACGCCGGCCAACACCATCACATCCCCCTCGCCACCTCCCGGACCGTTGGGTTCCGCGACCAAGCCCCAACCCCCGCCCTCAACTAAGGACGACTGCGCGATCAACCTGAAGGATCCGGCCGTCGCGGCCGCCGTCGCGGTCCTACCCCCCGGCCCCAATAGCGAGGCCACCTGGAATCCGGTGCCCGTGGCGGGCAACTACAACAAGTGCGCCCCGTTGTCGGCAGTCATCGTCGCCGCGGACACCCACGAGCCCGCGCCCCCTACCCGCGCGGTGTTCTTCCACCTGGGCGGCGTGATCTCGCACGGTGTCCCCGACACCTACGGATACAACGCCATCGATCTATCGGCGAGCACCTTGGACACCGTGGTGCTCAACTTCTCCAACGGCATCCCCGGACTGGAGAGTGTGGTGTCCTTCCGCTGGAACGGATCTGGCGTGGAAAAGGTGCAACAGGCCGCACAGTAGGGCGTCTTCGTCGGTGCGAGCACCTACAGTGATCGGGTGTTCGTCCTCGACGGCCGGGTCGTCTACAGCGCTTCGGATCTTGCCTCCGCGGCCCGCTGTGAATACGCCCTGTTGCGGGCGTTCGACGCCAAGCTCGGATGGGGACCGGCTCCCCCTCGCGATGATGAACTCCTGGCGCGCACCGCGATTTTGGGGGACGCCCATGAGGCCCACCACCTTGCCGAGCTGAGGAAGCGCTTCGGTTCCGGGGTGGCCAGCATTCCCTTTCCCCCCACCTTCACGCTCGACGGACTCCATGCGGTCGCCGCTGCGACGAAACGGGCCTTCGACGACGGGATTCCGGTGGTGTACCAGGCCGCGATGTTCGACGGCCGGTTCCTCGGTTTCGCGGACTTCGTGGTCCGGGAGGACCAGACATATCGCGTCTGTGACACCAAACTGGCCCGCAGCGCCAAGGTGACGGCCCTGCTGCAGTTGGCGGCATACGCCGACAGCCTGATGGCAACAGGTGTGCCGGTGTCCCCGGAAGTGCGGCTGATCCTGGGCGACCGTTCCGCCGTTGACTATCCCGTGGCCGATCTGGTCGGCGTGTATCGCCAGCGGCGAATCCAATTGCAGGGCTTGCTTGATCGCCATCTGGCAGGCGGTGTTCCGGTGCAGTGGTCCGATGAGCACGTCCGCGCCTGCTTTCGCTGTCCCGTGTGCGATCCGGAGGTCGAGCGCACCGATGACTTGCTGCTTGTCGCGGGCATGCGGATCAGTCAGCGGGCGGCACTGCTGGACGCCGGGGTGAGCACCGTCGCGGAGCTTGCCGCGGGCCCCGGCACCGTCGCCGACATGTCGGCGCGCAGCCTCCAGCAATTGGTGGCACAGGCCGAGTTGCAGGTCCACCAACGAGACAGTGGCACACCACAGTTCCAGGTTGCTGATCCGATTCCGCTGGGCACAATGCCCGCCCCCAATCCCGGAGACATCTTTTTCGACTTCGAGGGAGATCCGCTGTGGACCGAGGACGGCGTGCAGTGGGGGCTGGAGTACCTGTTCGGCGTGCTCGAGTATGACCGGTCCGGCAAGGAGAAATTCCGGCCGATGTGGGCTCACGATCGCCACAGCGAGCGAAAGGCCTTGATCACCTTCCTGGATCTAGTGGCCAAACGCCGCCGCCGTTATCCGGGGATGCACGTCTACCACTACGCGGCGTACGAAAAGACCGCATTGCTGCGCCTTGCCGGCCGGTACGGCGTCGGCGAGGAACAGATCGATGAGCTCTTGCGCGACAACGTACTGGTCGATCTCTATCCCGTGGTGCGCAAGAGCATTCGATCAGGTTCCAGCGGCTACGGGCTCAAGGCATTGGAGCCGCTGTTCATCGAATCCGGAAAGCGCTCCGGGGACGTCACGACTGCGGTGGATTCGATCAACGAATACGCGCGCTATTGCGCACTGCGCGATAGCGCTGACCCGGCGGCGCAGGAAGTACTGGACTCCATCGCCGAGTACAACCGTTACGACTGCGCTTCGACGCGCAAGCTCCGGGATTGGCTACTGGTGCGGGCTTTTGAGCACGGCATTACCCACCTATCCTCTTCTGCCGCTGTCGGCGACAAGGAGGAGCCGGAGCCCGATGAGATTGGCATGGCGCTGGCGGCATTCGTGGGAGATGCCGGTCCGGCCGATCGTAGCGCCGAACAAACCGCGGCGGCCATGGTGTCGGCAGCACGCGGATATCACGCTCGAGAGCGAAAACCATTCTGGTGGAGCCACTTCGACAGACTGAACAACCCAGTCGACGAATGGGCGGATACCGCTGGGGTTTTCATCGTCGAGGGCGCCCAGTTGGTCGAGGACTGGCATAAATCTGGAAGTCAGCGCAAGCTCCGACGACATGTGAAACTGACGGGCGACCTCGCAGGGGGTGTCCTCGACGACAGCGTCTACGCGCTCTATGAACCGCCGGCACCGATGGGGCTCGGCGACGGGGACCCCGATCGGCGGGCGTCTGGATCGGCGACGGTGGTGGAGGTCACCGAATCCGGCGGGGTACCCGTAGAGGTGACGATCCAGGAGCTCACCCCGAAGAACGGCGAGGTGTTCTCCGAGATGCCGATGGCTCTTGCACCGGGCCCGCCGGTGATGACCAAGGCATTGGAAGCCGCGATCGAGCAAGTCGCCCTGGACGTTGCCCACCGTCTCCCTGAGCTTCCCCATACCGCATCCCTCGATATTCTGTTGCGCCGCAACCCACGTGGCGGGCCGCTGCCGTCGGTAGGCGACGACGGGTATGCGGGAGCCATCACTTCCGCCTTGCGCAATCTGGACTCGTCATACCTTGCCGTACATGGCCCGCCGGGGACCGGTAAGACCTTCACCGCGGCACGCGTCATCGCCGAGCTGGTGACGCGGGAGGGCTGGCTTGTTGGCGTGGTAGCCCAGTCTCATGCCGTCGTGGAACATCTCCTGGACCAGGTCGTCGCGGCGGGCGTACCGCCCGAGCGAGTCGCGAAGAAGGCATCGCCATACAGCGGTGATGCCGCGTGGACTCAGATTCGGGATAGCGACTATGCGGGCTTCATCGCATCCCACGCCCGCGAAGGCGCGGTCATCGGAGGCACCGCATGGGATTTCGCGAACACCACCCGTGTCGCCGATGGGGTGCTACGCCTGCTGGTCATTGATGAGGCCGGCCAGTTCAGCCTGGCGAATACGCTAGCGGTGGCACGGGGAGCGCAGAACCTGCTGCTACTCGGCGATCCGCAGCAGCTGCCGCAGGTGTCGCAGGGTGTGCATCCGGAGCCGGTGGACACCTCCGCGCTGGGCTGGCTCGTGGAAGGTCATGGCGCGCTGTCCATCGACCGTGGGTACTTCCTGGAGCGCTCATACCGGATGCATCCCGCACTATGTCAACGGGTTTCGGAGCTTTCCTACGACGGTGAACTTGAGTCCGCTGCGCCGGCACGCACCTTGGCTGGACAGGATCCCGGAGTACGGACGCTGCTGGTCGACCATGACGGGAACGCGACCAGCAGTCCACAGGAGGCCGAGGCGATCGCTACAGAAATCGCAGGACTGATCGGGGCGGACTGGACCGACGAATCCGGCACACG
Organism: Mycobacterium sp. D16Q16; assembly: GCF_002013745.1. NCBI lineage: Bacteria > Bacillati > Actinomycetota > Actinomycetes > Mycobacteriales > Mycobacteriaceae > Mycobacterium > Mycobacterium sp. D16Q16. The sequence continues at coordinate 402,410 of NZ_MAEY01000001.1, forward strand.
GCCGCTGGCGCAGTCCGACGTGCTGGTGGTGGCTCCGTACAACGCGCAGGTGTTGGCTTTGCGGGCCGCGCTGGCCGCTGCCGGATTAGGCGAGGTGCTGGTGGGGACCGTGGACAAGTTCCAGGGGCGCCAGGCGCCGGTTGTGTTCGTGTCGATGACCGCCTCGGCCGTCGATGACGTGCCGCGCGGTATGTCGTTCCTGCTGAACAGGAACCGGCTGAACGTGGCGATCAGCCGAGCGAAGTTCCAGGCGGTGATCGTCAGGTCGCCGGCACTGACCGAGTATCTGCCGGCCACCCCCGACGGACTCGTCGAGCTCGGAGCGTTCTTGGCCCTAAGTCCAGACCGGACCAATGACGCCGTGCCACACTGAGGTCCATGTCCTCGCTTGTGGATGACCTCGTCCAGATAGTCGGCGATCGGTACGTCAGCACCGATGCCGACGTGCTGGCCGGCCGTACGATCGACCACACCGGCCGCTACCGCGGCACCGCGAGCATCCTGATCCGGCCCGGCTCCGCCGAGGAAGTCGGCGCAATCTTGAAGGCTTGCAAGGCGCACGGCCACCCCGTCACCACCCAGGGCGGCCGCACGTCGATGGTCGCCGGGACCGTTCCCGAGCATGAGGACGTTCTGCTATCCACCGAGCGGCTCACCGAGATCGGCGCCATCGACACCGTCGACCGCCGGATCCGCGCCGGATCAGGTGTCACCCTGGCAGCACTGCAACAAGCCGCCGCCAAGGAGAACCTGCAATTCGGCGTCGACATCGGCTCACGCGACTCGGCCACTCTGGGTGGCATGGCATCCACCAACGCCGGCGGCCTGCGCACGGTGCGTTACGGCAACATGCGCGAGCAGGTCATCGGCGTGCAGGTCGCTCTCCCCGACGGATCAATCATGCAGCGCCACAGTGATGTTCGTGCCGACAATACGGGCTACGACCTCACCAGCCTGTTCGTCGGCGCCGAGGGCACCCTAGGCGTCATCACCGCGCTCGAACTGCGCCTGCATCCGGTCCCGAAACACAGCGTCGCGGCGATCACCGGGTTCGACCACCTGGATCAGCTGGTCGAGGCAAGCCGGATCTTCCGTGATCTCAGCGGAATTGCCGCACTGGAGCTCATGGACGCCAGGTTGGGCATTCCAAGCCCCGTGGACAATCCATGGCTGCTGCTCATCGAACTCGCCCGCGATAGCGACCCCACCGAAGATCTCGCCGAAGCCCTCGAGGCCGCCGGTGTGGCCGAGCGGGCCGCCGTCGGTTTGGATGCCAACTCCCGTGAACGCCTTTGGCAGGTACGCGAATCCATCGCCGAGGCGCTGGGAACGTACGGGCCGCCGCTGAAATTCGATGTAGCACTGCCGCTGACACACATCGGAGAGTTCGAGCGACGTGCCACCGCACTGATCGCGGAGAAGGTCCCCGACGCGATACCTGTCTTGTTCGGTCATGTCGGGGAGGGCAATCTGCACTTAAATGTGTTGCGCTGCCCTGACTCCACCGCGTTGTATCAGCCCATGATGACGCTCATCGCCGAGCTGGGCGGCAATGTCAGCTCAGAGCACGGAGTCGGGACAATCAAACGCGACTACCTCAGCATGGCCCGTACCCCCGGCGACATTGCCGCTATGCGGGCCGTCAAGGCAGCTTTCGATCCCACTGGGTTCCTGAACCCCGCGGTGTTGTTCGGGCGCGGCCCGGAGGGAAACGGTGCTGCCGGGCGAGAGTCATGACGCTCACCGTTGACCCCGAGAAGTTCAGCCGGGAGTGGTACGCGGCGTGGAACGCACACGACATCGAGGCGGTGCTGGCGCATTTCCACGAGGACGCGGTCTTTACCTCCGCCTATGGCGCCGAGATAGCGCCAGAGACCGGGGGCATCTTTCGGGGCAAGAAAGCGATCCGTGACTACTGGGCCGAAGCCCTCATCCGCAACCCGGATCTGCACTTCGAGCCCGTCGGCACCTACGTGGGCGCAAGGGCTATGGTCATCAACTACCGAAACCACAAGGGCGGCCTCGTCAACGAGGTCTTAATCTTCGACGGCGACAGCGTGATCGAGGGACACGGCACGTACCTGTGAACCGGTCGGCCGCATGAACAGTGCTGCCACCAAACCGATCACCAACGCAGCCACACCCAGCAGCATCGACTGGGACATCGCCGCCGAGTACGGCGCGCGCAACCCGGGCGGCAGCACCCCATCTGGCGCGGAATCGATCGAAGAGGACGGCATTGCGGACATGTTCGCAGCCAGCCGCGCCGTCATCAACGCGCCCATCGCCGAGCTGCCCACCACTCCTCCGACCTGGCGCAGCGTGTTGTAGACGCCGGACCCGGCACCGGCCACCGCGGATGGCAGGTTCCGCGTCGCGGTGGTGGCCAAGGGCCCCCAGATACACGCCATGGCAGCACCGATACCCGCTGCGGGCAGCATGAGCTGCCACATCTGAGTTTCCGGCCGCATCATCGCCGTCCACCACAACGTCGAGGCGATCATCAACGCGATGCCGCCGCCGATCAACACCGATGGACGCACCCTGTCGACAAGCCAGCCGGACACCGGCGCCAAGATCGCGCTCACGATCGCCGTCGGGGCCTGCGTCAGCGCCGCCTTGGTCGGTGAAAATCCCAGCGCCAATTGTGTATAGAACATCATGGGTAAACCGGTGGAGATCACACAAAAACTCATCGAGGCGATGCTCACACCGGCGAGCGAGAAGTTGCGGTCCGCGAACAGCCGCAGCGGAATCAGCGGTTCACCCCGATTCGCCGACTGCCACCACACGAACACGCCCAGGGCCGCCAGACCGGCCGCCATCATGCCCCATATCCCCGGCGCCCAGTGGAAGCTCTCCCCTTCCTGCAAGGCGAAGACGAACGCGAACATGCCTGTGGCGGAGAGCGCGATACCCACGAGATCCAGTCGATGAGGGTGCGTCGGCATGCGCGGGATATAGATGGCGCCCAGGATGATTCCTAGCACCCCCACCGGGACATTGACGTAGAAGATCCACTGCCAACCCCACCCGTCGACCAACACGCCGCCGGCGACCGGGCCGACCAGCGTCGCGATCCCGGCGACCGCGCCCCACACCCCCATGGCGGTCCCGCGCCGCTGCGGTGGGAACACCCGTTGCACCACCGTGAGTGTCTGCGGGGTCAGCATCGCCGCGCCGAGCCCCTGCACCACGCGCGCCGTGATCAACCAGCCGATCGATCCGGCGAGCCCGCACCACAGCGAGGCGGCGGTGAAGACGGCCAGCCCTGCCAAGTACATGGACCTCGGGCCGAACTGATCGCCGAGTCGCCCGGTGGTGAGCAGTGGCACCGCGTAGCCCAACAGGTAGGCGCTGGTGACCCACACCGTCGCCGAGTAGTCGGCACCGAAAGCGATCTTGATGGCGGGATTGGCGACCGACACGATCGTCGAGTCGAGCAAGATCATGAACAGGCCGAACAGCACCACCCACAACGTCGTCCACGGTCGCGGATACTCAGACTGCACGGCTACGGAATCTCGTCGTGGTTCAGGTGGTGACACGATTTCTCACGACGGCCAGCCCCACCAGAGCCAGCACAACCCCGATCGTCATGACGACAGCCACGGCGAGTGCGTTGTTGCCCAATGCCCCCACCAACGGCGCGATCACCGCTCCCACGCCGAACTGCGAGGCGCCCAGCACTGCCGCCGAGGTGCCGGCCGCCTCGCCATGACGAGACAGGGCCAAGGCCGGAGCATTGGGAATGACGAAGCCCATAAACGCCATCAGTGTCCACACCGGAGCCACGAAGCCGACCAGCCCACCGATACCGAGCCCGGCCAGTACCAGCAGCACCACCGCCGGAATCAGGGCCAGCGACAGGCACCACTGCACGATCTGTTGCGGTTCGAACCGCTTGAGCAGCACCACGTTCAACTGTGAGGCCGCGACAAACGCGATGGCGCCGGCGCCGAATGCGATCGCGAACACCTGCTGATTCATGCCGTACTGGCCCTGCAGCACGAAGGACGCACCCGAGATGTAGGCGAACAGACCCGACAACGACAGCCCGGCAACAAGCACCAAGACCACGAAAACCTTGTCGCGCAGCAGATCGCGATAGGTCTGCAGAATTCCCCTCACCCGCAGTGGACGCCGCGCACTCGGAGGCAAGGTTTCCGGCAGTGCCACTACCGCAAGGATAAGAAGCAGAACCCCCAGACACGACAACGCGGCGAACACGTTCTGCCATGACCCGTGTACGAGCACGGCCGCACCCAGCGACGGGGCCAGGATCGGCGCGATGCCGATCACCAGTGTGAGCCGGGAGATCACGGTGGCGGCCGCCCTATCGGTATAGAGATCCCGTACCACGGCCATCGCCACGACCATGGCCGCCGCGGCACCCACCCCTTCAATCGCGCGGAGCACACCCAGCACCACGATGTTCGGGGCGATGGTGATGGCCAGCGACGCCGCGATATGCAGGGCCGCCCCCGCGATCAGCGGCAGGCGCCTGCCGAGCGAATCCGACAGCGGACCTACCAGGAGCTGCCCCAGCCCCAGCCCCAGCAGCGTTCCGGTGAGCGTCAGCTGCGTCAGGGTCGAGTTAACGTGCAGATCCGTCCCGATATCGGGCAAGGCCGGGAGGTACATGTCGATGGTGAGCGGCCCCAGGGCAACCATCGCGCCCAGCACGGTGATGAGCCACGCCTTGCCCAGCCGGGTAGCGGGCGGCGAGATCGCATCGGCCGGTGCCGCAACGCCCACCGGTTCCTCCGTGGTCGTCTCACTCCGGGCAGCAGTCACCTCAGTCTTCAGCGCGCGCACGCGACAAAACCTTCCCTTTCCTAACAAATGTGAGCTGCATCTCACCGACTCCACCCCGCGACAGAATGTGATCGCGTCCCCCGGATCCACCCCGCCGTTGTCACACGAGACCGACGGCCGTCAACGAACTACAGCTTGCCAGTTATCGAAAACACACCCGCCGGGCTACCTGTTAAGGAACGAAAAGCGCTCGTCATTCGTCTTCACTACTGTGAGGCCAAATATTCGCTCACAACAATGTGGACCCCATCCAGCCCACCGCACTGAAGGAACACACGCCGATGAGCACTCGCATCACCGAACCGCAGCGGCAGCTCGCCTTGAGCGGTAAGGGCAAGGAACCCAAACTCGGGGCTTCCGGCAAGCTTCTCTCACTCATCCTGGACCAGAGCACCAAGGTTCAGGAACCCGCGGTCCGTGCGTATGTCCAGAAGCTACGCGCCACCCATCCCGGCGCCACACCCAGCGACATCATCACCATGTTGGAGAAGCGCTACCTGGCGACAGTGATAGGCAGTGGTGCAGCTGTCGGCGCCGCCGCCGCGTTCCCCGGGGTTGGCACTCTGGCCGCATTGTCGGCCACCGCCGGAGAGGCCGTGTTGTTCCTGGAGGCGACATCGCTGTTCACGCTGGCGCTGGCAGCGGTCCATGACATCGAGCTCGCCAAGATCGAACACCGGCACACGCTGGTGCTCGCTGTCCTGCTGGGTGAGGACGGCGAGACGACGGTGTCGGACGTGCTGGGCAAGGAGCGCACTGTCGGAGGCGGCTGGCTGGCCGAGGCCACCTCAACGCTGCCGGTGCCCGCGCTGAGCCATCTCAATGCCACCCTGCTCAAGCGGTTCACCAAGAAATTCGCGGTGAAACGCGGTGCGATGGCGTTTGGCAAGCTGTTGCCGGCCGGGATCGGCGCCGTCATCGGCGCTGGCGGTAACCGGTTCATCGGCAAACGGATAATCACCAACGCACGTCATGCCTTTGGGACTCCCCCGGCCGTATGGCCGGTGCAGTTGCGCCTGGTCGCGCCCAAAAGCTAGCAACGCACGGGGGTGGCTGTTCACGGTGCGGCCACCCTTCGGCCATCAGTGGCGCCGATGATGTCGCCTCTGTCATATCACCGTGACACCTCACCCCCGTTGGCGACGCGTTAGCCTGGTACCGGTCGCTAAACGGACTGAATATCGAACGAGACGGAGCGAGGCGAAGACTGCCGTGAACGGTTCAAATCCCCAATTCGGGCAGAATGAATGGCTGGTCGAGGAGATGTACCAGCGATTCAAGGAAGACCCGTCCTCGGTGGACTCCAGCTGGCACGAATTTCTCGCCGACTACGTGGCCGAGCCCGCGACCGACGCCGGCAACGGCCACGCCGCCGCGGCACCCACTCCTGCCCCGGCAGCCGCGCCTGTAGCACCAGCCGTACCTGCCACACCGGCACCGGCGCCGGCAGCTGCAGCACCCGCAGCACCCGCAGCTCCCGCGGCCCCAGCAGCTGCGCCGGCGGCCGCCCCGAAGCCTGCCCTTCCGCCGGTGCCCTCAGCCGAAGGTGACGAGAGTCAGGTGCTGCGCGGCGCCGCCGCGGCCGTCGTCAAGAACATGTCGGCTTCGCTGGAGATCCCGACCGCGACCAGCGTCCGGGCCATTCCCGCCAAGCTGATGATCGACAACCGCATCGTCATCAACAACCACCTCAAGCGCACCCGTGGCGGCAAGATCTCCTTCACGCACCTGCTGGGCTACGCCATCGTCCAGGCCGTCAAGGACTTCCCAAACATGAACCGGCATTTCGCCGAGGTGGACGGGAAGCCCACTGCCGTAACGCCCGCGCACATCAATCTGGGCCTGGCCATCGACCTGCCCGGCAAGGACGGCAACCGCACACTCGTGGTCGCCGCCATCAAGGGCTGCGAGACAATGGCTTTCGGCCAGTTCATCGCCGCCTACGAGGACATCGTGCGACGGGCCAGGGACGGCAAACTGACCGCCGAGGACTTCTCCGGGGTCACCATCTCGTTGACCAATCCGGGCACCATCGGCACCGTGCACTCGGTGCCCCGCCTCATGCGCGGTCAGGGTGCCATCGTCGGTGCCGGCGCACTGGAGTACCCCGCGGAGTTCCAGGGCGCCAGCGAGGAGCGCATCTCCGATCTGGGCATCGGCAAGCTCATGACGCTGACGTCCACCTACGACCACCGCATCATCCAGGGTGCCGAATCCGGCGACTTCCTGCGCACGGTGCATCAGCTGCTGCTCTCCGACGACTTCTTCGACGACATCTTCCGCGAGCTGGGCATCCCCTACGAGCCGGTGCGCTGGCGCATCGACAACCCGGACTCGATCGTCGACAAGAACGCTCGGGTGCTGGAACTGATTGCGGCATATCGCAACCGGGGCCATTTGATGGCCGATACCGATCCGCTGCGCCTGGACAAGACCCGGTTCCGCAGCCACCCCGATCTGGATGTACTCACCCACGGCCTGACGCTGTGGGATCTGGACCGCGAGTTCAAGGTCTCGGGGTTCAAGGGCCAGGAGTACATGAAGCTGCGCGACGTGCTCTCGGTACTGCGCGACGCGTACTGCCGGCACGCCGCGGTGGAATACACCCACATCCTGGAACCCGAACAGCAGAAGTGGCTACAGGAGCGCATCGAGGTCAAGCACGATAAGCCGACAGTCGCCGAGCAGAAGTACATCCTCTCCAAGCTCAATGCCGCCGAGGCGTTCGAGACCTTTTTGGCCACCAAATACGTTGGACAGAAACGGTTCTCGCTGGAGGGTGCCGAGGGTGTCATCCCGATGATGGACGCCGTCATCGACCAGAGTGCCGAGCACAGCCTCGACGAGGTGGTCATCGGCATGCCGCACCGCGGCCGTCTGAATGTGCTGGCGAACATCGTCGGCAAGCCGTACTCGCAGATCTTCACCGAGTTCGAGGGCAACCTGAACCCGGCGCTCGCGCACGGCTCCGGTGACGTGAAATACCACTTGGGCGCCTCCGGCACCTACATCCAGATGTTCGGCGACAACGACATTGAGGTGTCGCTGACGGCCAACCCCTCGCACCTGGAGGCCGTGGACCCGGTGCTGGAAGGCCTGGTGCGCGCCAAACAGGACGTCCTCGATGTCGGCACCGACGGTGGCCGCTTCACCGTGGTGCCTCTCATGCTGCACGGTGACGCCGCATTCGCCGGACAGGGCGTGGTGGCCGAAACCCTGAACCTCGCCAACCTCCCCGGCTACCGGACCGGCGGCACCATTCACATCGTGGTCAACAACCAGATCGGTTTCACCACCGCACCGGAGCATTCGCGATCCAGCGAGTACTGCACCGATGTCGCGAAGATGATCGGCGCACCGATCTTCCACGTCAACGGAGACGACCCCGAGGCGTGCGTGTGGGTGTCACGACTCGCCGTCGACTTCCGGCAGAAGTTCAACAAAGACGTCGTCATCGATCTCGTCTGCTACCGCCGGCGCGGCCATAACGAGGGCGACGATCCCTCGATGACCAACCCGCAGATGTACGAAGTGATCGACACCAAGCGCGGTGTGCGCAAGACCTACACCGAATCCCTGATCGGCCGCGGCGATATCTCGATGAAGGAAGCCGAAGACGCCCTGCGCGACTACCAGGGCCAGCTGGAGCGGGTGTTCAACGAGGTCCGCGATCTGGAGAAGTACCAGCAGCGGCCCAGCGAGTCGGTAGAAGAGGACCAGCAGCTGCCGCAGAAGCTGGTCACCGCCGTCGACAAGGCACTCCTACAACGCATCGGCGACGCCTTCGTGTCGTTGCCGGAGGATTTCACCGTGCACCCGCGGGTCAAGCCGGTGCTGGAGAAGCGTCGCGAAATGGCCTATGAGGGCAAGGTCGACTGGGCGTTCGGCGAGCTACTTGCCCTCGGCACCCTCGTCGCCGAGGGCAAGGTGGTGCGGCTCACGGGCCAGGACTCCAAGCGCGGCACCTTTACCCAGCGCCACGCCGTGATCATCGACCGCCACAACGGCGACGAGTTCAGTCCGTTGCAGCTGGTCGGCGTCGACGCCACGGGCAACCCCACCGGCGGGCGTCTCGTGGTGCATGACTCATCACTGTCCGAATACGCTGCCGTCGGCTTCGAATACGGCTATTCGGTGGGCAATCCCGACGCAATGGTGTTGTGGGAGGCGCAGTTCGGCGACTTCGTCAATGGCGCACAGTCCATCATCGACGAGTTCATCTCCTCCGGAGAGGCCAAGTGGGGCCAGCTCTCCGAAGTGGTGCTGCTGCTCCCCCACGGCCACGAGGGACAGGGCCCCGACCACACCTCGGGCCGCATCGAACGGTTCCTGCAACTGTGCGCCGAGGGGTCGATGACGGTGGCAATGCCGTCGACACCTGCCAACTACTTCCACCTGTTGCGCCGACACGCGCTGGACGGCATCACCCGGCCGATGGTGGTGTTCACACCAAAGTCCATGCTGCGCAACAAGGCCGCCGTCAGCGACATCAAGGACTTCACCGACCGCAAGTTCCGCTCGGTTCTGGAAGAGGCCACCTACGAGGATGGCGTCGGCGATCGCAGCAAGGTCCGCAGGATCCTGCTGACCAGCGGCAAGCTGTACTACGACCTACTGGCCCGTAAGAATGCCGACAACCGCGACGACGTCGCGATTGTGCGCATCGAGCAGCTGTATCCCATCCCGCGCTACCGGCTGGAGGAGACCCTCGGCCGGTATCCGGATGGTACGCAGTACATCTGGGTGCAGGAAGAGCCTGCGAACCAGGGCGCATGGCCGACCTTCGGCTTAAACCTGCCCGAGGTAGTACCGCGCCTGACCGGCCTGACCAAGATCTCGCGCCGGGCCATGTCGGCACCGTCCTCCGGTTCCTCGAAGGTGCATGCCGTCGAGCAGCAGGAGATCATCGACGAGGCATTCGCTCCCACATCCGAGTAGGAGTGAGCGAACCCAAGGTCAGGCCCGCCCCTTAGGGGGTGGGCCTGATTCATTACCGGACCCCTGCCTCGTTGCGCGCGTGTTCAATACGCTGCACCAATGACGGCCAAGCCCGCACCCGCAATCGAACCGATCACGCTACCGGTCGAGGAATGGCCACCGCTTACCGGCAAGCCCAGGCCCTCGCCCGAGGATCCTTTCTACCGGCCCCCGTCCGGCTGGGAGAACACGCTGCCGGGAAGTCTGTTGCGGCGCAGGAGAATTCGTATCGCCCTGTTCGGCATAGCCCCCCTGCGCTTGCAGGCCTGGCACCTGCTCTACCGCACCACCGATCTCCACGGCGCCCCCGAGACCACAGTGACAACAGTGCTGGTGCCCCGGGATGCCCGCGAGACGTCACCAGTCCTGGCCTATCAGTGCGCCATCGATGCGGTATCTCCACGAGCCTTCCCCTCCTATGGGCTGCTTCCCCGAACATTCGGCCTCAACCAGACTCAGAACGAACTGATGTTGATGGTGGCCGCGCTCGCCCGAGGCTGGGTGGTTTCGGTGAGCGATCACGAAGGGCCGCATGGCCTGTGGATGGTGGCCAGGCAGCCGGGGTATCACGTCCTCGATGGAGTGCGCGCAACCTTGAACGCAGGCGGCGCGCATGGCATACCCCGCCTCCCGGCCAATGCCCCCGTCGGATTCTGGGGGTACTCCGGAGGCGGGACAGGGAGCACCTGGGCCGCCGAGATGGCGCCCGTCTACGCACCGGAACTCAATGTCGTCGGAGCGCTGCTTGGCGCTCCCGCGGCTCGGCCAGGCGCGCTTGTGCGGAAGCACAGCGGCAGATTCGCGTCCGGACTCATCCCACCGGTGCTGGCCGCGATGACGCGGGCGCATCCGGGCACACTCGAATTCCTCAGTGGGCACCTGACCCAGCGCGGTCGTCAGATCATCGCCAAGGCAGCAGAGGTAAGTCTCGCGGAATCGGTCTTACGGTGGCCATTCAAGAACTTCGACACCCTCGTCGATCGGCCCATCGAAGAATTGATGAAAGCGCCCGAAATCGCCAGCGTCACGGAAGAAATGGAACTGGGGCAACGCGCACCCAGCGCGCCGGTCTACCTGTACCACGCCGTCCACGACCAGCTACTACCAATCGCGGCCTCCGATCAGCTGGCGCAGGACTACATCGCGGGCGGCACTCACGTCACCTACCGCCGCGACCGGAGCACCGAACATATTCTGCTGGCCTTGCTCGGCGGCAGCGACGCCCTCGGCTGGTTGGCGGCGCGGTTAGCGGGTAAGCCATTACCGCCGGCATCGGACGTCCGGACCGTGATCTCGACATCTCTGACCCGCCGCGCGGCATGGAGCCACCTGCACTGGCAATGGGGGATCCTGAAGCTGCTCCTCGGCCGCCTGTAGGTACCGCAACAATGGCCAATCCTTCTCGCGAGAACTTAACCAAAGAGCGAACACTGTGTTCATTTTTGCCGCCGGTACTACCGGCCAGTAACCGTCTGGGCAGCGATGATGGCGGCCCATGTATTCTGAGAACAGTTTCGAGGTTCACTTCGGCCGTTTGCCTAATCGGTGATGAACCACAAGGTCGAACTGGCGCCTTAGTGGCTAACCCCGATTCAGCGCCGATTCGTGACCACGGATCATTCTTGTTGAATACGCTGCGCGAATCCTCAGATTCTTCTACGGACATCGCCACGGCCAGTCAAGGTCGCCCGGGAAGATAAGAGCGACAAGAGCAAGGACAGGAGCCAGATGACTGCCGGCACTGCGCCCACGTCCACCCCGGCGACTCAGTCGATCGAGGACTGGCCGATGCAACTTGGTAAACCGCTACCGTCCCCAGACGACCCCTTCTTTGTCCCACCCAACGGCTGGGACAAAACCGCACCCGGCACACCCCTGCGGCGCAGGCGAGTTCGGATTGGGTTGTTCGGGCTCATCCCCCTGAGGCTGCACGCGTGGCAGGTGCTCTATCGCAGCACCGACCTACATGGGGCCCCCGAGACGACCGTGACAACGGTGCTCGTCCCGAAGAAGGCCACGGAGGCGGCGCCGCTGCTGGCCTTCCAAAGTGCGATCGACGCCGTCACCCCCAAGAGATTTCCCTCCTACTATCTGCAGCACCGAACCTTTGGCATTAACCAGTCACAAAACGAGTTTCTGCTCGCAGTGGCGGCACTCCAACGAGGGTGGATAGTCACCATCAGCGACCATGAGGGGCCGAAGGGCCTCTGGATGGCGCCTAAACAACCTGGCTATCACGTGCTGGACGCACTGCGCGCCACGATTGCGGCCTCCGGCGAGGACCGCATCCCGCAGCTGTCCATCCGCACTCCGACAGCGGTGTGGGGCTACTCGGCCGGCGGCAATGCGACCGCGTGGGCGGCCGAGCTCGCCGGTGAGTACGCGCCCGAGCTCAACCTCGTGGGGGCATTGATCGGCGCGCCCGCCCCCCAACCCGGCCCCCTCATGCACCATCTCAGTGGCCAATACTCTTCGGGGCTCATCATCATCGTGCTGGCGGCCATGATGCGGGTAAGTCCATCTATCCAGGACCTCCTGGAGAAGCACCTCACCAAAAGAGGCCGCCGGATGGTCGAGAAGGCCGAACGCCTTACCGTCATCCAGGCACTGCTGTATTGGCCATTTCTCAACTTCAACAGGATCTTCGACCGTCCCCTCGAAGAGGTGATGGACACACCAGAGATCGCTGCCCTCACCGACGCGATGACGCTGGGGCTACGCACCCCCACCGCGCCGATCTACCTCTACCACTCAATCCACGACGTACTCCTGCCGGTTTCCAGCACTGACCAACTCGCCGAGGACTACATCGCCGGTGGCGCGCACGTCACCTACCGGCGCGACCGTGCCAGCGAGCGCGTCTTCCTGCTACTGTCCGGCGGTCATGATGCCCTTGGCTGGCTCGATGAACGTATGCGCGGCAAGACATTACCGACGCGACCCGATATCCGAACGGTGTTGTCGACAATCCTCTCACCACGCGCCCTGATCATGTACGTCCGGCAGGTTGTGGCCATCGTGAAGCTCCTCGCCGGGCGGCTCTGAACCTGAGTCAGTGCGCCTTCACGGCCAGTAGCGCGGCCGCGAGAGTGCGCGCGGCCGACGGCTGCGCGGGATCCAGGCCGGTAAGTTCGGCGACCCGGCGCAGTCTGTAGTCGAGGGTGTTCGGATGCACGTGCAGCGACTTGGCCGCGAGCTGCCGTCCGTGCTCGTGCTGGAGGTACGCGCTGAGCGCCTGCTGCAAATGTGGATGTGCCGCCAGTGGCTGGACCGTCGCGGCGAGTAGATCTCGGGCTCTGCCCGGACGGGTGATCTGATACTCCAAGAGCAGATCGGAGAGCCGGTAAGCGCCCGGTGCCCGACCGAGTCTTAGTGCAAGTATGGCCAACTCACGCGCCTCGTCCGCAGCGGCGGCTATCTCACCCGGATCGGTGGCATCGGAGACGCCGAGCATGACCGGCCCCCCGGCCACCTCGGAGAACAAGGGCAGCAGCGATTCCACCTTGCCCACCGCGGGCAGCAAGATGATGCCGCCTCGGCCGTCTAACGAAGTAAGGACAGGTTCGCGCGCGTACTCGTCGAGGATGTCCTGCACCAGATGGGCACGCCGTCGTGCCACCACGGTGTTCGCCGCGGGTTCCGGCATGAACAGGAACAGCACGTTGTAGGACAGCGCCAACGTGACACTGGCGCGTTCGGCGGCCTCCGTCCACGGAGTCCCCTTGACCAACGCGTCGAAAAGGTCGCGCCGGGCCTCCGTCGTCGCACTGTAAAGGCCTTGTCGCTCTTCAAGATACGCGGCAGTGACGGCAGGTAACATCAGCTGCAGATATCGCTGCACCTGCATACTGACCGCCAGCACCTCATCGATCTCGTCGGGGGTGGCCAGTTCCCGGAGCGTCTCTATGCCGACCCGCGCGGCGACGTTGTACACCGCCAGGATCGCCGGAAGCGGAATGTCTTCCTGTGCCCGCCGTGACGCCGCCAGGATCGACACCGCGAACTCGTCTTCTGTGGGTGCCCGCGATTCCACCATGACCCGGGAGAAGATTCTGAAGTGCTGCTTGGTGAACTCGGTGATCTCACCGTCGAGGACCTCGCGTGGCAGCATCCCGTAATACGGCACCTCGGCAGCGAAGCAGTCCACCGCGCGGCGTGCCGTCTCCGGCAGCCGACGCATGAACCGATCACTGAGCGACGCCGTCATCAGCGGACTCCAACTTCTCCCACTGCACCGTGGAATACCCGTACCCTCGCGGACCACATCCGCTAGACCCCTGCGCACCCTACCGTCCCGCAGTTGAGTTCGGAGGTTTGCTCACAGGTTCATGGCACGACACGGGGGTTATTGGGGCCAGTCATAGCTTTCGGGCATGGGCCTCGTATCTTTCACAAAGATCAGGCCGAGTCACGGACTTTCCCCCGCGCCGCTCCTAGGTTTCACAGATGACTGCCATCGCCCCACGGCGTTCACTCAATGAGCTGGTCACGCGGTACTGGACCATGATGTCGAAGGTCTACAACTTCCCGTTCGTGCAACGCCATGTCTACAGCCCGGCCCAAGACGACACCATCCGGCAACTACGCGAGCACAACGCCCAGCGAATCGTAGATATCGCCTGTGGCACAGGAATATTGGCGTCCCGAATCCAGGCCGAGCTGAGTCCGGCATCGGTTTTCGGCGTCGACATGTCCGACGGCATGCTCGCCAAGGCAAGGGCCCGGTCCACCGAGGTTCACTGGAAGAAGGCACCCGCAGAACAGCTCCCGTTCGGGGACGGCACCCTCGATGCCGTGGTGACAACATCGGCATTCCATTTCTTCGACCAGCCGGCCGCGCTGGCGGAGTTCTACCGCGTGCTCGCCCCGGGCGGCATGGCCTCGGTCGCCACGATCTGCCCAAAGGAGCGCCGGTGGCTGCGTCGAGGAACCGGCGAACGTGGACCGGCGCACTTCCCTACAGCCGGTGAAATGGAGCGGCTGTTCTCCCGTGCCGGGTTTGATGTCGTCGTGCACCGCCCGGTGGCGCGGCCGATCACACCACCCCTAATTTCCGTCGACTGGATCTGCGTCGGCCTCAAGACCTGACCGTCACCACCGCCGCCCTGACAACTCCGCGCCGCCATCCATTACCCTCACTGATTGACGTCAGCCTCACAACGTAAATCTGTCAGGAGTGCTCATGGACGGCTTTAACGGCAAGGTCGCCGTGGTGACCGGCGCGGGTTCGGGAATCGGACGCGCACTGGCGGTGGAACTCGCACGCTCGGGCGCCAAAGTGGCCATCAGCGACATTGACAACGAGGGCCTGGCGGAGACCGAACGCCAGATCAAGGCCCTCGGCGCAGAGGTGCGCTCCGACCGCCTCAACGTCGCTGAGCGCGAAGCCTTCCTGCTCTACGCCGACGTCGTCAAGGAACACTTCGGCAAGGTCAACCAGATCTACAACAACGCCGGCATCGACTTCCACGGCGACTTCGAGATCAGTGAGTTCAAGGACATCGAACGCATCATCGACGTCGACTACTGGGGCGTGGTCAACGGCACCAAGGCCTTCCTGCCACACCTGATCGCCTCCGGCGACGGCCACGTCATCAACGTCTCCAGCATCTTCGGCATCATGGCATGCCCCGGCCAAAGCGCCTACAACGCAGCGAAATTCGCGGTACGCGGGTTCACCGAGTCGCTGCGCCAGGAGATGATCATCGGCAAGAAGCCGGTCGCGGTCACCTGCGTGCACCCCGGCGGCATCAAGACCAATGTGGCGCGCAACGCCACGGTCGCCGAAGGCTACGACCATGCCGAGTTCGCGAAGTTGTTCGATCTGCTCGCACGAACCAGCCCACAGGCGGCGGCACGCATCATCCTCACCGCCGTCCGCAAGAAGAAGCCACGCGTACTCGTCGGGCCGGATGCCAAGGTGATCGATGTCTTGGTCCGACTGACGGGCTCGCGGTACCAGGATCTGTTCCTTCTCGGCGAGCGGTTCCTGATGCCCAAACGTTCCCACTGACCCACTACTCTGACTATTTGACAGTCGTCTAACAAGGAGACATCTATGGAAGGCTTCAACGGCAAGGTCGCCGTGGTGACCGGCGCGGGTTCGGGAATCGGACGCGCACTGGCGGTGGAACTCGCACGTTCGGGCGCCAAAGTGGCCATCAGCGATGTCGACGCCGAAGGTCTGGCCGAGACCGAACGCCAGGTCAAGGCCCTTGGCGCAGAGGTCCGCTCCGATCGCCTCAATGTTGTTGAGCGCGAAGCCTTCCTGCTGTATGCCGATGCGATCAAGGAGCACTTCGGCAAGGTCAACCAGATCTACAACAACGCCGGCATCGCGTATCAGGGCGAGGTAGAGGAAAGCCAGTTCAAGGACATCGAACGAATCATCGACGTCGACTTCTGGGGTGTGGTCAACGGCACCAAGGCCTTCCTGCCACACCTGATCGCCTCCGGCGACGGCCACGTCATCAACGTCTCCAGCCTGTTCGGCGTGCTGTCCATGCCCGGCCAAAGTGCCTACAACTCAGCCAAATTCGCGGTACGCGGGTTCACCGAGTCGCTGCGCCAGGAGATGATCATCGGCAAGAAGCCGGTCGCGGTCACCTGCGTGCACCCCGGTGGCATCAAGACCGCGATCGCACGCAATTCCACTGCCGCGGAAGGCTACGACGTCAAGGCCGGGGCCGCGTTGTTCGACAAGTACCTGGCGAATACCAGTCCCGAAGCGGCCGCACGCATCATTCTCACCGCGGTCCGCAAGAAGAAGCCCCGTGTGCTCGTCGGCCCCGACGCCAAGATCCTCGATGTGATCGTTCGAGTCACCGGAGCGCGCTACCAGGACATCTTCTCCCTGGTCACCCGCTACGTGCTACCCAAGCCCACGAAGAAGTAGCTTCCCGGGGTTGATCATTCGCGCTGCCCGGCTATCGCGCAGCGCGAATGATCGACGGCAGGAAGGTTCCGATGATGGCCTGGTCGAAGACCATCGTGCTGGGAAGCCGGTTGTGCACGATCGCCACCGAGATATTGCGTTTCTGGTCAGCCCACCCGAACGAACCGCCGGCTCCGATGTGCCCGAAACCGCCACCGATTATCGGCACCGTCAACGAGTGATACCCGCGGTGCCACCCCATCGGCAGCCCCAGCGTGTGATCGATCCGGTAGCTGTTCTTACGGGCCAGTCCCTGGGTGATTTCCGGCGAGAGCAGCCGTATCCCGTCGACACTGCCATCCCCCGCCAGGGCGGCGTAGAGCTTGGCCAGCGCGGGCGCGGTACAGCAGGCGCTGCCGGCGCCGCACCGCAGATCCATCACCGGGGCACTCGCATGCCCGTCGTCGGCCAGCAGCATCTCGGCACCGGGCTGGTACAGCGTCGAGGCCGCCCCCTTGGCCCCGGGCATTTTGTCGAGCGCCCCCATCACCGGCGGGGCCGCCCGCCGAATGAAGCCCGACCTGGCGACCCGATCCAAATACGGTGTAAGGGCGGCCGATTCGGAGGGCGCACCTTCGGGAGGCCGCCCCATATGGATTCCGTCGACTCCGAGCGGCTCGGCAAGTTCGGTGCGATACAGCTCTTCGAGGTCCTTACCGGTGACGGCCTTGGCGAGCCGGCCCATCAGCCAGCCGATAGACAGCGCGTGGTACGCGGGCTTACCGAAGTATCTGTCGACGGGCGCGGCGGCGAGCCGGTCCGCCATCAGGTCCGGATCGAACATCTCCTCGTAGTTGTGCGCGATGCCCGTCAGGCGTGACAACCCTGCGGTATGCGACAGGATCTCGTCGACCGTGATCGCACCCTTGCCCTGCGCGGCGAACTCGGGCCAGTACCGCGAGACCGGCGCGGAGTAGTCCAGCAGACCGCGATCCACCAGCCGGTGAATGATCGTGGCGGTGACTCCCTTGGACGCCGAGAAGATCACCGGCGCCGTGTCCCGCGTCCACTGCTGCCCCAGCTGCGCGAGCCCTGCCCACAAATCGAGTACGGGTTCGCCGTCCACGTACACGCAGATGGCGCCGCCGCCGACGTGGTACCTGGTGAAGGCAAGGGAGAAGACCCGCACCACTCCCCGGAACTCGGGGCGGGCCCAGCCATTCACCCCTGGTGGCAGCTCCACACCGCGTTCCGGCGACGGGTAAGCGAAGGGCAGGGGGGCGGGTTGTGACGATTCAGTGGCCGCGTCGTCGAAGCCATGAGGTTGTGCCATAAGTAACACTGAGTACCAGGTACTCGAGGTCAAAACAAGACTGGCCGAGGAGATGTCAGGACGGATACCCAATCGGCGGGTGCCGATTGGGGGTGATTCACTGACTCAGCCCGACGGTCTTCGCGCGAGCACTCATCCTCAGCCGACGGCCTTGATGATCTGGGGCCACAAGAACGTAAACGAGATCTGGTCGAGCGCCATGGTCAGCGGCAGCCGGTTATGCGCGAAGCCGACGGAGATCTTGCGCTTCGGATCGGCCCACCCCATCGAGCCACCGAGTCCGATATGGCCGAAACCGCCGCGGAATCCGTTCATGGGCAGCGACATGTATCCCAGGTGCATTCCCATGGGGAACACGATGGTGCGGTCGATGGTCAGATTTGTCTTACGGGCAAGCCCGGCAACAGTTTCCGGAGAGAGGAACTCGCGGCCGTCGACGCTGCCACCATTCGCCAGGGCCGCGTACATCTTGGCGAGCGCGGGCGCCGTGGCCACCGCGTTGGCGGCGGGTGCCTGCATGTCGTACAGAGCCGAATTCACCGTGCCGTCGTCGGCGAGGATCCGCTCCATTCCGGGCTCGTACATCGTGCCGATGGCACCTTCGAAGCCGGGAAGGCGATCGATGGCACGGATGACCGTCGGCAGTACCCGGCCCACCACGGGCTTGTTCGCCACCGACTCCAGGAAGGGATACATCGAGGCGGCCTTGGTCGGCGAGGTGCGCGGCGGCCGACCGAGGTGAATCCCGTCGACCCCGAGCGGTTCGGCTATCTCGGTCCGGAACAGCTCGCGCATGTCCTTACCGGTGACCGATCGAGCGAGCCCCGCGAGCAGCCATCCGAAGGTCAGTGCGTGATAGGCGCGCTTACCGTAGAACTTGTCGACGGAGGCCGCGGCAAGACGTTGCTCCATCAACTCATGATCGGCGATTTCCTCTGCGTGGTAAGCGATTCCTTCAAGCCGAGAGAGGCCAGCGCGATGATCGAGCACCTGGCGCACGGTGATGGTCGACTTACCGTTGGCCCCGAACTCCGGCCAGTAGCGCGCGACCGGGGCGTCATAGGAAAGCAGCCCGCGATCAATCAAACGGTGAATGACGGTGGCGGCGATGCCCTTCGACGCCGAGAAGACGAGGGCGCCGGTGTCACGAGTCCAGCCCTGCCCGGCAGCCGCGGCGCCCGCCCAGATATCCAGTGCCGGTTCGCCGTCGACGTAGACGCTCAGACCACCGCCGCCCAGGCGGTACTTGGTGAACATCCAATCGAAGGTCCGAACGACGGCGGACAGCTCAGGCCGTGCCCAGCCCTCCACTCCGCCCGGTAGCCGCAATCCGGGCAGGTCCCCCGGGTACAGCTCATCGACACGTGCAGGTGCTGTGGCCGCAACATTGGGGCCCAGAGGGATCGCCATAGTCAGACGTGAGTAGCACGGCTTAAACGACCAGGTCAAGTCACGATCTGATGTATAGAGATGTTATTGCAGGTCAGAGAACCGCAGCCCTGCCCGCCGCCATCCACTACCGGGGATTCTCGGCCCTCGGGACCCAGGGCTCGAATCGATAGTCCGCGAGGTTGAACGTGCGACTGCGCCAGGCGGACTCCACCGTGGTTGTCGGCCGAAGAGGGGCATCGCCGTTCTTGTCGAAGTAGTAGCTGTTCGCCTGTGCGCAGCTGTCTTGCCAAAAGATCTGGCGTCGTCTGCGCCTGAGCATCTCCGCGAAGAATCGGTCATTGGCCCGTTGGGTGACTTCGACGTACTTGGCATCGAGTGTGCGCGCGCGCCTGAGGCACCGAGCGATATGGGTGGACTGTGCTTCGATCAGCGCGAAATACGATGAGCCGTTGTATCCGTACGGTCCCATGATCGAGAAGTGATTGGGAAATCCGGGCACACTCACGCCCTCGTAGGCCTGTAGGCGATGCGTATCCCAGTAGGCCTGCTGTGTAAGTCCCTCGCGCCCGG
Source organism: Mycobacterium sp. D16Q16 (assembly GCF_002013745.1). Classification (NCBI taxonomy): domain Bacteria; kingdom Bacillati; phylum Actinomycetota; class Actinomycetes; order Mycobacteriales; family Mycobacteriaceae; genus Mycobacterium; species Mycobacterium sp. D16Q16. The sequence goes on from NZ_MAEY01000001.1 coordinate 422,374, forward strand.
TCAGGTCATAGGTCGGCATATTGTCCGGGTCCATTACCTTGAAACCGGTTGCCAGGATGAGGATGTCCAGCTCGTGCTCGACACCGCTGGACACATGGACGGCGTGCGGGTCGACACCGGCGATCGGGTCTGTTTCGAGTGTGACGTTATCGCGGTTGAAAGTCGCAAGGTACGTGTTGTGAAAACTTGGGCGCTTGCAGCCCAGCCCATACCGCGGTGTCAGCTTCTCACGGGTCTCGGGGTCTCGAACCTGGCCGTGTAGGTACCTGCGCGCGAGCGACTCCACGACGGGTGACATGCCGGGTAATGCCCCGTGATAGTGCGCCGGAATCGGAAAAGTTGCTTCCACAAACGCCTGGCTGACCAGCCGCGTGGCTTGTAGGCCGCCGGGTAGCCGAGTCAGGAATCGCGACACGGTACCGCGCAACGAGAAGTCCGGTTTGGGCAGGCACCAGATAGGCGTTCTCTGGAACACGGTGAGGTGCTCCACTTCTGGAGCGATAGCGGCGACGATCTGGACAGCCGACGCCCCAGTTCCGATGATTCCGACTCGCTTTCCCGCGACGCTTTGGCTGTGGTCCCAGCGGGCGGTGTGCATCGTCTGCCCTGCGAAATCCTCGATGCCGTGAATCTCCGGATAGACCGGCCGGGTCAAGACACCGCACGCGTTGACGACAAAGCGGGCAGTCAGCTGTTCTCCCGCCGCGGTGCTGATCTTCCACAGACAAGCCTGCTTGTCGAAAACCGCGCCGGTCACGGTGGTGTTGAACCGAATTTTTTCTGTGAGACCGTATTTCTCAACGCAGTGCTCCGCATACGCCTTCAGCTCCCGGCCAGGGGCGTAGCTACGCGACCAATTGCGTTGCTTCTCGAACGAAAACTGGTAACTAAACGACGGGATATCGACCGCAATGCCGGGGTAGGTGTTCCAATGCCAGGTTCCCCCAACGCCGTCGGCCTCGTCAATCAGCAGCAGGTCATGAAAGCCATTCTTTTGTAACGTGATCGCGGTACCAATGCCCGAGAATCCGGCGCCGATGATGATGACAGAGTGATCGGGCGTCGGCTGGTTGTCGGCCGACTGAGCGGATGTCCGGGGTTCGGTGGTCGCCACGTCGTCGTTGACGGTTGTCATAGATGTTCCAGTTCTCGAGTAGGTCACATGCGGGCAAGCAAGTTGCCGAACGAAGCCGGCAGTGCGCGAAGCGCGTGGTAAGCGAGCCGAGACTCGATGCCCACGGGCACGATCGAGAGGTTGTGTTGGGCAGCACGAATGATGGCTCTGGCCACAGTATCTGGTGGATGCCCCAGCTTGAAGCCCCTCGCCATCATTGCCTTTTCCTCGTTGACAGATCCGCGCAAGCGAGTGTGCTCCAGAATCGGTGTCTTGATCACCCCGGGACAGATAACACTGACACCAACTCCGCGGCCCGCCCAATCCGCTCTCAGACAACGAGAGAACATGATGACGGCCGCCTTGGACGCGCAGTAGGAAGCCATTCGGCGGTTGGGAATGTATCCGGCGCCCGAGGCCACGTTGACCACGTGCCCTGATCCACGCGCCACCATATCGGCTCCGAATGCCCGGCACCCGTGGGCGACACCGTCGAAATTGATGGACCGCAACCACACCCAGTCCTCGACCGTGGTCTCCAGAAAATCACCGCCGACGCCGACCCCCGCGTTGTTGACCAGAACGTCGACAGGCCCGTGCTCTGCTCTGATGCGCGCGGCTGCCTCATCCACCGATTCGGCACGGGCCACGTCGCACTGGTATCCGAAAACCCGCCTGCCGCCGTGCCGGGTAACGCCCACGAAGGCCTGCAGTGCGTCCTCGTTGATATCCAGGCCAATCACCTCGGCACCCTGGCTTGCATAGCGTTCCACGGTGGCAGCGCCGATCCCGCTGGCCGCACCCGTCACCACGACGCGTTGTGGCATCTTCACGCGATGCACCGAGGGCGGGCGATAACCTGCACGCCGTAGCGAGGACGCAACGTGAGGGTGCCTTCAGGATCGACGGGATGCCCAGGCTTGAGATCAAACGTGAAGTGCTGACTCAAGATTGCTGCCACCAGGACCGACTCCATCGTTGCGAAGCTCTGTCCGATACAGATGCGTTTGCCGCCACCGAAGGGCATGTACGCGCTGCGAGGCCGGTCTTTGCCCGCGCCAGGCATGAACCGTGAGGGATCGAATTCCTCCGGAGCCTTCCACCACCGTTCGTCATGGTGGACCAGATGTCCCGGCATTATTATGGTGGTGCCCTTTCGGATTCGATGCCCACCGATAACATCGTCTTTCACCGCGACTCGCGGAACGATCCAAGCCGGCCCGTAGTACCGCATCGCCTCCAGGAAGCAGGCGGTCGTCCACGGCAGTTCTGCGAGGTCGTCCGCGCTTGGCGTGCGGCCCTGCAGCACCTGATCGACCTCGGCGAGCATCCGGTCACGGGCATCCGTATTCAGCGCCAGCAAGTACCACATCCACGACAGTGCGTTGGCCGTTGTCTCATGCCCTGCCAGCATGAATGTTATCGACTCATCACGAACTCTTTTGTCCGATAACGGTTTCCCATTCTCAGCCTCAGTGGTGAGCATGTAGTTTAAGAGGTCGACTCCATCGGTGGGATTGGTCTTACGATCACGCACCAGGTCCCAGACTGCCTTGTCCAATGCTTTCGCGACGACCTGTATACGCCGGAATGGCCACGGCAGTGGTATCGGCAAGAACGCGCCGCGCATCACCATACGGAACAACCAGCGCGGCGGCTCTGCCACCAGGAACAACCGCAAGAACTTCACACCGAACCGCAGACCTGCGGTCACCTTGTCTGACATAGCATCGGAGATGGCGCCGAACTGCCTGCCGAACAAGGCGTTTCCAACAATATTGAGTGTGAGCCTCACCATCGCATCCGACAGGCTCATCTCGACAGGTCTGCCACCCTGCGACTTCAAGTCAGCCACCATCTCGTCGATCGGCTCAATCATCAAGTCGACCAATCCATTCAATCTACGTTTGGCAAACATGGGATTGAGCAGCGTGCGATGCCACTGCCAGGATTCCTCCTCGTCGGTGAAGAGGTTGAGACCCAGCAGGGCACGCAGCAGCTCAAACTCAAAGGACTTGTGGTAGTTCAGCCGCCCGGCATGAAATACGTGATCGATATACTCGGGATGAGTCAGGCCGACGAAATTTCTATTCCCGCAACGCCATCGAGTGATGTCACGTCCCGCGATCCGGCGAACCAGGCCATGGTTGGGATCGAGCCCATACCTCGCCACATCGAGGGTCATCACGAGACCATTCAGCCGCCTTGCCGGCGCGCCCGAGACGAGCACTGGTTTGTCGACCTTCGCCGTCCCAGCCTCCACTGTGCTGATCGCTGCAGACGCCATTGTCTTCACCTCTCCGGTATGCGAGATCCGAGATCTCCGAATCATCATCTGATCTCATGTGAGACCATTTACATTAGAGCGTTAATCGTCAAAGTTTTCAAGGAGTCGGCAAGATTTGCGATCATCGACAGATGCGCCGCACGTCTGACCTCTACGGCGGCCAAACGCACGCGCAACGACGGCAGGAACGTCGTTCACGGTTTGTCCGCGCCGCCTTCGACATCTGGCGCGAGTCTGGCTGGGCAGCGGTGACGATGCGCAAAGTATGTGCGCAGACAACCCTGAACACCCGATATTTCTACGAGGACTTCTCCGATAGAGACGACCTGTTGGTCGCGGTGTGGGAAGGCATCCGAGCCGAACTGCTCGCAGCACTACTGGACGTAGTCGCCCTCGATCCGGAACGGCCTCCGCTGGAGACCCTCAGCCAGGCACTCCGCACGCTCGTCACGTGGGTCGCGGATGATCTTCCGCGCGCGCACGTGCTCCTGGGCGCCCACACAGGTTGTCCCGCACTCGAGAAAAAGAGGCAGGCCTCCCAGCGTGAACTGATTGAACTCATGATCGACACCGGTAGCCCTCATCTGCGGGCAGATGCCGACCCCGACGCATTCCGGGTCGACGTCACCATCGGCCTCCACGGATTCACCGGCATGCTGAGCGAATGGCATTCCGGCGCACTCGCCCTCACCGAGGCACAGGTCGTCGACCACGTAACCCGGCTCGCCTCCACCATCGCGAGCCAGCACATCAAGACCGCTGACTAACGCACCAGTATCTGGTGGTCGATGAGCCAGGTATCCACTACACGCTGGGCGTCAGCGCCGCTCGAGACCTCCCGAGTCATCGCTGCCAGATCTCCGGTGGTCAACTCGCCGGCAACCTTGTTGAGCGACAACACCTGAGGTTCGGACAGCTCATTGCGCCGGTACAGCGGCACGACGTTGTTGGCCGGAAGCCAGCTCTTCTCGTCGTCGACTACCGTGACCCCGGCGGCAGGAAGAGCCGGGTTGGCGGTCGACGTCCAGGCCACGGCCACTTCTCCACGCTTGAGAGCTGCGAAAAGCTCAGCGGTATCGGGGAATTGGCGCGGATTACCCGTTGAACAGGAGCCAAGTCGGACTACCGGAGCAGACCCCGAACCCACCTGGCCGGCGTGCGCCAGTTCATCGCAATGCCGCGCGAGCCCTGCCAGCGTGGGCTTGGAAGATGCACTTGTCGCAGCGGACGGAACCGCCACGGCCGGGCGATCTTCAGCCGTCCCGTAATCGGCGGCCGCCACACCGGCGGGCAGGGTAGCGATCATGGCCTGGTACGTGACCTCTTCGTCCCCGCTGGGCCGCTGCTGGGGCGCGAACTGGCGCAGCAGCCTGCCGGTGAATCCAGGTGCGACGCTCGCGATGCCCGTGTCCAATTCCGCTACCGGATCGGCACTCTCCCGCACCGTGGTGTCGATACCAGTCGCCTTCACCACCGCCGCATAGATGTGCGCGAGCACTCGGTACTGCGGTTCATTCGGCGTAACCACCGTTAAATACGGTGCTGGGCCATGGTTTTCCGAACAGCCAGCCAGAACGGACACCGCAATCAGCAGCCCCGCCGTCCATGCGCGAAACGTCAAACGGCTAGTCGCTCTCGTGTGCAACAGCCTGGACCGCCGCGGCCACGGCGGGTCCGACACGCGGATCCAGCGGGCTGGGCACGATCTTGTTGGGCGCCAGATCGGGTTCCACTACCGAGAAGATTGCCTCGGCCGCAGCTACTTTCATCCGCTCGGTGATCTTGGTGGCCTCGGCGTCCAACGCCCCGCGGAAGACGCCGGGGAACGCCAGCACATTGTTGATCTGGTTCGGGAAATCGCTACGTCCGGTCGCGACGATCGCCGCGTACTTGGCCGCCACATGCGGGTGAATCTCGGGATCGGGGTTGGAGCACGCGAAGACAATGCTTTCGTCGGCCATGGTCGCGATGAGTGACTCGTCGACCTTTCCGGCCGAAACACCCAGGAACACATCGGCACCCGCGAGTGCCTCCGCCTGTCCGCCAGTGAGACCACGCGGGTTGGTGCGCGCGGCAAGATCCACTTTGAACTCGTTGAGGTCATCGCGGCCGGAATGCACGATGCCCTTCGAATCCAGCACCGTGACGTCGGTGATGCCGTCGGCCAGCAGGATGTTCGCGCAGGCGACACCTGCCGCACCCGCACCGGAGATCACTACCTTGAGCGACTTCTGGTCGCGGCCCAGCACCCGCGATGCGCCCATGAGCGCGGCCAACACCACGATGGCTGTGCCGTGCTGGTCGTCGTGCATCACCGGACAGTCCAGTGCCTCGATGACGCGCCGCTCGATTTCGAAACAGCGCGGCGCCGAGATGTCCTCCAGGTTGACCGCACCGAAGGTGGGGCGCAGCCGGATCAGCGTCTCGACGATCTCGTCGGGATCCTTGGTGTCCAGCACGATCGGGATGGAGTTGAGTCCGGCGAAGGTCTTGAACAGCGCGCTCTTGCCCTCCATCACGGGCAGTGATGCCGACGGACCGATATCGCCGAGACCGAGTACCGCGCTGCCGTCGCTCACCACCGCGACCAGGCGATGCGCCCACGTGTACTTCTTGGCCAGGCTGGGGTCGGCGGCGATGGCCCGCGACACTTGTGCGACACCCGGGGTGTAGGCGATCGACAGTGCACGCTGAGTATCCAGCGGCGACTTGAGCTCTACCGACAGCTTCCCATCGATATGCGCTTCGAAAATCTCTTCATCTGTCACGACAACGTCGGATGCGGTCACAGCGTGAGACTACTGGCCGCCGTGAAGGTCACTCCTCGCGACTCTGGAACTGTGAGCGGCGTGTTACGCGCCCGCCACGAATCCGCGCACCGACTCGGCGATCATCTGCACCGCGATGGCGGCCAGTAACAGACCGGCCACCCGGGCCAACAGCATGATTCCGCCCTCCCGCAGCACCCTGATCAGCACCGTTGAGAATCGCAGCGTCAGATACAGCACCAGGTGTACGCACAGGATCGCGGCAGCGATGGCCAGATATGTACCCACCTGCCCCTGCGCCTGACGGACCGCGATGATGGTCGCCGCAATCGCACCCGGGCCCGCCATCAGCGGGGTACCGAGCGGCACCAGCGCCACATTGACCCCACTGTCCGCGTCATGGCTGGTGGCCCCTCCCATCAACAACGACAAACCGGTGATGAGCAACAGCAGCCCACCGGCTCCCTGCAGCGCGGGCACCCCGATATGCAGATAGGCCAGGATCGCCTGGCCGCCTATCGCGAACATCGAGATGACCGTCAAGGAGACCGCCGGCGCCTGCCAGGCAGCGCGATGTCGTTCGGCGGCCGGCTGGCGGCCCGTCAGCGACAGAAACACCGGTACCGCGCCCGGGGGGTCCATGATGACCACCAGAGTGATGAACACTGAGGTGAACACCGCGATGTCGAAGGTCACGACTTCAGTGTCCCAGGCCGCCCCACAGCTTCGCGGGTTACCATCGCGCGGAACGGTTACGCAGAACGATTGGTTGCGAGCAGGGAGCCCACATCATGGCGCGATTTCCGTCGGTCAATCCGTCATCGTTGCGTTCGCCCGTGCGTGCGCGCCCGCCCCTCCCCGATGCCAAACGCATCCCCGTCCCGCTCGCCCGTGCCATCGTCGACTGCGGGGTCTACGTCGACGGGGTGCGCCTGCCGGGGAAGTACACCCCCACTGCCGCACTGGAGAAGGTGCGCTCACTGGATCGCGGATTCGTCTGGGTGGGGCTGCATGAACCCGACGAACATCAGATGGAGGCCGTCGCAGGGCCCTTCGGGTTACACCGGCTGGCCGTCGAAGACGCGGTCCACGCACACAACCGCCCCAAGCTCGAGCGGTATGACGACACCCTTTTCCTGGTCCTGAAGACCGTCAATTACGTTGAACACGATTCGATTTCGACGGCACGCGAGATTGTTGAGACCGGCGAGATCATGATTTTCGTGGGCGGCGACTTCGTGGTGACAGTGCGCCATGGCGACCACAGTGGTCTGGCCAAGGTGCGCGCGCATATGGACGCCGACCCCGACCACATGCGGCTGGGCCCCTACGCCGTGATGCACGCCATCTCCGACCGGGTCGTCGACTCCTACCTCGAGGTCTCCGACCTGGTGGAGGACGATATCGACTCCATGGAGGAGAACGTCTTCTCGCCACGGTCGGCCACCGATATCGAACATATCTACATGCTCAAACGTGAGGTGGTGGAGCTGCGCCGGGCGATCAGCCCGCTGTCGGTCGCACTGAGCAAGCTCACCCAGGACCACAACGACCTCATCGCCAAGGAAGTCCGTCGCTACCTGCGTGACGTGCTGGATCACCAGACCCATGCCGCCGACCAGATATCTAGCTACGACGAGATGCTCACCTCCCTGGTGAACGCAGCGGTCGGCAAGGTCGCGATGCAGCAGAACACCGATATGCGCAAGATCAGTGCCTGGGTCGCCATCGTCTCCGTGCCCACCATGATCGCCGGCATCTACGGTATGAACTTCGATTTCATGCCCGAGCTGCATCAGCCGTGGGGCTACCCGGTGGTGCTGCTGGTCATGGTCAGCGCCTGCACGTTCGTGTACCGCACCTTGCGGCGCAACCGCTGGTTGTAACGACGGCTACGACGGCTGCGCGTGAGCGCGCGACGGATCCATCACGTCGATATCGGCCTGCTGCCACGCGTCTCTCAAGGCCTCTGCTCCCTTGAGCCGCACCCAGGCCGCTTCGTTGGCGGTGATGGGCACCGCTGCCAGGAATCGCACCGGCGAGAGCGGTTCGGGCAATGGAAGATCCGGAATATCACCGTCCTGCAGCAGCACCGCGGTGTACGCCTGTCGTGCCGGATCGTCCCAGAGTGGCTGGCCGAGATCGACCAGCCCGTCCTCGCTGAGCACCAACCCTTCCACCGCCGGCGACGCCGCCAGCACGGCAAGAGATCGGGCCAGGCCGGGAAATACACTGCCGCGCAGGGTGATCGACACTTCGGCACGCGGCCCCAGTTCCTCGGAGGTCAACATCTCCCCCGGGTCGCTCATCGGGTACCGCGATGCCCCCACGGAGACGAAATGCGACACCCCGGCATCATCAGGGCCAAACCGCAGCAGCTCGTACGGTTCGGACCCAAGAAAGGTGACCGAGGCCGAATCCGGCTCCCCCGCACCGAGAGTACCGAAATGACCGGACAGATGCGCGAGCACCCGACGGACAATTTCGTCCGAGTTCATTCCAGCGCTGCTCACTCGCCGATAGCGGGCAGGGAAAGGTTCTCCCCCGACGCGGCATCGAAGATCACCAGCTTGCCGGTGTCGATGATCAGCTCGATGGGCTGTCCCTCCACGACCGTCGACGCCGCCGAAAGCCTTGCCACGAATTCGTTCTCGCCAACTTCGGATTCCTGAGCCAGTTCCGTCAGCTCTTCCGAATGCGCCGCGCCGCCCTCAGTGGTGAAGTGCACGTACTTGTCCGAACCGAGCGACTCCACCACATCGGCGCTGACGGTGAGCGTCAACCCGGTGATCCGCTTGTAGGTGTCGACCAGGGCGGCGTCCTCGAACTGCTCGGGCCTAATGCCCACGATCACATCGCTGCCCAGGACGCCGGCCTTCCTGGCAGAGACGTTCGCGTACACGCTCGCCTCGAGTGTCACCTCGCCGAAGGGCAGCTGCACACCGATATCGGTGAGTGTCGCCGGAAAGAAGTTCATGGCCGGGGAGCCGATGAAACCCGCCACGAACAAGTTGGCAGGTGTGTCGTACAGCTCCTGAGGCGCACCGATCTGTTGCACCTTTCCCGCGCGCAGCACCACCACCCGATCCCCGAGCGTCATCGCCTCGGTCTGGTCGTGGGTGACGTAGACGGTGGTGGTGCCCAACCGCTTTTGCAGCCGCGCGATCTCGGTACGCATCTGCACCCGCAGTTTCGCATCGAGATTGGACAACGGTTCGTCCATCAAGAACGCCTTCGGGCTGCGCACGATCGCACGGCCCATCGCTACTCTCTGTCGTTGACCGCCAGAGAGGTTGGCGGGCTTGCGATCCAGATAGTCGGTCAGATCCAGGATCTTCGCGGCCTCTTCGACCTTGGCATGGACATCGGCCTTGCTCATCTTGGTCAGGGTCAGCGGAAAGGCGATGTTCTGCCGCACCGTCATGTGCGGATACAGCGCGTACGACTGGAAGACCATCGCGATATCGCGGTCCTTGGGCGCCTTCTCGTTGACCCGCTCACCGGCGATCGTGAGCACACCGGAGGAGATGTCTTCAAGTCCGGCAATCATGTTCAACGTCGTCGACTTACCGCACCCCGACGGTCCGACCAGGATGATGAACTCGCCGTCCGCGATATTCAGGCTGACGTCCTGTACCGCCGCGGAACCATCCGCGTACGTCTTGGACACCTGGTCGAGCACAATCTCAGCCATCGCTAACCCTTCACTGCACCGGAGGTCAACCCGGCAACGATCCGTCGTTGGAATATGAGCACGAAGATGATGATCGGCACCGTGATGACAATGGCGCCCGCGGCAATCGATCCGGTGGGCTCCTCGAATTGCGAACTGCCGGTGAAGTTCGCGATGGCGACCGGCGCGGTAATGGAGCGGTCCGTCGCCGTCAGCGAGATCGCCAGCAGCAGGTCGTTCCAGGCGAAGATGAACACCAGGATCGCGGACGTGACGATGCCCGGCGTGGCCAACGGCGCGATAACCTTCCAGAAGGCCTGTGCCGGTGTGGCGCCATCCATCTTGGCGGCCTTCTCCAATTCCCAAGGGATCTCACGGAAGAACGCCGAGAGCGTGTAGATGGCGAGGGGTAACGCGAAGGTGATGTACGGGATGATCAGCCCCGGCCAGGTATCAAATAAGCCGACCGAACGCTCGATATTGAAAATTGGTGTCACCAGCGAGATCTGCGGGAACATCGCGATGAGCAGGGCCGCACCGACGAGCGCCTTCTTCCCGGGGAAGTCCAGTCGCGCCACCGCGTACGCGGCCATGGTGCCCACGCTGACGGCGATCACGGTCGCGATGAGCCCAATGCCGATGGAGTTCACCAGTGCCGAGGTGAACACGTTCCCGCTGAAGATGCCGCGGTAGTTATCAAGGGTCACCGGCCAAGGGAAGAACTTGCCATCCTTGACCGTCGAGGTGGGTTTGAGCGACAGGCTCAGCACCCACAACACCGGTACTAGGGCATAACACAGCACCAGAACGTCGGCGATCAACCATCCTGCGGCGCGCGATGGATTCGTGCGGGTCACCGTCGCGTCCCCTCGTCATCCGCTGTCGGCGCCGAGGCGCCGAATCCCTTGATGAAAATGAAGGCGATGACGGCCACGCACAGGAAAATCAGGACGCTGATCGCCGAGCCGAGCCCGACGTTGAATGCCTTGAACAGATTGTCGTATCCCAAAATCGACACCGACCCCGTGTTGTTGCTGCCCCCGGTGAGCACATAGATGTTGTCGAAGATCCGGAAGGCATCCAAGGTACGGAACAGCAGCGCGACAAGGATCGCGGGTTTCATGATCGGGATGGTGACCCGGATCAGCCTGCTCCAGCCGCCAGCACCGTCGACCTGGGCAGCCTTCAACAAATCGTCGGGAACCAGTGCCAAACCGGCCAGCAGCAACAGCGCCATGAACGGCGTGGTCTTCCACACCTCGGCCAGGATCACCACCGCAAGCGATGGAATCTGCTGTGTCAGTGGCGCGCTGCCCGAAGGGAGCAGATTGGCCAGGTATCCGGTGCCCGGCGTCCATGCGTAGTACCAGCTGTAGGACGCTGCGACGGTGACGATTCCGTACGGAATCAGCACGGCAGTGCGCACGACACTCTTGCCGAAGATCGTCCGATGCATCACCAGCGCAAGGGTCAGGCCGAGCACGAGCTCGATGACCACCGAAATCACCGTGATGGCAAGGGTGACCACCAGGGCGCTCCACCAATACCTGTCGGTCAGCACCGTGATGTAGTTGTCGAACCACACGAACTTGCGATCCTGTGGACTGGCCAGGCTGTACTTCTGCAGGCTGAGCCAAATGGCGTAGCAGATGGGGTACGCGGTAACTGCGAGCATGAGAATCGCGGCGGGTGCGATGAGCAGCAGACCGAGGCGCCGCTCGGCCTTCTTTCCCGCCGAGTCGGCCCCCTTGGCAGTCGAAACGGTCACGGGATCAACCCCCGTCCATCCACGGCCTTCTGTACCTGATCGGTCAGCAAGTCGGCGGTGCGCTCGGGATCGATCGCGGTGATCGGCGCCAGCGCCGCCGACACTCTCGTCGAGATGGCCTGGTAATACGGCGAGGCCGGACGCACTGCGGCGTTGGCCAGCTGCTCCCGGATGATCGCGTACGCCGGGTACTTGGCCTGGAACTCGGGATCGTCGTACAGGGAAGCGTCCACCGCGGGCAACCCGCCCTCGATCGCCGTCACTTTTTGATTCTCCCGGCTGCGCAGGCAGTTCAACGCCTCGAAGGCCTGCGCCTTGTAGCGCGTGGTCTTGGCGACCGCGATGTTCAGCCCACCGATGGTGACCCTGGCGGGCTGCCCCGCAACCGCAGCCGGAAATGGTGCGAAACCAAGTGCGGCACTGGCCGCCTCGTACGCGGCGGTGAACTGCTCATCGTTCGGCTCGAAGCGTCCCGCGTCGGCGATCGCACCGGTCAGGTCCGGGCGCCGATCCAGACGCAGGAATGGAACGCCACCCTTGATCGCGTTCTCCATCATGCTGGCCATCACGAACGGCCAATTGATCTCAAAGGCCGCCTTACCTTGCTCAAAGGCCAAACGCGCTGTGCCCTCATCGGTTTGGGTGATGGAGGGGTCCGCGCCGTCTGCTGTCGCGATCGATTTGATGATCCGCAATGCGGTGACCGTGGCGGCACGATGCTCCGGGGTATCGGTCAAGGTGACCGTCGTACCGTCATCACCCAACACCGAGCCGCCGGCACTGACCAGCAGGGTGTTGAACAGCACCACCAGGCCTTCGTACTGTTTGCCCTGCAACGCAATCCAACCAGGCCCGCCCGAACGTGCGAAACCTTCGGCTGCCTGCACCGTCTGATCCCACGTCTCGGGCGGTTCAGGTACCAGGTCCTTGCGGTACCAGAGCAGTTGGGTATTGGTACTCAAGGGGGCCGCGTACAGCTTGTCCTTCCAGCGAGCGCTCGCCAGCGGACCCGCGAGGGTGTCGCGCTGCGCGTTGGCCTCGGTGACGCCCGCCGGGTCCTCGGAAAGCGGCAGCGCCCAACCCGCTTCGGCGAACTCCGCGGTCCACACCACGTCCATGCCCATCAGGTCCAGGGTGCGATCGTTACCGGTCAATCGGCGCGCAAGCTGCAACCGCTGCTCGTCGGCCCGCTTCGGGAGGCTGACCTGCCGGATGGTGAACCGGCCGCCCAGTTCTTTGTTGCATCGCTGCGCGGCGGCGGTGAAGGTACCGGCCTCACTGGCCGGCGTATAGAAGCGGATGACGATGCCGTCGTCCGAGCGCGCACATCCCGTCAGCGAGGCCAGCGTCAGGCAGATGACGCCCAGCGCCACACCCTTCCGTCGGAACCATCCGGCCGACGACTCCAGCACGACCGCCTCCTGGTCCGTTGACGCGCTGTCGGCACCTCCGTGTGCCGACCACGGCGGGCACACCCGTCCCGCGCGGCAACCGTAGAGCTAAAACCAGGTGACATGCAACATGTTCGGTGCGCGCGTCCCATTATTCAGGGCGCGGGCAACGCCGCAGGCCAGCGCCACCGGGCACCAGCCGACGGGGCCTAGATAGCTAGCTTGGCCAACATGTCGCGAGCGGCCTCGGCCTGCGCCGGCTCGCACAACACGTCATATCGTCCCGCGACGAGCTGCATGGTCGATGCGAAATCCCTTGTGCCCCTCGTCATCGCGTAGGGCACCGCGGCAGTGACCAACCCGAAGACCAATCCGACGGTAAGTCCCACGACGAGTGAGCCGGCCAGATTTGTGCTGAACATCCCCAGCACCAGGCCGATGAACAGGCCCAGCCAGGCTCCGCTGAGCATGCCCCCGCCCAGCACCTTGGGCCACGACAATCTCCCGGTCACCCGCTCGACCTGCATCAGATTCACCCCGACGATGGTGACGTTCTCGACCGGGAATTGCTGATCGGACAAATAGTCGACGGCGCGCTGAGCCTCCGCGTATGTCGGGTACGAACCGATGGGCCAGCCTTGTGGCGGCGTCGGCAGGGACAACGACGAAGACAATGGCGAGCGCGGTGACGTCGAGCGCTGTTGTTGCCCGGGGGTGAGCGGTTGTCCCACGAGTTCGGCCCTCCTGCAGAAAGTCAGTGATGCATAGCTAGCACTCATTTAACGCCCGACCGCACCAGATGGTGCCCCTTTGGCCGCTACCTGCGACTTTCCGCCCGCAGCACGGCCAGAAACCCCCTCGATACGCTAAGTTTGCGCCATGACTACCCCGGGCAACGAATCCTCTGGCACCGGTCCCGACGCTTCGTCTGGATACGAGTACCCGTCCCTGGAACAGTCCGCCCCACCGGCCGATGCCGCGTCCACGGCCAGCCAGGTACCGCCGGGCATTCCACCGGCGTGGGAGACCCCCGGAGCCCCGCCGTCCTATCCTGCTTATCCCCCCACGTACCCGACCGCGCAGCCCGGCTATCCCACCGCGCCTCCGCCGTACCCGACAGCACCGCCGGCGTATCCCTCTCAATACGGCCAGGCATATCCCCCGTATCCGTCGGGTCAACCGGGCGCGTACCCGCCACCGGGTTATCCCGCCGCAGGCGGTTATCTCGGATACCCGGCGCCCGGGTACGCCGACCCGTACGGGTACGGCGCATATGGGCAGACCGGCGGCACCAACCCGCTGGCCATCGGATCTCTGATCGCGTCGATCGTCGGCGTCTTCTGCGGCATCGGATCGATCGCCGGCGTCATCATGGGCTTTATCGCGCTCAACCAGCTCAAGACCTCACCGCAGGACGGCAAGGGTGTGGCCATCGCCGGCATCATCATCGGAGCCGCGGTCATTGTGTTCTGGGTGCTGATCATGATCATCGGCATTGCATCGGGCGGCAGCTCTAGCTCGTATTAGCCCGTCGGAGGCTCGAACGGCGGCGCCTGCCGCGCCATCCCCGCGGCACGGCCCTTGCCCGCGATCACCAGCGCCATCTTGCGGCTGGCCTCGTCGATCATCTCGTCTCCCAGCATCACCGCGCCCCGTGCGCCACCCGCGAGCGAGGTGTGCCACTGATAGGCGTCCAGGATGAGCTCTGCCCTGTCGTAGTCCTCCTGGCGTGGGCTGAAGATCTCGTTGCCCGCCTCGATCTGCGCGGGGTGCAGCACCCATTTGCCATCGAAGCCCAGTGCGGCCGAACGGCTCGCCGCGACCCGGAAAGCAGCGACATCGCGGACCTTGAGATAGGGGCCATCGATGGCATCGATTCCCTGCGCCCGCGCCGCTACCAGGATGGTCATCAGCACGTGGTGATACGCCTCGCCGTCATAGCCGGGAGGCTGCTCGCCCACGACCAGGGTGCGCATGCCCAGGCTGGCCATGAAGTCGGCAGGGCCGAAGACCAACGACCGCACCCGCGGGCTGGCCGATGCGATCGCGTCGATGTGGGTGAGTCCTTCGGCGTTTTCGATCTGCGCCTGGATGCCTATCGCGCCCACCTCAAGCCCGTGTGATCGCTCGACCTGCGTCAGCAGCAGATCCAGTGCCGTGACATGCGAGGCGTCCACAACCTTGGGCAGCAGGATGTTGTCGATGCCGGCGCCGGCCCGTGAAACAACCTCCACCACATCGGCATAGGTCCATTCGGTGGTCCAGTCATTGACACGCACCGACCGCAGCTGCCCCGACCATCCCGGCGCGTTCAAGGCATCGACGATGCGCTGGCGCGCCTCTACCTTGGCGGGTGCCGCGACGGCGTCCTCAAGGTCGAGGAAAATCTCATCCGCGGGAAGCGTTTTCGCCTTGTCGATCATCTTCTGGCTGCTGCCAGGGACGGCGAGTGTGGTGCGGCGCGGTCGATAGGTCACAGCTAGCCAGCGTAAAGCGCCCTATACGGTGGCTCGCCTGCCATACCGCTCTTTGGCCTCGGCCGGTGTGACGGTGACCGTACGCACCGGAGCCTTGGCCGCGTGGAAGTCACGCAGGGTCGTCGCTGTCATCGGCAACTTGGCGAATCGCGCAATGGAGTCTTCGATCGCAGGAACGCTGGCGACCGACATGGCTGCCGATACCAACGGCCGGTACGCCACATCGACAATTCCCGGCTGGTCAAATTGGCCCAGTTCCCGCATCCAGCGCGGCAACGTCGCGATGGTCGCCGGAGCCATCAGCCGACTGACCGCCCAGAACCGCAGATTGCTGCCCGACCGCGGGGTGCGCAGAAGGTAATGCATGGCGTGCTGCGCGCGCTCGGAGGTGCACAGCGCGGGGCGCATCTGGGCGAAGTATTCGCGAACTTCGTCACGCGACCGCGGCACGTCCGCCGGATTGACGGTCTGCAGCTCCGCCGCGATCACGCACTCGGACCAGTAACGGTCCTCTTCGGCCTGACTCAACGGCCCGGGCCCATACATCTCGTAGCACTTGAGCACCGAGTGCCACCCTGTGACATGGATCCACAGCTGCGAGGCCGGATCGTTGGCGCTATAGCGCTTTCCCGTCACCGGGTCGATTCCCTTGGAACGCGCATGAACCTTCTGCAGGTGCTCGGAGGCCTCGACCGCGGTCCGTGAATCGGCGGTCGCGACGATGAGGAAGTAGGCGAGGGTCCCATCCATCCGTCCTCGTGGATCCCG
The DNA here is from genome assembly GCF_002013745.1 of Mycobacterium sp. D16Q16. Lineage (NCBI taxonomy): Bacteria > Bacillati > Actinomycetota > Actinomycetes > Mycobacteriales > Mycobacteriaceae > Mycobacterium > Mycobacterium sp. D16Q16. Next base: position 438,620 of record NZ_MAEY01000001.1, read on the forward strand.
ATAGATACCCGCCGAATCCGCCACCGCGGCGGCCAGATGGGGCTCGAAATGTTCCAGTACCACTGAGCGCTGGAAACCGATCAGGGCGGTGGGGCTGCTCCACACCTTCCATGTCGGCGAGTCTGGCCCAAAGAATCCATAGTCCTCACGGGGCCGATCGGAGCCAAGTTCCCAGTGGACGGCAACGTCCGGTGCAGCGGTCATGGCTGTAACGCTATCAATTGATTATGTTTACGTCCAGATACTGACTGTAAGTCAGGTTCATCGCGATCCGCCTAGCTTGAGATAGCCACTCGCCCATTTTCCGCGGCGCTTGCCGACCGAACTCGGCATCCTCAGGGGGGATTCGTCGGCGGTCCGCGATTCGCTGGGGTTTGCCCATTTTGCAACCGGACCGTCATCTCGCCGGTATGGTTGCTCCGGTTCACATCGGTCACATCCGTCACGACTGCATACGTCAGAATGGATGCCGACAGATGGGACCCATGCGTAGAGCAGGGGCCCAAGAGATAGGGGCGCGGTGAAGCTTCCGGGTTGGGTTGCGTCGTCGGTGAAACATGCCCGCGACGTGGCGCTACGCGTCACGGGCGCCCCCGTGCCCTGGCTTCGGGTCGGCGGACTCAGCGCCTTGGTGGTTGTCGGCTCGGCCGTGGCGGCCAGCAGTGCACAGGTCAGCGGGCAGGCCGTGGTGCCCGTTCCCGTCCCGCTGGCCTCGGCGGTCTCCGCACAGGCGGATACGGGTCCGCTGAATCTCGTGACCGTGATGCGCCCGCCGACGCAGTACCGCGTGGCGCCGAACGCTGCGATCGCACCGCCGCCACCGGGAATCGTGATGGCCCCTGGGGGACTTGGCATCCCGAAGATCGCATTGGACGCCTACCAGAACGCCGAGCGGATGATGGCCAAGGCCGCACCCGGTTGTGGAGTGAGCTGGAACTTGCTGGCGGGTATCGGCCGGATCGAATCGGGCCACGCCAACAACGGCGCCACCGACGTGAAGGGCCGCGTAGTCCGGCCCATCTATGGCCCGAGCCTGGATGGCACCCTCCCGGGCAACGAGGTCATCGTCGACCATGAGCAGACCCGCACCCAGGGTGCGCAGGTATACGTCCGGGCCATGGGGCCCATGCAGTTCCTGCCGAGCACCTGGAACCACTACGCCTCCGACGGTGACGGCGATGGAAAGGCCGATCCACAGAACGTCTTCGACGCGAGCCTGGCCGCCGCCCGCTATTTATGCAGCGGCGGATTGAATTTGCGGGATCGCTCACAGGTGATGTCCTCCATCCTGCGCTACAACAATTCGGTGGCCTACGCGCAGAACGTGCTCGCCTGGGCCGCCGGCTACGCCACTGGGGTGATCCCGCTCAATCTGCCACCGCTGACCGCCGCCGATGTCGCACCCGAACGCAAGGCCCATCTCGGTGGCGGCGAATCGCGGGGACTCGGGCCGGGTTCGGTGACCGACGTCGCCTCACTCTCCCCCAACGATCCTTTGGCCCAGCTGCCCATCATCACCCCGCTGACACCGGATCGGGCCGCGATGGCGGGCACGCCCGGAGCTGTCGCGCCGGCGCCCGAGGCACCTCAGGCACCGTGCATGTTCTTCTGCGCACCGCCGCCACCGGCCGAGCCCTTCAATCCGTTCGCCCCGCCACCCCCTGCCGAACCGTTCAACCCGTTCGCGCCTGCTCCTGCCCCGCAGCCGTTCAACCCGTTCGCTCCGCCCCCGCCGCCGGTGGAGCTGGGACCGGCCCCCGGACCCGCGCCCGGACCGGCAGCGCCAAAGCCATAAACGGCACGCCCTAGACTCGGGTAGTGACATCCGAGCTCACCACAGCCGTGCGCAGTGCACTCGCCGGGGTAATCGACCCCGAACTTCGCCGTCCCATCACTGAATTGGGGATGGTCAAGGGCATCACGTTCGATGACGCCCACAACGTCGAGATCGGGATCTACCTCACCACCTCCGCGTGCCCAAAGAAGGCTGAAATCTCCGAGCGGGTGACCCAGGCCGCGGCCGATGTCGATGGCGTAGGCACCGTGCGCGTGCTGCTGGATGTCATGAATGACGAGCAGCGCACCGAACTGCGCAAGCAGCTGCGCGGCGACAGCGCCGAGCCCATCATCCCCTTCGCCCAGCCCGGCTCCCTCACTCGCGTCTACGCGGTGGCCTCCGGTAAGGGTGGGGTCGGAAAATCAAGCGTCACAGTCAACCTCGCGGCGGCGATGGCGGCCAAGGGACTATCGGTTGGATTGCTCGACGCCGACATCTACGGCCACTCCGTACCGCGCATGATGGGCACCTCCGACCGTCCCACCCAGGTGGAGCGGATGATCTTGCCCCCGGTGGCCCACGATGTGAAGGTCATCTCGATCGCCCAGTTCACCCAGGGCAACACCCCGGTCGTATGGCGCGGGCCGATGCTGCATCGCGCCCTGCAGCAGTTCCTGGCCGATGTGTTCTGGGGAGACCTGGACGTACTGCTGCTGGACCTGCCTCCGGGTACCGGAGACGTGGCGATCTCGGTGGCACAGCTCATTCCCGGCGCCGAAATTCTGGTGGTCACGACGCCCCAGCAGGCGGCCGCCGAGGTCGCCGAGCGTGCGGGGGCGATCGCGACCCAAACCCGTCAGCGCATCGTCGGTGTGGTCGAGAACATGTCCTGGCTGGTGTTGCCGGATGGCACCCGTATGGAGGTGTTCGGCTCAGGCGGTGGCGATGCTGTCGCCGAGAGCCTGACCCGCGTCGTGGGTACGAAAGTGCCTCTCCTCGGGCAGATCCCGCTGGACCCAGCGGTACGTGAAGGCGGCGACGAGGGACTGCCAATCGTGCTCAGCCAGCCGGATTCGGCGGCCGGTCAGGCACTTCGGGCGATCGCCGACAAACTCTCGACACGCAGCCGCGGACTGGCGGGCATGTCGTTGAACATCGACACCACCCGGCGCAACTAGGTCGCGTCGGCGTCGAATCGGGCCGGACCGGGCTCCGCGGGCTTGGTGAGCTCGGGGTTCACCACCGGCGTAGGCATCGGCTCAGACACTGCCTTCTTCACGTCATCGAGCGGTTTGGTCAGCGAATCGAGCACCGAATCATCGCCGTCCAAAAGGTGTTTGGTGATGACCGCACGCGGAGTCATACCGCGCAGCTTCTGCAGTTCGGCAAGCGGCTTGCGCACATCGTCGAACTCCGGACCAAGCTCCTCACGCAGGGAGGCCGTCGCACCACTGGCGTAGTCACGGACCTTGCGCAACGATTCAGTGGTCCACTGAATAGCCCCCGGAAGCCGCTCGGGACCAAGCACCACGAGCCCCACGACCAGTAGGACCAACAGCTCCCCCCAGCCGACACTGCCGAACATCAGGAACCGTCTGGGCCGGGAGTAACTTTGAGCTCGACGGGACGACCCTGGCGCAGCACCGTAACGGTCGCTTCCTGTCCAATCTTCAACTGCCGCACTGCGACCACAAACTCGTCGGCATCGGCCACCGTGCGGTTACCCACCTTCACGACGACATCGTTCTCCAGCATGCCGCCCTTTTCGGCGGGGCTGCCGGCCTTCACGTTGGCCACCTCGGCGCCGGTGGCGGTCGCATTGCTGACCGTGCGGCTGCTGATGCCCAATGTCGCGTGCACGACCTTGCCGTCACGGATCAGCGTCTGCGCGACGTCGGCGACCTCGTTGATCGGAATGGCGAAGCCCAGGCCACTTGAGCTGTCGCTCAAGGATTTTCCAGCGGTGTTGATCCCGATCACCTGGGACTTCATGTCGATGAGCGGGCCACCGGAGTTGCCGTGGTTGATGGCGGCGTCGGTCTGGAGCGCATCGATCACCGTGTCGGTGTCGCTACCCTCGCCCGAGAGCGGCACCGGACGATGCAGCGCGCTGATGATGCCGCTGGTCACGGTGCTGCGCAGACCCAACGGTGAACCGAAGGCGATGACCTCGGCCCCCACCGCGACCTTGTCGGAGTCACCCAGGCGCGCTACCGACAGGTTGTCGACGTTGTCCACCTTCAACACCGCGATGTCCGTCTTCGGGTCACGACCCACGAGGTTGGCCGGCACCTTCTTGCTGTCGTTGAAGATCACTTCGATCTTGAACTTGCCGGGATTCTTCGCGGCATCGGAAATCACGTGATTGTTGGTGACCACATACCCCTTGGGGTCGATGACAACTCCCGACCCCTGAGCCACCTCATCGTCCGAGCTGGCCTCGATGGTCACCACCGCACCTTTGACCGCGTTGGCGACAGCGGTAAAGCGGGACTCGTCAGGCTGAGTGCTGTCATCGGTAGTCAGCGTGACCTTCGACGTGGTGAAGGCCTGAACCACTTCGGCCGTCTTACGTCCGATAATGCCGCCGACCAGGCCGATCAGCAGTGCGATGACCGCAAGAATGCCGAGCGCCGGAATGGAGACCCGGCCACCGAAAAGAACGTCGCGCACACCCAGCTTCGGGGCGGGCGTGCCGTCCACGGCGATGGGCGCCTTGGTGACCGCGGGCCTGCCCAGCTGAACCTGTGCCGTCGGGTCGCGCCACGGATCCTCGGCGGCGTCCGGACCCTCATCGGCGGCGTTGAGCTTCCCGGCATCGGCGGGATGCCGTTGCAGGGAAGTAGTGGTGTTATCGGGTCGCCCGAAGGCCTGTGCCAGCACCGGATCGGGCGGGCCCACTCGCGGTGTGTACTCCCCCTGGTCCCGGTACTTGTCCAACCCCTGGAACGAACCGGATACCCCCGAAGGACGGCCAAAAGCCCGCTGCGAAGCCGGATCGACGGGCGGCCGGTCAACCGGGCGCGGCGCCAACCGAGGAGCGGTGTCCTGTTTTGCGGTCACCGGCCCACCCTACCGGCGCTTACGGCGACGACGCACCTCATCACTGGCTAACGCGGGCGGCAAGTCGCCGTCATGTGACGGCGGTTGTGGCGATGCCGTCTCGTGCGGGATATGCGGAATCTGGCTGAGCAACCCAAGCAGTGAACCGGGCACCCGGATACCCCCGGAATCACGCAGTGCGCTGCGCGCTTGGCGTTGTGCGTCGATCTCGAGGGCGCATTCGGGGCACATCGACAGGTGGTGCGCCGCCCGGAGGTGCGCGCTCATCCGCAGTTCGCCATCCACGAACGCCGCTATCGCCTCCGTGGACAAATGCTCTGTCGATCCGAACTGGCGAGGCGCACCGACCGGCGCCTCACTCTGCGAGGCGAAAGGGGATGGCAGCCGCGAGAACGACGAGAAACTCGAGAACGCTCGCCGGAACGAGCCGCTATCCACCACGGCAACGCTCCCTTCGGTCCGGAACGGCCGGCGGACTCGTACCGACCTAACTCGAAGATAGCGCGCGAATGTAGTCATTGCGTACCAACCTGCACCAATGGTGTCGTGCGCTATTCGGCGGCCGCGAGCGCGGACGTCGAGGAGCGCGCAGCCAGATGCTCGCGGATCGCCTGCCGGCCGCGGTGAATGCGGCTGCGCACGGTGCCGAGCTTCACACCCAGCGTGGCGCCAATTTCCTCGTAGGACAGACCTTCGATATCGCACAGCACCACGGCGGCGCGGAACTCCGGAGCCAGCGCGTCCAGCGCGGCTTGCAGATCGGCGCCCAGCTGAGCGTCGTGGTAGATCTGCTCGGGATCCGGATCGGTCGCCGGCACGCGGTCGTAGTCCTCGGGCAGCGCCTCCATGCGGATACGTCCGCGGCGACGGACCATGTCGAGGAACAGGTTGGTCGTGATGCGGTGCAGCCAGCCCTCAAATGTGCCGGGCTGGTAGTTCTGCAGCGAGCGGAACACCCTGATGAAGGTTTCCTGGGTCAGGTCCTCGGCGTCCTGCTGGTTGCCTGACAGACGGTAGGCCAAGCGGTACACGCGGTCGGCGTGCTCACGAACCAGCTCATCCCAAGACGGCATGGCTGCCAGATCTCCGGTGGCATCGAATACCGCGGTCCCGGATAGTTCTGCGGGATCGATGACCTCGACAAAGTCGGTGTATTCGGCCGAGTCGCTGATGTGCGTGAGCGAAATCGCGTGTTCCTCCTGTTCGGTTGTGGCGGCCTCACCCACGATGGCGAGACTGTCAGCCTGCTCAACCCGGAGGCCAGGGGTGTTATTCCCGGCGTGGGCCTCTGCGGCGGGGCGCGTTTTCAGGATGGATCGCGACATAGCAATGACCTTCTACTACCGAGGTGTGGGTCACGTATGAGCCAACTTAACTCTTCCTGAGAAAGCGGTCTCGATCCGATCTCACTAGGGGTTCCGGAACAGGAAAACGCCCCGATCGGTCACGAGTCCGGCGTGTCGCGGGACATATCCACTCCCGCTCGACAGGATCGAATCGTGACCAGCAGCGCAGACCGATCCCGCGTCGAGGCGATGGTCAGCCACGCCGAGGGCGCCATCTCCGAAGACGAAATCGTCGCCGCCGCCCGGGAGCGTGCCGTTGACCTGGGCGCGGGCCCGGTTACGCCCGCGGTTGGCGCACTCCTGAGTGTCTTCGCACGCCTTTCGGGCGGCAAGGCCGTCGTCGAGGTCGGCACGGGCGCGGGAGTCAGCGGCTTGTGGCTGCTTTCAGGAATGCGCGAGGACGGCGTGCTGACCACCATCGACGTGGAGCCCGAGCACCAGCGCAGTGCCAAACAGGCGTTCTCGGAGGCGGCCATCGCGCCGTCGCGCACCCGCCTCATCGGCGGTCGTGCCCAAGAGGTGCTGCCCCGGCTGGCCGACGAGTCGTATGACCTGCTCGTCATCGACGCGGTGCCTGCCGATCAGCCCGAGTTCCTGGCCGGGGGCATTCGGCTCCTGCGCCCGGGCGGAGCGGTCGTCATCCACGGGGCATCCGCAGGGGGGCGTGCGGGCGATCCGGGGGCCAATGACCCCGATGTGGTCGGCGTCCGCGAGGCCGCGCGCATCATCGCCGATGACGGCAGGTTTACCGCGGTGCTGATCCCGCTGGGCGACGGCCTGCTCGCCGCCACCCGCGACTGACGTCCCAGCCCGATACACCGCGTTCGGCGCGGACCTCGCATCGATGACGCAGAAACCGTAGTTTTCGGCGCTGGCTGAGCACCGTTTTCGTCACGACACCCATTCTCGAAGGGATGGTGCTTGACGCTGGACTGAACGCATGTTTAGTGTACTAAACATGCGTTCAGTCGATGACCTCACCGCCGCCGCCCGCATCCGGGACGCCGCCATCAAGTTGTGGGGCGAGCAGGGGCTGAACACCAGCGTGCGAGCGATCGCCGAAGCCGCGGGAGTGAGCCCCGCACTGGTCATCCATCACTACGGATCCAAAGACGGGCTCCGGCAGGCAGTCGACGAATATCTGCTCGAGTACATCCGCTCGGAGAAATCGCGCACGCTGACCTCCAACGACCCCCAGGTCTGGCTCGACGCGATCGACGAGATCGAGACATTCGCGCCGATGGTCAGGTACCTGCTGCTCAGTGTGCAATCGGGCGGAGAGCCCGGCCGTGCATTTCTTCAGCGCTCCATCGACGACGCCGAGGCATACCTGGACGACGGGGTACGCGCGGGCACCATCAAGCCGAGCCGCAATCCCAAGGGCAGGGCGCTGTGGGTGTCCCTGAACGGCCTGGGCGCGCTGGCGATCTACGTGCAGATGTACCCCGATGACGACCTGGGCACCATCTTGCGCCGCTACTCCGATGAGCTGATCTTCCCCGCCATCGAGATCTACACCGAAGGCCTGATGACCGATTCCACCATGCTCGATGCCTTTGCAGCGCAACAGAAAAACTCTCGCAACGGAGGAGATTCGAAGTGATGTACCCCAACCTCGCCGTCGAAATTCGCGGCCTCTCGAAGTCCTTCGGGAAGACCAAGGCGCTCGACGGGCTCGATCTGTCGGTCGCCCACGGCGAAGTGGCAGGATTCCTCGGGCCCAATGGTGCGGGGAAGTCCACCGCCATCCGGGTGCTTCTCGGCCTGCTGCGTGCGGACGCCGGCTCGGTACAGCTGCTCGGCGGCAATCCGTGGGTCAACGCCGTCGATCTCCATCGGCTCATCGCCTACGTACCCGGTGATGTCACCTTGTGGCCCAACCTCACCGGCGGGCAGGCGATCGACTTCCTCACCAGAATGCGCGGCACCGAACATATTTCACTGCCGAGACGCAACGAACTCATCGAGCGCTTCGAACTCGATCCCACCAAGAAGGCGCGCACCTATTCCAAGGGCAACCGCCAGAAGGTGGCGCTCATCGCCGCGTTCAGCTCCGACGCCGAGCTGTTCATTCTCGACGAACCGACATCGGGCCTGGATCCCCTCATGGAGACGGTTTTTCAAGAGTGTGTGGCCGAAGTGGCCTCGCGAGGCTGCGCTGTGCTGCTCTCGAGCCACATCCTGGCCGAGGTGGAGAAGCTCTGTCATCGGGTGACCATCGTGCGCGCCGGGCGCACCGTCCTGTCCGGATCGTTGGCCGAGCTACGCCATGTCATGCGAACGTCTGTGACGGTACGCACACTGGCGAATCCCTCTGGTCTCAAAACGATTCCACAGTTGCGCGACCTCACGATCGGTGGCAATCGGGCCTCCTTCACGGTGGATCGCAGCGACCTGGACCGCACTATGGAACAGCTGGCAAGCCTGGGAATCGTCGATCTCACGGTGGCACCGGCATCGCTCGAAGAACTCTTCATGCGTGAGTATCAGGGGGTGACGCGGTGAATACCGAGTTCGCGACCCTCCCCATTCGCCAGCCGATTTCGGACGGCAGCCCACGACACCCATTGGCCGGAACCGGCACCCTGATCTTGTTGGCACTGCGTCGCGATCGATTCCGGATCTGCATGTGGGTTGGCTGGCTGACCCTGCTGATGACCTACACGCCGCTGGCGTTCACGTCGATGTATCCGACATCCGCCGACCGGATGGCGCGAGTCACGATGATGAAGACCCCGGCCGGGATCATCATGGGCGGCCCGAATTTTGGTGTCAACGAGACCGATATCGGTGTCATGGTCGCCAACGAGCTGATGACCGTCATGATCGCCGCCGCCGCCATCATGTCCATCTTGACCGTCATCCGGCACACCCGCGCCGAAGAGGAATCCGGTGGCGCCGAGCTGGTGATGTCCGCGGTGATCGGCCACCAAGCACGCACCTACGCGGCACTCATCGTGGTGGGCCTGATGAACGCAGTCCTGGCCCTGGCCATGACGGTCGCACTGTCCGCCGCGGGATTCGATGTCGCCGACACTCTCGGAATAAGTCTCGGAATCTCCGGAGCCTCCATGGTTTTCGCGGGAATCGCGGCGGTCACCTCGCAGTTGTGGCGGACCTCCCGCGCAGCCAGCGGCGTCGCGATGGCGGCGCTCGCAGCGGCTGTTGTGGTTCGTGGCCTCGGTGACATCATCGACAACACGGGCAGCGCACTGAGTTGGTTCTCACCGTTGGCCTGGGCACAGCAGATGCGACCGTTCGTCGACCTGCGCTGGTGGCCCTTCCTCTTGCTGGTGAGCACCACCCTGGCGCTCATGCTCACCGCCCACGTGCTCGAAGGGCGTCGCCAGTACGACGCAGGAGTACTGCCCTCGCGCGGCGAAAACGCCAATGCCCCCGAGATCACCTCCGTGTTCGGACTCAATCTGCAGTTGCAACGCGGGTTGCTCACCGGATGGGCTGCCGGAATTTTCTTGGCCGGTATGGCATTCGGATCGATGGCCAAGAGCCTGCGGGATTCGATCGATACCAACCCGCTACTTGCCCGCGCATTCCAGGCACACGGTCTGGACAGCATCTTCGCCACCTTTAACCAGGTGCTCGCCATCGCGATCACCGCGTATGTGGTCTCGGCAATCGTCAGACTCGCCAAGGATGAACAGTCGGGTATCGCCGAGTCGGTGCTGGCGCGCGCGGTATCGCGCTGGAACTGGCTGTTATCCGCGGTCGCGGTGACGGTGCTGGGTAGTGCGCTTCTCATGCTGATCGCCGGTCTGGGCAGTGGGCTCGGCGCGGCTTCCACATTGCACGATCCGGAGGTGGTGTGGCGCCTCACCCTTGCCGCGCTGGCACAGATTCCCGCCCTGCTGGTGGTCGCCGGCATCGCCGCGATCGCGGTTGCGTTGCAGCACAGCTGGATTGGCTGGCTGGTGGTGGCAATCTCCGTGGGCATGCTCTATGCCGGAATACTGCAGCTCCCGGCCTGGATGGTGAAGCTGTCCCCGGTGATGCGGGTCAGCGCACCCGTCGAGTATCCGTGGCTCACCATGGTCGCCCTCATGGTGATTGGTGTCGGGCTCACCACTGCCGCGGGAGAGATTTACCGCCGTCGTGACGCGATCTGAGAAAGGAATATCATGAAAACTGGTGTACAAGCTCTTCTTTCGGGAATCATCGGCCTCGCCGTCTTTGCCGCGGCACTGTTTTGGCCCGCGGGAACATTCAACTATTGGCAGGCGTGGGTCTTCTTGGCGATCTTCGTCATCAGCTCCACGGTCTCCTCGATCTACTTGGCCAGAACCAATCCCGAGGTGCTGCAACGTCGTCTCCATGGTGGCCCCACCGCAGAGACTCGCCTGGTACAGAAGGTCGCGGTCACTGTGCTGCTGAGCTCGTTCGTGGCTCTGGTTGTGGTGAGCGCCTTCGATTACCGGTTCGGTTGGTCGCACGTGCCGACCTGGCTCGTCATCGTCGGGGAGGTGTTGGTCATCGCCGGATTGGGTGCCGCCACCTTGGTGGTGGCGCAGAACAACTACGCGGGCGCGAGCATCACCGTCGAGTCCGGACAGACCGTCACCTCAACCGGGCTGTACGGGCTGGTTCGCCACCCCATGTACACAGGTTCCCTGGTGATGATGGTGGGCATGCCGTTGGCGCTGGGGTCGTATTGGGGCCTACTGGCAGCTATCCCTGCCGCTGCCTCACTGGTCATCCGAATCCTCGACGAGGAGAAGATGCTGCGCCACGACCTTCAGGGCTACGACGAATACACCGAGAAGGTCCGCAGCCGTCTGGTGCCACTGGTCTGGTGACGGGACGGCCGGGCTCGCGCCCGGGACACTAGATCCAGACGCCCTTACCGACGGCGACGACGCCGCCCGCACTGACGTTGAATCGCTCGCGGTCGCGGTCGATGTCGACACCAACCTGTTCTCCGACACCGACAACCACGTTCTTGTCCAGAATCGCGTGCCGGACCACCGCACCGCGGCCCACCCGCACCCCGGGCATCAGCACGCTGCCCTCGACAACGGCGCCGTCGTCGACGACGACATTCGAGGACAGCACCGAGTTGCGCACCGAGCCCGCCGAGATGATGCTCCCGGCACCCACCACCGACTCCTGCGCGGAACCGCCGTTGACGAACTTGGCGGGCGCCAGGTTCTCCGACTCGCCGCGGATGGGCCAGCGCCGGTTGTACAGGTTGAACACCGGATGCACCGATACCAGGTCCATGTGCGCGTCATAGAACGCGTCGAGGGTCCCGACATCGCGCCAGTACGCGTGGTCCCGCTCGGTGGCACCGGGCACCAGGTTGGTATTGAAGTCGTACACCGCGGCCCGCCCCTCGGCCACCAGCCGGGGAATGATGTCGCCGCCCATATCGTGATCGGAATGATCGTCCTCGGCGTCGACACGAATGACGTCGACGAGTTCCTTGGTGGTGAAAATGTAGTTGCCCATCGACACGAACGCCGCGTCCGGATCGTCCGGCGTGCCCGGAGGATCCGCCGGTTTTTCAATGAACTCCCGAATCCGGCCGGTGTCGTCGGCATCGATGCAACCGAAGGCGCTTGCCTCCGTGCGCGGCACCCGGATTCCCGCCACCGTCACCGCCGCACCGCTGTCGATGTGGAAGTCGAGCATCTGCTCGGGATCCATCCGGTACACGTGGTCCGCACCGAACACCACGATGTACTCGGGGTCCTCGTCGAAGATCAGGTTGAGCGACTGGTGGATGGCATCGGCACTGCCGGTGTACCAGCGCGGGCCGAGCCGCTGCTGGGCAGGAACAGGCGTGATGTACTCCCCCGCCAGACCCGACAGCCGCCAGTTCTGCGAGATGTGCCGATCCAGCGAGTGCGACTTGTATTGGGTCAGAACGCAAATACGCAAGAATCGCGCGTTGACCAGGTTGCTCAGCACAAAATCGATGAGCCGATAGGCACCGCCGAAGGGCACCGCCGGTTTCGCACGATCGGCGGTCAGCGGGTAAAGCCGCTTGCCTTCACCGCCGGCAAGCACGATCCCCAGAACGTGTGGCGATGCCCTCATAGCAATCAACCTATCGGCACTCGGCAGAAGCGGCCAGCGGTACACCCCCGGCGGGCCTGCGGTCGTCGGGGCCACCTACTACGGTCGTGGCATGACCGACCGTCTTCTCGCACGCGGCTCATCTCGGACGCGGGTGGCAATGATGACGCGCGAGTACCCACCTGAGGTGTACGGCGGGGCCGGGGTCCACGTCACTGAGTTGGTGGCTCAGCTGCGCACACTGTGCGATGTCGACGTGCACTGTATGGGCGCACCGCGCGACGGCGCCTTCGTGCATCGGCCCGACCCCGCATTGGACGGCGCCAACCCCGCCCTGACGACCCTGTCGGCTGATCTGGTGATGGCTGCCGCGGCTACCGGCTCAACCGTGGTGCATTCGCATACCTGGTACACGGGCATGGCAGGACATCTGGCCAAGCTGCTGTACGGCATTCCGCACGTGCTGACCGCGCATTCCCTGGAACCCCGCCGTCCGTGGAAGGCTGAACAACTCGGCGGCGGATACCGCGTGTCGTCGTGGGTGGAACACACCGCGATACACGCTGCTGACGCCGTCATCGCCGTCAGCAGCGGCATGCGCGAGGACATCATCGCGACCTATCCCGATCTGGATCCCAGCCGGATCCACGTGGTGCGCAACGGAATCGACACCACAACCTGGTACCCGGTTGATCCGGCCGAGGCGATCACGCAACCGGGATCGGTGCTGGCCGAACTCGGTGTGGATCTGGGGCGCCCGATTGTCGTGTTCGTCGGGCGGATCACGCGGCAGAAGGGACTCGCGCACTTGGTGGCGGCCGCACACCGGTCCTCCCCCGAGGTGCAGCTGATCTTGTGCGCGGGCGAGCCGGACACCGCCGAGATCGCCGAGCAGGTCACCGGTGCCGTCACCGAGCTGGCGGCGGTGCGGCCCGGAGTGCACTGGATACGCGAGTTCCTGCCAGCACCCAAACTGCGGGAAGTGCTTTCCGCGGCAACGGTTTTTGTGTGCCCATCGATCTACGAACCGTTGGGCATCGTCAACCTTGAGGCCATGGCGTGCGGTACGGCGGTCGTGGCGTCGCGCGTCGGCGGGATACCCGAGGTGGTTGCCGACGGCGTCACCGGAACATTGGTGGCATACGAGAGCAGCGAAGCCGCGGCGTTCGAGGCAGGCCTCGCCGACGCGGTCAACGCATTAGTCGCAGACCCCACCCGCGCCACCAAGTTCGGTAACGCGGGCAGAGCGCGGTGTATCGAAGAGTTCTCGTGGGCGCACATCGCGGAGATGACGCTGCAGATCTATCAAAAAGTCTGCAGCTAGCGCCCAAAGGCTGGGGCTAGCTGGTGACGTTCTTGAGTTCGTCGCCGAGTGCGGCGGCCTCATCGGGGGTCAGCTCGACCACCAGGCGACCGCCACCTTCCAGTGGCACGCGCATGACAATCCCGCGCCCCTCTTTCGTAGCCTCGAGAGGACCGTCGCCTGTTCGGGGCTTCATGGCCGCCATCGTGTGCTCCCTCCAAATTCCAGCCAAGGGTGTTCGGCATCTCCGACCATTGTTCCCTATCTGAGCTGCCGTTTCACTGGACCATTCTTCCCTATCGCGGACATCTGGGGACAGCAGACCCTCAACTGGGCCTTCCGGAGGGGGCAGTATCGGCTCGCGGAACCCAGCAAGAACGCACGTGATCGTCCACCATCCCGGTGGCCTGCATCAGGGCATATGCCGTGGTAGGGCCCACAAAACGAAATCCCCGGCGTTTGAGTTCTTTGGCCATCGCCGTGCTCTCGTCGGTGACTGCCGGCACGTCGGAAAGACGCTGCGGCCGGGCGCGGCGTTTCGGCGCAAACGACCACAGCAGATCCGAAAGATCGGTGTCCAGATCGAGGACAGCGCGCGCATTGGATATCGCCGACTCGATCTTGGCGCGGTTACGCACGATCTCGGCATCGGCCATCAGCCGCGCCACGTCCTTGTCGCCGTAGCGGGCGATTTGCTCGGGTATGAAGCCGTCGAACGCGCGCCGGAAGCCCTCGCGTTTGCGCAGGATGGTGATCCACGCCAGCCCGCTCTGGAAGGCCTCCAAGCACAGCCGCTCGAACAGCGCGTCACGCCCGTGCAGCGGGCGTCCCCACTCGTTGTCGTGGTAGTCGGTGTACAACGTGGACCCGGCCGGATCCACGGCCCAGGAACAGCGTGCAGGTTCCTTACTCGGCATTTGCTTCGATGGTCACTCGGGTGCCCTGCACCTCGTCGAGCTCGGCGCGCAGTTCGTCGATCTGGCGGGCGAGCCGGTCCAGCACCCAATCGACCTCGCTGGCCTTGTAGCCGCGAAACACCAGCGAGAACTTGACGGCGTCCACATCGGCACCCGTCACCGTTTCGGCGGGCAGGACGGTGGCGGTGGTGCCCGTGGGCAGCGGCGGCAACTCCTCGCCGCGACCGAACAGCGTCGCGCCCAGCACAAAAAGCACGGCGGCAACCGCGATGAGAACCAGCAGATACGTCAGTGCGAACGTCACGACACCGATCTTGCCAGCGAGGTCCGACATCCGGGCCTAGCGTGGGGCCATGACCTCCTGGCAAGGGTTCACGCGGCAGGCTCCGAGGATCGCCGGCGTGTTCACCCGCCGCCACGACGCGACGCGCAATCTGTGCTTCCTCTCGACGCTGCGGCGCAGCGGTGCCCCGCGGATCAGCCCGATGGAACCTCGCATCTTCGAGGGCAGGCTGATCGTCGGCGGCATGCCCGGTACCGCCAAGCTCGCCGACCTTGCCCGTGACCCCCGTTTCGAGCTGCACACGGCCACCACCGACACGCACGTCAGCGAGGGCGATGCCAAGGTCTGGGGCACGGTGCACGATGAGCAGGATCTCGCCCTGCACGCCGCGTTCGCCGAGCATCTCTATGCCACCATCGGATTCGATCTGCGCGGAAGACGGTTCGCGCCGTTCTACGTCGCCGACATCCAGGGCGCTTCCGCGGTCCGGGTCGACGACGGCCACATGATCATCACCGTGTGGTCACCCACCGACGGTGAGCGCGAGATCCAGAAGAGCTGAGGGTCAGCGCAGGGTGTTCATCGGCGGGCGGTCCTCCAGCGACACCGTGGAGCTGCGCGGGGTGAACCCGTCACCATCGGCGAAGAACTGGGTGATGCCCACCCCGGAGTCCGGAATTCCGCAGCGCGAAAGCATGCTCGCCATCACCTGCCGGCTCATCACTCCGAGTTCGACCAGCGGCCGATTGCGGTGGCTGCGCACACCCAGATTGACCTGAGCGATGGCGTTGAGCCCGAGACGGTCGTAGGTGTCGATGAGCAGCCCGATCTCGACCCCGTATCCGGGTGCGAAGGGCACCGAGGACAGCAGTTCACGCGTGCCCGCGTATTCGCCGCCCAGTGGCTGCACCACACAACTCAGCTCGGGCCGCAGTGCGGCGAGCATGGGTCGGGCCACCAGCTCGGTCACCCGGCCGCCACCGTTGGCGTCCTCGGACCCGCTCACCTTCAGCGGACGCCGATAGAAGCCCTTCACAAGGTGCACACCCTGCCCCAGCAAGAGAGGGCCGAGCAGATGCGGCACGAACATCGGGTCGGGGTCGATGAGGTCCGAGTCGACGAACGCGATCACGTCGCCCGTCGTTGCGGCCACCGATCGCCACAGCACCTCGCCCTTGCCCGGATTGGGCGGCACCTCGGGCAGCGCTTGCTCACGGCTGACGACGCGCGCACCCGCGGCCACCGCCCGGATCGCGGTGTCATCGGTGGAGCCTGAGTCGAGGACTATCAGCTCGTCCACCAGACCACCCAGCAGCGGGCTGATGGTGTCGACAACCGCAGCGACCGTCTCCTGCTCGTTGAGCGCGGGCAACACCACCGACACGGTGCGGCCCTTCTTCGCAGCGATGAGCTGCTCGACGGTCCAATCGGGCCGGTTCCAGCTGTGGGTGTCCAGCCAGCTCGGGTCGATACCAACCACTCCGTCAAGTTGATGGGTCATGCCAACCCCCTCACTGTTCGCGCCGGAGGGCGGGTCCCGACGATGGAGCCCACCATTTCCAGCGTGCGGCGTGTGGGGCCGACTTCATGCACCCGGAACATGCGGGCACCGGCCGCCGCCGCCAGCGCGGTAGCGGCGAGAGTGCCCTCGAGTCGTTCCGTCAGTCCCACACCAAGAGTCTCCCCGATGAAATCCTTGTTGCTCAACGCCATCAACACGGGCCACCCGGTATTAACGAGATCGTTTACGTGGCGCAACAAAGTGAGCCCGTGGAAGGTGTTTTTGCCGAAGTCATGCGTGGGATCGATCAGTATCGAGTCCTTCGATACCCCCAGAGCCACCGCACGCTCGGCAGACGCGGTCACTTCGGCGATGACCGCCTGGACCACACCGTCCACTTCAGCCCCGTAGTTCACCCGGAACGGCCGGGTGCGCGGCACCGCACCACCGGTATGCGAGCACACCAGTCCGGCGCCGTGGGCCGCGGCCACCGCGGGTAGCTCGGAGTCGACTCCCGCCCAGGTGTCGTTGATCAAGTCCGCGCCCGCCGCACAGGCCTTTTCCGCGACCTCGGCACGCCAGGTGTCAACGCTGATCAGCAGGTCGGGGTGGGCACCGCGCACCCAATCGATGAAGGGCACCACGCGCGCGATCTCCGCCTCGGCGTCGACGGTCTCGCCCGGGCCCGCCTTGACGCCACCGATATCGACGACATCCGCGCCGTCGTCTACCGCTTTGTGCACGGCAGACTGGGCGGCCTCGTCAGTGAAGGTGGCGCCGCGGTCGTAGAAGGAGTCCGGAGTGCGGTTGACGATCGCCATGATGAGGGCACGATCGGTGCGGACCTCTCGTCCACAAAACGTCTCGCGCACGCCCTCATTGTGCAGGCCAAGGCCCCTGCGGCTGCGCCGAGTGTGAAACCTAGGCGAGATTTCCTGCTATTTCCCGCCTACGTTTCACACTCGGCAAACGAAATGACTTGCGGGCCTGAGCAGTATGGGCGTATGGGCGAGCATCGATTCCTGGTCACCGGGTCCTCGGGCCATCTCGGGGAGGCGCTGGTCCGCACGCTGAGTAGATGCGGCGCCGACGTCGTCGGCCTGGACATCGCGCCCGGGTCTGCCACGGACATCGTCGGGTCGATCGCCGACCGCGCGGTCGTCAGCGAGGCAATGGCGGGGGTGACATCGGTGCTGCATACCGCGACCCTGCACAAACCGCATGTGGGATCGCATACCCGGGCCGACTTCATCGCGACCAACATCGAGGGCACGCTCGCGCTCCTGGAAGAGTCCGTCGCCACGGGCGTGAGCAGCTTTGTCTACACCAGCACCACCAGCGCATTCGGGCATGCCCTGGTCGGCGCAGGTGAGGCTGCCTGGATCACCGAGGACGTGACACCGGTACCCAAGAACATCTACGGCGCCACCAAAACGGCCGCGGAAGACATCGCGCATGTGGTGCATCAGGAGAGCGGCCTGCCGGTCATCGTGCTGCGCACCTCACGCTTCTTTCCCGAACAAGACGACAGCGACGCGGTGCGGGCGCGTTACCCGCACGCGAATGCGAAGGTCAACGAATACCTCTATCGGCGGGTGGATCTGGCCGACGTTGTCGAGGCACACCTGCTGGCGGCCGATCGCGCACCCGCTATCGGCTGGGCCACGTACGTCGTTTCGGCGACGACGCCGTTCTGCCCCGCCGATGCCGCGCAGTTGCGCACCGACGCTCCCGGCGTGGTGGCTCGGCACTTCCCCGAGCAGCCCGACCTGTACGCGGCGCGGGGCTGGTCCATGTTCCCGGCGATCGATCGCGTCTACGTCAACACCAGGGCACGCGACGAACTCGGCTGGCGCCCACGATACGACTACCGGCACGTACTCAATTGCCTTGCCGCCGAAGCTGATTTTCGCAGTCCGTTGGCGCGCGAGATCGGTTCGAAGGGTTACCACGACGAGCCGACCGGCGTCTACACCACGAGCTAGCCGGCGGCCGAGATCTCCACGTACCTGGCCAGAAAGGCCTTCTCGTCAAGCCGCTTGCGCCGCATCCAGCTGGTCACTTCCGCATTGCATTTACTCGCGTTGCAGGACGCACAGGCAGGCACGACGTTGGAGCGGGTATAGCGGCCTCCGCGCGAGATCGCTTGCACGCAGTCGCGCTGCAGCGCGGTTCCGGTTGCGCCGCAGTAGGCGCAACCACCCCACGCCTCCACCAGAGTCGACCACTGCTCTTCGGTGAGGTCGTTGTCGGCAAGCTTCACCCGACGTTGACGGCGCCGCGACGCGCGCACCCGACGACTGACTCCCACCGTGAAACAGTAACTCCTCGAGCACCTATCCCCTGGGACGTTGCCCGGAGGCGAGCTCGGCGGTGTACTCCGGATAGAACGGCACGTAACCCTCGCTGCGACCGGCCAACACATACAGCGGATCGGTCACGGCGTCGCCGTATGCTTCGTTGCGCAGCTCCACCTTGCGACTTTTGAAGGTCACGGTGTGCTCAAGGCTGTCCACGATCCTGACGAACAGCGGCAGCGCATAACCCGGCAGGCTCTTGAAAGCCAACTGGCCCAACCTTTCCGGATCGAACGCCGCCTCACCGTGGAGCTTGACGGCGGCCATCCCGGCACGGCCGTCGCATCCCGGTACCTCGACACCGAAAACCGTCGACTCCTCGATCGCATCATCCTGGTCCAGCGCCGCCTCGACTTCGGTGGTGGCGACATTTTCACTCTTCCACCGGAAGGTGTCACCCAGCCGATCACCGAATGCGGCATGACGCCATCCCAGGTCCCGCAGCAGATCGCCGGTGTTGAACCAGACATCACCCTTCTTGAAGGCGTTGCGCACCAACTTCTTTTCGGTTGCCTTCGCATCGGTGTAGCCATCGAAGGGTGCCAGCGACGTCACCTTGCTCAACAACAGACCCTGCTCGCCGGTACCGACCTTGGTCAGGAAGCCTTTCGCGTTGCGGGCGGGTTCGCCGGTTTCCACGTCGTACTTGACGAAGGCGATCGGCGAGGGGCAGATGCCCACCGTGCGATCGATGTTGAGCACGTTGATGAATCCGGTGTTGGCCTCACTGGCCGAATACAATTCGCTGATCTGCCGGACCCCGAACCGTCGGCTGAACTCACCCCACAGCTCCGCCCGCAGACCGTTGCCCACCATCACGCGAACCTTGTGCTGACGATCAACGGGTTTGGGGGCCTGGTTGAGCAGGTAGCGGCAGAGCTCCCCGATGTAGATGAAACCTGTCGCGCGGCTGGCGATGAGCTCATCCCAGAAACGTGAGGCCGAGAACGACCGGCCGATGGCCAAGGTCGCGCCGGTGGTCAGCGTGGAGCCGACGGCCACCGTGAGCGCGCTGTTGTGATAGAGCGGCAGACAGCTGAAGAAGACCTCAGAGGGGCGCAATCGCAGTGTCACACTGCCGAATCCGGCGGCGGCACGCAGGTATCGGTAGTGCGTCATCACACTCGCCTTGGGCAGCCCGGTGGTCCCAGAGGTACAGATGTACAGGGCCTTGTCGCTCGCCCGCACCTCGGCAGTGGCCGGCGGATTCGCCGCCGAGGCACCCTGCGCCAACGCGCCGAACTCGTCGACCGTGAACAGCGCGGCGACCTGCACGCCGCAGTCCCGCACCGCCGGAACGAATTCGGAATCAGCGAGCAGAACCTTGGCATCGAGCAAGCCGATGCTGTGAGCCAGCACGTTATCGCGCTGGTTGAAATTGAGCATGCCGGCCACCGCACCCAGCTTCACGGTCGCCAACATCAGCAGAACAACCTCCGGCGAGTTGCGCAGCATGATGCCGACAACGTCACCGCGACGCACACCCTGGGCGGCCAGGGTGTGCGCATACCGGTTGGCTATCTGGTTGGCTTCCCGGTAGGTGATGTCCTTGCCCTCGAACCGCAGGAATACCCGGTTGGCATGTTTGGCGGCGCTCTCGGCGAAGACGCTGCCAATGGAGGTGCGAGCGCCCGGCGTCGCCCTGGCGGCACTGAGCAGCCCCCGCACGATGATCGGCAGATCCGGTAGCAGCGCAGGCAATCTGACCAGCACATCGGCCAGTTCCACTCGTTCGCGGGCTGCAGCAGGAATGTCTTCGCGCACCACCATGTGTCCTCCGAGTTCGCCGGACCACCGTGTCCGGGCCTAACGAATCGTTGACGAGTGATGCGAATACGTCAAGCGCTCAGATACTCGCGCTCCCCTTGGGGCGCTGACCGCCGGCCAACTCCGACGGATACTCGGGATAAAACGGGACGTATCCCTCCTCACGACCGGCCAGCACATACAGCGGATCGGTCACGGTGTCGCCATAGGCCTGTTCACGCAGTTCCACCTTGCGGCTCTTGAAGGTGGTGGTGTGCTCCAGCGTGTCCACGATCCGAATGAACAGCGGCAGTGCATAGGCAGGAAGACTCTGATACACGGTGTCGCTCAGCGCCTTTGGATCGAGTTCCACACCGTCATGCAGTTTGATGGCGGCCATTCCGGCACGCCCGTCAGTCCCCGGCACCTCCACGCCGAATACCGTCGACTCCTCGACCGCGTTGTTGTGATCGATCGCGGCCTCCACCTCAGTGGTGGCGACGTTCTCACCCTTCCAGCGGAAGGTATCGCCGAGCCGGTCCCCGAACGCGGCATGACCCCAACCGAGGTTGCGCATCAAATCGCCGGTGTTGAACCAGGTATCGCCCTTCTTGAAGGCATCGTGCACCAGCTTCTTCTCCGAAGCGGTCGGGTCGGTGTACCCGTCGAAGGGCGACATGCTGGTGACCTTGCTCAGCAGCAGGCCCGCCTCGCCGGCACCGACCTTGGTCAGGTACCCCTTGTCGTTGCGCAGTGGTTCGCCCGTCTCGATGTCGTACTTGACGTATGCCAGCGGGTACGGGCAGATGCCCACGGTGCGATCGATGTTGAGCGCGTTGACGAATGCGGTGTTCGACTCGCTGGCCGAATAGAACTCGCACACCCGCTTGATGCCGAATCGCCGGGTGAACTCGCCCCACAGCTCGGGCCGCAGCCCGTTGCCGATGATGACGCGCACCTTGTGCTGGCGATCGGTGGGCTTGGGCGGCTGGTTGAGCAGGTACCGGCACAGTTCGCCGATGTAGATGAAAGCTGTTGCGCGGCTGGCAATGACCTCATCCCAGAACCGGGATACCGAGAATGAGCGGCCAATGGCCAGGGTGGCTCCGGCGTTGATGGTCGTCGACACCGCGAGGGTCAGCGCGTTGTTGTGGTAGAGCGGAAGGCAGCTGTACAGCACGTCACTGGACCGGAGCCGCAAGGCCAGGCTCCCAATGCCGTACATACCGCGCAGCCACCGGTAATGGGTCATCACGCTGGCCTTCGGCAGCCCGGTGGTTCCCGAGGTAAAGATGTAGAACGCCCGGTCCTTGGCCAGCACCGCTTCGGTGGCACTGGGGTTGGTGGTGGGTGCCAATACCGACATCCGGTCGAGCTCGTCGGCGGTCAACTGCGAGACCACGTTGACGCCCGATTCGCCGATGGCGTCCACGAATTCCGCGTCGGTGACAAGCATCTTGGAATCAAGCAGGCCGATGCTGTGCGCCAGGACATGGCCGCGCTGGTTGTAGTTGAGCATGCCCGCGATGGCGCCCAGCTTCACCGTGGCCAACATGAGTAGCACGGTCTGCGGCGAGTTGCGCAGCATGATGCCGACGACGTCGCCGCGGCCGACACCGTGCGAGGCCAGGGTCGCCGCATACCGGTTGGCAGTGGCGTTGGCCTGCGCGTAGGTGATGTCGTTGCCCTCGAAGCGCAGGAACACCTTGTCGGCGTACTTGGCGGCACGGTCGGCGAACACGGCGCCGATCGAAAGGCGCCCGTTGGGGTTGGCCTTGATACCGCCGAGAACTCCACCCGCCATGATCGGCAGGTCGAGCGCCAGCGAGGGAAGCTGTGCGAGCACCTCGGTCAGCCGCACCCGGTTACGGGCGGTGGACGGAATGGTGCTGCTTGCGGACATCTGGTTCTCCCTGTTCTTACCGCCCAGTAGGCAATGGCTCACCGCATTGTTGACGAACGGTCAGGTCCCGTCAATCCGTCGGTTGACATGCGTCGAGGGCCGCGGCGATATCGGTGTGCACCAAGAGCCGGTCCCGGGCAGGCGCTGCCACGTAACCCTTGTCCTGCACTTCGTCGAGCCAGCGCAGCAGCCCGGTGTAGTGCCCATCGGGGTCCAGCAGTACCACCGGCTTCTGGTGTAGTCCCAGGTAGCCAGCGGTCCACGTCTCAAAAACCTCCTCGAGAGTGCCGATCCCGCCGGGCAGGGTGATGAAGGCGTCGGACCGGTCCTCCATGATCTGTTTGCGTTCGCGCATGGTGGTGGTGACGATGAGTTCATCGGCGTCGGTATCGGCGACCTCGCGGTGCACCAACGTCTTGGGAATGACGCCGATGGTGCGTCCACCGGCGGCCCGCGCAGCCTGAGCTATCGCGCCCATGGCCGAGACGTTGCCTCCCCCGGACACCAAGGTCCATCCGCGTTCGGCGATGGCGGTGCCCAGACGAGAGGCCAGATCCAGTAGTTCGGGGTGCCGCGGCCCGGAAGCGCAGTACACGCAGACCGACCAACTCATGATCGTGCCCCGTTCCCGTTCGCCGCCGACTTGAGAATGATCTCCACGGCCTCTTCGACGCTATCGGTCACCGAGAGCAGCGCGATGTCCTGCTCACCCACCTTTCCGGCGGGCAGCAGCGTTCCGCGGATCCAGTCGATCAGCCCCGACCAATACTCGGTGCCCAGCAGGATGATCGGGAACCGCGTGACCTTGCGGGTCTGCACCAGGGTGAGCGCCTCGAAGAGTTCATCGAGGGTGCCGAATCCACCGGGCAGACAGACGAAGGCCTGGGCATACTTGACGAACATGGTCTTGCGGACGAAGAAGTACCGGAAGTTGATGCCCAGGTCCACCCATTCGTTGAGGCCCTGTTCGAAAGGCAGCTCGATACCCAGGCCTACCGAGTAGCCACCCGATTCACTGGCGCCGCGGTTGGCGGCCTCCATGGCGCCCGGTCCGCCCCCGGTGATGACGGCGTATCCCGCCTTCACCAGGGCAACGCCCAGCTCACGCCCAAGCCGATATTCGGGTGAATCCTGCTTCGTCCTGGCGGAGCCGAAAACTGTTACTGCTTTGGGTGTTTCCGCCAGCGCGTCGAATCCCTCCACAAACTCACCCTGGATGCGCAACACGCGCCACGGGTCGGTGTGCGTCCAGGTGGTGGTGTCCCGGGTGTCCAACAAACGTTGGTCGGCGGTGATGTTCTCGCAGCGGTCACGGCGCAACTGCACCGGTCCGTGCAGTTGGGGTTCGGTACTTTCTGGCACGCTGTCAGCCTAGGGGCCGCCGGCAACTCAATTCCCGCGGGACAGTTCCCCCAGGAGCACCAGCGTGCGAGCCTCGTCCTCCGTTCCGCCCAATTCGGTGTGACTCGCGAACACCTCGGTGGCTCCCGCATCGAAGTATCGCTGCAGCTCCTTGGCCACATGCTGCTCGTCGCCGATGATCGCCAGTTCCCCCGTGTGCTGAACCCCCTCGGCGTCAAGCACTTTCCGATACGACGGGATGCTCTCGTAGAACGCCATGTCTTCGATCGCGAGCGCGCGGACCCGTTCCACATCGGAGGTGACGACAACGGCGACGCCCGCGATAACGCGCGGACGCGGACGCCCGGCCCGTTCGGCGGCCCCGTCGATGACGGGCACGATCTCCTCACCGAGCGCCCGTGGTCCCGCGTGCAGCGGAATCGTGCCGTCGGCGAGCTCGCCGGTGGCACGCAGGGCCTGCGGCGCCATGGCCGCCACCAAGAGGGGGATATTTTCGCCGCCGGGCTGCGAGGTCGTGAATTTCGGTGCGACCGTGAGGGTCTCACCATGAAACTCCGCGGTGCCGCTGTCCAGCAGTTGCCGGAGCGTGGTGAGGTACTCGCGCAGACGGCGTATCGGTTTGGCCACCTGCAGGCCGTAGCTCGGACCCTCGATCACCGGCGCACCCAGCCCCAGCCCCAGCTGGAATCTCCCGTGGGTTGCGGCCTGCGCGGTCTGCGCCGCCGCCGATACCTCGATGGGATGGCGCGGATTGATCGGGATGACCGATACCCCCACGGTGCGGAGTTTTTCCGGGGATATCGCTTGCCCCACCACCGCGGCCATGGTGATCGCGTCGTAGTGATACATCTGCCCGAGCCACAACGTGCCAACACCGGCGTCGGTGACCCGGCGCCCGTGCGCGATGAAGGCGTCGACCAGGTTGGTATCGCTCTGCACACTGAGAGGTCGACCGATCGCCACTCCGAGTTTCACCTCTTGGCCAACCCCGCGCGGTCAGGCGGCTATTCCCGCTCAGGTCGCGATAGCACGAAGGTCAGGGTCTCTAGAGTGCGAGCTTTTCGATAAAATGCCATCTTATGTTGATTAGCAGCCACCTCACCGGAGTGATGTCGGTGAGCGGCGGGCAACGCATCAACCGCCACTGGCACGAAGTGCATCAGATTGTGTATCCCGCCTCTGGCGTTATCGCCGTGACGACGGACGACGGCACCTGGATCGCACCCCCGAACCGCGCACTGTGGATACCGGCAGGCGCCGGTCACGAGCATCGCTTCTACGGCCCCACCGAGTTTCATTCCGTGGCCTTCGACCCCGAGAAGTACGTGGTGGAACTGACAACCCCGACCGTGATCGCGGTATCCCCGCTGCTGCGTGAGCTGATCATGACCTGCTCAGTTCCCGGCGACCTACCCGACGATGAAGTCACGCGGTTGAATGTCGTTCTCGTCGACCAACTGCGGCGCAGCCCGGAGCAAGCACTGAAGCTGCCCACACCGCGCGATCAACGTCTGGCCGAGGCGTGTGCACTGGTGGAGGACGACCTGACGCAGGTATGGACGGTGACCGAGCTGGGCCGGCGTGTGGGTGCCAGCGAGCGCACCCTGACCAGGTTGTTCCGCACCGACATGGGTATGACGTATCCGCAGTGGCGCACCCAGATCCGGCTTCATCACGCGTTGCGGATGCTCGCGGAGGATCGGCCCGTCACCTACGTGGCTCATCAATGTGGTTGGGCCACACCGAGCGCCTTCATCGACGTGTACCGGCGCACCCTCGGTCAGACGCCGGGGACCTACGCGGCACCCGTCACGCGCTGAGGTAGCGCCGGAGCACCTCGGTGACATCGGTGATCTGCTGTACCGGAACGTGTTCGCCGCGGGTGTGCGCGAGGTTTGGGTCACCCGGCCCGTAATTGACCGCGGCGATCCCGCGCGCCGCGAACCGGGAGACATCGGTCCATCCGTACTTGGCACGTACCACTCCCCCTGCCGCGCCGACCAATTCGGCGGCGGCGGGGCGGTCAAGACCCGGCAGTGCCCCAGCGGCGGAGTCGGTGAGTTCGATCTCGACCTCGAGCCCGTCGAACACCTCGCGCACATGCGCGAGCGCCTGCTCGGGGCTGCGGTCGGGGGCGAACCGGAAGTTGACGGTGACCGCTGCGGCGTCGGGGATGACGTTCCCGGCGACACCCCCGTCGATCCGCACAGCGGACAGCCCTTCCCGGTATTCGCACCCGTCGATGTCGACGATGCGTGCGCGGTAGGCCGCGAGCCTGTCCAGGACAGCACCGAGCTTGTGAATAGCGTTGTCCCCCAGCCAGGATCGCGCAGAATGCGCGCGGGTGCCGTCGGCGCGGATCACGACACGCAAGGTACCCTGACAGCCCGCCTCGATGAGACCGGCAGTGGGCTCACCAAGGATGGCAAGATCGGCGTCGAGCCATTCGGGCAGTTCACGCTCGATGCGGCCCAGCCCATTGGCTGAGGACTCGATCTCCTCGCAGTCGTAAAACACCAGTGTCAGGTCGACGCGAGGTATCACGGTGGCGGCCAGGTGCAGGAAGACCGCATCCCCGGACTTCATATCCACGGTGCCGCAGCCAAACAGAATGTCGCCGTCCTCTCCCCGCTCCCAATGGCTGGGCACGTTGTCGGCGGCGGGCACCGTGTCCAAATGTCCGGCCAGCATCACCCGGGTCTTGTGGCCGTAATGAGTGCGGGCCAGCACCGCGTTGCCGTTGCGGATGACCTCGAATCCCCTGGCCTGTTCCCGCAGGGCAACCTCGACCGCGTCCGCGATAATCGCCTCGTGCCGGGACTCGCTGGGTATGTCCACCAGGGCAGCAGTCAGGGCCACCGGGTCACCAGCGAGTTCAAGCGCCATCGACTCAGGCTAGCGTGTAGGGCGTGAGCGGAGCAGTAGCACTTGGCCTGGCGACCATCGCGGCGGACGGATCGGTACTGGATACCTGGTTCCCGGCGCCCGAGTTGACCGACGCACCCGGCACCCCGGGCACCGAGCGGATCTCTGCGGCAGACGCACCTGCCGAGCTATCGGCACTGGCCGGGTCGGACCCAGAACGTGGCGTGGAGAAGGTGTTGGTGCGCACCACCATTGGCTCGCTCGCGGACAAGCCCGCCGACGCCTATGACGCCTACCTGCGGCTGCACCTGTTGTCGCACCGGCTGGTCCAGCCACACGGAGCCAGCACCGATGGACTGTTCGGCGTGCTCACCAATGTGGTGTGGACAAACTACGGCCCGTGCGCCGTCGAAGGATTCGAGACGGTGCGCGCCAGGCTGCGCGCACGCGGAGTGGTGACGGTGTTCGGCATCGACAAGTTCCCCCGCATGGTCGACTACGTGGTGCCCACCGGCGTGCGTATCGCCGACGCCGACCGGGTGCGTCTGGGTGCGCATCTGGCCCCCGGTACGACTGTCATGCACGAGGGCTTTGTGAACTTCAACGCCGGCACCCTGGGCGCCTCGATGGTCGAGGGCCGCATCTCGGCCGGTGTCGTCGTGGGCGACGGCTCCGACATCGGTGGCGGCGCGTCGATCATGGGCACCCTGTCCGGTGGCGGCAGCCAGGTGATCTCCGTAGGCCAGCGCTCGCTGCTGGGCGCCAACTCCGGTGTGGGCATCAGCCTGGGCGATGACTGCATCGTCGAGGCCGGGCTGTATGTCACGGCGGGCACCAAGGTCGCCACGCCCGATGGCAAGACCATCAAGGCGCTGGAGCTATCGGGTGCCAACAATCTGCTGTTCCGGCG
This sequence comes from Mycobacterium sp. D16Q16, assembly GCF_002013745.1. NCBI lineage: Bacteria > Bacillati > Actinomycetota > Actinomycetes > Mycobacteriales > Mycobacteriaceae > Mycobacterium > Mycobacterium sp. D16Q16. The sequence continues at coordinate 465,986 of NZ_MAEY01000001.1, forward strand.
CAATTCGCAGACCGGTGCGGTCGAGGTGGTGTCGCGCGACGGTGGCGCGTTCGAGCTCAACGCCGCCCTGCACGCCAACTAGTTCTGGCGCCAGGCGTACAGATCGCGCAGTAGCGCGATCTCGGCTCCGTGGTGGATCAGCTCGCGATTGATGTGCAGGACGAGCGTCGCGAAGGACCGGTGGCCCCATGGCCCCTCGGCCGGGCCGCAGGGGGCCAGGAGTCCGGCCTCGTCCTTGCTCATGATGCCCTCGCGCCACGCCGCGTAAAAACCGTCGAGTCGCTTCAGGGCATCAGCAGCGGTGACCGGGTAGTCGTAGGTCATGTAGTCGATGAGCGGGCCTGCCCAATTCTCTGGGAAATGGCTGGCGATGCGTGCGCCCAGCACGCCCACGAGGATGTGGCCGAGCCGCCAGGCGATAGTGGTCACCGGCGCTGGATTTGGTGGTGGGGCGGCGAATTCGATGACAAGATCGCCGGAACCTCCTAGCAGAGGCGCCTTCGAGGTGCTGCGGGGACGCAGGCTCCAGCAGTCGCGCACCGGCTCCCAGAAATACTCGTCGTCGTTCAGGCCGTCCAGCCGTGGGCGCAGCTGGGTTGTCCAGTGCAATTCGATCTGGTCTACGAGCTCCTCGGTCCAGTTCATAAGATCAGCTCCCTCTTGAGGACCTTGCCCATCGCATTGCGGGGCAGCCCGTCCACGAGCCGCACTTCACGCGGGCGTTTGTGAACGGACAGCTGTTGCGCCACGTACGCGATGACGTCACTCTCCACCACATCACCGACAACGTAGGCGACGATGCGTTGCCCCAGGTCCTCGTCGGGAACGCCCACCACCGCGACTTCCACGACCCCGGGGTGACCCAGCAGCACGGTTTCGATTTCACCGGCGCCTACGCGGTAGCCACCCGATTTGATCAGGTCGACCGATTCGCGTCCGACGATGCGGTGCATTCCGTCGCCGTCGACGACGGCGACATCACCGGTGCGGTACCAGCCGTCCTCGGTGAGCACCTCTGCCGTCTTCTCCGGCAGATTCAGGTATCCACTGAACAATGTCGGTCCTGCAACCTGCAGCTGGCCGACGGTTCCCCCGTCGTGTGGGGTTGCGGTGCCGTCCTCGTTCAGCAGCCGAGTTCGCACACCGGTCAACGGGTGACCGACCCACCCTGCGCGGCGCTCTCCATCGGCACGCGTGGACAGCGTGATGACGGTTTCGGTGGCGCCGTAGCGTTCGATGGGGGCATGGCCGGTAAGCCGGCGCAGCCCGTCGAAAACCGGCACCGGCAGCGGCGCGCTCCCCGACACCAGTAGCCGCGCCGAAGACAGTGCACGCGCACAGCATTCGTCGGCCACCACCCGTGACCACACCGTCGGCACACCGAAGTACATCGTGCCTGGTGTGGCGGCGTAGGTCTCGGGTGTCGGTTTGACGGTATGCACGAACCGATTTCCCACCCGCAGTGACCCGACCAGGCCGAGCACCAGCCCGTGTACGTGAAACAAGGGAAGTCCATGCACCAGAACATCATCGGGCGTCCACGCCCACGCATCCGCCAGACCGTCGAGGCTGGCCGCCACTGCGCGCCGGCTCAGCTGCACGCCCTTGGGCGCACCGGTTGTCCCCGAGGTGTACACGATGAATGCCGTCGACTCCGGTCGCGGTTCGGAGTACTGATGCCACGACCGTGCGTGCCGCCGCACCGGCACATGCGGTAATCCATCCGACTCGTCCGGAGATTCACCCAGCCACGCGATCGCCCGGCTGTCGGTGAGGATGTGGCGCCGTTCCGCCTCCCCGACATCTGCCGGTACCGGCACTATCGGGACCCCTGCGATGAGCCCGGCAAGCACCGCCAGGACTGTATCTATGCTCGGGCGAGCGAGCACCGCGATGGGACCCGAAGCGCCGCCAATGCGTTCGGCTGCTGCCGTCGCAGCACCCACCAGGTCGCCGCGGCCCCAGCTGTCCTCGCCGATGCGAACCGCGTCCGCGAGGTCGGGCGACGTGGGGTGAAGGGACGTCAGCAGCATGACGCCAGCCTAAAGCTAGCCTCCGGAGACCAGCGCGCGCAGGAAAAAGGTCATGTTGGCGGGCCGCTCGGCAATGCGCCGCACAAAGTACCCGTACCACTCCTCGCCGAAGGGCACGTACACGCGCACATGGTGTCCCTCGCCGGCAAGACGGCGCTGTTCGGCGTCACGAATCCCGTAGAGCATCTGGTACTCGTAATCGCCCGGACCCCTGCCCGTCTCGCGCGCCATCAGACTCGCGGCATCGACGATGGCGGGATCGTGTGAGGCCACCATGGGGTACCCGTCGCCCTCCATCAAGACGCGCAGACAGCGTAAGTAGGCGACATCGACGTCCTCGGGATCTCGGTGCGCGACGGACTCTGGCTCGTGGTAGGCCCCCTTGCACAATCGAATGCGCGAGCCTTTGCCGGACAGGTCTGCACAGTCGGCGTACGTGCGCTTCAGGTAGGCCTGCAGCACGGTGCCCAGCCACGGAAAATCGGCACGCAACTCGCTCACGATGCTCAGGGTGGAATCCGTAGTGGTGTGGTCCTCGGCATCGACGGTAACCCACACCCCGGCCTGATCGGCCTTGGCACACAACAGCTGTGCGTTCTCCAGGGCTATCTGTTCCCCATCGCGCGGCAGCGCCTGACCCAACGCGGAGAGTTTCAGCGAGATTTCCAGCGGGCGCACGCCGGTGTGCACGGTGTCGCTGCGCCGCGCCAGTGCGTCCAGCAGGGACAGATAGGCCGACACGGTACTCGTGGCCTGCCCGATATCGGTGGTGTCCTCACCGAGGTAGTCAATCGAGATGAACCGCCCGGAATCGAGCAGCGCGGTGCTGGCGGCGAGTACATCGTCCTGAGATTCACCGGGCACGAAACGACGCACCACCTGCCGCGTCAATGGCATCCGTTCGGCGGCGTGTCGCAGCCGCGCCGATCTACTGGCCGCCAAGATGGCAGGCCTGGCCGTTTTGCCGAACCACTCAGCCATCCGCACGCTCCCCGGCTGCTGGTCTTCCCGCAAGCGGCTCATCCATATGCGGGTATTGATAATCCGTTGGAGCGTCGAATGTTTCCTTGATGGATCGCGGCAGCAGCCAGCGCTGCAGATTGAGCGGCGATCCAGCCTTGTCGTTGGTGCCCGACGCCCGGCCACCACCGAAGGGCTGTTGACCGACGACGGCACCAGTGGGCTTGTCGTTGATGTAGAAGTTTCCGGCCGCGAATCGAAGCCGGTCACTGGCCGCCTGAACGGCCTGCCGGTCATCGGCGATCACGGCACCGGTCAGCGCGTAGCGGGAGCCGGTGTCAACGACGTCGAGGATGCGCTCATAGTCGTCGTCGGGATAGACGTGTACCGCCAGGATTGGCCCGAAGTACTCGGTGGAGAACGCCTCGTCGGTCGGGTCGTCCGAGAGCAGCACGGTGGGGCGGACGAAATATCCTTCGCTATCGTCGTATTCGCCTCCCGCCGCGATCGTCACCCCGGCGCTCTTGGCACGATCGATCGCGGCCGCGTTGCGCTTGAACGACTCCTCGTCAATGACGGCACCACCGAAGTTCGAGAGGTCTGTGACGTCCCCGTACGTCAGCCCGGATGCCGCATCAAGGAACTCATCGCCCATCTGATCCCACACCGACCGGGCCACAAAGGCGCGAGAGGCCGCGGAACACTTCTGCCCCTGGTAGTCGAAGGCGCCACGAATAAGCGCCGTACGCAACACATCCGGCCGCGCGGAGGTGTGCGCGACGACGAAGTCCTTGCCTCCGGTCTCGCCGACAAGCCGAGGGTAGGTGTTGTACCTGTCGATGTTGGTGCCGACTTCGCGCCATAGATGCTGAAACGTCCGGGTGGAGCCGGTGAAATGGATACCCGCCAAGCGCGGATCGGCGAGCGCCACATCCGATACCGCGATCCCGTCTCCGTTGAGCAGGTTGATGACCCCGGGCGGTAATCCGGCGGCCTCCAGCAGCTCCATGGTGAAATGCGCGGCAAAGGCCTGGGTGATGGACGGCTTCCACACCACAGTGTTTCCCAAAAGCGCTGGGGCCGTGGGAAGGTTTCCCGCAATCGCGGTGAAGTTGAACGGCGTGATGGCGTAGACGAAGCCCTCCAGCGGGCGGTACTCCATCCGATTCCACGCGCCACCGCCACTACTGGGCTGCTCGGCCAGGATGTGCCGCGCGAACTGCACGTTGAACCGCCAGAAGTCGGCCAGCTCGCAGGCCGAATCGATCTCGGCCTGGTAGGCAGTCTTCGACTGTCCGAGCATGGTCGCGGCGTTGAGGGTGGGCCGCCACGACCCCGACAACAGATCGGCAGCACGCAAGAAGACAGCCGACCTGTCATCGAAAGACAGTGCTGCCCAATCATTTTTAGCGGCAAGAGCAGCCTCAACCGCGTCACTGGCCTCGGCATGACCCGCGTTGGTGACTGTCCCCAGCACGGCGCGGTGGTTGTGTGGCTGCACCACATCGATGCGTTCACCGTCACTCATCCGGCGAGCGCCACCGATAACATGCGGCAGGTCGATGGGCGTCGCGGCGAGGTCAGACAGTGCCGTGGTCAACCGGTCGCGTTCGGGGGTGTTCGGAGCGTACGTGAGCACCGGCTCGTTGATGGGAGCCGGCACGTTGGTGATGGCGTCCATGTATCCAGCATCGCCCTGATTCCCCGCAGCTGTCGAGGAATCTGGAGATTGCGCAACGAAACCTCAGGTAATGCCGAAATCCGGCGGGACGTTACGTGTGGTAGGCCGAGTCTTCGACGGTCAGCGCAACTAGTCGACGAGCCGCGCGACGGCGGCGTCGATGCGCTCATCGGTGGCCGTGAGGGCCACCCGCACATGTTCCTTGCCACGCGGTCCGTAGAACCGTCCGGGTGCCACCAAGATCCCGCGCTGCGCCAGATATGCCAGCGCGTCATCACACAAGTCGCCCCGGGTGGCCCAGAGATACAGACCCGCCTCAGAATGGTCGATGCGGAAGCCATTGCCGGTCAAAGCCTTCGAGAGCCTGCCGCGGCGACTCTCATAGAGTGCGCGCTGATCGCGCTGATGGTCATCCTCGCTCAGCGCTGCCGTCATCGCCGCCTGTATTGGCCCTGGCACCATCATCCCGGCATGCTTGCGCACCGCGAGCAGCTCGCCGACCACGGACGCATCTCCCAGCACGAATCCGGCCCGATACCCCGCCAGCGACGACGTCTTGGACAACGAGTGCACGGCCAACAACCCGGCGGTATCGCCATCGCAGACCCGAGGATCAAGCACCGACACCGGCTCGGCGTCCCACCCCAGGCCCAGGTAGCACTCATCGGAAACCACGAGGGCGCCGCGCTCGCGCGCCCACTCGACGACCTTGCGTAGATGCTCGACCGGGAGTACCGCCCCAGTCGGATTACTGGGCGAGTTGAGATAGATCAACGAGGGGCGCTGCGGCCCCAACTGTGTCAGCGAGTCCGCCCGGACCGTCGGCACACCGGCCAGCCGGGCGCCCACTTCATAGGTGGGGTATGCCAATTCGGGGATGACGATCAGATCGTCGGCGCCCAACCCGAGCAGGGTCGGCAACCACGCGATGAGCTCCTTGGTGCCGACGACGGGAAGCACGGCATCGTCCGCGAGCGCGACGATGCCGTATCGCCGGGACACCGCGCCGCGGATTGCCTGCCGCAATGCGGGGGTACCGGCGGTCGCCGGGTATCCGGGAAGGTCGCTGGCCGCGGCCAGCGCATCGCGGATCAGCGGCGCCACGCTATCCACGGGGGTACCGACCGAAAGGTCAACGATCCCTTCGGGGTGCGCCGCGGCAGTCGCCTTAGCATCGGCGATGGTGTCCCACGGAAATTCCGGCAGCCGGGACGACACAGCCAACGCCCGCGGTCGGGACTCGGACGGCGAGCTCAGTGTCCTTCACCCATGGGCGGAAGCTCCTTGACCGACGGCGGGTCGTACTCGGTCTTGCCGACCTTCGCGGCACCGCCGGGCGAGCCCAGGTCTACGAAGAAGTCAGCGTTGCCCTGGATGTAGCCCGTCCACTGATCCGGCACATCGTCCTCATAGAAGATGGCCTCCACCGGGCATACCGGTTCGCAAGCACCGCAGTCCACACATTCGTCGGGGTGGATGTAGAGCATGCGCCCACCCTCATAGATGCAGTCGACGGGGCATTCTTCGATACATGCCTTGTCCATAACGTCGACGCACGGTTCCGCGATCGTGTAGGTCACGAAGGTTTCCTCATTCCTGCGCTGATGTCCAGTTCATGCGTTGCGGCCAGTATTCCGGTCCCCAGATGCGTCTCTTGACACAGGCTGTCCTAACTCGCCGAGGCGATCTAGCCGTATCCACCGGTTACAGGTACTTAGCTTAACGTTTAACTTGGCCTGCCGTCCAGCAGGCACGCTCAGCCCTGGATCGGGAGTTGCGCCACAAGCGGCACATCCCGGTTGATCTTGCCCATCCGGCGCGCGCCGTTCGGCGAATCGAGGCCGAGGAAGAAGTCCGCGTTGGCCCGCACGTAACCGCCCCACTCCCCGGGTACGTCTTCTTCGTAGTAAATCGACTCGACGGGGCAAACCGGTTCGCACGCATTGCAATCCGTGCACTCGTCCGGGTGGATGTACATGGTCCGGGCACCCTCGTAGATGCAATCGACAGGACACTCCTCTACGCAGGCCTTGTCCATCACGTCCACACACGGTTCGGCGATCACATATGTCACGGGCAACCTCCAGGCGCGCTCCGGCCAATTACACGTTTCTCACAGTTACATGTTACCAATGGCAACACGTAACTGAGAGCTATATGCAGACTGTTGCACTGCAACAAGTTGCATAGGGGTCCCGTTTCGTGTCAGCATGCTGCCGTGGCACTCACCCACGCGATCCTGTTGTCCCTGGCCGAGCAGAACGGGTCAGGTTACGAGCTCACGAGCCGATTCGATCGCTCGATCGGGTACTTCTACAGCGCCACCCACCAGCAGATCTACCGGACTCTGCGCCGCATGGAGGACGACAGCTGGCTGCACTGCCAGGTCGTCGACCAAGAAGGGCGACCGGCCAAGAAGGTCTATACCGTTGCCGAGCTCGGCTATCGCGAGCTATCCCGATGGGTCAACAGCGCCGAGGGCACCGATATGCGCGATCTGGCCCTCAAGATCCGCGCGGGCACCTACGGCGACATCGACATGGTGGTCGAACACATCCGCGTCCAACGCGACGCACACGCCGTCATGCTCGACAACTACCGCGAAATGGAAAAGCGCCAGTTTCCCGCTCCGGATCAACTCACCGGCGCGGCCCTGCACCAATATCTCGTCCTGCGCGGAGGTGTCCGCATGGAGGAGGGATTCACCGATTGGTGCGACGAAATGATCACTTCCTTGTCCCCAGCCCGGACTGAAAGCGAGAATCATGAGTAATCCATATCCAACCCTGCTGTCCCCCTTGGACCTTGGCTTCACCACGCTCAAGAACCGAGTCGTCATGGGATCCATGCATGCCGGCCTGGAGGACTTCCCCTGGGACACCCCGGCATTGGCCGCCTACTTCGCCGAACGTGCCAAGGGCGGGGTGGGCATGATCATCACCGGTGGATACGCCATCAACCGCACCGCGTGGCTCAAGCCGCTCGCCGGAAAACTGACCACATCCCTTGAGGCGTACCGGCATCGCATTGTCACGAACGCCGTGCACAAAAATGGCGGCAAGATCATCGTGCAGCTGCTACATGCGGGACGCTATGGTTACCACCCATTTTCGGTGAGTGCCTCGGCCAAGAAGTCCCCCATCACCCCCTTCAAGCCGCGCAAGCTCAGCACCAAGGGTGTGTGGCAAACCATCGACGATTGGGCTCACAGCGCCAAGATGGCCAAGAAGGCGGGCTACGACGGCGTCGAAATCATGGGCAGCGAAGGCTATTTCATCAATCAGTTCCTCGCGCCCTACACCAACAACCGCACTGACGAATTCGGCGGCAGCCCGGAGAACCGACGCAGATTGCCCGTCGAGGTGGTCAAGGCGGTCCGCAAGGCGGTGGGCCCAGAGTTCATCATCTGCTACCGGCTCTCCATGGCCGACTACGTGCCAGAGGGCCAGACCTGGGACGAGATCGTGGCCCTGGCCAAGGAAATCGAGGCAGCCGGCGCCACGATCATCAACACCGGAATCGGCTGGCATGAGGCGCGCGTACCCACCATCGTCACCTCGGTGCCGCAGAACGCGTTCGTCGATCTGTCCAACAAGATCGCCCAAGAGGTCACCATCCCGGTAATGGCATCCAACCGGATCAACATGCCGCAATCGGGCGAACAGATCCTCAACGACGGCCAGGTCCAGCTGATTTCGATGGCCCGTCCCCTGCTGGCCGACCCCGACTGGGTGAACAAGGCCTCAGCGGATCACGCCGACGAGATCAACACCTGCATCGCATGCAACCAGGCATGCCTGGACCATTCGTTCGTGAACAAGAAGGCAAGCTGCCTGCTCAACCCGCGGGCCGGGCACGAGACAACGCTGCAGCTGCTCCCGACCCGGCATACCAAGAAAATCGCCGTTGTCGGCGCCGGGCCGGCCGGGCTGTCGGCGGCCGTCACCGCGGCACAGCGCGGACACAAGGTGGTTCTCTTCGAGGCCAACGCCGAGATCGGCGGCCAGTTCGATATGGCCCGCAGGATCCCCGGCAAGGAAGAGTTCAACGAAACCATTCGGTACTACACCACGATGCTCAAGAAGCACAGCGTCACAGTGCTTTTGAACAAGAAGGTAGATGCGCAGGAACTGATCGACGGCAAGTTCGACCACGTCATCCTGGCGACCGGAGTCAAGCCGCGGGTGCCCGCCATCCCCGGTATCGACCACCCGATGGTGCTGTCCTATCCCGATGTCATCAAGGGCGGTAAGCCCGTCGGCAAGCGCGTGGCCGTCGTGGGTGCCGGAGGTATCGGTTTCGACGTGTCGGAGTTCTTGACCATCGACGAGTCACCGACACTCAACCTCAAAGAATGGCGCGCCGAGTGGGGCATCTCCGAGGATCACGAGTCCCGGGGTTCGCTCACCAAACCCATTCCCGCTCCGCCGGTTCGGGAGGTCTACTTGTGCCAGCGCAAGAAGGGCTCGCTCGGCAAGGGGCTGGGTAAGACCACGGGCTGGGTGCATCGCGCATCGTTGAAGGCCAAGAAAGTCACCGAGCTGGCGGGCGTCAACTACGAAAAGATCGATGATGCCGGGCTGCACATCACCTTCGGCGAGGAGCGCAAGGACCCGCGAGTGCTCGAGGTGGACAACGTGGTGATCTGTGCCGGCCAGGAGTCGGTGCGCGATCTCGATGACGTGCTCAAAGAGGCGGGCATCAGTGCCCATGTGATCGGTGGTGCCGCGGTGGCCGGTGAGCTCGACGCCAAGCGTGCCATCAGGCAGGGCACCGAGCTGGCCGCCAAGCTGTAACTGCCTCCGACGGCTACCGATACCCGTTACACCACCGGTGCGGATGATGGCGCCGGCTGCCAAATACTTGGGCGCTGCGCGGGCGGGTTATCGGGGCGGCGCGCCGGTCGGGCTTTCCAGCTTCCCATCTCCAACCCCGACACCCGGTTTCACTCCGCCCGGCACCGCGACGCCATCTACACCGGCCGAAATCCTGGGACCACGCGACGGTCCCGACATCAGCACCGGCAGTTGAGTACCGCGCGAAGGTCGCAGCGCGGGCAACTGCCCGGGCACGAAGACCGGGTTGTAGGGCGCCGGGTTCGGCGGTGGCGGCGCCGCCGCGGCGGGCACGGCGAGACCGGCGGCAAGTCCAACGAGAATCGTTGCCACACAAACTGTTCTGATCACGGTATTGCTCCTTCGGTCATCCCGCGAGGGTCCTCCAACTGCCCGGCGGTCATCCCGGCACCGATTCGGGCGGTGTACCCGGAATCAACCCCAGCGGAGATCCGGGCTCCGCGCGGCGACGCCGGGGACAATCCGAAGGGTGGCTGTGAGGCAGTGGCCGCATAGTTGGGCGTTCCACCGGGTACTGCCACGGGTACGGCGGGCATCGGGTTAACCGGCGGCGGATCCGCCGAGGCTACCGGCACCCCACCCAGCACCCACATCAAGATCGTTGCGACACAGACGAATTTCATCATCAGATCTTGATCGGGTCGCCGTAGATCGCGAACTCGGTGTGGCCGGTCTCGGTTGATGCGCGCAACGACGCGAACGAACGGATCGTCACATCGCCACCGCAGGCGTCGGCCTTCACATGCACGTTATCCAAGTCCAGCGCGCCCGTACCACCATGGGAGAGAACCATATTGGCCATCGGAAGGTTGACGATGACGCCCGGCTGCACCACTGTCTGCACAAATCCGCTGACCCCCGCACTGCCGCCGACCCCTACCGAGGGTGTTGGTGCCACTCCAAGGCTTACCGAGGGCGCGATACCTGCCGACCCGCCCAGCTGCAATCCCGAGGACACATCAGACTGACAACCGAGCTGATAGCCGATGACGAAGAGGCTGTCGGTGATGGGGTTGGTGCCGCCGGTCGCGGTCGCGGTGCCCGAGAGAGTGATGAACGCCTCGCGCGAGTTGGTTGCGGACGCCAGATTGGGCACCGCGTTAACGCGTTCATTCTCGAGCCGAATCTGCAGCTGCCAGCCATCCCGAGTTGTCCGCGAATACGACTGCGGCGCCATTTCTCTCGGCTCTGCGGTAGCCGGGACGGCTACCAGGAGCCCAAGCATGGCAACGATCACACTTGTCGCTACGAGTCGGGCCATCACGCACATCACGATGCCCAAACCGAACACCGGAGTTAACCCAACGCGATCCAATCAGTCAGGTGCGGACAGAGACCGTCAACTTAGCGATATCCCTCGCAGTCGCGGCGCGGGTGCAGCTCGTGGCACAGCCGCCCCTCCTCCGGACGGGTCGGCACCACCTACCACCACAGTGGTTTCGATGACGGTACTGATCGCTATCTGAGGCGAAATCTCGATCGACGGCATATCTCGCCGAGAGTGAAACTGTGGCGGAGATTCTCGGAAAATCCCGCCATGGATTCACTCTCGGCGTTACGCGGCGGACGGCCGCCGCGCGTACGTCGTGGTGCGCTCCACCGCGGGCCGTCCGATGCCCTCGGCGATCTCCTCCAGTTCGGCAATGGTCTTGGCAGATCCGTGTTCGGAACCGGCCATCCGGGAAATGGTCTCCTCCATCAGCGTGCCGCCGAGATCATTGGCGCCGCCTTCGAGCATCGCCCGTGTCCCGTCGATACCGAGCTTCACCCAGCTGGTCTGGATGTTGTGGATACGCCCGTGCAGCATGATGCGCGCCAGCGCGTGCACCGCGCGGTTGTCCCGGTTAGTGGGCCCTGGGCGCGCGGCACCCGCCAGGTACAGCGGGGCACTTTGGTGCACAAACGGCAGCGGCACAAATTCGGTGAATCCGCCTGTGCGGTCCTGAATTCCGGCGAGGACCCGAAGATGTGCGATCCAATGCTTGGGGGTATCGACGTGCCCGTACATCATGGTGGAGCTGGAGCGCAGCCCCACCTCGTGTGCGGTGCTGATGACATCGATCCATTCGGACGCCGGCAGCTTGCCCTTGGTGAGCACCCACCGAATCTCGTCGTCGAGGATCTCGGCGGCGGTACCCGGGATGGTGTCCAGACCCGCGGCACGCAACTCGGTCAACCATTCGCGGACGCTCTGGCCGCCCTTGGAGGCGCCATTGACGATCTCCATCGGGCTGAAGGCGTGCACGTGCATGCTGGGCACCCGCTTCTTCACCGCGCGCACCAGATCCGCATACCCGGTTGCGGGCAGCTCCGGATCGATACCGCCCTGCATGCAGACCTCGGTGGCACCGGCGACATACGCCTCCCAGGCCCGGTCACCCACCTCCTCGGCCGACAGCGAGAAGGCATCGGCATCGCCCTTGCGCTGCGCGAAGGCGCAGAAACGGCAGCCTGTATAGCAGATGTTGGTGAAGTTGATGTTCCGATTCACCACATATGTGACGTCATCGCCAACCACGTCCGCACGGATCGAATCAGCCAGTGCGGCAAGGGCCTCCATCGCTGGACCCTCGGCGGTCGCCAGCGCCAAGTACTCGTCATCGCTGCATCCCGCCGGATCTCGCTCGGCGGATCGCAGAGCCGCCAACACATCGGCGCCCACCTTCTCCGGAGCCCGCGCGTTCAGTTCACGAACATGTTCGCGGATGGACTCCCAGTCCCCGAAGGCGCTCGCCAGATCGCTACGGGTATCGGTGTTGCGGCCCTCCGAGTCAATCGCCGCGTGCAGATCTACCCGGCCCGTCGACTCCCAGGTCTCATCGGGCTCCTGCCACGGCGATCCGGTCGGCGAAACATCCAGGGCAAAACCGGTTTCCGGGTCGGCGAGAGCCTCCACATGCCCGCGCACCCGTGGATCGATCCACGCCGACCCGGCCTGCACGTACTGCGGTTGTGCCGTAAGGCGCTGCACCAGGTCGTATCCGGCCTCGGCCGTCACCGACGCCAGATCGTCCAGATTGGGCCACGGCCGTTCGGGGTTCACATGATCTGGGGTCAGCGGCGACACCCCACCCCAGTCGTCCACACCGGCTCCGATCAGTGCCAAGCACTCACCGCGGGACACCAGGTTCGGCGGCGCCTGCACCCGCATTTTGGGGCCGAGTACCAGACGGGTTACCGCGATCGTCGCCAGGAAGTCGTCGATTTCAGCATCCGGCGCCGCCTTCATCGCGGTGTCTGATTTAGCACGGAAGTTCTGCACGATTACTTCCTGAACATGCCCGAATTCCTTGTGTACCTTGCGGATCGCGTGAATAGTCTCCGCGCGCTCGGTGAGATTCTCGCCAATCCCCACCAACAGACCCGTGGTGAACGGGATCGACAGCCGGCCCGCGTCAGTCAGGGTCCGCAGCCGCACAGTGGGGTCTTTGTCCGGGCTGCCGTAGTGCGCCTCACCGCGATCCTCGAACAGTCGCCGCGACGTGGTTTCCAGCATCATGCCCATCGACGGAGCCACCGGCTTGAGCCGCGCCAGCTCCGACCAGCTCATCACTCCCGGATTCAGATGCGGAAGCAGACCTGTCTCCTCCAAAACCCGGATCGCCATGGCCCGCACATAGTCCAGCGTGGTGTCGTAGCCGCGCTCATCGAGCCACTGCTTGGCCTCCGGCCAGCGGTCCTCGGGCCGGTCCCCCAGCGTGAACAGTGCCTCTTTGCAACCCAATTCGGCACCTCGGCGCGCGATGTCCAGGATCTCGTCGGGCTCCAGATACATGCCCTGCCCCTGCGCCCGCAGCTTCCCGGGCACCGTCACAAACGTGCAGTAATGGCACTTGTCGCGGCACAGATGGGTGACCGGGATGAATACCTTGCGCGAATAGGAGATCGGCAGACGCCCGGTCGCACCGAGGCGCCCGGCGGATTCCAGCCCGGCATCACGCACCCGCGCGGCACTGGCCATCAAATCGGCCAGATCGTCCCCCCGCGCGGTCAGCGCCAGCGAGGCCTCATCGACGTTCAGCGTCACCCCGTCGCGCGCACGACGCAACACCCGCCGCAGCGCCGGCGATGAGCCGCCCGCTCGACGGGCATCCGACACGGGCGAGGCCGCTTTCGGCGTGGGAAAGGCGGGATTCGGCAGCGGCGTTACGTCGTCGGGCACGTTTGTACAACCGTCGGTCACCCTCAGATCATCCGCCCGTTCCAAAAACCCGACCACTCGGGGGTTCATCAACGGGGTCACGCTGCGGAAACGCCCGGGATCGCTAGGCTGATCTTCGTGAGTCTTACGAGAACCCTCAAGCAGAAACTTCCGTTTCTGCGGTATTCGTTTCTGCGTGCGGTGTTCGGCGGCCTGAACGTCATGCGCACCGGTCAGATGGGCGATGGACGCGAAGAGGCCACCGCTGAGTACGTCATCGCGACCGCCCCGGCCGGGGATGTCGACGCCGCGATCGATGCCATCGACAATTTCGCGTACGACCAATCAATCCTGATGAATGTCGGGGACGAAAAGGGCCAGCTGCTCGACGCGGCGGTCAAACGCGCCAACCCCAAGATCGCCCTGGAACTCGGTGCGTATTGCGGGTACAGCGGCCTAAGGATCGCGCGTGCGGCTCCCGGCGCCAAGTTCTTCTCCATCGAGAAGTCGGGAGCCAACGCCTCGGTGGCGCGCCGGGTATGGGCGCATGCCGGGCTGTCGGACCGCACCACCTGCCTCACCGGCACGGCTGACGACGGCACCACCCTGGACACACTGGCCAAGGATTACGGATTCACCGACGGATGCCTGGACTTCGTGTTCATCGACCACTGGAAGGACGTGTACCTCGACGACCTGCAGCGGCTGCTGGAACGGGGCTGGTTGCATCCGGGCACGATTGTCGTCGCCGATAACGTCAGATTCCCCGGCTCGCCCAAGTACCGCGCGTACATGAAGGAGCAGCAGGGCAAGCTCTGGCAGACCGTCGAACACGAGACGCACGTCGAATACCAGACCTTGGTGAAGGACCTGGTTCTCGAATCGGAGTATTTGGGTTAGTCGTTCGCCCGGCGCAAGACATACGCCGCGGGCAGCACGCCGAGCACCATCAGGAGTACGGGCCAGAACCCGGCGAAGACCACGTCGCCGCCGGGCCCGCCGAACAAGAGCAGCGTCGTGGTCGCCACGAATGCCCACAATGGCGCGCCCGCCCATCGCGATGACGGCGCCCACTGCACAGCGCACCACACCAGCACCGCGTTGAGGACGGCGCTGACGATGAGCCCGAGTGGAACGAGAACCCCGCCGAAGCGTGTGTTGAGCAGGGCAGCGCCGAGGATGGCACTAATGACGCCGTCGACGATGAGCGCGGACAGCACGAACGCCCGCATGAAGATGTTCAGGCGTCTAGATGGGGACAGAGTCGAGCTGGGCCACGAGTGAGCCGACGACCCATTGGAAGTTGTCCAGCCGGTCCTGCCAGTGCTGCTGGTTCGGATCCTGGTCTTGATCGGGTGGCATGAATCGAGCTTACAACTCCACCCCAGCGAACAGATCGGATTCCCATCCGGTGTCGACGCCGGGCACACCGCGTACCAATACAAAATGCTCGGTGTCCGCGATGGGCAACGCGATCATGTTCGACAGCGCCAGCGAGGTCCCGTCCTCGGAGACCGTGAGCTGGGTGGCGTGCGCGCGCAGCGCCGCGGCCTTGGCATCGCGGTAGGCCGATACATCGATGGCGGCGCTGATCTGCTCATCGGCATAGGTGGGTATGAGATCGACGGGTGCCGGTTCACATCCCGGAGGCAGCTGCTTCATGGCGGCAAGCCCCGCCTCCAGCGCACTGGTCGCGATGACGGTCCAGTACAGCTTGGCCACCTTCCAGGAAGCCTTCTCCACGGCAGCGGTGGTCACCGTGTGTGCCTGGATGTGATCGGGATGCCCGTATCCCCCGAAGGGGTCGTAGGTGACGACGACATGCGGGCGGTGTTCCTCGATCAATCCCGCCAGCACCGCGACCGCGTCGTCGACATCGGCGCCCGCGAACGCCCGAGGGTGCAGCGGGCCGGTGTCCGCCATGCCGGAATCACGCCAGTGCCCCGCACCGCCGAGGAAGGTGGGCCGATCGACGCCGAGGTGACTTAGCGCACTGGATAATTCGGCGATCCGGTATCCACCGAGCTGATCGGCGTGATCGACGGCGAGTTGTTCCCAGCGGTCGCCGATCACCTCGCCTTCCTCCCCGAGCGTGCAGGTGACAACCCGGACGTCGGCACCTTCGGCGGCATACCGCGCGATGGTTCCTCCGGTCGTGAGAGATTCATCGTCGGGGTGCGCGTGGACGAGCATGAGTCGTCGCGTCATGGGCGTGTCTTCTTCCACTCTCCTGCCGTGGCGACGATGCCCACCGGAACCGCGCCGGCCAGCTCGACGTTCCGCACGCTGGGTCCGGCGGCGGCGATGGTGGTGTCCTGCATGATCGGCAAAACCGTTGCCATCTTCCACAATTGGGGCTCGGCCTGATCGACGACCTTGCCCACATCGGCCTGCCCGGTCAGCGCGGCGTCGATGCTGGCCTGCAGTCCCTCGTCACACAACCCGGTGAGATTGCTTGGGGCACGAACAGATTCTTCCCTCGACGGCGGCGACGGCGTATTGCTCGCCGGCGGCGGCGGGGGTGTGGTCGTGCGGGTATCGGGCACCCTGACCGATTGCAATGCCGGGCAGCCATACCGGGAGGCCAGCACCGTGGCCAGGTCACCGCCGGACTGATGCCAGCCCACGATGGCGTCCACGCGACCGTCCGGAATCGCCTGGCCATACAACGCGGGCGGATCGAGGGCGGCGACCGTGGCCCGCACTCCCGCATTGCGCAGTTGGTCGGCGGCGGTGTTGGCCACGGCGACCGACGTCGGATCGTTGGAGGCAGCGCCGATGACCAGGCTCAGCGGCTCGCCCTCCCGGGTGATCTGCGGTGGACCCGCCGGGGCACCGGGCGGCGGCGGCACCTCGACGGCCTCATACCCGGCCTCCTTGAACAAGGCGAGGGCCGCGTCTCGGGTGAGGGCGGTGGGTGCGGTGGGCTTGTATCCGGGATCTGAGGGCGAACGCACCTGCGCCGCCGCCAGGGTGACGGCGTTGTCGTTGCCCGCGGCCACCGCCGCCAGCAGCCCGACATCGAGCAACCCGAGCAGCCCTCGGCGCACCGTGGAATCGGTGAGCGCGGGCTGCCCCGCGCGCAGCGTCAACTGCAAGGTGCGCGGTGCGACGATGCGCGCGGTGCGCACTCCGGGGATGTTGGACAGCTGGGCGAAGGTCACCGCGCTGCCGTGCACCTGGGCCACTTGGGTGTCCCCATTGCGAATGGAGTCCGCCAGCACCGTGGGGGCGCCCGCACGACGGAACAGGATCTCGTCGGGAACCGCGGGTGTCGCCCAGTACCGGTCGTTGCGAGCCAGCAGAATCTCGTCACGCTGGGGGTCAATCGCGTCGACCCGGAAGCGTCCCCCGGAGGCGGGCATCGACTTGATCAGCCCCGAGGCGAACCCGCCCGGGATGTCCTTCACGATGTGCGCGGGCAGCAGGTCGGTGAACAGCTCGCGCCACGCCGGGTACTTGTGGTCGAACGTGACGACCACGCGCTTGCCGCCATCGCGAGACTGCACATCGGTGATGCTTCCGTAGCCCGCCGGGTCGACGGTCCCGGGCTGAATGAGCATCTGTTGCCACAGGTACGAGAAGTCATCGGCACCGATGGGTGCGTTATCGGTCCACTGCGCCTCGGGACGGATCGTGTAGGTGACGGTGAAGGGTGCCTGACTGGTCTCCTCAGCGGAGACCAGCAGGGTCGGGTCCAGCTCCCAGCGTGAGCCAGTGGTGGTCGCCGAGTCGGGTACCGGGCGGAACGCGCTGGGTAGTACCAGCGAGCTGATCGCGGAGTTCACCGGCGACTGATCAGAGAGCAAGTGCGGGTTGAACCCGGCACCGATCGAGTCGATACCGACCACGATCTGCTCTTTCTTGGGTGGTGGCGGCGTCGTCGAGCTGGTCGTCTCGCTGCCCTGTACGGCCGGGGGCGCGCTGACGGAGCACCCGGCCAGGAGCACCACACCAAGCACTGCGCACAGACGAAGGCGCGGGATCCCGGTAGGCATGAGGACCAACCTTATCGCTGGGGTGCTGAGAGGCGAACGTGAACGAGACGGCAACGGCATGGCGGCACAACCCGGCTACTCCTTCAGCAGCTTGTCGAGCTCCGCCTGGGACGTGGTGGTGATGACCCGCACCACCCGCTCGAAGGCGGAGCTATCGGACGCCACAATCGACACATGATTCTGCTCGGGAAGCAGCTCGACGGCGGCCCGGCCACCCCGGCGCTTCACCGCCGCGACATAGCGCTGCGAATTGACAGGTTCGACCACGTGGTCTCTGGTGCCGTGCAGGGCTATGACAGGCGTATCGATATCGATGTTCTGGATGGGGTCGACGGATAGGTAACGCTCCGGCACGGCATCGGGTGTGCCCCCGAGCACCGTGACGATGCGATCGTCACCGTGCTCCGCGGCATAGACCATATCGAGCGGCCCTGCCAGCGACACCGCCCGCGTGGGCCGGAATCGTGGGCGAGAGCCCACCTCGTCATCCCGGAGATTGTGTCGAGTGGCACCCCATACCGCGAGCTGCGCGCCGGCACTGTGCCCCACCACAAGTTCATCGTCGGTGGTGAGCTGCGGGTGTCTTTTGTCCACCTCGATGACGTAGTCAAGCGCGCGCGCCACATCGTGGAACGTGGTCGGCCAGCCGCCACCGGATCCCACCCGCCGGTATTCCATGTTGTAGACGGCCATTCCCCGGGCCGCCAGCTCTCTGGCCAATGGCTCGAAGACCGTAGCCCCCAGATGGTTTTGCCATGCTCCGCCATGAATCAGCACCACCAGTGGAATCGTGTCCGGATCCTGACGGCCGGCGGGTAGATACAAGTCTGCCCAGTTTTGAGTCGGATCGGAATGGCCGTCCGTCAGATAATGGAACCGCTCGACGGTGATGTGGGATAGCACGGGCGCATCACGCGCTACTGAGCGTTCGGCAGGACCAGACATCTCTCCCGCGCACCCTGCGACCATCCAGAGACACGCGGTGAACAACGCATGCATCCACCGGGGAACCAGTCGGGGTGTCGCTGGGTAATCCGTCAAAGCCGTCACCACCGCCACGATGGGGGTTGACACACATGATCCCCTCGCACGGCACGCACTCTACTTCTACCGCAACATGTTTGGTAATGGTGTCGAGCAGATTCTGGCTCTCGCAATGCGAGGCCAGAATCTACCCGACCCCCGCGACCACGTCCCCCGTGACCACGTGCGGCCACTGTAGATCGCGCCCGAAAGTCGCGCCTTCGAAATCCGCTGCGTCTTGCGGAAAACACAGTCACAGTCCGCTGCGGTAGACGGTTGGCGTCACCCCCACTCGAGCTTTGAATGTGGTGGCAAAATGGCTGGGGCTCGAAAAACCAACGGCAATACTGATATCAGTGACAGGCAGGGAAGTACCGGCGAGGAGCTTCTTCGCGCGGTCCATACGACGGTTCAACACAAACTGATAGGGCGTCTGCCGAAATGCATCCACGAAAGCCTTGCGGAACTCACTGACCGACATCTCGGAGTGCCGCGCCAGCGCCGCCAGGCTGATATCCGCATCCAAGCTGTCTTCGACGTACTCCATCAACCGCGCCTGCGCGGCCGGCTCCAATGCTCTGCCACCTACCGCGTCTCGGCGGATCGCCGCGTAGTGGTCGCTCAGGTGCAGCCACATCACGTCGACCAATGACTCACGCAGTAGCCGCGCGATCACATCGTCACGGTCTGCGATGCTGCGCATCCTCGCCGCCAATTGCAGCATCAGCGCGTCGGGATGCGCGACCTTCGCCTCCAGCTCTCGCTGATCGAGCAAAGTAGTCGGCACCTCAAGCTGACAGAACGCGGCATGTTTCCCCTGTGCGGTAATGGCGACGCGCCGTCCAGCCGGAACCACAAGCACGTCACCGGCCTTCGGCAGATAGCGACGAGAGAGTCCGCGATCGAACTCCAGTTCCTTGGTCCGGATAGATCCGCCCTGGTAAACCGCGACAATGTGGTGCGGCCCACGGAAGTACCACTCCGTGGGCTCCGCTATCGACTCACTGACGAACGTGACCTGCAGATTACTCACCGGCGTGTTTCCCCCAGAACATGATCGGCAACCTTAGCGAGCAAATGGTTCATCTCCGATGTCGGCTACGGCGTCACGATCGCGAAGTTGGGATCCGGCTGATCGAGGACCCCGACCAACCGCGCGAATCCGGTCAGGTCGCCCTCCACAGTGATCTCGCCCGAGGCAACAAGCTGCGCGGGGTCCTTGCCGTCCAGCAGAACCTTGATGAGGGTCGGCCGAGTGAGGGTGAAGGTCACATCGGGCGGGCTGATCCCCGCGGGCCGGTCATAGTGCACCAGCACACCGTTACGCAGTTCCACGCGGTGCACGCGATCCTCGTCAGTGAATGCCCAATCGCTCACGAAGCGCTCGTTCCACGCCTTGGGTCCGTTGATCCGCAGCGAGAGCGCATCGAACACCTGATCCACCGTCAGCGCCGCCACCATAGTGGGCGAGCCGACGGCCATCGGGGTCCCGACGCTGCCATGAGTTAGTTCGTATGCACCCATCAAATAGAAGTTGCGCCAGGTGGCGTTCTCCGCTCCGTACCCAAGTTGTTCGAAACAGCTGGCCTGCAACGCCTTCGCGGCGTCGTTGGCCGGATCGGCGAAGATCACATAGTTGACCACTTGTGCCACCCAGCGATAGTCCCCTTGCTCAAAGGCGATGCGCGCCTTGCGTAGTACCTCCTCAGCACCACCCATGAACTCCACGTGCCGCTGGGCGTTCGCGACGGGTGGATGTTCCCAGAGGTGCGCCGGATTGCCGTCAAACCAGCCCATGTAACGCTGGTAGATCGCCTTGACGTTGTGACTCACCGAACCGTAGTAACCGCGCGCATGCCAGGCCCCGGCGATCGCCGGGGGCAGCTGCAGCGTCTCGGCGATCTCGGAGCCCACCAGGCCCTGGTTGAGCTGGCGCAGCGTCTGATCATGCAGGTAGGCATATATATCACGCTGCAGGGCAAGGTATTCCACCAAACGCTCGGTCCCCCAGGTGGGCCAGTGGTGCGAGGCGAACACGACATCGGAACCCCGGGCGTACAGGTTGATGGCCTCGGTGATGTACCGCGCCCAGACGTGCGGGTCGCGGACCAGCGCGCCGCGCAATGTCAGCAGATTGTGCAGGGTATGGGTGGCGTTCTCGGCCATGCAGAGCGCGCGGCGCTCGGGGAAGTAAAAGTTCATCTCCGCGGGCGCCTCGGTACCCGGAGTCAGCTGGAAGACCATGTGCACCCCGTCGACGGTCTCTTCCTGCCCGGTATGGGTGATGTCGAGTGTCGGCGGGATCAGCGTGACGGTGCCGATGGAATTGGTTTGGCCAAGACCAGATCCCACCTGCCCGAGCGGCCCCCTCGGCAGCACGGCGCCGTACATGTACACGGCACGGCGCGTCATCGCGGTTCCCGCGTAAACGTTCTCCGCCACAGCGTGTTCCAGAAATCCTGCCGGTGCCAGGACTGGACAATGCCCCGCCGTGACGTCCTCCTCGCTCACCACCCCTAGCGCGCCCCCGAAATGGTCGGCGTGGGAATGGGTGTAGATCAGCCCGGTCACCGGGCGGTCGCCGCGATGACTCCGGTAGAGCGCCAACGCGGCCGCCGCGGTCTCGGCGGATACCAGCGGGTCGATCACGATGACTCCGCGTTCACCCTCGACGAGCGTCATATTGGAGATGTCGAGGCCCCGAACCTGGTAGATGCCCTCGGTGACGTGGTACAGCCCCTGCCTGATGTTCAGCCCGCACTGCCGCCACAGACTCGGGTGCACCGAGGCCGGGCAGGATCCGCGCAGGAACGCATAGGAGTCGTTGTCCCACACAACCTTCCCTGAGGCGTCTGTCACCACACCGGGCTCTAGCGCGGCGATAAAGCCCCGGTCAGCGTCGTCCTGATCCGCCGTGTCACCGAATGGGAGTTCCGGCACGGCCGCCGCGTTCTGTTCGATGATGCGCACTGCGGGCTGAGTTTGCTCCATATCGCGATAGTACCCACGGGCCCGGTCACGCGAACGCGAAAGCCGTTATCCCTCAAACGAGTTCATCCGAGGCAACCGCTGTTACCAAAATCAGTCCAGATCCACCCGGATGCTCAGCAGTTCGGTGCCCACCGCACGGACCACCGCACTGTTGGCCGTCGGCAGCTGCTGCAACCTGGCCCGGGCGTCGTCATCGGGCAGCAGGTGTGCGGTGCCGGTGCGCCACTGGTCGCGGATGCGCAGCCGTACCGCGGGGTTTGCTTTGATGTTGCGCACGTAGTCGGAGTGCTCGCCGTGCTCGGACACCAGCCAGAACTGGTTACCGACGAGGCGTCCGCCTATCGCGGTGCGCCGCGGCTGTCCCGACGTGCGACCCGTGGTTTCCAGCTGCACGACCGGCAGCCGTCGCCCCACCGGGTTGACGAGGTACCGCTGCACGTTGTGCACCACCAGCCGCTTGATGGAGTTGAAATCAGCCACGCCACGCAGTGTGCTCCGATTTCGCCCGTAACGCGAGGCGAGTCGTCGACATCCGCCACCTTCACCCAGGCAGGGATCAAACCGGGTTGAGGCAAGCCTTGAGCAGGCAGAACTCGTTACCTTCAGGGTCGGCCAAGACATGCCATCGGCCACACCTAGCTGTTGTTGGCAGCTGCCTTCGCGCGTGAGCGATTGCGCGCACGAGTGTTGGCATCCAGGTCGACCTTGCGCACGCGCACGATTTCCGGTGTCACCTCGACACATTCGTCGGCGGCACAGAACTCCATGGCCTGCTCGAGGTCGAGCTCGATCGGCCGTGCCAGCGTCTCCATGACGTCGGCGGTCGACGAGCGCATGTTGGTCAGCTTCTTCTCGCGGGTGACGTTGACATCGAGGTCCTCGGCACGCGGGTTGATCCCGACGACCTGGCCCTCATAGGTGTCCTCACCTGGCTCCACGAAGAACTGGCCGCGGTCGGCGAGCTGGATCATGGCGAACGGGGTGATGCTGCCGGTCCGGTCGGACACGAGCGATCCGGTGTGCCGCGCGCGGATCTCGCCCGCCCAGGGGCGGTAACCCTCGAAGACCGCGTTCGCGATGCCGGTGCCGCGGGTCAGCGTCAGGAAGTCGGTACGGAATCCGATGAGGCCACGCGAGGGCACGATGAAGTCCATACGGACCCATCCCGCGGCGTGGTTGGCCATCTCTTCCATGCGGCCCTTGCGGGCGGCCATCAGCTGGGTGATGGCTCCGACGAACTCCTCGGGACAGTCGATGGTCATGGCCTCGAACGGTTCATGCAGCTTGCCGTCGATCTGCCGGGTGACCACCTGCGGCTTTCCGACCGTCAGTTCGAAGCCCTCACGGCGCATCTGCTCGACGAGGATGGCCAGCGCCAGCTCACCACGGCCCTGCACCTCCCAGGCGTCGGGACGGCCGATATCGACGACCTTGATCGACACGTTGCCGACAAGCTCCGAGTCCAGCCGCGACTTGACCATGCGTGCGGTCAGCTTGTGCCCCGACACCTTGCCGGCCAGCGGCGAGCTGTTGGTGCCGATGGTCACCGAGATGGCGGGCTCATCGACGGTGATGCGCGGCAGCGCGTGCGCGTGATCGGGGTCGGCGAGCGTGTCGCCGATCATGATCTCGGACATCCCGGCGACGGCGACGATGTCCCCGGCGACTGCCTCCTCGGTGGGGCTGCGATCGACACCCTCGGTGGCGAGCAGCTCGGTGATCTTCGAGCTGGTGATGACAGGGTGGCCATCGACTTCGCGCATCCACGCGATCTGCTGTCCCTTGCGAATCCGCCCGTTGTAGATGCGGATCAGCGCGAGCCGGCCCAGGAACGCAGAGGCGTCGAGGTTGGTGACCAATGCCTGCAGGGGGGCCTCGGCGTCGCCCTTGGGCGGCGGGATGTGCTCAAGCAGGACGTCGAAGAGCGGGTCGAGGTTGTCGCCCTCGGGAATCTCGCCATTGGCGGGCTCGACTGTGCTGGCCACACCGGCGCGGCCCGAGGCGTACAGCGTCGGCAGCCCGAGCGCGTCCTCGGCGGCCTTCTGTGCCTCCTCGTCCAGGTCCGAGGCGACGTCGAGCAACAAGTCGTGGCTGTCGGAGACCACCTCGGCGATGCGGGCATCGGGCCGGTCGGTCTTGTTGACCACCAGGATCACCGGCAGGTGCGCGCCGAGAGCCTTGCGCAGGACGAAACGGGTCTGCGGCAGGGGCCCCTCGGAGGCGTCGACCAGCAGCAGCACTCCGTCGACCATCGACAGTCCGCGCTCGACCTCGCCACCGAAGTCCGCGTGGCCGGGGGTGTCGATGACGTTGATGACCGTCATCGAGCCATCCGCGTGGTGCCGGTGCACCGCGGTGTTCTTGGCCAGGATGGTGATGCCCTTTTCCTTCTCCAGATCACCGGAGTCCATCAGGCGCTCGACGGCGTCATCACCTCGGTGCGTGAGCGCACCCGATTGCTTGAGCATCGCGTCGACCAGGGTTGTCTTGCCGTGGTCGACGTGCGCAACAATGGCTACGTTCCGGAAACTGTGGGTCACGTCTGCCAATTCTGGCAGTGAAACCCCCAGTTCACGAAACTGGCGTTATCCCGTGTGACGCCCGACATAGCCCAAACACAGCCCCAGAGACATTTAAGACCCAGAAGTAGGACCCCAGTGAAGGCCAGCAAGGTCGCCCGGCTCAAGCCCAAGAAGAAGTGCTGTAAGAGCAAACCACGCTGCATGAAGTGCCCTCTTGTCGTGCACAAGATGCAGAAGGCCGAGCAGCATGGACTCTCCGAGAAGGAGCTGAAAAAGCTGCTACACCGGGCGCGCGCCCACTAGCGCCGCCCGCAACGCGGGGATCCATCCCCCGTCCGCGGGAACCCACTCCACCGTGTCGAGTTCATCAGCAGTGACCCAGCGCAACGCCAGATGCTCGTGCGGATGAGGGATGCCCGGGCGATGCGGGTCCAACCGTGCGCGGTAGGCGCGCAGCACCAGATTTCCGACGACGACGTCCTCACCGATGCGGGTATCAACCTCGACATCGATCCCGAGTTCCTCGCGTAACTCCCGTACAAGCGCCTGCGGCTCCGATTCGCCCTCGGCGACCTTGCCACCCGGAAGCTCCCACTGTCCGGCGAGCTCGGCGGGCTTAGCGCGCTGCGCGATGAGCAGCTTGTCCCCGTCGATCACCGCGCCCGCGACCACTATCGCCATGGTGTTCGACGCTATACGTTGAGTTGATGGCCCTGCTCACCGACGACCAAATCAGCGCGGCGCTCTCCGGGCTTCCCGGGTGGACACGCGAGGGTGACTCCCTGCGCCGCGCCGTCAAATTCGACGCCTTCCTGGACGGAATAGACGCAGTGCGTCGCATCGCCGAGCACGCGGAATCCGTCGACCATCATCCCGATATCGATATCCGCTGGCGCACAGTGACATTCGTGCTATCCACCCACTCCGAGGGCGGCATCACCGACAAGGATGTCGCACTGGCCCAGGCGATCGATTCACAGGCCGGAAGCTAGCCTTCAGGCGTTACAAGATCGCGGTGACATTCCCGTGCCGCATCACCCGATCCTCACAGTGCCAGGCAACAGCGCGCGATAGCACCAGCCGTTCCACATCGGATCCCAGCCGCACTAGGTCCTCGACAGTGTGGGTGTGATCGACGCGGATCACGTCCTGCTCGATGATCGGCCCCTCGTCGAGCTCCCGCGTCACGTAATGCGCTGTGGCACCGATCATTTTGACGCCGCGTTCCCGTGCACGGCGATACGGCATCGCACCGGTGAATGCGGGAAGGAACGAATGGTGGATGTTGATCAGCGGGCAGTCGATCTGGTCGAGAAACTCCGGCGACAGGATCTGCATGTATCGGGCCAGGACCACCAGGTCGACGTTTCCCTGCAGCAGGTCCAGCTGCTTACGTTCGGCCTCGGCACGATTCTCGCGGGTGGCGGGGATGTGCACGAAGGGCAAACCGAACGAGCGCACCTGCTCGGCGAGGTCGGGGTGGTTCGAGATCACCATCACGATCGACATGTCGAGCTCGCCGCGGCGATTGCGCCACAGCAGATCCAGCAGACAGTGATCGGTGCGCGACACCATGATCGCGACTCGCTTGGGCTTAGCGGCCTCGCTGAATCGGTACTGGATATCGAACTTCTCGGCGATAGAGGCGAACTCTTTCTCCATATCCTCACGCGCGGCGGTGAGTCCGGAGCGGTGGAACACGGTGCGCTGCATAAACCAGCCGCCCTGCGGTTCCGTCGAGTACTGCGCCAGCGAAATGATGCTCGCGCCGGCGTCCGCCAGAAAGGCGCTGACGGCGGCGACCACGCCGATCCGGTCCGGGCATTGCAGCAGCAACCTCCCGATGTCCTTGGAGTGGAAGGCATCTGAGGAGCCGGTGGGGTGCATACCTTGCGGAAACATGCCCTACCTCGCCTTCAGCCCGTGCATGCGCGCCAGGAACTTGAGGAACAGCCCGGCAGGCAGCAGGCGCTGCGCGCCCATGATGAGTGGAGCGTTACTGCCCTTGGCATACAAGGGCTTCGGGTTCGGATTCAGTGCCACGTCAACAACGAGTCGAGCCAAATCGTCGGAAGCCATACCGTGCTGCTCTCTGGCGGCCATCGCCGCGTCGACAGTCTGGAACGCGTCGCGGTAGGCGGATCCCTCGGACACGATGCGGTTGCGCCGTGTTTCGATTCCGGTCGCGATGACGCCGGGTTCCACGGTGCTCACGGTGATCCCGAACGGCGCCACCTCGTAACGCAGGCAGTCGGCAACGGTGTGCAGCGCCGACTTCGCCGAGCTATAGGTCGATCGGAACGGGACATGCAGGGTGCCCGCCATCGATCCCACCATCACGATGGCGCCGCGGCGCCGCTCCCTCATTCCCGGCAGCACTGCCTTGGTCAGGGCAACGGGTCCAAAAACATTGGTGTTGTAGAGCTTCTCGAAATCATCGATGGAGATATCTTCCAGCGCACCAATCTGACTCTCTCCGGCGTTGTTGACCAGAATGTCCACCTCGCCCGCCTGCGCGACACATTCGTCGATACTGGCCTTGTCGGTCTGATCGAGTCGCAGATACTGCACCCCGGCGATACGGTCGGCGACAGTGTCGGGATGACGACTGGTGCCGAACACGCGATGCCCGCGCTCGACGAAGATCCGGGCCGCGCTTGCGCCGATCCCGCTGGAAGCACCGGTGACCAGGACGGTCCAATGTTCAGACATGGCGCCACGCTAGCCGACCGACCACCGCACGCCGCAACGCGCTGATCAGTGATGGGCGGGGTGGCGAGTTCGCCAGCCCGTCACCGCGATCCAGCCGAGGGTCGCCATGGCCGCCACAATGTCCACCAACCCGGCCCAGGCCAGCGGCCACGGCCGGTCAATGCGCCAGATGTCGGGTTGGGCAAAGCTGAGCAGCCAGGGCACCCCGACCAACAACAGCGCCAACCACCCGTATCCAAAGATCTTGGCGCCCAACTTTTCTCGCCACGGCCCGTGCAGTAGCCACACCATGAACGGAACCATCCACACCCAATGGTGTGTCCACGAGATGGGCGAGATGAGCAGACCGAACGTCTGCACCACACAGATCTGGCCCAACCTGTCGTCCACGGCTCGCCAGGCGAAAAAGGCCAGTACCGCGGTGACCAGGTAGGCCGCCAATACCAGCACTCCAGACCCCGCGTCGTGTCCGAGGATCCTGGAGATACCTCCACGCCACGACTGGTTGAACACGGTGGCGATCGGCCCGATGCGGTCCGGCTTACCCAACAGGTCGGTGAAGTAGTACCGCCCCTGCGCCCCGACCACGGCGACACCCACCAGAACGGTCGCGACAAAGACCACGCCGGCCCAGAGGGCGGTCACCCACCGGCGCGCTCCCAGGAAGTAGAGCCCGGAGACCAACGGGGTCAGCTTCACCCCGCCGGCGAGCCCCACCAGCGTTCCCGAGATCCACCAGCGTGACGATGTCACCGCCACCAGGATCAGCAGCATCAGCAGCACGTTGATCTGCCCATAGTCCAGCGTCGAGCGCACCGGTTCGGTCCACATCGTGATCGCTGTCCACACGGCGGCGCCACGGGCGTCGTCGAATCCGAGCAACCGCTGACTCAGCCGAACCACCGCGTACAGCGCGGCGATGGTGCCCAGAATCCAACACAGGCCGAGCAGGGTGAACGGCAGCAGGTGCAGCGGCCAGAACACCACGGCCGCGAACGGCGGATACGTGAAAGGCAGCGGGAAGTCGGGAGTCTTGTCCGGGTACGTGAACTCATAGAGATTGCCGTGCCCCAGAGTGGCGGGGCCGCTGACGTACACATGCAGATCCACAAGGTCGGCGCCATGCGGAGTCAGATAAGCCCAAGCGACTCGTACCGCGATGCTCAGCACGAGCAGCCACGGACCCCATTCCCGGACACGCCGCCACGCCGCCACGCCGCGTGTCGGCACCAGCGGCTCGGCATTCGCCCTGGTCGACTCGGTACTCATCGGGGTTTCGATAACCTCACTCACTCGTTTTGGTAACGGTTCCATCTACGCCACACGCGTCACTTGAGTAACACGCGTAACGGATTACCTTGGGTTTTAACACCGGCAATCATGTCTAGCGAAACAGCATTGGAGTTCAATATGTCACGGTTTATGTCCCGGCTCCCCAACGTCTTCGTGGGCGCGTCGATCGCGGCCTTCGCGTCAGCCGGCCTCGCGCTGGGCATGGCGTCGACCGCTGGCGCTGACCCCATTCCCGGCCCGCCGCCGAACCCGACCAACCCTGCCGCGCTCCTGGGCCAGGCCGCCGCGGGCTTCGGTAACGCTCCCGCTGCCGCCCCAGTGGCTCCCGCGGCGCCCGCCGCGATCGCTGCCCCGGCACCTGCCCTCCCGGCGATCACGCCTGCCGCTCCTGCGGTCGCACCGGCTCCCGGTGTGGCGCCCGCCGCTCCGGCTGCTCCGGCCGCCGCACAAGCACTGAACCCGGCCGCCGCTCAGGCACTGACGCCCGCGGCAGCGCAGGCACTGTCCCCGGCGTCGGTTCCCGCCACCAGCAACCTGCCCGGCGTTGGGCAGATCCCCGGCGCGGACGGTGTCACGCAGACCGTTGATCTGTGGGCCACCAACCTGCCCAAGCTGCTCCCCGCAGGTGTGCAGCAGACGCTGATTCCGCCGGCCCTGGTCAACGGAATCCCGGCCGCCGCGGCCGCTCCCGTCGCCGGACTGCCCGCTGCCACCGCCCCCGGCGTTGGCATGGTCCCGTCGGCACCGATGTTCGCAGCACTGCCGTAGTTCACTACACAAGCAAGGCGGTCAGGGCGTTATGCCTTGGCCGCCTTTGCTTTGGCCGCAGCCTTCATTTCCTTCTTATGCGCCCGCACGAGACCGAGCGACTCGCCGTCGACAACGTCCGCGACCGACAGGTGCGTGTCCTTCTCGCCATAGTTTCCGGCGGCCTTACGCCAATCCTTGGGCTGAACTCCGTATTGTTTGCCCAGTAGTGCCACGAAGATCTTGGCCTTTTGCTCGCCGAATCCAGGAAGCGCCTTGAGTCGCTTGAGCAACTCGGCCCCATCCGGATCCCCCGCCTTCCAGATGTTCTCCGCGCGGCCGTCGTATTCGTCGACGATCTCCTGTGCGAGTACCTGGACACGCTTGGCCATCGAACCAGGGAATCGATGTATCGCCGGCCGTTCGGAACATAAGGCGATGAACTTGTCGGGGTCATACTCGGCGATCTGGTGCGCGTCGATACCGCCGATCCGGTCCGCGATCTTCTTGGGCCCGGCGAAGGCCACTTCCATAGGAATCTGTTGATCGAGGAGCATCGCTATTAAAAGCGCTAATGGATTTTCCTCCAGCAACTCATCGGCGGCCGGGTCCTGCGCTAGCTGCAATTTCGCCAATGTGACATTCCTTCCTTCTGAACTTTGACAACCCGAGCGGTGCTAGGCTACGGCAACTTGGGCGACCAAGATCACAGTGTTCGGGGAGGCTGCCGCTGTCAGGCCAATTGGACGTTGATCTAGAGGCGTTGCGCAAGCTGTCGCCGGAATTACGAGAACAGGCCCAGAAGCTATGCAACCGGGCCGCCAACCCCACCAGGGTCGAAGCCGGGGATGCCCCATCGCTGACCGCAGTGAGACGGCTCGTCACCGAAGTCATCCCCGAATTGCAGCGCATGTTTGCGGCACGCTGCGTCAACATGGCAGACCTGTCCGAACAGGCGCAGGCCCGGTTCGGAGACACCGAAGAGTACGTGCGACAGACCATCCTGTCCGCCGCGTCGTTGTCGAGGCCGCAATGAAGTCTGAGTACTCGGCCAGAAGGTTGCTGACCAACCACCCCGAACAGTCGATCGTGCCGTTGCGCCAGGCGATGCTCGCCGCCACCGAGCTGCAGCACCGCGCCCAGGACTACAAGCATTCGATCGACAGGCCGGGCGGCCTGCCCTGGGACGGTGAAACTGCCCGTGCGATCCAGGACACCGCGGCCAGCGATGAGAAGACGATCTACCTGGCCACCCAGGTACTACTCGATGACGCCCCGAAGGCCTTGGTCACCTTGGAGTTCCAGTCGATCGAATATCGCCGCGAGGCGGTCGACCTGTACAACGAGGCCACCGACCACGGCTACACGGTGGCCGAGGACCTCACCGCCAGCTGGATCATGCAGCCCCACACCAGCGCGGAAGTCATCGAGAAGGCGAACCAGAGCGCCGTGAAGTTCACCCGGATGATGCGGAAGGCCTACGACAAGTGGTGGGCAGCCGAATTAGAGGCCCAGCACCAGATCGACGCCATTTGCGATGAGTTGGCGGCCTCGTTCAATCCCTTCAGCGGGCTGACCTCCGCACAGGGAAATCGGGACGGCGAGCACTTCCAGGCGGACAGCCAGCGCGATCAAAGTGTGTTGAGCCGCGTCAACACGGCATCGCTCTTGGACGATCGGCAGCTCAAGGACCTGGCCGCGGGTAAGAGCGTCACCATCCCGTCCAACCAACTGCAATATCTGTACGAATTCGCACAGTCCTTCGATGGCAAATCCGCCACCGAGATCGCGGCCATCAAAGCCGGACTACCCGAGGAATCTCGCGACGCGATGACGCGGGCGTTCGACCTCGTGTCCAACAACCAGGTCAAATCCGGCGTGCCCTTCACCGATGGCGCCCTGAAGAACTTCATTCCCGACGTCGGCTCCGAGCCGCGTCTTCCGGATGGCATCGTCAGCGAGACCATCCACCTACCTCCGGTCGAGCCCACCGATGCGGAGAAGTTCCTCCGCGCGGTCAACCAGCAGTACGGGGAAGAGTCGGCGCGCAGAAGCGTCTGAGCCCCGGGTCCCTGGACCCCAGCCCGGCCAGGTGAACACCTGACAAACCAGCGCGAGAAACCCCACGGCCGTGACTCGGCTCTCATTAGGCTCTCCCAGCACCCTGACAGGTACCCATAAGGAGCCAGCGTTGACCGCCATCGATCCTGCCGAGCTGTCCGCCGAACGAGCCCTGGAAATCCAGGACAGCGCGGAATTTCAGGAACTCCGGAAAACATTGCGCCGCTTCGTTTTTCCCATGACAGCCTTTTTCCTCGTGTGGTATGGCCTCTATGTCGTGCTGGGAGCTTTCGCGCACGACTTCATGGCGATCAAGCTCCTCGGCAACATCAACGTCGGACTCGTACTGGGCCTTGGCCAGTTCGTCACCACGTTCGTCATCACCGGCCTCTACGTCAGATTCGCCAACCGCGAGCTGGATCCGAAGGCCGCGGCCATCCGTGCCGAGGTGGAACAGGCATGAGCACCCCATCGATACTGGCGGCCGAAACCGTCGGCAATCCGGCCACCAACATCGCGATCTTCACCGTCTTCGTCGCCGTCACCCTCTACCTCGTTATCCGCGCCAGCGGCAGTAACAAGACCGCAGAGGGATTCTTCACCGGCGGGCGCGCGTTCTCCGGCCCGCAGAACGGCATCGCCATCGCCGGGGACTACCTTTCCGCCGCAAGCTTTCTCGGAATCGCCGGGGCCATCGCGGTATACGGCTATGACGGCTTTCTGTACTCCATTGGATTCCTGGTGGCCTGGCTGGTGGCTCTGCTCCTGGTCGCCGAATTGCTCCGCAACACAGGAAAATTCACCATGGCCGACGTACTGAGTTTCCGGCTCAGGCAGCGCCCGGTGCGACTGGCAGCGGCGACTTCCACCTTGACGGTGTCGCTGTTCTACCTCCTGGCGCAGATGGCGGGTGCCGGCGGCCTGGTGGCGCTCCTGCTCAATATCCACAGCAGACTGGGCCAGTCGATTGTCATCGGCGTGGTTGGCGTGCTCATGATCGTCTACGTCCTGGTGGGCGGCATGAAGGGCACCACCTGGGTGCAGATCATCAAGGCGGTCCTACTGATCAGCGGCGCCGCACTCATGACGGCCGCGGTATTCGCCAAGTTCGGTTTCAACTTCTCCGACATCCTCGGCGCCGCGCAGCACGCCGTCTCCGACAGCCACACCAAAGGTGTTGCGTCCCGCGATGTTCTAGCCCCGGGCGCGCAGTACGGCGGCTCCCTGACATCAAAGATCAACTTCCTGTCGCTCGGACTCGCGCTGGTACTGGGCACCGCCGGACTCCCCCACGTCCTGATGCGCTTCTACACCGTGCCCACCGCCAAGGAGGCTCGCCGATCGGTGGTGTGGGCGATCGGACTGATCGGCGCCTTCTACCTGTTCACGCTGGCGCTGGGCTACGGCGCCGCCGCACTCGTCGGACCCGATCGCATCCTGGCAGCGGCCGGTGGCCAGAACTCGGCCGCACCGCTGTTGGCCTTCGAGCTGGGTGGGGTGATCCTGCTCGCGGTCATCTCGGCGGTGGCCTTCGCGACCATTCTCGCCGTGGTGGCCGGATTAACGATCACCGCATCGGCATCATTCGCACACGACATCTACGCCTCAGTCATTAAGAACCACAACGTCTCTGAAGCGGAACAGGTCCGGGTGTCGCGGATCACCGCAGTGGTACTGGGCGTCATCGCGATCGGGCTCGGCATCTTGGCCAACGGGCAGAATGTCGCGTTCCTGGTGGCACTGGCCTTCGCGGTCGCGGCAGCGGCCAATCTGCCGACCATCCTTTTCTCGCTGTACTGGGCACGGTTCAACACCCGCGGCGCGCTGTGGAGCATGTACGGCGGATTGATCTCCACCATCGTGCTCATCGTCTTCTCCCCCGCCGTCTCCGGCGCGAAGACGGCGATGATCCCCGGCGCGGACTTCGCCTGGTTCCCGCTCGCCAATCCCGGCATCGTCTCGATTCCATTGGCCTTCCTGCTCGGCATCGCCGGGACGCTGACCTCCAACGACAAGGGCGACCCCGGGCTGAACGCGGAGATGGAGGTGCGCTCCCTGACGGGCATCGGCGCGGAAAAGGCGATCGCCCATTGATCCGGGCGGAATGAGACGGGCCCGCCCATGACTTACATTGGGTTGTGATTGCCCGTCTGCGGCGTTCGGCCGCGTTCATCCTGCTGGCCTTCAGCTTCTCGGCGGTCATGATCGGCACCACCATGCCGACCCCGATGTACGCCCTGTACTCGCAGCAGATGCACTTTTCCGTGCTCACGACGACGGTCGTGTATGCGACCTACGCGGCCGGCGTGCTGTTCGCGCTGCTGCTGTTCGGCAGCTGGTCCGACGTTCTCGGCCGTCGGCCCCTGTTGCTGACCGGCGCCGGATTCGCCATCCTCAGCTCAGTCATCTTCCTGTTCGTCGATTCGGTTCCGCTGCTGCTGATCGCCCGCATCGTCTCGGGGCTGTCCGCGGGGTTTTTCA
The DNA here is from genome assembly GCF_002013745.1 of Mycobacterium sp. D16Q16. Lineage (NCBI taxonomy): Bacteria > Bacillati > Actinomycetota > Actinomycetes > Mycobacteriales > Mycobacteriaceae > Mycobacterium > Mycobacterium sp. D16Q16. Next base: position 499,485 of record NZ_MAEY01000001.1, read on the forward strand.
CCGGCGCGGCTACCGTCGCCGTCATCGAGGCGGCACCCGAACAATGGCGGGGACGAGCGGCCGCCGTCGCCACCATCGCCAACACCGGCGGCCTCGGACTCGGACCCCTGGTGGCCGGCATCCTCGTTCAGTACGCACCCTGGCCCACCCACCTCGCGTTCATCGTCCATATCGGACTCGTGTCCATCGCCGTAGTGGCTCTACTCGCGGCACCGGAGACCGCGCCGAGGCATGGAACACTTGGTGTGCAACGTCTTTCGCTACCTCCCCAGGTTCGTGCGACATTCGCGGCCGCGGCGACAGCGGGGTTCGCCGGATTCGCGGCTCTCGGCTCCTTCACGGCTGTGGCCCCCGGATTCCTGTCCGGGGTGCTCGGCATCGACAACCACGCGGTGGCCGGGGCAAGTGTCTTCCTCACATTCGGATCCTCTTGTGTGGCACAGATTCTCGTCCGGCAGGTGCCGGCGGCCAAGGCGCTGATCCTTGGCTGCGCAATCCTGCTGACCGGGATGCTGCTCGTGGTGGTGGCCCTGCACACCTCGTCATTGCCCTGGTACCTGGCCAGCGCCGTGGTCGTGGGCATCGGGCAGGGCATCAGCTTCAGCCGCGGACTGGCCTCCATCGCCGACCGCACTCCGGAGGACAACCGCGCGGAGGTGACCTCCAGCTACTTCGTCGTCGCCTACATCGGAATCGCCCTGCCGGTCATCGGCGAGGGCCTGGCCGCGCAAGCGTGGGGACTACGCACCGCGGGGATCACGTTCGCGCTCGCGGTGGCCGCCCTGGCGGCGCTCTGCCTGATCGCGGTCATCTGGCAAGAACGCCCACGCCGGGCGGAAACGACGGCACCGGCGACCACCGGCTAATCAAGATCTGTTGCCGCTACACCCCATGACCACAGCTGTGGTGCCGAAAATATAGGTAGCACAGCACAGTTCACACACCCCACTGAGACGCTCGGGCCAGAAACCGTTCATCCGATAAGGGTTGTCCGGGCCGTGGATCGGCGCTAAGTTGTCGGCGGCCCCTGCCTACTCCGGGGTCGTTACCGGTCTTTTCAGAAGGAGTCGATGGGTCGTGCCTGAAGTCGTGCCGGATGACGGCGAAGCCCCAGTCATTGTCAGCCTCGTCGATGCGGCGGTGCACATGTACGCCTCCGCCATCGACACCCTGCCCGAACCCACCGATCCCGAGTACGGCGAACGCGTTGGCGTCGTCCTCAGTGGGTTGCGAAAGCTCGAGGGTGCGATCTCGAAGGCGGCCGGCCGCAGCCGCGTCACGCCCTCGGTCGTCGTCGCGCTGAGCGGAGTGCGCCATCGGTACGACGATCTGATGAAGGACGCGGCCAACAGCCCCAGCGCGACGTTGGGACAACGTCTCTACACCGCGCGCCGACGGGCGCGGCTCACCGCGCAGGAAACCGCCAATGGCGCCGGCCTGAAGGTCGGATTCCTGACGGCAGTCGAATCCGAGGAAGCCGTCACCGAGGACGAGGCCGCCAAGATCAAGGACCTCATCGCCGCGCTCGGCGGCTAGTCCTACTCGCCAGGTCCAGGGGAAACTACCTAGCGAGGTCGCGTAGCGACGCGCTGTGTCGGTGATCGGCACTGGGCGACGCTAGGTGCATGACGATGACTCTGGGCTTGCCCACAGCCGCCCAGGTGGGCGCTGCCACTCCGACAACGCGCGACCGCGCACTTGACGTGATCCGGATCGTGTCGCTGGTCGGCGTGGTCCTCGGGCACACCATCATGGCGGTGAGCGCCATCGACAACGGTGTGCTGCTATGGGGCAACCTGCTCAACGGCCGCCCCGTTTTCCAGGCACTGACCTGGGTTTTCCAGATCATGCCGCTGTTCTTCTTCGCCGGTGTCGCCGCCAGTGTGGGCTCCTGGAAGCCCGGCACCAGCTGGGGGTCCTGGCTCATGCATCGCTGCACCCGGCTGTACCGCCCGGTGTTCTACTATCTGGGCTTCTGGGCGGTGGCGCTGCTGATACTTCGGCAGCTCCTGCCGCTGCACGTGTACGAGCCGGTCGCCGGTGTGAGCACCCAGCTTCTCTGGTTCCTGGGCGCCTATGTACTGGTCCTGGCGGCGGTTCCGCTGCTGGCCCGGATTACGACGACACGCGCCATGTTCACTGCGCTGGCGGCGATCTACCTGGGCATCGCGGCAATCGACGTGCTGCGGCTGGGCCTGGACGCGCCCAAGGGCATCGGATACGTGAACTTCGTGGTGTGGCTGCTGCCGGCGGTTTTGGGCGTGGGGTACCGCCGGCAGCTGATCACCCAGAAGGCGGCGTTGCTACTGGCCGCAGCCGTATTCGCGGTCAACATCGCGTTGGTGACCTTCGGGCCGTACACGATCAGTCTGGTCGGCGTGGCCGGGCAGAAGGTGCCGAACATGATTCCGCCCTCGCTGGTGCTGGCCGGGCACGCCATCATCCTGTCCGCACTCGCCATCGCGGCAATGCCCGCCATCAATCGATGGGCTCAGCGCCCTCGGGTGTGGTGGGCCGTGGCCATCGGCAACTCGGGCGCGATGACGCTGTACCTCTGGCACATGCCCGCGCTGCTGGGCATGCACCTGGTGTTCGATTTCCTCGGGTTCCCTCGATACAACACCGCAGCACCGGATTTCGCCGCGCTGTCGGTACTTCAAGTCGCGACGATGGCGGTCCTGGTGACCGGACTCTTCCTGGCCCTGCGACCGCTGGAGAACAACCCACTGCCCAGCTGGGACGGTGGTTATGTCGCGCATCCCGGTCTGCGCAGTGCCACCGTCGGCATAGCGCTGATGACGGCCGGCGGGTTCACCCTGGCCTCAGTCGTCTGGGGACTCAAGGGCTTTGGCCTTACGTGCTGGGTGGTTGCCCTGGCCGGACTGATTATCGCCCGGGCACTGGCCAACCAGAGGCGAGAGGCTTAACCGCTCTTACGGCGGAATTCGCGATGCGAGCCGGCCCGGCCATGTGCATGGGTCGGCTTGCTGGCGGTGTCCTTATTGTCGGCTGCGGCGTTGGCCTTGTTGTTCTTACGGTCAAGGGCCTCGCGGAACCTGCGCTTGGCATCGTCCGCGGCCGAATCGCCGCTCGCCTTCGAATCGGTCATGCCCATCAGCCTAACCAAGGGATAGACCGATCGTCGCACCATTTCACTAGCATCAGCTTCATGACCGAGTCTGACGCTCTTCGCCCCAGTGACTCATCGCGGATCAGCGGAGACAGCCTGGAGGGTGTCTCGGCCACCACCTTGTGGACACTGCACAACCGCGGCACCGAGGCCAAGCGCGCGGATGGGGTGATTCAGGATCCGCTGGCCGCAGAACTCTTCGACGCCATCGAGTACGACTACCGCAAGTTCGGCCGCCCGTCGCAGAGCCACGCCCTGCGGGCCCGTGCCTTCGACACGCAGGCACGTGTGTATCTGGCGACGCATCCCCGGTCAGCGGTGGTCGCACTCGCCGAAGGCATGCAAACCAGCTTCTGGCGGTTGGGCGGCGCGGAATCCACGACCCAATTCACTTGGTACTCCGTTGATCTGCCACCGGTGATGGAGTTGCGCAACAAGCTGCTGCCCAAGAATGAACGGATTGTCGAGCTGGCCCAGTCGGCCCTGGACCTGAGCTGGATGGATCGGGTCGACGCCTCAGGTGGCGTGTTCATCACGGCCGAGGGTCTACTCATGTACCTGCAGCCGGACGAATCACTCGGGCTAATCGAGGCCTGCGCCAAGCGTTTTCCCGGCGGACAGATGATGTTCGACAACATCCCGCATTGGTTCAGCAGGCGGACCCTGCAGGGGTTCACGTTGTCGGACCGCTACGTGGCACCACCCATGCCGTTCGCGCTGACACCCGATGAGGGCGAGGCACTCACCTCTGTTCCGGGGGTGACGGCCGCCATCGACATACCGCTGCATCCGGGGCGCGGAATCTGGAAGTTCGTCAACTCCAAGCGCCTTGATCGCGGGTTTCTGCGCCGAACTCGCCCCTCCATGACGCTCCTGCAGTTCGGATAGCCGTGACCAGATATGCCGCCCTGCTGCGCGGAGTCAACGTCGGTGGCATCACGATGAAGATGGCCGATGTCCGCGATGCTCTCGAGGCCGACGGATTTACCGGTGTGACAACAATTCTCGCCAGCGGAAACGTGCTGTTGGATTCCACCGAATCCGCCTCAGCGGTCAAGGAACGGCTGCAGCAGGTACTCGGCGATCGCTTCGGATATGAAGCCTGGGTGCTGGTGTACAACCTGGACACGATCGGCCGCATCATCGCGGCGTTCCCCTGGGAGCCGGAGATCGAGGGCGTGCACTCGTACGTGATGTTCTGCAGCGACCCCGCGGTGCTCACCGAGCTGGCTGCCCTCGGTGGCGAACTCGACGAGAGCGAACGCATCGCCGCCGGCGACGGCGTGCTGTATTGGCAGGTGCCCAGGTCGCAGACTCTGAGCAGCCCCATCGGCAAGACGACCGGCAAGAAGCGATACAAGTCGACGACGACCACCCGCAATCTGAGAACGTTGCACAAGCTCGTTCGCTAGTACTGTGGCGTGCATGGCTGCCATTGATGCCCGCCACCTCGACGGGGTGTCCGAAACCGCGCTCATCACTTTGAATCAACGAGCGACCGAAGCGAACCGGCCCGACGGTGTGCTCGAGGATCCGATGGCCATCGTCCTGCGCGACAGCCTGGATTACGACTACCACCACTTCGGCCGCACGCATCAGGGAATTGCCCTGCGGGCGTTGACATTCGACAACGTCTCCAACGAATATCTGGCCAATCACCCGCGGGCCACCGTGGTGGCGCTGGCCGAGGGGCTGCAGACCAGCTTCTGGCGTATCGACAACGGCGAGCTGAACTGGCTGTCCGTCGACCTGGAACCCATCGTGCGGTTGCGCCAGCAGTTGCTTCCGCCCGCCGATCGGCTCCGATACATCGCGCAGTCCGCACTCGAGCACTCCTGGATGGACCAGGTCGACGACTCCAACGGCGTCCTCATCACCGCCGAGGGGCTGTTGATGTACCTGGAACGCGATGTGGTGTTCGACCTCATCGCCGCCTGTGCCAAACGCTTCCCCGGCGGGTGGATGGTCTTCGACACCATCCCCTGGTTGATGAGCGTGTACTCGCAGCGGCGCGGCTGGAAGCTGAGCGAGCACTACACGGTGCCGCCGATGCCGTTCTCCTTCACCGCCCACCAGTACGGGCAGCTGCGGGCCCTCGAGGGTGTGCGCACGGTGCGTGAGGTGCGGATGCCTGCTGGACGCGGAAACTTCCTGAAGCTGGCCACGCCGCTGTTCTATGACCTGCCGTTCTCCGGCCGGATCAGGCCGGCGATGACGGTCGTTGAATTCGGTTGATCCGCAGCGCTCTAGACGGGTTTGACCGCACGTCCGATCACGATCGACGAGGACGGCATGGGAATACCGAAGATCTTCAGCCAGTCGTCGCGCTGCCCCTCGATCTCGAATCCCGCCCGTTCGATCGCTGCCAGGGTGTCCCGGTGCGTATGGCAGTTCCCGAACAGTCGGGGCCAGAACGTCGCGTCGACCGCACGCTGCGCCAATCCGAGTGCACCCCCGTGGGCGACGTGCTCGAAGAAACGCACCTCGCCACCGGGCTTGAGTACCTCGAATGCCTGCGCGGCGGCACGATCGGGGTCGCTGACCGAGCACAACACCAGCGAGCACACCACCGCATCGAAGCGGTCCTCACCCGTGACGGCCAGATCTTCGAACACGCCGGCGGTCACGGTCACCGGGATCGACGCCGCCGCGGCGGCCTCCTCGGCTTGCGGACGCAGCCTGGATTCGGGTTCGAGCGCCGTCACCGACGTCACCGTCTTCGGATACAGCGGGAAGTTCGAGCCGGTTCCCGCACCTACCTCCAGGACATGTCCCGTCAGGCCGCGCAGGTTCTCGGCGCGCAACTCCTTGATCTCGGCCGGCTCGCGGCGCGCGATGGCAGACCACACTGCCGAGAAGAATCTGTTGTCGAAGCTGACGGGCGTCGCCATGTCATCCAACCTAGCCCCGCTGGCGCTGATCCAGCCCCCATCCGCCACTCAAACTAGCTCCCACCCCACCACCCCAGCGATAACCGAACTCTGGAACACTGGGGCCATGGCACAGATCACGTTGCGCGGAAACCCCATCAACACGGTCGGCGAGCTTCCCGCTGTCGGCTCTCCTGCCCCGGCATTTGAGCTGGTAGGCGCCGATCTCGGCCCCGTCACCAGCGACCAGTACCGGGATAAGCCGGTGATCCTCAACATCTTTCCCTCGATCGACACCCCCGTCTGCCAGGCCAGCGTGCGGACCTTCAACCAGCGCGCCGCCGAGGCGGGCGCGCCGGTGCTGTGTGTGTCGAAGGACCTGCCGTTTGCCCAGAAGCGCTTCTGTGGCGCTGAGGGCATCGAGAACGTGGGCACCGCGTCGGCCTTCCGGAGCTCGTTCGGCGAGGACTTCGGCGTCGTCATCACCGACGGCCCGATGACCGGACTGCTGGGCCGCGCGATCGTCGTCATCGGTGCCGACGGCAACGTCGCCTACACCGAGCTGGTGCCCGAGATCGCTCAGGAACCCGACTACGACGCGGTGCTCGGGGCACTGTCCTAAAGCCCAGTGACCAGCGCACCCTTTGCCGACGAGCTGCTGGCGACCGTTCAGGCGTCGCCAGCGGCTGTCGGTGCACACGACAAGGACGCCTGGGTCGGCCTGTTCGCCACCTACGGCCAGGTCAATGATCCGGTGGGCTCGCGGCCGCATATCGGCGAGGCCGCGATCAGCAAGTTCTACGACACCTTCATCGCGCCCAACACGATCGTGTTCGACGTCGAGAACGATGTGGTCGCCGGGATGTCGGTACTCCGTGATCTGACGATTCATACGACCATGTCGACCGGCGTCACCATGCACATCCCGATGCATCTGCGCTATGACGTCGTGGAGGACGGGCCGGCCTCATCACTCAAGATCGACCGGTTGTTCGCGTACTGGGAGCTGCGCGCCATGATCAGCCAACTCTTGGGTTCCGGCGGCGACGGACTGCTCGCGAGCGCCAAGCTGGGCCCGCAACTGCTGAAGAACCAGGGACTCAACGGTGTGCTGGGATTCATGCGCGGACTCAAGGGCGTGCATCAGACCGGCAAACAGCGCGTCCAGGAGCTGGCGGCCGCGCTGGCGGCCCGGGACATCCCGACGGTCACCCGGCTGCTCGCCCCGGAGGCCGTCCTCTCGCTCGACGGCGTGACCGAGGCATCGCTGGCCGAGTTCGCCTCGGCAGCAAGTTCTTTGACCGTCGACAAGCTGTTGGCCGCAGGCTCGTCGGTGTCAGCCACCGTGCATCTGGGCAGTCGGCGCGGGGTGGGGCTCTTCGAGTTCTCCGACAACTCGGCGGCACCGGGCACGCTGGCCTCGGTGCAGCTCTACTTCTGACGCGGCAGCACCCCGGTCAGGTCGATATCACTGACTGCCTGTCCCAAGCAGGCCGCACGTAACGCGTTGTCGGCGAACAGTTCCGCATCACCCCACGGCAGGTACGGTTTGGTGACCAGCATCGAGGCCACCCCATGCGCCGCCGACCACAGCTGCAGGCCCATTGCGACGGTGTCGCCGTCGGGGTAGAAACCTTCTTCCACGAGCTCTTGAACCCCCTTGTGTAAGTGCGCGAATGCCGCACTGACCAGCGTTTCATCCACTTCGCTGTCATCGCGGGGCGGCGCCGAGGTGGCCAGCCGGTACATCAGCGGGGTCGCGACGGCGAAGCGCACGTAGGCCATACCTTGCGCGTGCAGACGCTCCAGCGTGGTCGGCTGATCAACGGCCGCGGCCACCATCTCATCGTCCAGCTGTTGGTAGTACTGCCCACACACCGCGTCCATCAGCTCGTCCTTATCCGCGAAATGCAGATAGATCGACGGCGGGGTCACACCAATCTTGCGCGCCACCTCACGAATGGACGGCGCACGCAGCTCCTTGGCGTCCAGGACAAGTTCGATTGCGGCGTCGATGATTTCGTCGCGCAGTTGGTCTCCTTCCCCGCGCGAGGAACGCTGACGCTTAGTCACTGAATCCGATTCGGTCATGGAGTTTGACCAGCGGCTTGGGAGCCCACCAGTTGAAGCGCCCGAGCATTCGCATGAACGAGGGCACCAGCAGCATCCGGATGATGGTGGCGTCGACCACGATCGCGATGGTCAGTCCGGTGCCGAACATGCGCATGAAGGACACCTGCGCGGCCATCAGTGCCGCAAAAGCGATGGTCATGATCATCGCTGCCGCGGTGACCACCCGTCCGGTGCGGGCCACCCCGAGTGCCACGGCCTCGTCGTTGTCCGCGCGTGTACGTCCGGATGCCATCCAGTACTCACGGATCCGCGAGATGAGGAACACCTCGTAGTCCATCGACAGCCCAAACGCTATACAGAACAACAGCATCGGCATGGTGGCGACGATCGTGCCGGTGACCTCGGTCCCGAATCCACCCAGGTGCCCCTCTTGGAATATCCAGATCAGCGCGCCAAAGGTCGCCGTCAGCGACAGCACGTTGAGGACGAGCGCCTTCAGTGGCAATATCACCGAGCCGGTCAACAGGAACAGCAGCGCGAAGGTGACGATCGCGATGATGGCCAGTACCAAGGGCAGCTTGTGCACGATGCCGTCGACGGCGTCGCGATCCAATTGGGCTCCCCCGCCGATCTTGGCGGTGGTATCGCCCGGACCGGGGAGGGCGTGGATGGCGTCAAGCTGACGCTCGGCGGCATCGGTGTAGGGCTTGGCACCGGTCTGGACCGTGAAAAGCGCTGTCCCCTCCTTGATCCCGGTCGCACCGGAGGGCGGACCGACCTTCATGCCCCGGATGAACGCACCGGTGGGGGCGGCCACTTCCTTGACATCCTCGATCTTCGAGAGGTCCGTGGCGTACTCGTCGATGGCCCGTGGCGGCACCGCACCGATGCCCTCGGCGATGACGGACAGATTGGTGGAGCTGTTGTTGTTGAAGTTTCGGCGCATCTCGTTGCCGACCTGATGCGCCGAGGCCGATGCCGGCAACACCCGGTCGTCCGGGAATCCGAACGTTCCGTTGAGGAACGGCATGCCAAGAACCACCAATGCCGTGACGATCACGATCGAGATCGGAATCGCCCGGGCCATAACCTGTTTGGTGTTTCGATACCAGAAGGTCTCGGTGACCTCCTTAGCGGCGGGTTCCGGCCTGCCCAGGATCTTGCGAATGAGGCGGCGTACGTCCAGAGCATCGATCCGGTCACCGAGCAGAGTCACCACCGCCGGCACGATGACAAGAGCCGCAATGGCGCCGACGAACACCACGGCCACACCCGCGTACCCGAAGGACTTGAGGAAGTACATCGGGAACAGGATCAGTGCCACCAGCGCCAGGGCGACCGTCAGCGCCGAGAACAGCACGGTGCGGCCCGCGGTGGTCATGGTCAGAACGAGCGCTTCGTCGCGCGGTTTACCGGCGTTCACCTCTTCGCGGTAGCGACTGATGATCAGCAGCGAGTAGTCGATGGCAAGCGCCAATCCCATGGCGACAGCGAGGTTCAGCGCGAACACCGATACGTCGGTGACGTACGTCAGACCGCGCAGGATCGACATCGCCCCCACGATCGAGAACACCCCGACGACGAGGGGCAGCAAGGCCGCGTAGAGACCGCCGAAGATCCAGACCAGCACCACGAAGCTGATCGGAATCGCGATCGATTCCATGACCAGCAGGTCCTTCTCGGACTGCGTGACGATCTGGTTGTAAAGCGTGGCCACGCCCCCGGCCTTGACCGAGACTCCGTCGCGGTCGACGGCGAGCGATTTGATGAGAGTGGCCGCGTGCTTCTGAGCGTCGTTCTCACCGCCGGTCAGTCCGGCGACGATCAACCCCGACTTGCCGTCGGTGCCGAAGAGATCATCGGCGACCTGCGGCGGAGCCGTCCACGCCGAGGTCAGGTTGAGCACCTCACCGGAGTCTTTGAGCTGGCGCTCCAGATCGGCTGCGACGGCCCGCATCTGCGGACTCTTGACGCCCTGATCGCTGGTGAGCATGAAGACCAGGGATTGGTCGCTGATGTCGAACTTGTCGGCGAGAACTCGTGTCACATACGCCGACTCGGAATTGGGGTCCTGCTGTCCGCCTGCGGCCAGATGCTTGGTCACCGGGACCCCGAAGATGGCGGCTGCTATGGCGATGAGGAGCGCCGCGCCGAGTACGACGCGGGGTGCCGCGATAACCGATCGAGCTAAACGTTCCAGCATCGCAACGCCTTCCTCCGGAGGATAACGGCGTTAAGTTATCAGCGATAAGTTAGGCGGGTCAAGCGTGGGCGCCGGACCTCCGAGCGGTGTGCGTTGCCCCCGTGGCTGGTCTGTGAATCCGTCGAAAAAACATGGAACCAAACGGGTCCCTACCCCGTCGGATCTTTATATAGCGGCATGCATGCCGTATGGACGAGGAGAGTCAGGCATGGCGAGCGTTTCGGGTTCATCGGGTGGGCACTTGCATGTGGACCCGGCCGAATTGCAGATTCATGGGGACCAACTCCACACGCACGCTTCCGACCTGAAGGACGCGCACGACGCCGCCCATCGCGCATTGACCGACGCGCAGGCCGGTTTCGGATCGGGGCGCGCCGCCAACGCGTTGGGCAACCGGATTTCCGAGTGGGAGAAGGAAACCGCAGACCATCACGCAGAGCTCACTAGTCACGGCGAGAACCACAAGGCGTCCGCGGTTAAATTCGTGAACCGGGACGAGCTCAATCGTGCGGGTATCGAGCAAGCCGGGCCCGGCAGCTCGGTCTAAGGGGGGAACAAATATGGGGATGACGCTCGACGAGTTGCAGCACTGGCCACCGCAGATCAAGGCACTCGCGGATGCCGCATCTAAACGGGGTGATGCCAGTCAGCAGGCCGCGGACAAGGTGCAGGCCATCATCGACATGTCGACCTGGAAAGGTGATGCCGGCGACGCTGCCAGGGATGCGATGAAGCGCTCGGCCGCCCGCTTCGAGAACTCCGGGTTTGAGGCGATGTATGTGGCGATGCATGCCAACAAGGCCTACGGAGAGTCGCAAGCTCTGGCCGACGACATCGGCTCCTTCTTGGCATACGCTGCGGCGCCCCCGAAGGTGGACATCTATCCCAAGACGAACACGGTGACGCCGCCGGATATCACTGGTTTGAACAAAGACCAATTACAGAAGGTCATCGACAAACTGAAGGAACTTCACCAGCGGGTGACGGGCCTCGTTGCGCGCGGCGAAATGTTGGACGACTCATTGGCTCGCGTGCTCGACGAGGGCACCGGCGGTCACACCATGGCCGAGAAACAAATCGCCGAGGGGAGCCCCGAACAAGCCGAACGCGATGTCCACGACGTTCTCGCCGGTACCGCCACGGAAGAGCAGAAGGCACGCGTTCAGGCGGCATCGATCCTGAGCCCGGAGCAGATCGCGGATCGCGACGCGGGCAGGCCGGTGCAGTTGACGCGTTCGCAGCAGCAGGTGTTGGGGCAACTACAGGCGCAGATGAATGGGATGTCAGTCGAGGACATTCACCGGGCCGAGCGACGCCTGGGCAACAACAAGAGCATTATCGGTAACGCGCTGCAGATGATGGGTTCGAACCAGTACGGCTACGCGAAGACCGAATTGCGCCCTGGCGCACAGGGTTCCACCACCGAGCTTACGACGGGTGGGTACGACAAGCTGCCCACCTCGGTTCAGAACCTGCTGAACGACAAGTCACCCGTCTATCACCGCGATGACCCAACCATCTTCAACCCGAGCAGGCCTGAGGCCCAGATCGGTGCCGCTGCAGGGAATCTCAACCGCTTGTCCGAGGTCATCATGGATGGCGACGCGGGCTTTCAACGCGGCACCGAGCTCGACCACAAACTACTGCAACGTGGCGCCGACATTCTGCAATACGAAAACCAGCACGGCGACTCCCTCAAGGGCCCCGTCGATTCCGAGCTACAGAACATATTCAAGGCAACCAGCCGCGATCACATTGCCGTTCACGACATCCTGGTCGGGCCCGACGGCCATCGTAACGACCAATTCCTTGGCGATCTGACCAGCCATGTATTTCCCGACCGCGGCGCAGCGGCGGGGAACCTGTTTAGCTGGACGGGCACATCAGCCGTGCCGGGAGATGGGGTTTCTCTGGAAGATGCGCGGACGTCTGGTGAGACGGCCCGCGCCTACGCCAGCTACCTCTCCGAACACCCCGGTCTTGCGAAACACCCCATGGGTATATTCGCCTCCGTCGGCGACTACAACCCTGGCCTCATGCAGGGCATGGCAAACGGTCTCGCGCCGTACACCGCGGCCATTGCGGGCGGCACACAGGACGTATTCGGCCAGTTTCCGGGATTCGGCGACGCGTTCGATACCGATGCCAACACCAGCAACGGGAAACTTCCCGAAGCCAGGAACGTGTTCAACGTCCTGTCGTCGGACCCAGAAGCGGCAAAGACGATCAACGGTGCGTTGTACCGCGACTCGGTCACGGCAACCCAGCATTACGCTGATTCCGTGCACAATTCCGGTAGTGGTGCGATCGGTGATCTGGATCAGGCGGGCAGGTTCCAGGCCCTTGCCGATTCCGGGCTTACGGCGGCCAATAACCAGCAACACGGAGACGAGAAAGCTCTGCACGACCTTAAGAGCAAGGCCTACGACGCCGGTACCAAACTTGCGAAGCTCGCAATTCCCGGCGTAGGGCCCGAGTTCGGCATGATGGCCGACGCGCTCAAATCCAGCATCATCGGGTCCGTCGGCGACGGCGGTATGACCAACGGCGTAGACATGGCGCCAGAAAGCGCACAGCACCTACTTCTCAATGCCTACTTAGCCAATGGCACGCTTAATCCCGACCAGGTCTCACCACAAATTCTTGTGCCAGTGGACGCCGCTCATCCGAACGGGCCACAGAAGATCGGGACTCTTGAGGAAATCAACAAGGCACACCCCAACGAGAAGATGTCCGCATCCAACTATCACACCCAGGTAAATAACGGCCTCAAGGGTGTGCCCGGAGAGCCCGGTAACGCCGATCCGATCAGGGTTGCCTACAACATGGTTGCGCAGTGGCCGGCATGACAGCCGGTCCGCGGTGCCGGACCTCCGTGCGGGTCGTCGCCCGCATGTTGTTTGCCGTCACGTTGACCCTGACCGGCTGCACCCTCTGGGACCGCAGTGGTCCCGCCGACCAGCCCACGGCTCCGTTCACCGGTCTGACCAAGGATCTGCGGATCCGCTGGTCCGCCGAGCCCGGCATCGACCTGCTCACCGGTCCGGCAGTCATCGTGCGGGCCTACCGCGAGTCCTACATCCTTGCCGGATTGATGGCCAGCCCCGCCCTCTACTACCCCGGCTTTGAACGCGCAGTACCTACCAACGACAACGGGCGCAATTCCTTAATTCGCCCGCCTGTCGCAGGAGACAAGTATCTGAGCGTCGACGGGTTCCAGACCACCACTCCGATTGTCGGAACCTGGAGACAACACATCCTGTCGGTGACCGGAGACCATCAAGCTGGCTACACCGTCAAGATGTGCGACTGGGACTACGCCACTGCCACGCTGCAATCCAGCGGACAGTACCGCTACCCGCACCGCAACCCCCCACAGCCCCTTGACACGGCGGACCCCATCACGGGCGTCCAGGTCTACCGGATCTCGCTCGTCCCGCCGCCGCAGGGACCCGATCCCACGACGACGTTGCAACGAGGTACCGCACCCAACGCCAGTGTCGACGTATTCGGCGCATGGACCGTACGCGCCAGTCTCGTTCTGTATACAGTGCCCCAAGACAGCGAGCCCAACATGTGGCCGAAGGATGAGTACGACCGAGACCGGCAAACATGTGCGGACAAGGCACCAGATCCGTTCGAGAGGCGCCGTTTCCTTCTGCTCGGCGAGCATCCGAGAGATGACTACCCGACACTTCCAGCCGAGCCTGGCTGGCCCGCCTCGGGCACCTGAACACGCCTTGGCGCACAGATGCATCAAAGGCATACTGACAACCACCACGAGGGGAGGAAATCGTGACCACTGGCTTCAACTGGGACAACTTCAGTCCAGACCTGCAGCAGAATGCGATGAACGACGCTTCCAATGGCCGGACATTGCACATGGCCGAGAACGCGGGCCAAAAGGCTGCAGCCTACTGTCTGCGCGCCAAGGAGAAGGTCGACGCACAGCTAGACAAGATTGACGATCTTGCAGCAGCCAAGGGGTTCGGGGAGGACGTTCCGCTGGACACGGGCCAGGGAGTCGCTGGCCAGTACAAGTCAATCGCCGAAAGTCTTCGTGAAGCGCTGAACACACTCAGCAAGGAGTACCAAGGCTTCGCCGATCGCTTCGTCGCTACCGAGATGGCTATCCGTGCGGTCGAGTCCAACAACACCCAGGCTCTGAGCGGCCGACAGATTTCGATAGATCCTCATGCACCTGGCATGCAGTAGCTCAGTTCGGCTCGCAGTAGCCACAGTCGTGGGGTGCGCCCTCGTAGCCTGCACAACACCGACGGCTGGTGAAGCCGTGCTGTCGACGTCGAGCGATGTGCCTTCAAACAGCCATGCAACGGCGGCTCCGACAACAATAAGCAACACCCTGCCAGCGCCACACCCTCCCGCCAACGAACACACAGATGGCAGCGCCTTCGAGCCGTGCACAGCGTTCACCGCAGACGAGCTCAAAGGGTGGGGCGTGGACCCAACCAAAGTCGATGACATTGGCGTCGAAAACCCTCTTTTACGCGGGTGCCGATGGCGACAAGAAAACCGATCTTGGTCGTTGGCGATCAGAGTCCACAATGCGACTGTAGAGAAGTATCTGCAGCAAGACAGCACTCTGAAACTGCAAGAACCAATCACGATTGCCGGCAAATCGGGCGCAATGAATTCCTCCGACGGCCGACAGAATCAGTGCGACGTAGTTCTGCCATCCCAGCAGGCCGTCGTGATCTTCACAGTGCGTGTCTACAGCGGCGATGAGGGACCCAGATTGGTTCCCGACGCGTGTAACAAAGCCATTGATGTAGCGACAGCTGTCGCACCGAGATTGCCCTAGCAAGCGGGAGGGAAACGACATGGGTAATGACAATTGGTATGGCAAAAATGACTATCAGCAGATAATCGGCGAACTCAAGCGCCTGGCCCCCGACCTAGTTTCAGCCAAGGCCGAAATATGGAACGGCATCGCCACCGAGCTCAACGCCGCCGCCAATGAGATGAAGACTCTCAGCGGCAAGTTGGGACAACCGGACTTCTGGACAGGCGAAGCAGCGAACGCCGCAAAGGAGGGGGTCACCAAGAGCGAGCAGAATGTCGCGTTAGATGGCAAATCCAACAGTCTGGCGAGCACGACCCGGCACGTTGCAGACATCCTGCGGAGCGATTCCCGGAATCTGCAAGCGGCGATTCAGATGGCGCTCAGCCACGATCCCGGACCAGACAAAAAGAAGGACCCGAAAGAGTACGACAAACAGCTCAAGCTTCTACAGGGGTACGCACAGTCCACGTACACCAACCCGCTCAGCGGCGAACAACGCAAGTTTGAGAGTGCCTACAATCCGGAAACAGGCACTGGCACACCGAATCCTGTGATCAACAACAACGGCGGTGAAGGCGGAGGAGGCCAGAACGGCGGCGGTGGCCAAAGCCCCAGCTCTTCAAACAATCTCGCCAACGGCCTCGCTGACAAAAACACCAAACCTGCCTTCAGCGACGGCGCGGGTAACCAGAGCGGACAAGGCCAGGGCGCGGGTTCGGGCGGCGGCAGTGGTGCGGGCGGCGGCAGCCCCCAAAGCGGCTCCGGCGGTTCCGGTAGCGGCCTGGGCAATGCTCTCAGTGGCCTCGCGGGCGGCCTAGGCAAGGACGGCTCCGGCCTGGCACCCGGCAACACGACCGCAGCAGGGTTCGGCTCTCCCTCGGGCTCTGGCTCAGGCTCGGGTACCGGAACCCTCGGCGGCCCAGGAGCATTGCGCGGTGGCGCGGGCGTTCCCGGACCGGGCGGCGCCGGAACCAACGCCGCCGGCATCGGCGGTGCCGGAGTCCGAGGTGGCGCAATGGGTATGGGCGGCATGGGCATGGCCCCCATGGGCGGCGCCCACGGCCGCGGCGGCAAGGGCGAAGACGACGACGAACACCAGACCCCCGAGTTCCTCATCAACTGGGACAACGGCAACGAGCTGTTCGGCGATCTGCCCAAGGCGTCCCCCGGCGTCATCGGCGACTGGTCCGAGCACGAACGTGCCGAGAAGCAGCGCCGCGAGTCGGAGAAACGCCGCTACAAGTCCATGGGCTGGAACGTCGACTTCGGAGACGACGACTAAGACCCGGACTGCGCTGCGGCTACGGCCTCCTTGGCGACGGCAACATCGAGCTTGCGCATGGTCATCATGGCCTGCATCGCTGCGTTACCGGTCACGGGATCGGAGTGGAAAATCAGGTCGATCAGCTCGCGCGAGACCACCTGCCAGGAGACTCCGAATTTGTCCTTGAGCCAACCACATTGGGACTCTTCTCCCCCGTCCGCCGTGAGCGCCTCCCAGTAGCGGTCGACCTCCTCCTGCGACCTGCAGTCGATCTGAAACGAGATCGCCTCATCGAATGTGAACTGGGGTCCACCGTTGAGCGCTGTGTACCGCTGCCCATCGAGCTCGAACTCAACGGTGAGCACCGTGCCCTCCGGCATGGGGGTGTTCGGTCCGTAGTGAGTAACCTCGAGAATCCGGGAGTTCGGAAACACGGACACATAGAAGTTGGCGGCCTCTTCGGCGCGGGTGTCGAACCAAAGGCATGGAGTAATCGTCGGCATATCGGTATCGACCCGCGGTGATGAGAAAACTCATCGCAATTGGCGAGATACCTCGGTCAATGCGGCGGCCAGCAGGCCCTCATAGTGATCGGCATCGGGCATCACCGAGGCGCTGGTGTGCACGCTCACCGTCACGGTGTCGCCGATCCCGTGCACCCCATGTGTCAGGCCCATCACCGGCGAGAGCGCCGGAAACCCTGCGGTGAACACCACCCGTCCACCGGCGAGAGTCAGATCGGCCGCGCCACGAACGACGCTCGACACCACGGTGTTGCCCGCGACCGTGGGCGGCATGAGATCGGTGTTGAAGGCGTTGACACCCACCCACATCATCGGCGCGGGCAATGCCGCACCACCGGCACGTTGCGCGACCAGCACCGGGTGCGCGGCACGACGGCGTCTGCTGTCGATGCCGTCCGCAATCCTCCGGGCACGGGTGCGTACCTCCGGCTCGCGCCAGCAGAGGTCGACTCCGACGTTGCGGAAATTGTTGCGTGCTACAGATTCCCCAGAATCGGCGACGGTCACCTCCGCGCCCAGCCTGTCCGGAACCCACTGACCGTGATCGCGCAGATACTGCGGCAGCGCCGTGGCGATCGCCGTCATGACCGCGACGGTCACACTGACATCGTCAGTGCGAAGTTCCTCGCGCGGCCGCACGATCATCCGGATCTCCCGGTGCTCATCGGGCCGGGCATTGAGCGAGATCAGCGGAAAACCTTGCGGTTCGGGCTCCAGCTCGCCCGCCGCGACGAGCTCTTGCTGCTGACGGTAGGCCACATACCCAGCGCGGCTCGCACTCAGCAGCCGGCCCAGCTTCACCGGAAAACCGGTCAGCCCGCGCAGCGCGGCATACCCGGGCACGTCCGGCAGCGCGCCGCCCACCGCCACCTCATCGCCGAACAACGCGCGCGCGGCAGCGGTAGCCCGCTGACCATCGGCCACCGCGTGCGATACCTGCAGTACCGCGACGAGAGCCTGGCCCGATGTCTGCGGGGCGCCATGCACCTCAGGAAAAAGATGTAAATGCCAAGGGCTTTCGCGGATGTCGACGGTACTCGTGAGCAGCGCGGCGATCGCCGATCGGCACTGCGGCCAGCTGGACTCCGGCAGCGCCTGCACGGTCAACGGCACCTGGGATTCGTCGCGCGGCGCCCAGTACGGGTAGTCGAGGTGCCCGGCGACGTCGGCGGCCCGCACGCGCAGGTCCGCGATGTGGGTCGCACGTTCGGCGATCGTGTCCCGCACGGCGGCGACATCCATCGTCGGAGAGTCGAAGCAGAACAATAGGAACTGATCGTTCGGGATCCTGGTCGACATCCAGTACATCTGGGCGTCGCGGGGTGCCATCTGTTCGACGGATGAGCCGCTGGCGCGAAGAGCATTGAACATCGTCATGCGACGCCTACTTGTAGGTGCGCCAGGTGTCCCACAGCTGTTGCCACGGCGCAATTCTGCCGTAGTAGCGATAGACGTGTTCCTCGTCCTCGTCGGGAGCGTGCAACAGCTCGATCCGCTGCACCCCCTGGAAACCTTGAGCAAGTGCGGGATCCGGATCGTCGACGCCGATGTACATCATGTCCGTCATGGATTCCGGCGGCGTCCCAAAGTAGTAGTACCCGCGGTGGAAGCTGTAGGCACGGGACACTCCCTCACGTCCGGCTTCGACGTCATAGGCGGCGGCCATGGGATAGATCTGCAGCACCAGAGCCGTACGGTCGCGTACGTCCGGCGGCATCGAATCGTAAGTGTCGCGGGCCACCTGGCGCAGGCCCTCCGTGGAGCGATCGCCGCCGGCAAGCATGGTGGGCCCCATCTCGCCCGCCCAGGAAAACCAGCGTGCCGCAGTGGTTTCGGACACGATGGGCAGCCTGACGACCGCCATGATCACCGATGCGGCCGTCACCACCCCCACGAACCCGTAAACCACGCCCCGCACCGCAGGCCGGGAAGGGCGCCACCGGGAAAGTCCCACCGCACCCGCAGCGATCAGCAAGGCGTACAGCCCCATGGCGTAATAGGCACGTCCGTGAGAGGCGAACATGAACGCTCCCACCAGGAGGGCGGCCACGCCCAGGTATCGGTAGGGCCGCAACGACGGCGCTGCCAGTAGCGCCACAACCCCGGCCAGCAGCAGCACCAGTCCGATGACCGCGGCGCCGACGAGCATGCCCCCCAACAGGGCCGCCCCGCGTTCGGACTCCGCCGCCACGATCCCAGCCATCCGCAGGTACGGCCACCCGTGGGTGGCCTGCCAGATGAGGGTCGGGAGGGTGGCCACGACGGTGAAACCCGCCCCGATCCACAATTGCCGGCGGCGCAGCAGCGCACGCGGCCCGAGGACCGCCGCACCCAGCAGCACCGCAATCCACAGCGCCGGGATCAGGAATTTGGTCTGCATGCTGATGGCGGTGACGATTCCCGCCCACAGCAACAGCCGATCGTCAGGCTGCCGTTCCCGGAGGCCGCGGGTCCAGCGCACCAGCAGCCAGCACACCACCGACCAGAGCGCCGGATCGATGGCCGGCGTCTGCAGCCAATGGGCCAGGATCTGGA
Organism: Mycobacterium sp. D16Q16; assembly: GCF_002013745.1. Lineage (NCBI taxonomy): Bacteria > Bacillati > Actinomycetota > Actinomycetes > Mycobacteriales > Mycobacteriaceae > Mycobacterium > Mycobacterium sp. D16Q16. Next base: position 518,888 of record NZ_MAEY01000001.1, read on the forward strand.
ACATCGCGGTGGCGTAGGCGATCGCCGACAGAGACTGCGTCAGGCCGCCCCCACCGAGCTCCGCCGCGATCAAGCCGCACATCAACGTCCCGATCGCCACCGCCGCGGTCGCGGTGAGGCGCAGCACCCACAACGACCCGGGCGCGATGTTGTCGGCCATGCCCGCGATGAACGGCACCAGTGGGGGTTGGTCGAAATATCCCCAGGACAGGTGGTCGCGTCCGGCGACAACGAAATAGGCCTCGTCGAAGAAGTACCCGTATCCCCTGCTGGCCCACCCGAACACGAGGGCCGTCAGCGCCGTAATCGCTGTCAGGTCGGCACGCGCGACCCGCACGGGCGGTATGCCGGGGATGTCGTTGCCGTCGTCGTACCGGGAAGTGACCGCCGCCATAGCGGATTCACCATAGCCCCCATGCCATAGACTTCCGCGGTGCCGAGCGCCAGTAAGTACAGCGATCCATTGACCCGCAACGATATTGGACTTTTTATTCTGCGTGTCGCGGTGGGAGTGACGCTGTGCTGGAATGGGCTGAACATCGTGTTCGCCTCCGGCCAGCTCGTGCAACTCGGCTCGTTACCGATCGACGTGCATCCCGATCTGCCGACCCGTGTGCTCGCAGGTATCTACAGCATCGGCGGCGCCATGCTGGTCGCCGGACTCCTCACTCCCTTCGGCGCCTGCGCGGTGCTCGGTTCGATGCTCTATGCCGCGGTCCAGACCTATTCGGTGCGAAACGACCTCTTTCCATCTAGCCCAGCTCTGCAGTTCCCCCTTATTCTCGGCGCGGCCGCACTGGCGGTTCTGCTGCTTGGCCCGGGACGCATTTCTGTGGACGGGCGATTTGGCCGCGACGAGTGGCCAGCAGCTGTCTCATCGGTGCTGGTCATAGCGGGAATCGGGGGCGCGATTGCGGCCTGGGTGCTCGTCAAGGGCACAAATCCATTTTCTTAAGAGTTCAGCAAGGCCGGTCATGGTCTATGACCTGGGCCGATGCGTCTAGCGAAAATTGCCAGACTTTTCCGATTCGTGACTCAATGATTTCTTAATAGTGACCCCTACTGTTCAGTACATGACGAACGAGGAATTCGGTGCCACGGTCATCGAGATCGACTTCGAAGCCATCTACAGCGGCGAGATGCTGGTTGAGGGCGACAACTCGGAGCAGACCGATGAGTGGTTCCCGCTAGCCGTATAACGGCAGGTAGGCGAACCCCAAAGGGGGGACGCATCGGCGAGGCGCGTAGCGCATCGCATGCCGGGCCCAGTCCCGGATGATTCTCACTCATCCATCCAGTTGTAGGCGAGGGCAGTCAGATGACTGCCCTCGCTTTTTTATGAGCCAGTCGTTAAGGACTGCGTCCCGAGCTATTCGAGCTCTTCGGCGAGCTCCATCCACTGCACCTCGGCCGCGTCCTTCTCGGCGACGACGGCATTGAGCTCGGCGGTCAAGGTCACCACCCGGTCCGGGTCGGTAGCGTGCTCGGCAAGCCGCGCGTGCAGCGCGGCCTCCCGCTCCCCCAGCTTGGCAACGGACCGTTCGAGTCGTCCGAGCTCCTTCTGCGCGTTCCGCAGTGCCGCGCCATCGCGACCGCGATCGGATACGGGTTTCGCCGGAGCGGCAGCCGGTTGGGCGTGCCGACGCAGATACTCCTCGATGCCTCCGGGCAGGTTGGTCAGCTTGCCGTCACCAAGTAGCGCCCACGTCGAATCGCAGACCCGCTCGATGAGATACCGGTCGTGGCTGACCACAACCAAGGTGCCCGCCCAGCCGTCCAGCAGATCCTCCACCTGCTGCAGGGTTTCGATGTCCAGGTCGTTGGTGGGCTCGTCGAGAAGAAGCACGTTCGGCTCGGCCATCAGCACACGAGTCAGCTGCAGGCGCCGACGCTCACCACCGGAGAGGTCGGCGACCGGTGTGCGTTGACGCGCCGGGCTGAACCCGAGCATCTCGGCTACCTGGGAGGCCGACATTTCCTTGTCGCCCAGCACAATCCGGAGAGCGACCTCCTCGATCGCATCGAGCACCCGGATGTCCCCCGGCAAGTCGTCGAGTTCCTGGCGCAGCCAGCCGATGCTGACCGTCTTGCCTTCCTTGCGATGCCCGGCCGCCAGGGGCACGGCGCCTGCCAGCACGCGCAGCAGAGTCGTCTTCCCGGATCCGTTGACCCCCACCAGGCCGATGCGCTCGCCCGGGGCCAGGCGCCAGGTCAGATCACTCACCAGCTCCTCACCGGTGGGTGTGGTCACCGTCGCATCCTCAAGCTCGATGACGATTCGCCCCAGACGTCGACGCGCGAATGCGCTGAGCGCCACAGAGTCTCGCGGTGGCGGGACATCGGCGATCAAGGCTTCGGCCGCCTCGATCCGGTAACGGGGTTTGGAGGTGCGCGCGGGTGGGCCGCGCCGCAACCAGGCCAGCTCCTTGCGCGCGAGGTTGCGGCGACGTGCCTCCGCGGCGTCCGCCTGCCGGCCCCGTTCGGCACGCGCGAACGTCCAGTCCGCGTATCCGCCTTCGTACGATTCGACGCCGCCGTCGACGACCTCCCAGGTGCGGGTGGCGACGGTATCCAGGAACCACCGATCGTGTGTCACCACCACCAGCGCGGTGCGCCGCGCCAGGAGGTGCTCGGCGAGCCACTGCACGCCCTCGACGTCCAGGTGGTTCGTCGGCTCGTCAAGAATTAATAGGTCAAGATCGCGAACGAGTGCGGCGGCGAGCCCCACCCGACGCCGCTGGCCACCGGACAGCTGGTCTACGCGCCTGTCGAGCCCAAGGGCCGCAACTCCAAGCCCGTCGAGAATCGAACGGATCCGGGCATCCCCGGCCCATTCGTGTTCGGCGACGCCCAGGGGCGCGATCACCACATCGAACACAGTGGCGCCGACAAGGTCTTCGCGCTGGGTGACGACGGCCTGGCGCAGGTCCCCGGTCCGGCTCACTCTGCCCTGATCCGCCGGCTCGACGCCCGCGAGCACCTCCAGCAGCGTGGTCTTGCCTCCGCCGTTGAGGCCCACCACCCCGATGCGATCTCCCGCTTGCACCCCGAGGCTCACATTCGAGAGCAACGGCTTGACGCCGTATGACTTCGAGACGCTCTCGAGGTTGACGAGGTTGATGGCTTTGGCAGGGGAGGTCATGGCCTCCACAAACTACTCAGGCACTGGCAGCCGGCGCCACTTCGCTGCCGCGGTCGAGGAGCCCCGACCGCCGCAATGCGAACAACGCCGCGGCACACACCAGCCCAATACCGGTAAGCGATACCCACAGCAAGGCAGGCGTATCGTGCTGCTGGCTGTAGCCGAATATCGATCCGGTCAGCAGATTCCCCGCCAGAATGCCGACACCGACGATCGTGTTGTACAGCCCGTAGTGAGTGGCAACTAGCCGGTGACGCGCCAACCTGACCACGGTGTCCATCTCGAACGGGAAGGTCGCGATAGTGCCCACGGCCAGCAGGGCCGCCGCCAGCAGCAGCGCAGCGATCGCCGGGACTGATCCGGCCGCTGCCCCCGTGGGGAGCAGTATCAGCGGCACAAAAGCTGCCGCGATGACCAGCATCCCGAGCACCAGGCTGCGACTGGGGCCGAACCGCGCGGACAACCACCCGGTGAGCCGCACTTGCCCGGCGATAGCCACCAGTCCGGAGACCACGAAGATGCCTGTCACCAAAACCGTTTCGGATTTCTTGTCGCTGGTCAGCAGCGCCGCCTGGAACGGCAACGCCAGGTACACCTGGAATGTCAGCACGTACGAGCCGATCATGGCGCCGGAGAACAACAGGAAGGCCTTGTTGGACACCACCGAGCGCCAGTCGGCGAGTACGGGCTGTCTGTCCGCATCCTGCTCGACGCGGTTCGGCGGCAGCGCCATCAATTGGATCACCGTCAGCACCGCGAAAACCGCTGCGGCGACGGCGCACGTGATCCGAAAATCCCACGCCGTCAATGCCAGACCGACGATCGGCCCGAAGAGGATTCCCGCCTGGTAGAAGACGTTGAAGACCGCGAACGCCTCCACCCGGCGCTCCCCCGAATCCGCCGCCAGGTAGGCGCGCACCGCAGGATTGAAGAGGGCACCCGCGAAACCCGTTGCCGCCGAGGCGATCAATATCGCCGGTAGAGAGCCGACGAAGGCCAGCATCAGGAATCCGGCAGTGCGCAACAGACATCCGGCCACAATCAGTGGCTTGTATCCGAATCTGTCGGCCAGGGTGCCGCCGACCAGAAACATGCCTTGTTGGGAGAAGTTCCGGACGCCCAGCACCAGCCCGACCATCCACGCCGCCAAACCCAATGGCCCGGCAAGGTATCCGGCGAGGTACGGCATCAGCATGTAGAAGCCCACGTTGATGGCGAATTGGTTCACCATCAGGATCTGGCTGGGGCGATCGAAAGACCGGAACTGCCGGAAGGTCTCGATCACGCGGGGCGTCCTATCGGGTCGATCACATGGGTCAGCCTGGTCCATCGGTCTACCACCCGATCCGACGGATCGTCGATCACATCGGGATCCTGCGCCGGTGGGCGATCCAACAGGTCGTGGTCACGGCAGTAATCGTCATCGTAAATGGTGCCGTGGTAGCGCATCGGGCCGTCGGGGAAGATGGCGGCGACGCGCGATTCGGGCGCCGACGTTCGCGCTACCCACCCCGCGACCAATGCCACCGCCCCGACGCTCCATCCACCGCTGGCATGGTAGGTGGAGGCCAGGGTGCGGGCCGCCCACACGGCCTCATTCGGTGCGACCCAATGAGCTTCGTCGAATGCGGGGTAATCGACATTGCCCGGGTAGATGCTCGATCCGAGGCCGCGCATCAGCCGCGAGCTGGCTGGCTGCCCGAATATCGTGGAGCCGATAGTGTCGACACCGACCAGTCGTAGGTTTGGATTATGTTCCCGCAGTACACGTCCCACACCTGAGGAGTGCCCACCGGTTCCCACCGAGCAGACCAGGGTGTCCACGGTTCCGAGCTGATCGATCAACTCTTCAGCGAGCCCGCGATAGGCGTCCACGTTGTCGGGGTTCTGGTATTGATCGGGGCACCACGAATCCGTTTCGGCGGCAAGTATTTCGGCGACACGATCCTTACGTGCCTGCTGCCAGCCCCCTATCGGATGCGGCTCGGTCACGGTGACCACCCGCGCACCATAGGCCGTCAGCATGCTGCTCACGATGGGCTCCAGACCCGGATCGGTGACGAGGGTGACCGGGTGTCGGTAAATGATTCCGGCTAGGGCCAGTCCCAGGCCCAGTGTTCCGCTGGTTGATTCGACGATCATGGCACCGGGCTTGAGTTCTCCGCGCGCCCTGGCCTGTTCGATCATGTGCAGCGCGGGCCGGTCTTTCATGCCGTTGGGGTTATGTCCTTCGAGCTTGGCCCAGAAGCCGGTGCCCGGCGTCGCGAACGGCTCCGATACCCACAGCACCGGGGTGTTGCCCACCAGCGTGTTGGGGTCGTGGAACTTCGGTCCTAAGTGTGTGCAGCTACGACGAGATGACAGAGCAATGCTGTTGTTCATGGAGAATCCCTGCGTGGGGGCCGCACGGCGCGGCCGGGAAGCTGATGACGGCGTGTGGGCATGGCGGAACTCCGCTTTGCCCGAGGTGCCGATCAGCGCCGAATGACGCAGAGCTTGGTGAGAATGTCGCGGCCCGTTCGGGCCCCGTGATAGCCAACGGCAAGTGGCGGACCGCGCGAGAGTTGGGCGGCCACGGGCTGGAACACCAGCATGGCGAGAGCAAACGCAGCCAGCACGAAGAGAATCCGCAGTGGATTGAGACCCCTGGCCAGTGCAACCAGCCCGTCCGCGGTCTGACATGCCATCTCATGGACCGCGTTGTCGAGGTGTGCATGGGTAGCCGACGGCCCGTGCCCCTGGAGTGCGGCATGCGTTGCCTGATGGTGCGGCGCCTCACCGCCACCGTGACCGGCGGAAACACAGTGCAAGACCGGCAGGCTCGCGACCAGGGCGACCAGGACTGCGACCAGCCACAGCCGCCCACGGCGACTCGTGCGGCGCACTCCGGTCAGCATGACGCGAGGTTAGCACGATTTTACATACCCTCATGGGGTATGTGACCTGATCGCTACCTACCTGTGCTCAGCAGTCCACGTTGACATGCATGACCCGATAGTCCAGTACCTGAACGAGCGGACTCGTGGGATCGGCCGAACGTACGCGCTGCCAGCGATACTCCGACCGCCCCTCACGCACGGAGGTCGCGACACATTCGGCCAGTGGCGCACTGCCGCGACGATTGATGACGACCCTGTCACCGCTGGCCTTCAGGGAGGTGATGACGAGGTCGGCATTCCCAAGGTCTTTGGGACCCCCGTCGGCACACGGAGCACCAACAGCGAGGAGAGCACCAGCAGCGGCCGCGGCCATACAGAGGCCGCCGAGGCGGTGGAAGATGAGGCGTCCGTACATAACGATTCCCAACGTCTGCGCCACATCGGTGTGGCGAGTCTTCACTGACAGTCCCGACCACTCCCCATCGCCGAAGACGCACGTCGGCGCGGTGGCGTGCGCGTGACAGCCACCCGCACAAGGCGCAGCGACAAGAACAGGGGCACGATCAGCGCCGCCGCCCAGAGCATCTCGGAATGCACCGCCGGATCGGATCTTTCCGGCGATCACGTCAAAGATCTGGCTAGAGAAGTTCACGACCGCCCGCCCCATGCGCTGCCCCACGTCCTCGACTGAGCCGGGCACAGCAGCAGCGGAATGATGTGAGACGACCGGGAGCGCGGCGTCGGCCATCACCGTGCAGTGCAAAACTGGGAGGGCAGCGATCACGCCCGCGGCGAGCAGTGCAATCCATCGCCGTCTCGACTGGCGACGACTCAGCACGTCAATGCCCGCGCAAGAACGGCCGACACGACGCAGCTTCGCCGCACCGGTTGCAGTTCGCCATCGGACGGCAACACATCGTGACCGTAGCACGCAATTGCCTTTATATACCCCTACGGGGTATATATGACGTCATGACAACGAGCAATTCACCACTGCTTGACCGCCGCGGACTCCTCCGTCTGGGTATGACAGTTGCCGCGGCAGGATTTCTCGCGTCCTGCACCAAGAACTCGCCCGCGGCCGCTATAGCGCAACGTATTAACCCTGATTCGGCCCGAGTCGGCGCAGTGGAAGCTGCCCGGCGGAGCCAGGGGGCTCCGGTCAGACAATTCGCCCTGAATGCCGGACCCGCCCAGATTGACCTTGCCGGAACCCGAGTATCAACATGGACATACGGAGGACGGGTACCCGGTCAGGAGATCCGCGTCCGCAAGGGCGAAATCCTCCGCATGCAAACTGTCAACAACCTCCCGGCGCCCACCACCGTGCACTGGCACGGGCTCGCCCTGCGCAACGACATGGACGGTGTGCCCGGCCTCACCCAGCCGGAGATCCCGCCGACGGGGGTGTTCGACTACGAGTTCGCAGTGCCCCACGCGGGGACGTACTGGTTCCACCCCCATGTCGGTACGCAAATCGATCGCGGACTGTATGCACCGCTGATCATCGAAGACCCCGACGAGCGCACCGAATACGACGAGGAGTTGGTGGTGGCGCTCGATGACTGGATCGACGGCACCGGTACCGATCCCGATCAAGTGCTCGAAGGATTGCGCGCCAAGGGCATGCCCCCGATGGATCACTCCATGAGCGGCATGGGAATGGACCCGACCGCGCCGCTGGGTATGGACGCCGGCGATGTGAAGTACCCCCACTATCTGATCAATGGACGGGTGGCTGCCGATCCGCAGACCGTCACCTATCGCGCCGGACAGCGGGTGCGGCTGCGCATCGTCAACGCCGGCGGCGATACGGCGTTCCGGGTCAGCATTCCCGGCGTGCCGATGACGGTCACACACACCGACGGCTTCCCGGTGCAGCCCTACCAGGCCGACACCGTCCTGGTCACCATGGGCGAGCGGGTCGATGCCGTCGTCACCATGCCGGGTTCGTCAGTGCCGCTAGTGGCCGTGCCCGAGGGGAAAAATGGCTTCGCACAATTGATTCTGCGTTCGGGCGATACTCCGGTGCGCGGGCGCGCCGAAGATGCCGCGATGCTGATGAAGTCGCAGGTGCCGCTGGACACCGCGACGCTGACCGCCACCCCCGAGGTCCAGCTCGGGCGTCGCGACCCGGACGTCACCCACGATGTGCGCTTGGCCGGCCCGGTCGGTAAGTACACGTGGACCATCAACGGCAAGACCTACGACCCGCGCGATGGGCTGCCAGTGCGCGAGGGGCAACGGGTCCGTCTGCGTTTCATCAACGACTCAATGATGTTCCATCCCATGCATCTACATGGACACACCTTCTCCGTCCGAGATAGAAAGGGGGCCTTCCGCGCTCGGAAGGACACGGTTCTCGTGGCCCCCATGAAGACCGTCGAGGTGGACTTCGACGCCGACAATCCCGGGCAGTGGCTTACCCACTGCCACAACATCTATCACGGCGAAGCCGGAATGATGACGGTCGTGTCCTACGTACAGGGCTAACGTGCGGCAGATTCCCCGACACACCACGAAGTGCCCGGCTATCAGCGACAACTCCGGTTGATCGGTCAACAATGAGCTAGTGACGAATCGCTGGATGGGGCTGACGATTGACTGCGCGGACCCTGCACGGCTCTCGTCGTTCTGGGGCGCGCTGCTCGAGCTCACACCCTCCACCGAGCATGGTGATGATCCGGATTGGGCGACACTAGGCACACGCACCGGCAGTCAACCGCGACTTACCTTTCAGCGTGTGCCCGAAGCGAAAACCTCGAAGTTGCGCCTTCATCTCGATGTTGAGGTCGATGACATCGAGATCGCGAGGGCTCAAGTGGAGCGACTCGGCGGATCGTGGTCGGGCGAGCGTCATGACTACGCCGAGGGCGTGGTGCTCGTCATGCTTGATCCGGAAGGAAATGAGTTCTGCCTCGTCCAGTTCTACGACTGACGGCAGGTCATACTCCGAACTTGGCGCGCGCCGCGTCGCTGACCGGGGTGAACAGATTGACGAGATTCCCGTCGGGGTCCCGGAACAGCAAGGCGCGATTCCCCCACGGCATTGTTGTCGGCTCGGTGACCACCTCGGTGAGCTGCTCACGAAGCCTGACATATTCGGCGTCCACGTCATCCACGATGAACTCCAGAATGACTGTGCGGTTGGCCGCCGGCTCAGCAGATCCTTGCACGAACAGCGGAACGGTTTTCTCGCTGCCGATCGCCAGCGTGCCGACCGGAGTCGGAATCTCCGCGAAGAGTTCGTTCCCCCAGACCGCCTCTGCTTCGGTGACCATCTCGTAGAACGTGACTAACCGATCGACATCGGCTGTGATGATCCGCGTCGAAACGAATCTCATGGGCAGACCTTCCTGGGGATGCCGCCGACGCTCGGCGGATTGCGCGCTGAGCCAGATGCTAGGTGCGCACCCCGACAAGTCCGGGACACTGGAAGCATCTGATCGAAGAAAGGTCGCCATGAACGACATGGATCTGCGAAGCGCGCTCGAAGCCCACTGGGCAGCCTCTGACGCGAACGACTTCGATACAGAACATCGTCTCTACCGACGTGATGCGGTTCTCGAGTACCCACAGTCCGGTGAGCGAATCCGGGGCCGCGCCAACATTCAAGCCTCGCGCGAAGCGCAACCGGACAAGAAACGGTTCACGGTGCGACGAATCACTGGTGGCGGCGATCTATGGGTCAGTGAGCTCGTCACGACCTACGACGCGAAACCCTTCCATGTGGTGAGCATCATGGAGTTCGACGACGGCGAGGTCGTGCGCGAAACGCAGTACTTCGGCGAGCCCTTCGAAACGGGGCCATCCCGCGCTCAGTGGGTTGAACCCATCGGGTGATCAGACGTTGAAGCGGAACTCCACCACGTCGCCGCTCATCGACGAGTCGACCTCATCTCGCGAAGCCAACTGTGAGGCCAGCATTGCCCATTGGCGTGATAGGACCAGACATGGTCCAAGTCATCACGGATCTCCACCGTCACCGTATATCGCCACATACGGACTGCCGTCGGATCCGGTTCGAACCGCACGGATATCCCAGCGGCCACTACCCAATCGCTCGGGATGCGTCGAGCCTGCAATTGCCGGACTAACTGTCCGCCGTACTTACGGACCAACGGATCACCATCGAAATCGGCGCACAAATCTAGGTTGATACCGGGTGTCCCAGGCGTGCGGCAAAGCACGCCAATCCCCCACCAGCCAGCGATATCGTTGTTCCGGCTGCTGAAACTGGTCGCGATCCCTCGGCAAACGTCCCGAAGTTCACGGCGTCGCGGCATCGCCCCACACCTCCCGCTGAAATGTCGACCTGGGATCTACCGCCGACGGAGCGTGTTCAGTGATCAGACATTAAAGCCGAAACCGACCACGTCGAACTTTATCGAACGAGTTTCCACCAGGTAGGCCGCCACCAGTAGAGGACGGTCATGTCGTCAGGCCAATCTGGCCTCGGCTCGGCTTCCCAAGCCTCGAAACGGTCACGCTCCTCGTCTATTGGCCGCCACCCGGCCTCGATCTCTTCGTCATCCCGCGGCAGGCGCACGTGCCGGATCAATCGGGATTCGCACGAACCAAACTCGCGATAGTTCGCTTGCCCCTCGACCAGCGACACCGTGTTCGCGCCGCCGCTGATGGCTGGCCAACGAAGCTGAACGGCATCGTCTTCCCAGAAACAGATCGGACAGATCTCGTAGTTGCCCGGCGGTCCCGAAGCCGTCAGGTGGCCGCAGCACACGCAGGGATACACCGATGGATGCCTACTACTTTGCCCTTGCTCCTAGACGTTGAAGCGGAACTCCACTACGTCGCCATCGACCATGACGTACTCCTTGCCTTCCATGCGGACCTTCCCCGCAGCCTTCGCCGCGGCCATCGAGCCGGCCTCGACGAGATCCTCGTAAGACACCACCTCGGCCTTGATGAAGCCCTTCTCGAAGTCGGTGTGGATGACACCGGCAGCCTTCGGCGCGGTGTCGCCCTGGTGAATCGTCCACGCCCGCGCCTCTTTCGGCCCGGCGGTCAGGTACGTCTGCAGCTTGAGCGTGTGGAAACCCGCATGCGCCAACGCATCCAGGCCCCGTTCGCTCTGCCCGATCGACTCCAAGAGCTCAGCGGCGGACTCCTCGTCCAGCTCCTGCAGCTCGGACTCGATCTTCGCATCCAGGAACACCGCATCGGCCGGGGCCACCAGCTGCCGCAACTGGGCAACACGGGCCTCATCACCGAGCACCGACTCGTCGGCGTTGAACACGTACAGGAATGGCTTGGTGGTCATCAGGTTCAGCTCGCGCACCACCGACCAGTCCTGTCCCGTGGAGAACAGCGTCTTGCCACTGTCGAGCACCTCTTGCGCGGCCTTGGCGGCATCGGCAAGCGGCTGACGTTCCTTCTTGGTCTTGGCTTCCTTCTCCAGCCGCGGCACCGCCTTCTCCAGCGTCTGCATGTCGGCGAGAATCAGCTCGGTCTCGATCACCTCGATATCGGCGGCCGGATCCACCCGACCATCGACGTGGACGACATCGTCATCGGCGAACACCCGCACCACCTGACAGATGGCATCGCATTCGCGGATGTTGGCCAGGAACTTGTTCCCCAGCCCCGCCCCTTCAGAGGCACCCTTGACGATTCCGGCGATGTCCACGAACGTGACGGTCGCGGGCAGCGTCCGCGCCGAGCCGAATACCTCCGCCAGCTTGTCCAGGCGCGGGTCCGGCAGCGGCACCACGCCCTCGTTCGGTTCGATGGTCGCAAACGGGTAGTTGGCCGCCAGCACGTTGTTGCGCGTTAGCGCGTTGAACAGCGTCGACTTTCCGACGTTCGGCAGACCAACGATTCCCAAGTTCAGGCTCACGAGATGGTGAGTCTACGGACCCCGGCAGATAAGAATGCTCAGGTGACCTTTTCCACCAAGCGGATCTACGAGACTCCCGACCCGTCGGACGGTTATCGCGTGCTGGTCGACCGGCTGTGGCCGCGCGGCGTGAGCAAGGCCGCCGCGCAGGTCGACCTCTGGTTCAAGGACATCGCACCGAGCCCCGACCTGCGGGTCCGCTGGCATCACGCCCCCGCCGAGGATTGGGGCACCTACGCCGACGAGTACCGCGCCGAGCTGGCCGCCAACCCGGCGGTGGAGACCGCGCATGAGCTTGAACGCGAACACGGCACCGTCACGCTGCTCTACGCCGCAAAGGATCCAGAGCACAATCACGGGATCGTGCTGCTGGAATTCCTTAGTGGTTAGTCAGTGGCCGATCTCAGCAGGCGATGTCGACGTGCATGACCCGGTGATTCGACAGGATGGAGCCACCCCAGCTGGCTCCCGGCGCATTGATCGACGCCCCGGGCGCCAATAGCCGACCAGGACGGACGGCGGTCGCCTTGCAGTCGGCCATGGGACCGCTACCTACGCGGTTGACCACCACGATGTTGCCGCGTGACTCCAGGTCGGCGATCACGTCGGCGGCGCTCTCCCCATCGGGGCCAGCGTGCGCCGTCGGCGCGGTGAGAAGTGTCGCTGCGACAGCCAGCGCGGATACCGCAAAACGAGAAATCATGGATGCTCCTGTGTAGAACCGCGATATCGCGGCATGACTGATATGAGGTCGGGTTAGCCGACCCCGTCAGCACCGATTCACACAGCCTTTGAGTAGCAGCACCCGGCCACCTCGAGCGATAATTCGTTGCGACCCAGGCGATCCACGTGTCGCCGTGAACAGCAAGAAGACCACCACGAACGCCAGCACCACGAGCATCGCCCCCGCGGGGATACCCCGGCACATCTTGGCGATCTGTACGACCTGCGCGAAGGCATCGACCTGGGGCTCGTGCGCCGGCGAGGCATTCGCCCCATCTTCATCGAGAGCGTGCACCGTGGCCCCCGATCCTGGCTGACCTACGACGCTTCCAGGGTTGACCCCCACGAAGCACAGCACTGCGGCGACAAGGACCAGCACGGTAACCCTTAGGGGGTAATCGTATGGCCGCATGCCCGCACACTAGCTCACGATTTGCCCCTGTGCCGAGATCTATACACCCGGTGGTTACGAAAAATTAACTTAACGCCCGCTGTCGGGCTCACTGCTCCCGCGGAATGAGGGCCCACAACACCAGGTAGGCCAGGACCTGTGGCCCTGGGAGCAGGATCGACGCGACCGTGAGCACCCGGACGATGGTCACGTCCCATCCGAAGCGCTGGGCGATTGCCGCGCACACCCCGCCGATCATCTTCCCGGCCTGGGGACGTCGCAGTGCAGTAGTCATGTCATCACGGTAGGCCACCGAAACACCGTGGCGCATCGGGGAAGTCCCTGATCTTTTCCTGGTCTTCGCGACTCAGCATTTCAGGTCCACGTAATAGGTTCCGTGATCCAGCGTCTTCTGAACCGACTTGCGGTGAGCGCCGACAGGATGCTCCTCTCGGTACACGGAAGTGCCCTGCCGCACTCCGGTCACCACGCAATCCTCCAATGGCCAAGTACCCGTTCGGTTCAGCATGACGTAATTTCCTTGTTCTTCAAGGGAACTGATCACAGTCTCGGGGTCGCCATAGTCCTGCGGACGCGCATGCGCAACGGCCGACAGTGCCACCGCCGCAATCGGGAACACCACGATGGCACCCAAAGCCTTTGTAAACCACACTGTTTTGGTCATACCCCAACGCTATGAATCAAGATCACGAGCCACATCAGGGATCGCCCCGATCTATCCCTGAACTTGAGCAGACACTCGATGTACGACAGGGCGCCACAGCGGGCACCTAAGGTAACGCGCATGGCCACTGATGCGGCGCAAGATCTGACTCCCCCACCCGGCGTCGAGCTGCTGCGCACCGACCCCGACCTCCCGCCCGTCGGCGTCGTCGACAACCGGGCGCCCTCGCCCACATCGCGTGTGGTGCTGGTACTGGTGGCACTGCTGGGAGCCTTCGCCTGGACGATGATCGCGCTGTTGCGTGGGGAGCACGTCAACGCGGTGTGGTTCGTGGTCGCCGCGATCTGCACGTACCTGATCGCCTACCGGTTCTACGCCAAGCTGATTGAACGCAAACTGGTCAGACCGCGCGATGACCGCGCCACCCCCGCGGAGGCACTCGACAACGGTAAGGACTTCGTCCCCACCGACCGGCGGGTGCTGTTCGGTCACCACTTCGCCGCCATCGCCGGGGCCGGCCCCTTGGTGGGTCCGGTGCTGGCCGCCCAGATGGGGTATCTGCCCGGAATCATCTGGATCGTGGTCGGCGTCGTTCTGGCCGGGGCTGTTCAGGACTACCTGGTGCTGGTGATCTCGACCCGGCGCGGCGGTCGCAGTCTGGGCCAGATGGCCCGCGACGAGATGGGAACCGTCGGCGGAGTGGCGGCGATGGTGGCGATTTTCGTCATCATGATCATCCTGATCGCGGTGCTGGGCCTGGTCGTGGTCAACGCCCTCGGCGAAAGCCCGTGGGGTGTGTTCTCGATCGCGATGACGATTCCCATCGCACTGTTCATGGGTGTGTACCTGCGCTATCTGCGACCCGGCAAGGTCACCGAGGTCACCGTCATCGGCGTGGCGCTCCTGCTCGCCGCCATCATCTCGGGCCGCTGGGTCGCCGAATCGGGCTGGGGCGAAACACTGTTCAGCCTCGACAAGACCACCATCGCCTGGTTGATGATGTTCTACGGATTCGCCGCCTCGGTGCTGCCGGTGTGGCTGCTCCTCGCTCCCCGCGACTACCTGTCAACCTTCATGAAGGTCGGGACCATCGCGATGCTGGCCGTCGGCATCCTGATCGCCCGGCCGGTGGCGCAACTACCGGCGGTCAGCCAGTTCGCCTTCAACAGTTCGGGACCGGCCTTCGCCGGATCGCTGTTCCCCTTCCTGTTCATCACCATCGCCTGCGGGGCGCTGTCGGGCTTTCACTCGCTGATCGCCTCCGGTACCACTCCCAAGCTGCTGCAGAAGGAGAGCCAGGCCCGCTTCATCGGATACGGCGGCATGCTCACGGAGTCCTTCGTCGCCGTCATGGCATTGGTCACCGCGGCGATCCTCAATCAGCACTTGTACTTTGCGATCAATGCCCCTACCGCGGCAACCGGCGGTACCGCGGAGACTGCGGCGGCCTACGTCAACGCGCTGCCGATCGGCGGGCCGGACATCACCGGCGCGCAGCTGACCCAAACCGCCAAGGACATCGGCGAGACATCGATCGTCTCGCGCACGGGCGGTGCCCCCACCCTGGCCATCGGAATCTCACACGTCATGTCGGATGTATTCGGCGGCAGCGGTTTCAAGGCGTTCTGGTACCACTTCGCGATCATGTTCGAGGCACTGTTCATCCTCACCACCGTCGACGCCGGTACCCGGGTCGCCCGGTTCATGTTGTCCGACTCCCTGGGGAACCTGGGTGGGCCGCTGCGCCGCTTCAAGGACGCCTCCTGGCGTGCCGGGGCGTGGATCTGCTCGGCGATCGTCGTCGGTGGCTGGGGTTCGATCCTGCTGATGGGTGTCACGGACCCTCTGGGCGGTATCAACACCCTGTTCCCGCTGTTCGGCATCGCCAACCAGCTGCTGGCCGCGATCGCGCTGACGGTGGTGCTCACGGTCACCGTCAAACAGCGGCTCTACGCATGGGCGTGGATTCCGGGCATCCCGCTGGCCTGGGACCTGATCGTCACCATGACCGCGTCCTGGCAGAAGATCTTCTCCTCGGACCCGGCCGTGGGGTACTTCACACAGCACCGGCTCTACGCGGCGGCCCGCGACGCGGGTTTGACGACGTTCAAGACCGCCAAGACGCCCGAAGCCATCGACGCCGTGATTCGCAACACGTTGATCCAGGGGACGTTGTCGGTTGTCTTCGCTTCGTTGGTGCTGGTAGTCGTTTCGGCCGGCGCCTGGACATGTCTACGCGCGCTTCGGTCCGGAGGTCTGCCCACGACCGAAGATCCGGCAGTGCCTTCCAGACTCTTCGCACCCAGCGGCGTCCTGCCCACCGATGTGGAAAAGGAAGTCGAAAAACAATGGGCAGCGCGTGAACTGGCCGCGACCCGGACATGAAGGTGATCAAGGGGCTGGTGTGGTGGTTCACCTCACTCATGGGTGACCACGACTACCAGCGGTACGTCGAGCACCTGCAGCGCCGCCATCCAGGCCATCCGGTGCCCACCGAAGCCGAATTCTGGCGCGCGCGATACGCCGACGCCGACGCGAATCCCGCTGCGCGATGCTGCTGACACAAGCGCGCTGACGGGCACCGTTACCGAACATCCGGCTCGGCACCGGTACCTTTCAACATGTGACAGGTCAACGCGCCCGCTCATCGGTGGAAGCCGATCACCGGTCGGCGCACCCCGATATTCCGGGTGTGCCATGGTGGGGCGCCATCCTGATCGCGGTCGCTGGTACCGCTCTTGGTTTTGCGATTGACGCGATGACCAATGGCGAGAAGCTGACCGGCGCGTTTGCCGGATGCTACGCGGCGGGATGTGTCGTGGCGGTTTTCGCGGTGCGGTACTCATCGATTTTCACCGCCGTCGTGCAGCCCCCGCTCATCCTGTTCGCGAGCATTCCCCTGGCCTACATGGTCATGTCGCAGGCGCCACTATCCGGCGGAAAGTCGACGGCGATCACCATCGGGTACCCGCTGATCGAACGTTTTCCACTGATGATCAGCACGGCGCTGGGCGTGCTGATCATCGGGGTGGTGCGCTGGTACTGGGGGATTTTCACCGGCAGGCCCGCCAACGAAAAGGCGGCCAAGCCCGCCAGGACGAAGACCACCAAGGCGAGATCTTCCGCGCGGACGCGGGTGCAGGCGCTGGTGGATGCCGACGCCGACGCAACCGGTAGGGCCGCGGGAAGTACCGCGCGGACCCGCCGCCCCCGCACTGACGAGGCCGCCACACGCACACGCCACGGACGGCATGAATCTGGAGTCCGTCGCCGTCCCCCACTCGATTCCGAGCCCGTCTCACGGCGGACGTCGGCGGTGGGCACACCGTGGGAGGACGAGCGCCCGATGCGGACCGAACGTCGTCCCGCGCGTCGGGCCCGCGACGAATATGACGAGTACGGATACGAACCGCGGCCCCGCTACCGGGAGCCTCTGGCGGAACCCACACGCGAACCGCACCGCCCGGCGGTCAGGTACCGAGACGAACGCCCGGCAGCGCCACGGCGTCGTCAGGACCGATACGACGACGCCTGGGACTACGACCGCTAGCTAGCGACGTGCCGCCCGCAGCTCTCGCGGCAGCGAGAACACCAGCGTTTCATTGGCCGTGGTGACCGGCTGCACCTCGCCGTAGCCGTACTCCGCGAGCCGATCCAGAACGCCGCGCACCAGTACTTCCGGTACTGAAGCACCCGAGGTGACCCCGACCGTCGTCACATCCTGAAGCCAGGCCGGGTCGATGTCTTCGGCGTAATCAACCAGGTACGAGGCGTGCGAACCCGCGCCGAGGGCAACCTCCACCAGGCGCACCGAGTTCGACGAGTTGCGCGAACCGACAACGATCACGAGCTCACATTCGGGAGCCATCGCCTTCACCGCGACCTGGCGGTTCTGGGTGGCGTAGCAGATATCGTCGCTCGGCGGGTCCTGCAGCGTCGGGAATCGCTCGCGCAGGCGCTGGACCGTCTCCATGGTCTCGTCCACGCTCAGCGTCGTCTGGGACAGCCAAATGACCTTGTTCTCGTCACGCACGGTGACCTTGTCCACCGAGCCGGGACCGTCGACCAACTGCACGTGATCGGGAGCCTCACCGGCGGTGCCGACGACCTCCTCATGCCCCTCGTGACCGATGAGCAGAATGTCGTAGTCGTCGCGCGCGAAACGCTTGGCCTCCTGATGCACCTTGGTGACCAGCGGGCAGGTGGCGTCGATGGTCTTCAGGTTGCGCGCCGCGGCGTCCACGTGGACGGTCGGAGCCACCCCGTGAGCGGAGAACACCACGATGGCTCCCTCGGGGACCTGGTCGGTCTCGTCGACGAAGATCGCCCCGGCCTTGGCCAGCGTGTCCACCACGTAGCGGTTGTGCACGATCTCGTGACGGACGTAGACGGGGGCGCCGTGTTTCTCCAGCGCACGCTCCACGGTCTCGACCGCACGATCGACACCCGCGCAGTAACCGCGCGGCTCAGCCAGCAGCACTCGCTTGCTCGTCGCCGGGCCGACGACGGCGCTCACCATCCCCGGAGTGCCCATATCGACTGCAGCCATGCTCACCAGCTTACGGCCCAGCCTTTCGCTGCACGACCGATGTAAGGCAAGCTTGGACCCATGATTCGTCCTCCGTTCGGCGTCCGGTTGCTTCTTGGGGTCGCCGCTACCGTTCTCGAAGAGACCCGCAAGCTGCCGCAGGCGGTACTGACCTATCCCATGACGGCCGCCAGCCAGACCGTGCAGAACTTCATGCGGTTCCAGCAGACGGTCACGGAATTGGCCATCAAGGGCGACGAGACCTGGGAAAACATCTTCCCGCCCACCGACGAGCAGCCGGAGTGGGCAACGTTCGACGAGGATCTGGACGAGCTCGACGCACCCGAACCCGACGAGACGCAGGCCAACGCCGTCTACGAGGACGCTGCCGAGCGGATGACGCAGGGGCGGTTTGCGCTGTACTCCTCGGAGCCCACGGCGCCGACGGCTGCCGAACCCGCGGCGGCGCCGCCGGCCGAGACCGAGCCGGAGGTCACTGAGGCCGCACCGCGCAAGACGCCCGTGAAGAAGGCCGCCGCGAAGAAGGCCCCAGCCAAAAAGGCGGCACCGGCGGCGCCCGCCGAACCCGCGGATCCGAACGCCCCCGACGTCGTCGTCGAGCTGGGCTACCACGACCTGACGCTGGCTCAGCTGCGGGCGCGGTTGCAGTCGTTGTCGGTGAGCGAGCTCGAAGAGCTGCTGACCTACGAAGACGCGCACAAGGCACGGGCGCCGTATCAGACCCTGCTCGCGAACAGGATCACCCGCGCCGCAGCCCGTGGCTGATCCGGGTACCAGCCCCGAAAACCCCTGGCCGGTCCGGGCTGTCGCCACCCGGGTAGCCAAGTGGATCGACCGCCTGGGCCAGGTGTGGGTGGAAGGTCAGCTGACGCAGATCGACGTCCGGCCCGGCAGCAAGACCGTGTTCATGGTGCTGCGCGACCCGGCCGCCGACATGTCGCTGACCGTGACATGCCCACCCGACATGGTGCGCAACGCGCCGGTAAGGCTGACCGAAGGCACCCAAGTGGTGGTGTGCGGTAAGCCCACTTTCTACACGGTTCGTGGATCTTTCTCGTTGCGGCTCAGCGAGATTCGTGCTGTAGGCATCGGTGAGCTGCTGGCCCGGATCGAGCGGCTGCGTCAGCTGCTGGCCGCCGAGGGATTGTTCGATGCCCGGTTGAAGCGCCCGGTTCCGTTTCTGCCTGCCCGCATCGGACTAATCACGGGCCGCGCGAGCGCCGCCGAGCACGATGTGACCTCCGTGGCCTTGGCACGTTGGCCCGCAGTGCAATTCGAGGTCCGCAACACCCCGGTACAGGGCCCCCACGCGGTGGCCGAAATCGTGGCGGCGCTGCAAGCCCTGGACGCCGACCCCTCGGTGGATGTGATCGTGCTGGCCCGCGGCGGTGGCAGCGTGGAGGATCTGCTGCCGTTCTCCGATGAGACGCTGTGCCGCGCGATTTCGGCTTGCCGCACCCCAGTGGTGAGCGCCGTGGGGCATGAGCCAGACAACCCGTTGTCCGATCTGGTGGCAGACCTGCGCGCGGCAACACCCACCGATGCGGCCAAAAAGCTGGTGCCCGATGCGGCCGCCGAGCAGGCGCTGATCCTGGACCTGCGGCGACGTTCGGCCCAAGCGTTACGCAACTGGGTACAGCGCGAGCAGCGCGGATTGGACCAGGTGCGCAGCCGGCCGGTGCTGGCCGACCCGCTCCGCATGGTGACGGCGCGCCACGACGAAATCAGCATTGCCCGAACAGCATTGCGCCGCGACATGAAGCGGCTGGTGGAATCCGAAACCCAACGGGTAGGCCACCTGTCTGCACAGCTGGCCACGCTGGGACCGGCCGCCACTCTGGCCCGCGGGTATTCGGTGGTGCAACGCGTACGCGACGATGGCACCGTGGAGGTTCTGCGCACGGTGGCCGACGCGCCCGCCGGGGCATCGCTGCGTGTGCGCGTTTCCGATGGTGCCGTGACCGCGACCGTGACAGGAGAACCGTCATGACCAACCCCGCCGAGCTCGGCTACGAGCAGGCGCGCGCCGAGCTGATCGACGTCGTGCAGCAGCTCGAACAGGGCGGGCTGGATCTAGACACGTCGCTGGCCCTCTGGGAGCGCGGTGAGGCACTGGCCAAACGCTGCGAGGAGCACCTGGCAGGCGCCCGTAAGCGCATCGAAGACGCGTTGGATTCCTGACCTGCACCGGCCTCCGTTAGTGTCACGGCATGTCTGACACGACGGCACACGACGGACTGGACAGTCTCGACACTCCTTTCCTGGCTGTCGATTTGGCAGTGATGGACCGCAATATCGAACGGCTCGCCGGACGCCTCCGCGACACTGGGGTCCAGCTGCGGCCACATGCCAAAAGCCACAAATGCGTGGAAATCGCGCAGCGCCAGATCGACAGTGGAGCGATTGGCCTGACCGTCGCCACGATCGGCGAGGCCGAGGTCTTCGCCGAGGCGGGATTCACCGACCTGTTCATCGCCTACCCGCTGTGGCTCACCCCGCAGAAGGCACATCGGCTGCGCCAGGTCGCCACCCGCGCGCAGCTCCGGGTGGCGGTGGATTCCGTTGTGGGTGCCCGGCAGTTGGCCGAGCACCTGGGCGACCTGCCCATCACCGTTGTCGTAGAGATCGATTCCGGACATCACCGCACCGGGGTAGCCCCGGCCGAAGCCGGTGCGGTGGCGGCAGCGGCGCGCTCGGCCGGGCTGAACGTCGTGGGTGTCTTCACATTTCCGGGACACGGCTACACCCCGGGACAACGTGCGGAAGTCGCCGCGCAGGAATCACATGCACTGGACGCGGCCGCCGGCAGCCTGCGCGCAGAGGGAATCGAACCTTCGGTGCGCAGCGGCGGCTCCACCCCCACCGTCGACTCCGCCGATAACACAGTGCTGACCGAGGTGAGGCCCGGCGTCTACCCGTTCAACGACGCACAGCAGTTCGAGTTAGACGTCTGCACGCTCGGTGACATCGCGCTCAGCGCCGTCACCACCGTGGTGCACACCCGGGGCAGGACCGCGATCGTGGATGCGGGCAGCAAGATCCTGGGCGCCGACCGGCCGGGTTGGGCCACTGGTTTCGGACGCCTGATCGACGATCCTGATGCCCGCATCGTGGCACTGTCCGAGCACCACGCGACCATTGAGTTCCCCAGCGCCGCACCATCTCCCGGCACCCGCCTGCGGATTGCGCCGAATCATCTATGCAACGCGGTGAACCTGGTCGACTCGCTGGTCATTGATACGGCGGACGGCCCGCGGCACTGGGCAGTGGCCGCACGCGGCACCAACACCTAGCCGATCAGCGCGACAGCGGCTTGGCCGTCTGTACCGCACGCGCGACGGTCTGGAAGGCCTCGGTGTTACCGGCCCCGGTGACGGCGACGGTCACCTTGTTGTCCAGCCGGGTGACCCACAGCGGTTCGGTACCTTCACCGCCCTCGTACGCGATCCAACGCACACCGTCCACATCCTCGGGTCCGCGCGGCACGAGTGCACTGTCCAGCTTCGGCACGAGCTTCTCCTCGGCGGCGCCGCTTTGCACCACCGCCATGTACGCACCCGACGGACTCAGGTATCCCACCCTGGTCAGCGGAACTCCCTCGACACTGTCTCGCCCCCCGGAATTCGCCCGCCAGCCCTCGGGCAGCAACGGCTCCCGAACCGGGAACGAGAACTGCCGGGCATCGGCCTGCAGCGCGGCGTGCGCGTCATAGGAGGGCGGGTCACCGGCTGTCGGACCGTTGGGAGTGAAGGAGCACATTCCCAACAAGCCGGCCAGCACGATGCATGCGACCACCAGCGGAGCCATCGACCAGAACATGTCGCGGCCATCCTGGAACAGCCGCGGCTTGGCGGGCCGGGGTGCAGGCACGGCGATGCGATCGTCGGGTCCCGAATCTTGGTCCGGATCTGGTGCACCTCCCACGCCCCCATCCTTGCAGGCGCGCATGAAAGAATCACAACTCATGAGCCCGTCGCGCAGAGAAGCCCCGGACCGCAACCTGGCATTAGAGCTGGTCAGAGTCACCGAGGCGGGTGCCATGGCCGCGGGTCGATGGGTCGGCCGCGGTGAAAAGGAAAAGGGCGACGGCGCCGCCGTCGACGCCATGCGTGAGCTGGTCAACTCCGTTTCCATGCGCGGTGTGGTCGTCATCGGCGAGGGCGAGAAGGACAACGCCCCGATGCTCTACAACGGCGAAGACGTCGGCAATGGCGACGGACCGGACTGTGATTTCGCGGTAGATCCGGTGGACGGCACCACCCTGATGAGCAAGGGCATGCCGAACGCGATCTCGGTACTCGCGGTCTCCGAACGCGGCACCATGTTCGATCCGTCGGCCGTCTTCTACATGGAGAAGATCGCCGTCGGCCCCGACGCCGCGGATGTCATCGACATCACCGCGCCGGTTTCGGAAAACATCAAGCGCGTCGCCAAGGTGCGCAACTGTTCGGTCTCCGACATCACCGTGTGCATCCTGGACCGGCCCCGCCACGGCGAGCTCATCCAGAACGTCCGCGAGACCGGCGCCCGCATCCGCCTGATTTCCGATGGCGACGTGGCCGGTGCCATCTCGACGGCCCGCCCGAACTCTGGCACCGACATGTTGCTCGGCATCGGCGGCACCCCCGAGGGCATCATCGCCGCCGCCGCCATGCGCTGCATGGGTGGCGCCATCCACGGCAAGCTCGCCCCGCGCGACGACGAGGAACGCCAGAAGGCCATCGATGCCGGCTACGACCTGGATCAGATCCTCACCACCGAAGACCTGGTCTCCGGCGAGAACGTCTTCTTCTGCGCGACCGGCGTCACCGACGGCGATCTGCTGCAGGGCGTCCGATACTTCGGCGGCGGCTGCACCACACAGTCCATCGTGATGCGTTCCAAGTCCGGCACCGTCCGGATGATCGAGGCCTACCACCGCCTCACCAAGCTCCGCGAATACTCCGCGGTCGACTTCACCGGCGACGACGACGCCACCCATCCTCTCCCCTGATCACTCCCTCATCGACGACGGAAGGTATCCATGTCCGAGCAGCAGTACCGCATCGAGCACGACACCATGGGCGAGGTTCGCGTGCCCGTGGAAGCACTGTGGCGCGCGCAGACACAGCGCGCCGTCGAAAACTTCCCCATCTCGGGGCGTGGCCTGGAGCGCACACAGATCCGTGCGCTCGGCCTGCTGAAGGGCGCCTGCGCCCAGGTCAACAAGGACCTGGGCCTGCTCGCGCCGGAGAAGGCCGACGCGATTATCGCTGCGGCACAGGAAATCGCCGACGGCAAGCATGACGACCAGTTCCCCATCGACGTATTCCAGACCGGTTCGGGCACCAGCTCGAACATGAACGCCAACGAGGTGATCGCCTCGATCGCCGCCAACAATGGCGTCACGGTGCACCCGAACGACGATGTGAACATGTCGCAGTCCTCCAACGACACCTTCCCGACGGCCACCCACCTGGCCGCGACCGAAGCCGCTGCACGCGACTTGGTTCCGGCGCTGGAGTACCTGCAGCAGGCGCTGGCCACCAAGGCCAAGGCCTGGAAGACCGTGGTGAAGTCCGGCCGCACCCACCTCATGGATGCGGTGCCGGTGACCCTCGGCCAGGAGTTCGGCGGTTACGCCCGCCAGATCGAGGCCGGCGTCGAACGGGTCAAGGCCACCCTGCCCCGCCTGGGTGAGCTGCCCATCGGTGGCACCGCCGTCGGCACGGGCCTGAACGCCCCCGACGGCTTCGGTTCGAAAGTTGTTGAGGTACTGAAGAAGTCGACTGGCCTCTCGGAGCTGAAGACGGCCACGGATTCGTTCGAGGCGCAGGCCGCGCGTGACGGACTGGTCGAGGCTTCCGGCGCACTGAAGACCATCGCGGCCTCGCTGACCAAGATCGCCAACGACATTCGCTGGATGGGTTCGGGCCCGCTGACCGGTCTCGGCGAGATCCAGCTGCCCGATCTGCAGCCCGGCAGCTCGATCATGCCCGGCAAGGTGAACCCGGTGCTGCCCGAGGCGGTCACCCAGGTGGCCGCACAGGTGATCGGTAACGACGCCGCCATCACCGTGGGCGGCCTGTCCGGCGCCTTCGAGCTCAACGTGTACATCCCGGTGATGGCCCGCAACCTGCTGGAGTCGTTCACGCTGCTGGCCAACGTGTCTCGCCTCTTCGTCGACAAGTGCGTCGACGGCCTGATCGCCAACGAGGATCACCTGCGGACGCTGGCGGAGTCCTCACCGTCGATCGTCACCCCGCTGAACTCGGCCATCGGCTACGAGGAAGCGGCGGCCGTGGCCAAGGAAGCACTCAAGCAGCGCAAGACGATTCGCCAGACCGTCATCGACCGTGGCCTGATCGGCGACAAGCTGAGCATCGAGGAGCTGGACAAGCGCCTGGACGTGCTCGCCATGGCAAAGGTGAAAGATTAATTAAGGCCCGGTTCGTCCGACTGACCCTCGTCATCGCCGGTATCTACCAGGCGGTGACGGGGGCGTGGGCGATCGTGGCTCCGCAGTCGTTCTTCGACACACTCGGCGCGTTCGGTGTGCGAAACGATCACTACCTGTTCGACTTTGGTTCGTTCGCAATCCCGTTGGGGCTGGCCCTGCTGGTCTCGGTGAGATGGCCGTCGTGGCGGGTACCGGCGCTGGCCATCGCCACCGGGCATTGGGTACTGCACACCGTGAGCCACCTGGTGGACACCAACCATCACCAGGGCCAGGCCTTGGGATTGTTCGAAGGTGTCGGCCTGTTGGTGACGGCAGCACTGTTGGCGCTGGCGCTGTGGTTCGCGGCCTCCGAGGAATCCGACTCCGAAAAGGACTAACGCGGCCGCGATATGGTCACCGTGGACACCGCCTCCGTGGCGACGTCACCGGCGGTGAAGGCCAACGGGCGCAGCTGCTCGGCGCTGAAGGCCTGGGCCCCCGCGTAGTACGCAGGGTTCTTCGAATCGTCCGGGTTTCCGTAGACCAGAAGGCCTTTCGCGTCCGGCCCATCGGGGCCGTACTGCAATGCCATGATGAAGCTGTCCCCCTCTTG
This sequence comes from Mycobacterium sp. D16Q16, assembly GCF_002013745.1. Lineage (NCBI taxonomy): Bacteria > Bacillati > Actinomycetota > Actinomycetes > Mycobacteriales > Mycobacteriaceae > Mycobacterium > Mycobacterium sp. D16Q16. Next base: position 544,145 of record NZ_MAEY01000001.1, read on the forward strand.
GATGGGATAGCCGTTGAACACCCCCGAGGGACTCGGGATGGCACGCAACTCCGTACCCGGTTCCAGTCGGTCCCCGGGATTGGGTTGCGGTTCAGAGCTGGTGCCCCAGGAGCAGCAATCCACGATATTGGCGGCACCTTCGATATCCGTTCCACCGCCGATCGGCAACAGACGGCCGGTATGCACTTCGCGTTGCAGATCCCCCAATGGCGCATCGACGGGGATACCGGCGCGCTGCAGAAGGCGCACGGCGGCAGCCAGTTCCGTGAGCCAGGGCGTGACATCGGCCGCCGGAACCGAGGGCGAATCAACGGGCTTGGCTGGATCGAATCCGTCCGCGAACAACCTGCCCCGGTCTTTGCGCTCCGCCGCAGTGAACCGGGAGAGCCATTCCCGGAACACGACGGCACCGCGCGCGGTCTTGGTGAACCTGCCGTCCCAGCCGGCCAGCGCGGAGCAGGCGGGCCCCAGGTCGACGCCATCGACCACCTTGGCCGCCATGCACGCCCGCACCAGCGGTACGCGCAGTTGATCGGCAAGGATCGCGCGATCGCTGAACAACGCGGCACCCACGTCGTCGACGGACCACTTGCCACTGTTGCCGGCGAGCAGCCGCGCGTTGGTCTTGGTCCGGGGTGACAGCATCCACCCCTCGCCACCCTGCTGGGGCTGATAGCCGGTGAGCAGTTGATCCGGATTCGCAAGCCACATACTGTCATTGGCGTTGAAGACGTAGTCGCGCCGCTCCAGCTGCGGCATGTGGCCATATCCGATGAGCCCGGGAGCGGCGGCATTCTCATCGTCGGCCCAGTCGAAGAGCGACCGGGATCCGTCGAGCACCACCATTCCAGCGGAGCGATACGCGTCCCTGATCAGCCCCGGCTTCTCGCGGTCGGTCGCCCATGCGGCAAGGGCTTCCTGGGACAGGTTGGGAGTCGCCGAGCTATCGACGATCCAGGCGCGCCCGTCAGCGCTCGTCGAGACGGTATTCATCCATGGCACACCGCGATTAGCCCGGAACACATCCTGGAACTCGTCCATAGAACCTGCGGTGGCCATGCCCAGGTATTGCGACAACGTGGTGTTGGTGTCGGCGTTGGCATCGGCCATCGCGACTGCCTGGGCCCGTGTCCAGCCCACGGTGTCCACATCGGCCACCGGCCCGTGGTTGGTGGAGTAGAGGGTGCGGCTCATCGGCGCGATGCCGTGCTCACCGGCCACGTCAATGGTGATGGGGTCGGGCGTCATCACCTGGCGCCGGCCATCGATGTAGTAGGCGGTGGGGTCCGACGGATCCAGGTCGTAGCGGTACAGCGCGAAGCGGCGCCCGGCCGCCACGGTGGCCGTCCAGGCCACCGCATCGGTGAATCCGAGCTGCACCAAAGGCATTCCGGACAATCCGACACCGTAGACGTTGAGCTGTCCGGGAATGCTCTGGTGCGCCTCCCAGAGACGGTTCTCACCCGTCCAGGGGTAGTGCGGGTTGGCCAACAACAGCCCGCCGCCGGTGCTGGAACGATCCGAGCCCAGGGCCCATCCGTTGCTACCCATCCGCGGCGGAGCGGGCAATGCGCCAGGGCGGGGTGCGGATGCACCTGAAGGCGGTTGTGCCCTGCCGATTTCGGTGATCATGGAGACGCTGGACACCGTCATCACGACATCGGAGAAATGCGCGTACAGGTCCTGCGCGGTGATCGGCGCTACCCACCCGGCGCCATCGCACCAGCCACCGTTCACGCCGTTGATCGACAATGACTCGTTGAACCCCGCGACGTAACCGTCGACCAGTTCGCGCACCCTGGCCGGCTGGTTGGCCCAGCGCTTGGGCGCGTTCTCCCACAGTTTCAGGTGGCGGTAGCCGAAGTCCATATCGACGTTCCGATTGTTGGCGCCCGGCCCGAGCCACTTACTGCGCTCACCGCGCACCTTCACAATCTGGTCGATCAGGGTGCAGGCACGATCCTCACCGAATGCGTAGCCGGTGCCGTAACCCAGTGAGCCCCAATCATCGGCGCTGACATGTGGGACACCCCGTTCGTCTCGGCTGATCGTCGCCGAATAGCGCTGCGGGGCGGGAAGCACGACGCTGGCAGGTCCGACAAGCAGTGCCGTGATCAACGCCAAAGCGACGAGGCGCACCCCTATTGCCCGACGGCCGGCCCACCCGCACCCTGGTTGGGCAGGTCGGTGATGGGGATATTTGTCGCGGGCAGCGGGGACGGCGTGTTCGGCAGCCGCGGAATCTCGGACGCCGGAATGTCTTTCAGGAGGTTCACAGGTGGACCGTTGTCCCGGCTTCCGTAACTGCTGCCGGGTTCACGCGGGCCGAGTAACTTCGTGACGGTCACCGCGTGGTAGCCGTTGGCCCTGAGCACCGGGAGGAACTGCTCGACGAGATCCACTGTGCTCGAATAAGTATCGTGGAAAAGCACCACGGATCCCGGCTTGATCTGTGACATCAGGATGGCCCGGCTGGCATCGGTGTTCGAATCGTTGGCCCAATCGAACGGGATGACATCCCAGTTGATATCGGCCAGGCCCTGCTTCTTGGCTTCGGCCAGCACCTGATCGTTGATCAGACCACCTGCGGTGCGGAACAGCTTGGGGCGCTGACCCGTGGCCGCTTCGATGGCGTCGCTGGCCTTACTCAGCTGGCCCGCGATTGCCTCCGGCGGGATCGTCGTCATGTTGGGGTGTTCCCAGGTATGGCTGCCCAGCTCCATGCCGGCGTCCACGACCCGCTTGGCGCCCGCCGGATCGCGCTGGACCTTGTTGCCGATTTCGAAGAAGGTCGAGTGCGCGCCATTGGCTCGCAGGATCTCCAGCAGCCGGTCGGTGAATGGGCTCGGCCCGTCATCAAATGTCAGCGCCACGCACTTCTCGCGTTGACAGTCCACCGGCTCGTCCAGGGCGCGCTGCTTGTCGGTGACGACGATCGCGGCCGCGATCAAACTTCCGACAGCGGCCGCGACCATCGTCCACCGAAAGACATCACGCTTGGATAGCACGCCCCACAGCGTAACCGTCAGTTCAGGAGGAGAGCCCGGGCCCGAACTCCTCCAGCATCTCTGTGACCAGCGCGGCGATGGGTGAACGCTCGCTACGCACCAGCGTGACGTGCGCGAACAGCGGATGGCCCTTGAGCTTCTCGATCACCGCGGCCACACCGTCGTGACGACCGACACGCAGGTTGTCACGCTGTGCGACGTCGTGAGTGAGCACCACTCGCGAGCCGCTGCCCAGCCGCGACAGCACCGTCAGGAGCACATTGCGCTCCAGGGATTGCGCCTCGTCGACGATCACAAAGGAGTCATGCAGGGACCGTCCACGGATGTGCGTAAGTGGGAGCACCTCGAGCATGCCGCGGGAGAGCACCTCTTCGATGACCGCAGGTGACGCCAGTCCTTCGAGAGTGTCGAAGACGGCCTGCGCCCACGGGCCCATCTTCTCGCTCTCGCTGCCCGGCAGATAGCCCAGCTCCTGGCCGCCGACTGCGTACAGCGGACGGAACACCACAACCTTGCGGTGGCTACGCCGCTCGAGTACCGCTTCGAGTCCGGCGCACAGTGCCAGGGCCGACTTACCGGTACCCGCCTTGCCGCCGAGAGAAACGATGCCCACCGACTCGTCAAGCAGGATGTCCAGTGCCACACGCTGTTCCGCGGAGCGCCCGCGCAGCCCGAAGACTTCACGATCACCGCGTACCAGCTGTACCCGCTTCTCCGCGTTGACTCGGCCAAGTGCGCTCGAGGTGCCGCCCAGCAGCCGGATTCCGGTGTGGCACGGTAGATCTCGCGCCGCCTCCAGATCGACCTCACCGGCTTCGAAGAGCGAGTCGATGACGTCAGGAGCGGTGTCCAGCTCGGTCATGCCCGTCCAGCCCGAGTTCACCACGTCCTGAGCCCGGTACTCGTCGGCAGCCAAGCCCACCGCACCGGCCTTGACACGCAGCGGAATGTCCTTGCTCACCAACGTAACCAGCTTGCCCTCGGCGGCGAGGTTGAGCGCGCACGCCAGAATCCGGGAGTCGTTGGAGTCGGTGCGGAAGCCCACAGGCAGCACCGAGGGATCGGTGTGATTCAGCTCGACATGAAGCGAACCACCCTGTGTCCCAACAGGAATTGACTGATCGAGACGGCCATGCTCCAGCCTCAGATCGTCGAGCATCCGCAACGCGGTACGGGCGAACCAACCCAGCTCGTGATGGTGACGTTTGCCTTCCAGCTCACTGATCACCACCAGCGGGATCACTACCTCATGTTCGGCGAATCGGTTTGTGGCCCAAGGGTCAGACAACAACACCGAGGTGTCGAGCACATAGGTACGGATTGTCCCAGGGTTCATTGAAGCAGTCACCGAGCGCTCCTGACATCCGTGCGGCACCACACGCGATCTGTCGTGGACGCGGTCGGTACCGTGTGTGGACGCCTCATGAGACCGTCCACATCAGGACCGGGGCCGGTCCTGTCGTTTTCGCCACGATCAGTACCTCCCGGATAGCAAAGCATGTCGCTAGCCATCGCTTTTGACGCTACTCGCACCTACGCGTAGATGCCGCGCACCGAATCGAGCGTGTTGACTAACACCGGGTTAACGCCGGTTACAGGCGTGCGGCGGAGCCCTGAATGCGTCGAGCGCATACCAGGTGCACATGAATCCCCCGGATTCTGCGCGCGCGGTATGCGCTCGACGGACAGCTGGCCTAGTAATCAGAGCCGCTCGGTCACGCCCCACTTGTCGGTGAGTTCGCGAACCACGTCCTGCACGGTGACCTCGTCGATGATTCCGGCCTCGGCCACGGAGGCGACCTTGTCCTCGTAACCGTCGATGTCGGCGCCGATGACCTGCAGTTCCGCGGCGCGGGCCTTGATGGCCGCGATGGTGTCCTCGGGGTGCAGACGCAGGCATTCGAGCACGATGTTGCTGTAAATCTGCTCGTGACGGCGCTCGTCCTTCTCGATGTTCGCGAGCAGGCCCTTGAGCACGTCATCGTCGGTCAGCGCGGCGAGGTTCCGTACGAACACCGCGTGCATCTGCTCGAAGAACGCGTTGAACACCAGCGTCTCGATTTGGCTGTACGAGTCGGCCCGGTAGCCCTTCATGACGTGAGCCAGCCGGGTGTCCTCATCGCCGCTGGGATCGGCATTACGGGTCACCACGAGGTACTCGCGCAGGGTGATGGCGTGCAGGTTCTCTTCGGCGGTCCAGCGACCGATGAAATCCGCCCACGGGATGATCTCCAGCGAGAAATGCTCGACCATCTCGCGGTGATAACCCGCCAGGTTGTCCTTGGTGATCAGCAGGATCTGGAGGGCGTCGACGACAGCCTTGGGCAGCTTGACGTCAGAGGGTTCCCAGTCGCGTCCACCCAGGAAGGCGAAGTTCTCACCCTCGTCATACGGGACGTGCTCATGGGAGTACCAAAGCTCCGCCGTGTCGCGGTGGCGATCGATGTTCTCGGCGACGACATCCGTCAGCTCAAGAGTCAACGCATTGGGTACAGGTTTCTGTGCCATGCGGTAACAGTAACCGGACGCGTAGGAAATGTGAAATCGCCACGCGACCCTTAGCGGGCAGACGCAAAAGCCCCCGAAACACCAGCGTGCCGGGGGCTTTTACGTCTAGCCGTGGTGACTAAAGACCCTAGAGAGTGAGGCCCGGATAGAGGGGGTTCGCGGCCAGCAATTCGGCCGAAGCGGCCCTCACGCGGTCGGCGACACCGTCGGCAAGCGTGTACTTCGCCTTCGAGGTGCCGTCAGCCTCGGTGTTGGACAGCACGTCGACGACGAGCTCGGCAACCTTGTCGAACTCGTCACCGTTAAATCCGCGGCTGGTGAGCGCCGGGGTACCGAACCGGATACCGCTGGTGTACCAGGCGCCGTTGGGGTCGGCCGGGATGGCGTTGCGGTTGGTGACGACGCCCGCGTCGAGCAGAGCCGACTCGGCCTGCCGCCCGGTGAGCCCGAAGGACTGCACGTCGAGCAGCACCAGGTGGTTGTCGGTGCCGCCGGTGACCAGGCGGGCGCCCCGCTTCAGGAAGCCCTCGGCGAGCGACTTGGCGTTATCGGCGACGCGCTGCGCGTACGCCTGGAAGGAGGGCTGGCGCGCCTCGGCCAGGGCGACGGCCTTGGCGGCCATCACGTGCGACAGCGGTCCGCCCAGCACCATGGGGCAGCCCTTGTCGACGGCATCGGAGTACTCGGCGGTGGCCAGCACCAGGCCACCACGCGGGCCGCGCAGCGACTTGTGGGTGGTGGTCGTGGTGATGTGGGCGTGCGGCACCGGATCCTCGTCACCGGTGAACACCTTGCCTGCGACCAGGCCGGCGAAGTGCGCCATATCCACGAACAGGGTGGCGCCCACCTCGTCGGCGATCTCGCGCATCTTGGCGAAGTTCACCCGGCGCGGGTACGCGGAGTAGCCACCCACCAGCACCAGCGGCTTGAACTCGCGTGCGGCCGCAGCCAGCGCGTCGTAGTCCAGCAACCCGGTTTCCGGGTCGGTGCCGTAGCTGCGCTGGTGGAACATCTTGCCCGAGATGTTCGGGCGGAAGCCGTGGGTGAGGTGGCCGCCGGTGTCCAGTGACATACCCATCAGGCGCTGGTTGCCGTACTGATGGCGCAGCTCCTCCCAATCGGTCTCGGACAGGTCGTTGACGTTGCGCACACCCTTCTCGGCGAGCGCCGGCGCCTCGACCCGAGTGGCCAGGATTGCCCAGTAGGCAACGAGATTGGCGTCGATTCCCGAGTGCGGCTGGGCGTACGCGTAGGGCGCACCGAACAGCTCGCGGGCATGCTCGGCGGCCAGCGCCTCGACGGTGTCGATGTTCTGGCAGCCGGCGTAGAAGCGATGGCCGATGGTGCCCTCGGCGTACTTGTCGGAGAGCCAGGTGCCCATGGTGAGCAACACCGCGGGCGAGGCGTAGTTCTCGCTGGCGATCAGCTTGAGCGAATCGCGTTGGTCGGCAAGCTCTTTTCGGGTCGCGTCGGCGATCCGCGGTTCGATGGTCTCGATGACCTCCAGGGCCGAACGGTACGCGGCGCTGGCGGTCTCGGCGTACTGCGCGCCCTGCGCAATGTCGCTGGAAGCTGAAGTCGTCATGACCCTCAGCCTAGTAGGCGCCTACACCAAGGTGGACGCCACCAGGGGCTCGTCCAGCAGCCGCCCGAAGCGGGTCGTGAGGGACTGTTCGGGCGGACGACGATCCAGCCACCCCTTCAACAATTGATAGCCCTCGACGTAGGTCGAGATGTATGCCCGCCACAGCGGCGAGGACAGGAATTTGAGCATGTGCCGGGCACGCTCATCGGGGACCAACAGCCAGCGTTTCAGGAATGCGATCACGTCTTCGACGTCGCGGTGCTCGTCATGGAGCATGAGCGCCGCGTCTTGGCGCACGTTGATCAGCCCTGCGCGCGCCCGCCCCATGGCCTGAGCCTGTTCGCCGTCGAAGCGCAGCCCGAGGTCGGCGTAGATCTCTTGGGCCCACAGCCCCCAGTCCTCGCCGACGGCGGCGTACAGGGCGAGGTCGGCGAGCCCCTCGGCCATCAGGCACTGTGGCGTGTTGACCAGGAAGATGGTTTGTTCCTGCTGGTCTCCGAGGTGCACCAGGCCGGCTTCCTTGCGGCAGTGCTCGGTGTGGTGCCCGGGGTAGGACTCGTGGGCGATCAGAGCGGGCACGTTGTTCAGATACTGCTTGAGATCGGAATTGACGGCGACCGTCGAGCGGTAGTTGCCCTCGTAGTAGTTGAACCCCGACCAGGGTTTGTCGCTGACGACCTCGTAGGTCACCGTCTCGGTGTCGGGCAGCGGAAACTCCGCACGCACCCGGTCACGCAGTGCGCTGGAGAAAGCGTCCACACATTCCTGCAGGCGGTTCGGGTCGATCTCCTGAGACCGGTCATAGGCGGTTTTCCGTTCCAGCAGCGAACCGCCCTCCGGCAGAACAGAATCGAGGGCCTCATGCGCTTGCTCATAGCGCTCCTCGTCGCCCTTCTCGATGCGCACATCGAAGTAGTCATGCACCTCGTCGACAAACCCGATGTCCTCGCCCGCGAACTTGCGCCCGGCGCAGGCCAGTGCCTTCAGGTGGGTGTCGATGAACGCCTTACGCGCCCCGTCCAGGTCGCTGGCGGCCAGCTCTCCGCGCAGCGCACTCGCCTGCCGTGCGAGGTCGGCCGGATTGGGAGTGGGCTCATTCTCGACACGCTGCCGCAGCGAGGGATCACCGGTGAACGAGTCGACGTATCCACTTTCGATGCGGTCAAATCGCAGCCCGAGCAGCAGGTATTCGGTTACGACACCATTCTTCGATGCGCCGTTATCGCCCATGTCACACAACCCTAGTGCCGCGTTCACGAAGGGTTCCTGCAAGACTTGCCACTATGAGTGTTGGTCTTCGCGCAAGCGGCCCATCCACGCACTCTTCCTTCTTGCGAGCGGCGCGTCGATGCCGCGGCTGAGCGAGCCGAGCCCCTATGTGGAGTTCGACCGGAAACAGTGGCGCGCGCTGCGTAAATCCACGCCGCTGGTCCTCACCGAGGAAGAGCTCATCGGCCTGCGTGGTCTGGGCGAACAGATCGACCTGACCGAGGTCGCGGAGGTCTATCTGCCGCTCGCTCGTCTCATCCATCTCCAGGTGGCCGCCCGGCAGCGCTTGTTCGCCGCCACCGCCACCTTCCTCGGGGATCAACACCCGGACCGTCTGGTCCCCTTCGTCATTGGAGTGGCGGGCAGCGTCGCGGTCGGCAAGTCGACAACGGCCCGCGTGCTGCAGGCACTGCTCGCGCGCTGGGACCACCATCCCCGGGTGGACCTGGTGACCACCGACGGATTTCTCTACCCCAATGCCGAGCTGTCTCGACGGAACATCATGCACCGCAAAGGATTTCCCGAGAGTTACAACAGGCGCGGACTGCTGCGATTCGTTACCGAGGTCAAATCGGGGGCGCATGAGGTCACCGCCCCGGTCTACTCGCACTTGCTGTACGACATCATCAAGAACGAGAAACACGTTGTGCAGCAACCCGATATCCTCATTCTTGAGGGCCTCAACGTACTGCAAACGGGCCCGACGCTGATGGTCTCGGACCTGTTCGATTTCTCGATCTATGTGGACGCACGCATCGAGGACATCGAACAGTGGTACATCTCCCGATTCCTGGCGATGCGCTCCACGTCGTTCGCAAATCCTTCCTCGCATTTCCATCACTACGCCAAGCTGTCCGATAAGCAAGCAACCCTTGCCGCACAGGAGATTTGGCATTCAATCAACCTGCCCAACCTGCTCGAGAACATCCTGCCGACCCGCCCACGCGCGACGCTGGTACTGCGCAAGGATGCCGACCACTCGATCAACCGGTTGCGCCTGCGCAAGCTGTAGACGGCCTTGCGCGAAGTAGACCGAAAGGTATATTCGCCTCATGATCAACGGCGTGGTTGAAACCTGGCACGGCATCATTTCCGGCGCGACCCCGGAAGCACTCAACGACCTGCTGGCCGAGGATGTCGTCTTCTACTCCCCCGTGGTGTTCACCCCCCAGCGCGGCAAGGCGATCACCGCCATGTACTTGCTGGCCGCGTTCGCGACACTCGCCGGACCCGACGGCGACTTCCACTACGTCAAGGAAGTCCTCGATGGCAACACCGCGGCCCTGGAGTTCGAGTCGTCCATCGACGGCAAGTACGTCAACGGGGTCGACATCATCACCTGCGACGACGCCGGCAAGATCACCGAGTTCAAGGTCATGATCCGCCCGTTGCAGGCCATCACCGCGATCCACGAGAAGATGCGCGCGGCTCTAGAAGCTGCGTCCTGATTTACGGTGCGTCAGCGGCAACCAACCAGTAGGTTGACCGCATGGACTATGACTACGACGTGGTCGTCATCGGGTCCGGTTTCGGTGGGAGCGTTGCGGCCCTCCGCCTCACCGAAAAGGGCTACCGAGTCGGCATACTTGATATGGGAAAACGCTGGAAACGCGAGGATTTTCCCCCGAACAACTGGCACGTTCGCAAGGCGATGTGGGCACCCGCGCTCGGGTGCTTCGGACCGCAGCGACTTACCGTGTTGGGCAAGACCTTCATCGCCAGCGCGGTGGGCGTGGGCGGTGGATCGCTGATCTACGGCAACACGCTGTATGAACCGCTGGAGCAGTTCTACACCGATAAGCAGTGGGCGCATATCACCGACTGGAAGTCCGAACTGGCGCCCTATTACGACCAGGCCAGCCGGATGCTCGGAGTCGCGCAGACTCCGCACACCACCCCACCCGATGAGGTGCTACTCGCCGTCGCCAAGGACCTGGGCGTCGAGGACACCTACCACCCCACCAATGTCGGTGTCTTCTTCGGCGATGAGCCGGGCAAGACCGTGCCGGATCCGTTCTTCGGCGGCGCGGGGCCCGAGCGCGCCGGCTGCATCGGCTGTGCTGCCTGCATGACCGGCTGCAAGCACAACGCCAAGAACACCACCGAGACCAACTACCTGTATCTCGCGGAACACGCGGGCGCAGAAATACATCCGCTTACCGAGGTGCTCGATGTGCGGCCCCTGCAGGATCGTGAGGGCTATGCGGTCAGCACCAAACAGACCGGGCGGCTGGTACGCAAAAAGAAGCGCACGTTCACCGCACAGCATGTGGTGTTCTCGGCGGCATCGCTGGGCACCCAGCGGCTGCTGCACAAATTCAAGGATTCAGGGTCGCTACCCAACCTGTCGGATCGTCTGGGCGAACAGACACGCACCAACTCCGAATCCGTGCCCATCGTCTACTCCCCCACCCGCGATGACTTCTCGCAAGGCGTCGCCATTACCTCGTCGATCCACCCCGAACCGAACACCCATGTCGAGGTGGTCCGATACGGGGAAGGCTCGACCTTCCTGAGCATGTTGGGCACCAACATGGTTGACGGCGGCCCGTGGCGTTTCGCGCGCACCTGGCTGGCCAACGTGCGGCACCCCGCCATGGTGTTCCGCTCAATGTTCCCCTACCGCGCCGCGCAGCACTCCATCATCGTGCTGGTGATGCAGTCGTTGGACAACTCGCTGACCACCTATCTCAAGCGCGGGCTGTTCGGAAAGAAGATGACCACCAAACAGGGCTCGGGAGAACCGAACCCGGACTGGATCCCGGTCGCACACGATGTCGCACGGCGGATGGCCGACAAGGTCGACGGATACGCGGGCAGCACCCACCTGGATTCGATGAACATCCCGCTGACGGCGCATTTCATCGGCGGCTGCCCCATCGGCGATTCTCCCGAGACCGGCGTGATCGATCCGTACCAACGGGTCTACGGATATCCCGGGCTGTATGTCTCCGATGGTTCGGCGATCTCGGCCAACCTGGGGGTGAATCCGTCATTCACCATTACCGCCCAAGCCGAACGCGCAATGGCGTTCTGGCCCAACAAGGGTGAGCTCGATCCGCGGCCGGCGCTGGGCTCGCCCTACAAGCGCGTCTTCCCGGTGCAACCCAACCGTCCGACCGTTCCGGAGTCCGCACCCGGCGCGCTGCGCTTGCCGCTGACCCCGGTTTAAACATGAAGGTGCCGGGCCACCCAGTGGATGGCCCGGCACCGGCTCGCCGTCAGAAAGAGGCGAGCATGTGGGCGGCTACGCCGAGCGCAGGCGCCGTAGTCCGAGGAATTGGATGTCCGCCATGACGGCGGTGTAGATGCCGAATGCGATGGAAAGCGTCACCCCGGCGGTGGTCAGCGGTATCCATCTCACGACACCCGCTGCCACATAGAGCACGGTGGCCAGCAGGTTGCCGGCGATATAGGCGACGCCGATGGTTCCGAGCCTGGACCTGTCGGCCCGGCTCAGCACGAAGGCCAACACCCCGTATCCGATGAGAGCGGCGGCATGCGCCACCTGAAATCCCAGCGAGGGACCAAGCGGCCCGACAAGCCATTTCGCGGCGATCAGCAGGACGACAGCAACCGAACCGGTAACGATGCCGTCGAGGCCGATTCCGAATCGCAGGAGCGAGTCGGGTTGGGCGAATCGGGTGCGAAGTACTGAGGCGTTCTCTGAAGCTATGGACATTGGGGACTCCTTGTGTGAAAGCTCCGGGTGAAAGCTGACACCACCGACATTCCTCGGGATGTACTGCCATCTCGACATTCGGCACTGCCAATCCCTGCCAATTCACCGCGCGGTGTGCCATCATCTAAGGATGACAACAGCGGATGTCATCTCTACCGCGCCCGGTGCGCAGCTCGGCCGTCATTCACTGTTATGGCGCTGGGCTGGCGATATGCGCATCGCCTTCACCGGAGGCACGGCCGGGCTTCTGCAAACGATGGACCCCGCCATCGGTTATGCACTGATCGAGCACTCGAACTTCTTCGCAGACCCTGTGGACAGGGTCTTCCGCTCGTTACCCCCGATCCTCGGCACCGTGTACGACGATCCCGCGGCCGGTACTGGCATGAAGGTGCGGGACTTTCACCGCGACATCAAGGGGATCCAGCCCGACGGCGTCCGGTATCACGCACTGAACCCGACGACCTTCTGGTGGGCTCATGCGACGTTTCAGGTGATGGTCGAACAGACCATAGACAGGTACTCCCGTTACCGGCTCACCGACGCCGAACGAGAGCAGCTCTACCGAGAGGGCGTCGAATGGTATCGCCGGTACGCGATGAGCGAGCAGCCGCTGCCACCGAATAGAGCTGCGTTCCAACGGGAGTGGGATCGATACTGCGACGAGGTGCTCGCCCCCAACCCCGCGGCCGACTATCTGATGAAGGTCATCGAGGGGCGTGCCGTGCCCGATATGAGCAAGTCCCCGTATTTACCGGTGGCGTCCTATTTGAAGCCGGCCGCCAGACTCGCTTTGCCCACCGCACCGATGCGCATGGCGTTGGCGCCACCGTTGAGACTCACCATCTACGGCGGCTTGCCGCCCCAGGTACGCAAGCGTTTTGGGATCCGCTGGAACCTTGCGGACGAGACGGCCTACCGCGCGCTTTTGCGCGCCGTGCCACTGGCGTGGCCCTTCATCCCGACATCGTGGAGATGGCATCCGGGCAGCCATGCCGGCTGGCGGCGGGAACGGGGACGGCTACCGCGAAACTGGTGATGAACCATTGGACACCGGGACGGTCTGTGCGCGCAGATCCGCGGCGATGAGTTTGGCCGCGGCGTTCTGCCAGTTGTGCAACGAACGCTGCGGCACCTCGGTGACCAGCCACTGCCACGCCTGACGCGATACCGGGTCCAGTCCCGCGGCGGTCGCACCCTGCGCGTATGCCCGCACGCCCATGACGTACGGAAAGTACAGCGCGTTGTAGTAGCGCCATTGATCGGTGGTGCCGAAATCCCCGTCCTCCCGGGGCTTGAGCCGTGAAATGGATTCGGCAAGCACCGCCCTGAGCTCGTTGGCACGCTCGACAGGCTGATCAGAGGCGCCACGATCGGTGAGGCGTTCATCGATGGCGGGCAGCGATGTCAGCGGGCTGGCGACGAGTTTGGCCAGGTCGCCGTAATGGCTCAGTGCCCGGCGCGTCAGACGGGTGAACGTTTCGTCGTCGACGCCGTCGATGGGCGATGCCGATTTCAGCGGCAACGCGGCCTCGGTGTTACGCAGCTCGGAACGCTCGTGACGCAGCTGCGGGGAGCGCGAGAACGCCAGGCGGTCAAGGAAGTCGGCGAAGGGGCCCGATTGCACCTGGATGCAGATGGCCAGGGCGACGCTGGTGAACAACAGGACCACCAGGGCGACCGATTGACCGACGACGGCGATGCCGATCATGGCCTGGGCGCCGAACAACGCCCCGACCAGAATGGAGGCGACGAACGAACGCAGCATGTCACCGCGCAGGGCCTGTCCCTCGTCGAAGGCGTCCCAGAGTGCAACCCCCAGACCGAGCAACACCAGATCGAAACCTGTCGACGCCAGCGCCAGCCAGCTCGGCAGGATGCCGAGCGGGATGATCAGCTGCGCATCACCGAGGGTGAAGAACATGGTGGCGACCAGGACGACGCCCCGCGCCGAACCGGGTATCGAGGCACGTCGGCGGAACAACAAGATCGCCGCACCGATGGCGGCGGTCCCATTGGCACAGAACATGATCCAGTGCCCAAGTTGTGCGGGACCGGCGATGGTTCCGGCCAGCGACGCGCCCACCAGCAGCACGACCGCCAGGACGGCACCGGGGACAGCCATCGCGGCGCGATCACGCCACCGGTCGCCGGTATTGGTGAGTTCAAGCAGCACCAGCAGCCAGGCGACACTCGGGATGATCGCGGTGAAAACCTCGATGCGGCCCAGCAGCTCGGCATCGGATCCCGGAGTAACCCGGATGGCGTCGAGTGCGACGACAACGGAGTAACCAATCAGTCCGATCGCGGCGAGGACCAGGACGGGCTTGCGGGGGTTGCGCGCGAGCAGATACAGACCCAGCCACCAGCTGAGTCCGAAAACCAGTGCCGACATCGCCACCATTATTAACAGTGTGACAGGTGCGCGTTGATCACATCCAGTGACCGCGACGAAGCGACCTAAGGGCGACGATCCTTACGAAGCCTCGACGGAGTTCGTAAGCGTCCCGATACGGTCGACGCTGACCTCGACGACATCTCCCGCCGCAAGGAACCGGTTGCTGAAAAGTCCAACACCCTGCGGAGAACCGGTGAGCAGCACATCTCCGGGTTCCAGGGTGAACAGCCGGGAGGCGAAGGCGATGAGTTCCGGGATCTGATGCAGGAACTCGCCGGTCGTGGCGTCCTGACGGAGTTCGCCGTTGACCGTGGTGCGGATCGCCAGATCCAAGCGCGGACCGAACTCGTCTGCCGTCACCAAACATGGTCCGAGCGGTTTGAAGGTATCGAAACTCTTGGCAAGTCCCATGGAAACCGTGAGATCCCCAGACATCGCCCTGCGTTGGATATCTCGGGCGCTGACGTCATTGGCCACCGTAAATCCGGCGACATGCGACCACGCGTGGCGCTCGTCGACCGATGTGGCGCGCCGGCCGATCACAACAGCAATCTCACCCTCATAGTCGACTGCGGATGGCGCGAAAGCAGGTAGCAGGATCGGAGCACCCGTCCCCACGACTGCCGAGCCAGCAGTGAGGTGGACGTTGGGTTCCGTTGGGAGGTCCGAAGGTTGGATGCCCATCGCCCCGACAACCTCGTCGAGATGGCTCTGATAGTTCAGGCCAACAATAGGCACCTTTCCCGGGCGGGGCACCGGCGCCATCAGGCCGCATTCCTGCAGCGCGAGATGCTTACGCACCCGCGCGGTGCGAGCCTCGTCGAGCGACCCCACCCGTAGTAACTCGCCCAGGTCGAGCACATCCAGTTCCAGAAAGGCAAGCTCTCCGGGCCCGTCCTCACGGGCGATGCCGTCGGTCGTCGAATACAGGCGCATGGACATCTACCTCTTCTTTTGGTGTGGGCTGATCCAGACGATACGCATCTCTTGACTCATAGACAAGAGAATGAGATCTTGTCTCTTGACTAACGATCATGAGCCGGGAGGGTCTCGGCGCTACCGATCATCGAAGGGATCCACAATGGCGTCTCCCGCGAAGCTTGCCCATGTCGTTCTGCGCACCGCGCAGCACCGAACGATGCTGGACTGGTACAACCTCGTACTCGAAGGGCACACGGCCTACGTCAACGACGTGTTGGCATTCATGACCTACGACGACGAACATCACCGGATGGCGTTCCTGAACATGGGCGCCCAGGAGCATCCGACCTACCAGCACTGCGGGATGGACCACGTCGCGTTCACGTACGACAACCTGGGCGACCTGCTGGCCACCTATGTTCGACTCAAAGGCACTGGGGTAAAGCCACATTGGACGATCAACCACGGACCCACCACCTCGATGTACTTCCGCGATCCTGATGACAACCAGGTTGAACTGCAGATCGACAATTTCGCCACCGCACAGGAGGTTCAGGAATACCTGGACTCCGGCAAATTCCACGCCAACCCCATTGGCGTGGAATTCGATCCCGACGAGTTGGTGGCCCGCTTTGACGCCGGGGAACCCGTTGCTGAGCTCGTGAAGGTGCCGTGACCGCCATGTCCACATCGCCAGTTGCCATCATCGGAGCAGGACCAACCGGTCTGGCCACCGCATACGTATTGGGCCGCTACGGGATTCGCAGTGTGATATTCGAGCGATTCACGGGCGTCAACCCGCACCCGCGTGCCCATGTGGTGAACACGAGGACCATGGAGCTTTTCCGCGCCTGGGGCATCGCCAACGCAGTGGAAGCGGATGCGATCGGCCATAACTTCATGCGTCACGTCACGTGGAAAAGCACCATGGCCGGCGAGGAGTTCGGGTGCATCGACCTTGATGACATGCCGCAGCCGGAGTTGACCCGCCGGGCGCACGCCTCCCCGACGCGCACGGTCTCCTGCGCCCAGGATCGCGTCCAAACGCATCTACTCAATGCCCTACGTGTACAAGGCATGTCGGAAGTTCGGTTTGACACGTCAGTTATGGACGTGCAAGACCGCGGCGACACGGTAGCCGTCCATACCGATGGCGGTACCGAATACGCCGAATACGCGGTAGCGGCGGTGGGTGCCGGCGCCACGAGCTGCACCTGGCTCAATATGGATTGGGGAGATCCGATATCTCTCGCCCACCACATCAACGTGTACTTCCACGCCGATATCGCCGCACGCGCCGGGGTTGTCCCGAGCATCCTGACCTGGGTCCTCAATACGGAGTCGGCGGGCGCACTCATCGCGATGGACGGAAAGCTCCGCTGGACATACAACTTCGGCTACGACCCTGCTGCCGAATCCCTGGCTGAGTTCACTCATGAACGCTGTCGCCAATTGGTGCGCAATGCCATCGGCATTCCCGGACTCGACGTCGACGTCAAGTCTGTGGGGGCTTGGAACCTGAGTCTGAGAACCGCGGCACACTACCGTGACGGTCGAATCTTGTTGGTCGGCGATGCCGCTCACCAATTTCCCCCGACAGGTGGCTACGGCATGAATACCGGTCTTGCCGACGCCGACAACCTCGGCTGGAAGCTGGCGGCCGTCATGAACGGGTGGGCGCCGCCAGAACTCCTGGACAGCTACGAATCCGAGCGCCGCCCCGTTGCCCTGGACAATGGCCGATTCAGCCTCACCAACGCGATCAAGATGACGGAAGCCGGTGTCGGACCCCAAACCCGGGAGGTGGCAGCACTATTGGAAAGTAGCGACCCGGAGGTCGCACAGTCGGCGCGAGAGGCTCTAGCGCGGGCGATTCCCGAACAACGCGAGCATTTCCGCTGCCTCGACCAGGAGATCGGATACGTCTACGGCAGCTCCGGGACCCCGCGGGCATCGGTGTTCCCGCCCGACCAGGGCGCGGTCGGGGGCCGCCTGCCGCACGCCTGGGTGCGCTGCCGCGGAGAGCGGGTGTCGACGTTGGACCTCGTGGTTCCGGGGCTCACGCTGATCGCGGGACCGGATGCGCTCTCATGGCTTGCTGCCGGGAACCTTTACGGTGCTCCCGGCCAGGTGTTGCGTGTCGGAAAGGATCTTCATATCGAGGGCGAGGATCCGCTCGGTATCGGCCGGGACGGCGCCATTCTGGTGCGCCCGGACGGCCATATCGCCTGGCGCATAAGAGAGTCCGCAGGGATCTCGGAAAATGAAGTACGGAGTGTCTTGCACTCCGTACTGACCACAGGCTTGTGTCGTGAGGTGGTGGATGCGCTTCCATGAGTAGAGCAACTGACGAGCCTCCCATCAGCTGGCGTCCCACCGCCCTTCAGCGGCGTGACAGCCGTCTGTCCCGGTTCTTACAGTGGTTAGAAGACGAACGCGATCTCACCCTCGATGGTTACCGACAGGCCTGGGAATGGTCGGTGCGCGACCCTTCTGAGTTCTGGAGCTGTGTACGCGGGTATTTCGATGTCATCGGAGAAGGACTCGACGGCCCCGCGCTGGCGGTCGATCAGATGCCTGATGCCATCTGGTATCCACAGGCCCGGCTGAACTTCGCCGAGAACGTACTGCGCTACGCGCGGCTGCCCCAGCACGCCGACGACGCCGCCCTCTACGAGATCGACGAGGAGGACGCCACGCGGGAGATCAGTTGGCGCGAGCTGGAAACCCGCGTGGCCGCCCTGGCCGCGTCGCTGCGCGAGTTGGGGACCAAACGCGGCGATCGGATCGTGGCGGTGCTCCCCAACACTGCCGAGGCCATCATCGCGCAGCTGGCCACCGCAAGCATCGGCGCTGTGTGGGCCATCGTCTCCCCGGAGATCTCTGTGCAAGGGACGCTGGATCGTTTCGCGCAGCTGGAGCCCGTGGCCCTCATCGGGTCAATGTCCTACCAGTACAACGGCAAACATGTGGACTGCCAAGAACATCTGGCACAGATCCGTATGCAACTGCCGACGCTGCGGCACGCCGTACTGGTCACGGACACCGACGATAGCCCGGCGTGGCTCCACTTCGGTACTCTCTGCGTGGGCGACGCCAAGCCACATTATGATCGCGTCCCTTTCGATCATCCGCTGTGGGTATTGTTCTCCTCGGGCACCACGGGCGTTCCCAAGGGAATCGTGCATGGGCACGGCGGAATCGTCTTGGAAGCGTGGAAAAGTGGCGCGCTCAACCACAACGTCGGGTACGCCGATGTCTACTACACCGCCGCCAGTACGTCGTGGATGATGTGGAATACGTTGTTAACCAACATGATGTGCGGTGCATCGGTTGTGGTCTATCCCGGCTCACCCACATACCCACGCATCGACCGACAATTCGAGATCGTCGCGCGCCTGGGCGTCACGCAATTTGCCACCAGTGCCGCCTATCTCAGCCGTGTCCAACAGGCCGGACTGAATCCGGGCCAGGATTGGGACCTGCGCAAGCTAGGGCATCTGATGTCCACAGGATCGCCGCTGCCCACCCCGACGTGGTCGTGGGTGCACGAGGCCGTCAAGGCCGACGTGCACCTCGCTTCGGTCTCAGGAGGAACCGACATCTGCAGCAGCTTCGTCGGATCCAATCCACTTGAGCCCACACGTCTGGGCGAGATACAAGGACCGGCCCTCGGGGTCGCGGTGCAGGCCTGGTCGGAACGGGGTGACAGAGTGATCGGTTCGGTGGGCGAAATGGTGATTACCCGCCCCATTCCGTCCATGCCCGTTGCATTCTGGAACGACCCCGAGGAGACCCGATACCGAGCCGCGTACTTCGAACGCTTCCCCGGCGTGTGGACCCACGGCGATTGGATCACCGAGACACAGCACGGCGGTTTCATCATCCACGGACGCTCCGATGCCACTCTCAATCGATTCGGCGTGCGCTTCGGTAGTGCGGATATCTACACCGCACTCGATGGCATGTCTGAAATCAAGAACTCGCTCGTGGTCGGCGTCGAAGAACAGGACGGCGGGTACTACCTGCCGCTGTTCGTCGTGTTGGCCGACGGACACACCCTCGACAACGACCTCAAAGAGCGGATTCGCGCCATCATCCGTCGCGAGGCCTCGCCGCGGCATGTACCGGACGACATCGTCGCCGCACCAGACATTCCTATGACCCACACAAACAAAAGGGCCGAGATTTCGGTGAAAAGGATACTGGCGGAAGGTAGCTCGGCAACCAGTACTGCAGCGTCCGCGCTGGCCAACCCGGATGCGCTCGATTGGTACACAGCGTTTGCCCACAGCCGTACCGGAGTACCCGCGAACGGACCGGCTACCCCTTGACTGAGCGTCAAGATGCTGTCCGGATGCCATATGGTCGATGTCGTGCCGAAAAACAATCAGGGGGTACCGAAGGCCCTACGCGAGGCAGCAGTCCTCGATGCTGCGAGCAAGCTGTTCACCACCCAGGGCTACCGGGAGACCAGCATCGCCGCGGTGGGTAAGGCCGTCGGCGTGGCACCGGCGGCGGTGCTCTGGTACTACCCGACCAAAGACGACCTATTCGCGGCATCACTGCACAAGATTTTCATCGAGAGCCGTCGACACATCGAGTCGAACCGCAAGATCGCCGGTGACCCCCATGCCGAATTGGCGGAATTGCTCGAACAGATGCTTCCGTTTCGCGGTATGCATCGCGAGGCCTATGAGCGAATGGCCGATTCGGAGGCCCTTCGCGAGGTCTACGGCGAGGTGCAACGGTGGCTTGAAGAACGGCTTCTGAAGGTCATCGACGCGCATGCGCCCTCCGATGTCGACCGAACGCTCGTGACCGACGTGGCACACATCTTCTTCGAGGGGATGCTCATCAGTGTCCGCGCGATCGACCGTCCCCTGACCGAATACATCGACATGGTCGTCGATGCGGCTATTGGCGTGGCGAGCGCGCGCAAGGCCAGACGCAAGTAATCACTTCACGGATTACCGCTCGTCAACCTCGCGCCGCATGAGGCGGTGCCCAGCCAGGTGTGCGGATTGCGATCCCAGCACCATCCGAGCTTCGGGCGCCGATCGGATATCCAGATCGCAGGCACCCGCTGTCCTTTCCCCCGCGAGGCGGCCAGCGAGAAGCACTTGTTCTTGCGCAACATGTCCGGCCGCATCATCACCAGAATGATGCCCTCGTCGATCGTCAGCGGAGAGCGTCCGCGCGCGGTGATCGTCTCCAGTGCCCGCTCCGGCGTCACATCGCAGAACTCGCTCCCGGTGTCGATATCGGTGAGCAGGTAGACCCGACCCGGGATGTTCACGATCGGTTGGTACACCTCGGCGTCGCCGTCATCCATGACATGAAACCCGTTGCGCCCATTCAGGCTCATCAACGGCGCCGTCTGCTCATAGCTGAGTCCGGTGACGACCAGAACGAACGGAATGTGATCGCCGGGCTCGACGGTGGACGGTGGAAGATCAGCGATCCGAGTACGAAGCTCGACGGCGCTGTCGTCGACTGGGTATCCACGTTCAGTCAGATGGGCGAGCTGGCGGTCGAATTCATCCTGAGCAGCGGGCATTGACCGTCAACGCAGCGATCTCCCGGCAAGTTCCCGCGAGGACCGCTCAGGCTGCGCGGCTGAGATCGCGCCATAACTCCCGCTGCGCGCGATGCGGGTCCAGATCGATACGCCGATGGTGGTCGAACACCATGACGGCGTGCTCCGGCTCCCTGTAGACCGGCCATTCGGTGCCCGGGATGCCCGTGCGTGAGAACGCCAGCCAGCGGCTCTGAATGTCCTCGGTGAGCGCCAACGCGTCCGGCATATCTCTTTTCCCGGCCAATGCGGGCCAGCGCTTGAAGTGGCCGAACACCGCGAACAGTTCCGTCGCGTGCGCGGCCCCCGGCCCGAAACGCCGCAGCGGGCGCGGCGCATAGTCGTACCGGTAGAAGTAGACCGACGAGTGATGGCTGTGCGCCTGCGCCACGCGCCAGGCCTCCGAGCCGAACATCGCATCCCCCATGAGACGCACCACAGCAGTCTTGGACGGATAGCCCTCGTAGGAACTGATCACCCGCTTCGCGGCCTCCGGGCCGAGGGCACCGAGAGTTCCCGCGACAGCACGTGCGTCGAACCGGGACACCGACATCACCCGGGTCAGCAGTCGGTTGAACAACCGGACCTCTTCCGCGTTGTATCCGATGATGAGCGGGACCCGGTGCGCCTCACCGCGTTCCATCATCGCGATCGGGTCATCGGGTACAACCTCACCGTCTATGCTGGGGCCCACACCCAGCGAGAAGGCCGATTCCCGGGTTTTCGCGGTGAGCAGCCGGTGTGTCGCCCGCACGAGATCGCGCGGCCTGGCATTGATGACCGCCTCAGCGGAGCCGCGGCGGTCGACACCGAGATACTCGACGAGCTGGCGCGCTGTGGCCGCCGCCTCGTCCCGGGTGTGGATCATTCCGCTGGCCGTGCTCTGGCAGATCGCGCGCTGGAACAGCCCGGCGGCCGCCGGAACGGTCACCAGCATCTGGACACAATGCGCACCGGCGCTTTCGCCAAA
Source organism: Mycobacterium sp. D16Q16 (assembly GCF_002013745.1). Taxonomy (NCBI): domain Bacteria; kingdom Bacillati; phylum Actinomycetota; class Actinomycetes; order Mycobacteriales; family Mycobacteriaceae; genus Mycobacterium; species Mycobacterium sp. D16Q16. The sequence continues at coordinate 566,064 of NZ_MAEY01000001.1, forward strand.
GATCGTGACACTGTTGGGATCTCCGTTGAAGGCCGCTATGTTGTCGCGCACCCACCGCAGTGCCAGCACCAGATCGCGCAGGTACAGATTGCTGTCGATGGTGTGCCGGCCATCCGACAGGGAGGACAGGTCGATGGCCCCATAGGCCCCCACCCGATAGTTCACCGAGACGAAGACACAGCCACGCCGTGCAAGATCGGCGCCGTCGTATAAGGCCAGCGCGGAACTGCCCAAAACATAGGCGCCGCCGTGGATGTAGAACATCACCGGCAGTGCCTCCCCGGAGGTCTCATCCGGGACGGTGACGTTCACCGTCAGACAGTCCTCGCTGACCGCCTGGAACCTGTTGATCGAGAGCGGTACGTAGATACGTTTCTGCGGAGACGCCGATTTCCAGGAATCGCAGGGCAGCACCCCAGCCCAGGGTTTCGCGGGCGCCGGGCTGCGCAGGCGCAATGCACCCACCGGGGGCTCGGCGTACGGTATAGCGCGAAAACGATGCACACCGGTATCGCGGAAACCCTCCACCACGCCGTTCGCGGTCTGCACCCGCACCGGAACCCGCGCAACGTCTTTCGAGCCCTTTGTCATCGGCGCCTCACACCACGGTCAGAGGCAGTGATTTGCGCGTCTCGAAGACGAACCGCGATCCCCCGCTGACATTGGCGATCATCACCTCGGGCAGCTGTTTGTCCTCACCCTCATGCTCGACGAATGCGGCCACCCATTCCTCGGCATCTCCCGAAACCTCCGCGCCGATATGCGGATCGACCGCGGTCGCGATGGCCTGCAGCGGCCGCGTCTCGGCGGGACCGCACAGCGAGATCCAAGCCCGATCCTGGTGCGCGGGCGACTCCCACACACGGAGCTGACCTCCGGAGATTTCGGCGTTCACATATCCGACGGGATTCAACAGCGGGTGCACGTGGAGTACCTGCAGCACTCCATCGATCCCGTCGGGGACCTGCAACGCCTGCTTGATCCGCGCCGCGGCGACACCCGCAATACCGATGAGCTGCTGGGTACATACAGTGCGGGCCAGCTCGGCATCAGCCGCCCTCTTGCCTACCGCGATCGAGAACCCCAGAAACAGGAGATGCATCTGCAGACAGATCTCGTCGGCTATCCGCACCAGTGCCGAATGTGAGAACGCACCGAAGTCCAGGTCGGACAGTAGCGGTCCGGCGTAGTCGGAGGCTCCCGCGTCGGCCGGATCGATTCCGCCCAATTCCCAACCGGCAGCTATCGATGCACCGACGACATCCAGGGCCGGGATACCGGACACCGCCGGATACGACTCGTCGATGGTCACCGTCCACGCGCAATGCGGATGCCGGTCGGCGGGCGTGCGCGGAGGCCGGTGAATCGGGCGTACCTGGGCATGCGGATTGGTGGCGAATGCCGTCGCATCGAAGGTGGGGTCTTCGATGTCGTGACACATACCCGTCACGTAATCGGGTCCAAGCGGTTCGACGTCGAGCAGCGCACCACAGTGGTCGAGGTGAAACTCCCCGTGCCACTTGTCATGCACGGTGTAACGGAAGTCCATGAACTGTGGCGGAGCCCCGATGTCGAGCTGCATACCCTTGAAGATGGTGATCACATCGTTGCCCTCGAACCGCAGCGCCTTCTGCATGCGACGGGTGTAGATCGGACTCGATGACGCCCACTCCTCGATGGCGACCTGCAGCATCTCCTCCCGCCCGAAATGCTGTATGCAATAGGCCATTCCAGATCGATCGATCAGCTGACCGATGAGCAGCAGCTCCGGAACCAGAACCGCCAACTGGCCCTGGGATAGCGCGGAGAATCGGCTAGTCACCCTTTGACTCTTTCGCGCGTTTGGCGATGGCCATCTCGACATGCTTATTGACCCGTTGCCCGAGTGGCCACCCCACGTAGTGCGTGATAAACAGCGCCACCTCCCGCAGCTCGGCATCGGTGAGCTCACCGTTCTTGAGCGCGGCACCCGTCTGGATCTCCAGAATCTCGTCGAGCCCCAGGGCACTTACCGCACCCAGGAGCAGCAGTCGACGATCACGCATCGACAGCTCCTGGCGATCCCAAATAGTGCCGAAGAGATGCTCGGCGGTGTACTTGAAGTAGTCGCCGGGCAGGTCGGGCATGTCCCAGCCGTAGACCTCTTTCATCTTGTCCAGGCCCTTGCGGCGCAGCTCATCCATTACTTGCCCCTTCCTCGTGTGGCACACCAAGACTCGCGGCCAGTCGCTCACGAGCCAACGAGGCCAGCGGTAGCTGGACTGACTGCGCTTCGCCCAGCGCCAGGGCCAGGCTCAGGTCCTTCTCACCGAGACCGCGCACATGCGTGAAGATCGGGTGCCAGAAGCTGTCCGATGTCACCGGTTCGGTGGTATCGCGCAACATGATGGCGCCCGGCCCACCGGTGATGGCGTCCGTGTGACGCACCACCTTGCCCAGATCGGTGATATCCAGGCCACAACTTTCGGCCAGGCGCTGCGCCTCCCCTGCCGCGGTGAAGGCAACGAAATGTAGGAGGTTGCGCGCCAGCTTCATTCGGGTGCCCGCACCCGGGGCACCGGCATGAATCACCAGCGACGCCCACTTCGAGAAGGGCTCCTTGACCCGTGCGAACGTCTCGTCGTCGGCGCCGACCATGGTGGCGAGCTCGCCCTTGTGGGCGCCGGGGGCGCCACCGCTCACCGGTGCGTCGATGACGTGAATCTGTTGGGGCGCAAGTTCCTTGGCGAGCTGCACCGCTGTCGCGTCACTGATGGTGGAGTGGATGGCGATGATGGTGCCCGGCTTGACTCTCGGCGCGAGTTCCCCAACCACCTCACGCACCTGCGCGTCGTCCAGCACGGTGACGCTGATGAGGTCGGCAGCGGCGATATCGGCCAGGTTGTCCGCGGCGCGCGCGCCGGCCTCGACGAGCGGCGTCATGGTCTCAGTCCGCAGATCGAAGACCGTCAGACCGCCGGGCCAGTCGACAAGTCGCTGAGCCATGGGCGCACCCATATTGCCCAGACCGATGTACCCCAGCGTGAGGGCAGACTGCGTCATGACCGGATGATCTGTCCGCCGTCGACGTTGAACACCTGGCCGGTGATCCAGGAAGCCTTATCTGACAACAGGAAAAGGCACATGCCCACCATGTCGTCGACGGTGCCCATGCGGCTCAGCGGGATGTTCTTGACGAGCTCACTGCGGAACTGCTCCGGCACGGTACCGCGGGTCGCCTCGGTGTCGGTGGGCCCCGGCGCGATGGCGTTGATACGGATCTTCTGCCCGCCCAATTCACGGGACAGCTGCTGGGTAAGCCCGTTGATGCCTACCTTCGCCAATCCGTAAAAGCCCGAGTACAGCCATGCCGCCGTGGAGGATTGGTTGACGATGGCGCCACCTCCGCGCTTGGCGATGTGCTTGTACACGGCCCGGGTGCAGACCAGCGCCCCGTCCTGGTTCACACTCATGAACTTCTTGTAGTAATCCCACGGCACCGATAGCAGCAGATCGAGCTTCATACCGCCGTAGATCGCCGCATTGTTCACCAGATAGTCAATGCCACCGAACTCAGCGACTGCCTTGTCCGCCATGGCTATTGCCGAATCAGGGTCGGAAACGTCGACGCTCGCGAAGATGGCCTTGCCGCCGTCGGCCACGATTTGCTTGGCGACGCCCTCGCCCAACTCGGCGTTGATATCGGCGACGACCACCGCCGCGCCTTCGCGGGCCAGCGCATGTGCGTACGCCTCCCCGATGCCCTGCGCGGCACCGGTGACGATGGCGACCTTGCCCTCAAACTCTCCCATGAGATCTCCTCTATTTCACAGCCGTTGCAATGACTTTGGTCTCCAGGTACTCCTCGAAACCGGCTACGCCCATCTCCCTGCCGATACCCGATTGCTTGTACCCGCCGAAGGGCGCGTCGGCGGAGTACCAGACGCCTCCGTTGACATTCACCGTTCCCACGCGCAGCCGGGATGCCACTCGCGCCGCGCGCTCGTCGTCTCCGCTGAACACCGTCCCGGACAGTCCGTACGGTGAATCGTTGGCGATCCGCACGGCGTCGTCGTCGCCCTCATGGGCGATCACCACGAGCACCGGGCCGAAGATCTCTTCGCGCGCCACCCGTGCGTCGTTGGTCAGCCCGGTGACGACGGTGGGTTCGATGAAGAATCCGCGGTCCCTGCCCTCTGGCCGCCCGCCACCACAGGCGAATGAACCGCCCTCGGCCACAGCAAGATCTAGGTACGACTGGACCCTGTCTCGCTGGCGGGCCGAGATCACCGGACCACAGATCGTTCCCGGTTTGGTGGGATCCCCCGGCTTGAGCGAGCCCATCGTCGCGGCAGCCGCGTGCACCGCCTCGTCGTATCGTTCGCGCGGTACGACAAGCCGGGTAGTGATCGCGCAGCCTTGGCCGGCATGCATGGCCGCGGTGAATCCGGCGACGGAGCATGCCGCAGCGATGTCGGCATCATCGAGCACGACGAACGCCGATTTGCCGCCAAGCTCCAGGAACACCTTCTTGACAGTGGCGGCGGCGTCGGTCATGACCGCGCGCCCGGTCGCCGTGGAGCCGGTGAACGAGACCATGTCCACCCGGGGATCCGTCGACAGCTGCGCACCGATGCGGTGGTCGCTGGAGGTGACGATGTTGAAGACGCCCGGTGGAAAGTCGGTGTGCTCGGCGATTATTCGACCTAACACCGCTGCGCACCACGGGGTATCCGGCGCCGGCTTGAGTATCAGGGTGTTGCCGGCGGCCAGCGCCGGGCCCACCTTGGCGAGGTTGATCTGATGGGGAAAGTTCCACGGTGTCACCGCCCCGACCACCCCGACGGCTTCACGCGCGAGAGTGCGTCGAGTCTTGATACCCATGGGCGCGGCGATACCGAGATCGGTGTTCCAATCGAAGGATTCCGCGGTATCCGCGGCGAATCGCAGATCGTCCACCGGCCCCTCGAGCTGCGCGCCGGCGGTCAACATTCGAGGTGCCCCCACCTCGGCGATGGTCAGTTCTCGCAATTCCTCGATATGAGCTCTCATGCCATCACGCAGCTGACGGAGACACTGCACGCGCAGAGCCACATCCCGTGACCAGCCGGTTTCGTCGAACGCGCGGCGCGCTGCCTCGATGGCATGACTCATGTCGTCGATGTCGGCATCGGCCGCAGTGCCGAGCACCTCTTCCGTGGCCGGATTCACCGTCGGGAACCGCCCGGCACCTCCGGGAATCAACTTTCCGTCGATGAACAGATCACTGTCGCCATCGGCCAGGAGCGCCATGTCACCTCATCCCAAGAATCTGGACACTTGTCCATTCCATACCCGTGAACCATAACCATCAAAATCCCATCATGGCAAGACCGGAGCCAGGGAAGGCTTAGGAATTAGTGGTGGACAGCATTTTTCACGAGGCATCTTGCCCAGACTCAACACGGACGCTAATCTGGACATGTGTCCAGTGAAGCTGTGGTGACCCTCACAAGTGAATCGCCCCGAAACCGGCGCCAGGAAGAGACGATTCGCAAGATCGTCACCGCGGGCCGGGAGATGCTCGGCGAGACCACCTACGCGGATATGACGATCCGCGGCGTGGCGGCCCGCGCCAAGGTCGCCCCCGCGACCGCCTACACGTACTTCTCCTCCAAGAGTCATCTCGTCGCCGAGATCTACCTCGACCTCATCCATGAAGCGCCCTACTTCACCGACGTCAACGACGGCCAGTCCGCGCGAGTCACCAAGACGCTGCGGAGCCTGGCATTGGTGGTCGCCGACGAGCCCGAGATCGCGACGGGATGCACGACCGCACTACTGAGCAACAACGACGAGGCCGTGCGCGCCGTCCGCGACAAGATCGGGCTGGAAATCCACCGCAGGATCCGTTCGGCGATGGGACCCGACGCAGATCCGCGCGTGGTGTCGGCCCTCGAAATGACCTTCTTCGGTGCCCTCATGCACGCGGGCAGCGGCACCTTCACGTATCACGAGATCGCCGACAAGCTCACGTTCGTCGTGGATCTCATGCTGGGAAAGAACGAATGACAGCCGCCTCGATGTCCTCACTGGTTTTCGACCCGTACGACTACGACTTCCACGAAGACCCGTACCCGTACTACCGGCGATTGCGTGACGAGGCGCCGCTGTATCGCAACGACGAGCTGAACTTCTGGGCACTGTCGCGACACCAGGACGTGTTGCAGGGCTTCAGGAACAGCGAGGCGTTGTCCAACGCGAATGGCGTCTCGATGGACAAGGCCTCCTTTGGGCCGCACGCCAAACTGGTGATGTCGTTCCTGGCGATGGACGACCCCGAGCATCTTCGACTGCGCACGCTGGTATCGAAGGGGTTTACCCCTAGGCGAATACGCGAGCTCGAGGGTCAGGTCGTCACGCTGGCCCGCACGCACCTGGATAAGGCGTTGCAGTCCGAGAGCTTCGACTTCATTGCCGATTACGCCGGCAAGCTGCCCATGGATGTCATCTCGGAACTGATGGGCGTGCCCGAACCCGACCGCACCCGCATCCGCGAGTTGGCCGACGGTGTCATGCACCGCGAGGATGGCGTCGCCGACGTACCGCAGAAGGCCATCCAGGCCTCCATCGACCTGATGACCTATTACATCGACATGGTTCGTGAAAGACGCCGAGCGCCTTACCAGACCAACGATCTGACGTCCGCTCTCCTCCACGCGGAGATCGACGGCGATCGGCTCACCGACGAGGAAGTGCTCGCGTTCCTTTTCCTCATGGTGATCGCGGGCAACGAGACCACCACGAAGCTGCTGGCCAACGCCGTGTACTGGGGCCACCGCAACCCCGACCAGCTCGCCGCCGTGCACGCTGATCACGAGCGGATACCGCTGTGGGTGGAAGAGACGCTGCGCTACGACACCTCCAGCCAGATCCTCGCCCGCACCGTGGCAGAGGATATGACGTTCTACGACACCAAGATTTCCGCCGGTGACGTCCTGCTGCTGCTCCCCGGTTCTGCCAACCGCGACGACCGGGTATTCGATGACGCCGATGAGTACCGCATCGGACGCGAGATCGGCGCCAAGCTCGTGAGCTTCGGCAGCGGCGCCCATTTCTGCCTCGGCGCACACTTGGCACGCATGGAAGCCAAGGTCGCCCTGACCGAGCTGTTCACCCGGATCAAGCGATACGAGATCGACGAGAGTAGCGCCGTACGTGTGCATTCCAGCAACGTCCGTGGATTCGCCTATCTGCCCATCACCGTGGAGGTCTGCTGATGCCCCGTTTCGAGCCTCACCCGAGCCGGCGCCCATCAATCATCAGTGGAGCCTCCTCGGGCATCGGCGCCGCGACGGCGATCGAGCTCGCGGGCCGCGGATTTCCGGTCGCGCTCGGCGCCCGTCGCGTCGACAAGCTGACCGAGCTCGTCGAGAAGATCCGGGAAAACGGCGGCGAGGCCGTGGCCTTTCCTCTCGATGTCACCGACGCCGACTCCGTGAAATCCTTTGTCGCGGAGAGTGTTGATGCCCTGGGTGAGATTGATCTACTGGTGTCTGGCGCAGGCGACATGTACCCCGGCCGGGTCCATGAAATGAGCGCAGACACCTTCGCCGCGCAGATTCAAGTGCACCTGTTGGGTGCCAATCGGCTTGCCACGGCGATCGTCCCCGACATGGTCACTCGGCAGCGCGGCGATGTGGTGTTCATCGGGTCTGACGTCGCGTTGCACCAGCGTCCGCACATGGGCGCCTATGGGGCGGCGAAGGCGGCCTTGCTCGCCATGGTGAACACCATGCGCATGGAGCTAGAGGGCACCGGCGTTCGGGCCTCGATTGTGCACCCGGGCCCGACATTGACCGCGATGGGCTGGCAGCTTTCCGCCGAACAGGTCGGCCCCATGCTGGAGGACTGGAAAGCCTGGGGACAGGCGCGTCACTCCTATTTTCTGCGTCCCTCCGATATCGCGCGTGCAGTTACCTTTGTCGCCGAAACTCCTAGGGGCGCACATATCGCGGAGATGGAAGTGCAGCCGGAGGCTCCGTTGAGGGACGCCCCGGCCGACAAACAGAAGCTTGAACTCGGCGAGGAGGGCATGCCGTCATGAAACAACCCCTGATCGGAGGGCAGGAGCGCAGCGACCCGGGATCAAGCACCGTTCCGCGGGTCTCCGGCGGCGAGGACCAGTACGGCCATCTGGAAGAATTCCGCACCGATCCCATCGCGCTGATGAAACGCATCCGGGACGAGTGCGGAAACGTCGGCACGTTCCAGCTCGCCGACAAACAGGTGGTATTCCTCTCCGGCGCTGAAGCCAACGAGTTCTTCTTCCGGTCCAGCGACGAAGATCTGGACCAGGCCGAGGCGTACCCGTTCATGACACCGATCTTCGGCAAGGGGGTGGTATTCGACGCGGACCCGGAACGCCGCAAGGAGATGCTGCACAACGCGGCGCTGCGCGGCGAACAGATGAAGGGGCACGCGGCCACCATTGAAAACGAAGTCCGGCAGATGATCTCGCGCTGGGGAGAAAGCGGTGAGATCGACCTTCTCGACTTCTTCGCGGAGCTGACCATCTACACGTCCTCGGCCTGCCTGATTGGCAAGAAATTCCGTGACGAGCTAGACGGCAGGTTCGCCCACCTGTACCACCAGCTTGAGCAGGGCACCGATCCGTTGTGCTACGTGGACCCGTACCTGGAGATCGAGAGCTTCCGTCTACGCGATGAAGCGCGAAAAGGCTTGGTGGCACTGGTTCAAGAGATCATGAACAACCGGATCGCGAACCCGCCGACGGATAAGAGTCAGCGCGACATGCTCGATGTGCTGATCACGATCAAGGACGAGGAGGGCAATCCCCGCTTCACCGCCGACGAGATCACCGGGATGTTCATCTCCATGATGTTCGCCGGGCACCACACGAGCTCGGGCACTGCCTCGTGGGTGCTCATCGAACTGCTGCGCCACCCCGATATCCACACGCAGGTCGTCGACGAGCTGAACGAGCTGTATGCGGACGGCAGCGAGGTGAGTTTCCATGCACTGCGCCAGATCCCGAAGCTGGAAAATGTGCTCAAGGAGACGCTGCGACTGCACCCGCCGTTGATCATCCTGATGCGGGTCGCCAAGGGCGAATTCGAGGTGGGCGGGTTCCCGATCCACGACGGAGACATGGTGGCGGCCTCCCCCGCCGTGTCGAACCGAATCGCCGAGGACTTCCCCAACCCCGACGGATTCGTACCGGACCGCTACGACAAGCCGCGGCAAGAAGACATCGTCAATCGCTGGACCTGGATACCGTTCGGCGCAGGCCGGCACCGCTGCGTCGGCGCCGCGTTCGCCACCATGCAGATCAAGGCAATCTTCTCGGTATTGTTGCGCGAGTACGAGTTCGAGATGGCGCAGCCTGCCGACTCGTACCACAACGACCATTCCAAGATGGTGGTACAGCTGGCCCAGCCGGCCAAAGTTCGTTACCGCCGCCGGAGCACCTGATGCCTTACAGGATCGAAGTCGACCGGGATCTATGCCAGGGGCACGCCATGTGCGAGCTGGAGGCCCCGGACTATTTCCGCGTTCCCAAACGCAGCACCGTCGACATCCTGAACCCGGAACCGCCCGAGGACGCTCGCGACGAGATCGAGCGGGCCGTCGAGGAATGTCCCGCCAGAGCCCTATTCATCACAGAAAAGTATTAGGAGTGCCGACTGTGCCCGAATTCCCCCGCCAAGAACTCGATGACGTTGTCGCGGACTGGCTGCAGGCCAATCTGGATGCCGAAATGGCTGGTGACTGGAAACCATTGGCGCGCTTCTACACCGACGATGCCACCTACGGCTGGAACATCGGCCCCAAGGAAGACGTGATGTGCGTCGGTATCGACGAGATACGGGATATCGCCCTCGGCCAGGAGATGGAGGGCCTGGAGGGCTGGACATACCCCTATCAGAAGGTGATCGTCGACGACAAACAGGGCGAGGTCATCGGATTCTGGAAGCAAATCGCCACGGACTCCAACGGCGGTGAGTCCGAGATCTACGGTATCGGCGGCAGCTGGTTCCGGTATGCCGGTAACGGACAGTGGAACTGGCAACGCGACTTCTTCGACTTCGGTCATGTGTCCGCCCTCTACATGGACCTGATCAAGGCGGGCAGGCTCAGCGAGGGAATGCAGAGACGCATCCAGCGGGGCCTCTCGGGCGAGAAGGTGCCCGGCTACTACCCCCTGGGCAAGACCCCGGTACCCCTCTGGTGACCACCATGAAAAGCGCTGCGGAGCTTGGCCTTCCGGAAGGATTCGATTTCACCGATCCCGGGTTGTACGGGGAACGAATGCCACACGAAGAGTTCGCGACCCTGCGCCGCGAGGCACCAGTGTGGTGGAACCCGCAGCCGCGCACGGTGGGTGGATTCGCCGACGACGGCTACTGGGTGATTTCCAAACACCGCGACGTACGCGAGGTTTCGCTGCACACCGACATCTTTTCATCGGGCCGCAAGGGTGCCATCCCGCGCCTCGAAGACCACATCAGCCCGGAGGAGTTCCAAGCCACGCTGTCCGTCCTCATCAACAAGGATGCCCCCGAACACACCCAACTGCGTGGACTGGTGTCCCGCATGTTCACCCCACGCTCCATCGCGGCGTTGCGCATCACGCTGGAGGACCGGGCGGAGCGGATCGTCCGGGCAGCCCTCGAAGGTGGGCACGGTGAGTTCGTGCGCGAGGTGGCCAGCGAGCTGCCTATGCAGGCCATCGCCGAATTGATCGGCGTTCCCGAGGAAGACCGCGTCAAGCTCTTCGAGTGGAGCAACCAGATGACGGGGTACGACGAGGCAGATGTTGAGATCGACCCACGTGTCGGCGCCGCGCAGATCCTCGGGTACTCATATCAGCTCGCCGAGCGGCGCCGCGACTGTCCGGGCAATGACGTGGTTTCCCGCCTGCTGACCGGGACGGTGGACGGTGAACAACTCACCCCGGAACAGTTTGGATTCTTTGTCGTGATGCTGTCGGTGGCCGGGAACGAAACCACCCGCAACGCCACCACCATGGGCATGATGGCCTTCCTGGAACACCCCGACCAATGGGAACTGTTCAAAAAGGGCAGGCCGGCCTCCGCCGTCGACGAGATAGTCCGGTACACCTCACCGCTGATCTCTCAACAGCGAACCGCGTTACAGGACACCATGATCGGTGGCGTGTCCATCAAGGCCGGTGAACGACTGGTCATGCTCTACCCATCGGCCAACTTCGACGAGGAAGTGTTCGAGAACCCGCATACCTTCGACATCAGCCGCGATCCGAACCCGCATCTGGGCTTCGGCGGCACGGGAGCCCACTACTGCCTGGGCGCCAACCTCGCGAAGGTCGAGCTGGAGATCATCTTCAATAAGATCGCCGATCGCATGCCGGACATCTCGCGGATCGGGGATGCGCCCCGGTTCCATTCGGGCTGGATCAACGGCATCAAGAAGTTCGACACGGACTACTGCCCGGTCTCGCGCTGATCGCCCGGCAAGAGCCGGCCGAACTGCACAAACATCAGAGTGAACAGGGCACACAGCCTCCCGAGCACGCGCCATCACCCTGGCAGTTACTGTCCGAACCGCCGGTTTCTCGCGGCGTAGTCGCGCAGCGCGCGCAGGAAATCCACGCGGCGGAACTCGGGCCAGTACGCGTCGGTGAACCACATCTCGGAATAGGCGCTCTGCCAGAGCAGGAATCCTGACAACCGCTGCTCCCCCGATGTCCGGATGACCAGATCCGGGTCCGGCTGCCCGGACGTGTACAGGTTCTCGGAGATAGCGTCGACGGTCACCGCTTGCACCAGCTGCTCGGCGCTGGCCCCGTTGGCCAGCTCTTTGTTCAACAGCGTGCGCACCGCATCGGTGATCTCCTGACGGCCCCCGTAGCCGACCGCCACGTTCACATGGAAAGCCGCATCCGCAGGTGCGGACTTCACCGCTTGACGCATGCGCTCCGCCACCTCGTCGGGCAGCAGGTCGAGGTCGCCGACGCTGCGCACGCTCCACTTGTTCTGCGGGGCGCACAGCTCCTCGACGACGTCGGTGATGATTTCCAGCAGCTCGCCGAGCTGATCGGGGTCGCGGGTCAGATTCTCGGCCGACAGCAGATACACGGTGGCCATCTCGACACCGGCGTCCTGACACCACCCGAGCATCTCGCCGATCTTGCGCGCGCCCATCCGGTATCCGTGGCTGACATCGGTGTACCCGGCCGACCGGGCCCAGCGGCGATTCCCGTCGCACAGGACGGCGATGTGCCGTGGTTTCGACGCCTTGGCCAACTCCTGCCGGAGCCGCATTTCGTAGAGCTTGTACAGCGGTTCCTTCAGCCTCGGCGGGATAATCTCCACGGACCCAGCCTAGCGAGCCGACCGCGCGCCGGAGCAGCAGATATGGATCTGCACAGAACGTTCACAATCAGGGTCCTGACGGGAAGGGATACTGTGACGCATGCAGACCGATGAGGTCCCCGCAAGCGGGACGGACCCCCAGCTTGCACCCGAAGCGCAAGGTTCTGAGCATTCCCTACCCATGGCCGCATTCGTCGGCGGTATCGAGACTCTCCCGATCAAGCCCAAGGCGCGTGGCTGGATCCATTTCTACGCGTGTGTCACCGCCGTGGTCGCGGGCATTGTGCTGGTGTCGGTCGCCTGGTCGGTGCGCTCACCGCAAGCAGGCCTGGCCACCGCCATCTACAGCCTGACGGTGCTGGGCGTCTTCGGGGTCAGCGCCGCCTATCACCGGGTGAACTGGAAATCCGAAACCACCCGCACCTGGATGAAGCGGATGGATCATTCGATGATCTTCATCTTCATCGCGGGCAGCTATACCCCGTTCGCGATGCTGGCGATGCCGCCCTCGGAAGGCAATCTGGTGCTCGCCATCGTGTGGGGCGGCGCGCTCGCCGGGGTGATTCTCAAGATGTGCTGGCCGACGGCACCACGCTGGGTGGGGGTGCCGCTGTACCTGCTGCTGGGGTGGGTGGCGATCGGCTTCTCGTCGACGCTCTTGCACGGCGCTGGGGTGCCGGCACTGGTGCTGCTGATCGTCGGCGGGGCCTTCTACAGCGTCGGCGCGATTCTGTACGCCGTGAAATGGCCCAACCCCTGGCCGCTGCACTTCGGTCACCACGAGTTCTTCCATGCCGCGACCGTTATCGCCGCGACCTGCCACTACATCGCTGTCTGGTTCGCCGTCTTCTGACGGCGAACCAGCAGGCAACAGGAACTAGAGCTGCTTGATGTCGTCCTGGGTCCAGAAGGCCCGCATCGAGCTGATCTTGCCGTTGTCGTCGAAGGTCATCACGTCGATCGGCGCGATGACCATGCCACCGTTCTCATGCTTGATGGTCAGCTCGAAGTGGAAGGCGGCCTCGTTGTTCGTGGCCCGCACCAACTTCAGCTCGCCATGACGGTCCAGCGGCTCGATGGTGGCGTAGAAGCCCTGGATCGCCTCACGGCCCTTCAGCACGTCGGCGCCCAGCGGATCTTCGACGGTCGCGTCCTCGGCGTACAGGTCGGCGATCTGTGCTGCGGTGCCCGTGGTGAGCAGGTCGCAATAGCTCTGGACGACAGCGAGAACATCTTCGCGGGTTACGGTCATGCTCCCGGACGCTACCTACCCAACGCGGCGTCTAATTGTTCGGTCCCGGTCACCGGGAGATCGCAGACGGTTCCCCGGCACACGTAGGCCGCGTCGACATCGCCCACCTGCCCCCTGTCCCGCAATAGCTCGCTCGAATCCTTAACCCCGCCAACCACAATCGCACCGCCGGGTGCGGACAGTCGGGCTCTTCGCAACAGTGGCGAGGTCTCGGCGCCGCACGCCACCGCGACCTGGATCGGACCCCGCACCGCGGCCTCGGCCACCGCCAGCCAATGGCCGGCCGAGCGTGGTGCGCGTGCCAGCGCCATCGATGCCGCCGACAGCGAGGCGTGCGCGGCGTCCCGGTAGCGAGCGTCTTCCAGCAGATAACCGCCGATAAGCAGCGCCTCGGTCACCGAGGACGCCCCGGACGGGGTCGCGCCGTCCAGCGGATCGCTCGGCCTGAGCACCAGCTGCTCGGCATCGTCGGCGACATCGAACCAGGCGCCGGGCGAATCCGGATCGGCGAAATGATCGAGCGCGGTATCGAGCAGCTGCGCGGCGGCCTCACGCCAGCGCCATTCACCGGTCACCTGATAGAGGGACAACAGACCGGTCGCGAGCGTGCCGTAGTCCTCGAGGACACCGTCCCCCTCGGACACCTGCCCGCACAGACTTGCGCGCCGCAAGCGCCCGTCGCGCAGATGTAGATCCAGCAGCTCGGCGGCGCACCCCGCGGCCGCATCCAACAGATCGTTACGGCCCAGTGCGATCGAGGTTTCGACGAGCGCGGTGACGGTCAACCCGTTCCAGGCGGTGACTGCCTTGTCGTCGCGGCCGGGCTGCACCCGGTGCTGCCGCGCCGCCAGCAGCGCTTCGCGCACCCGACGCCACCGGTCCACGTCTGCGTTGCCTTCGGGGTCGCGCAACAGTTGCAGCACCGAGCTCCCGTGCTCGAAGGTTCCCGCCGATGTCACCTCGAAAAGCGTTGCGGCCCAGTCGCCGTCTTGCGGCCCCAGGACCTCGGCGAGCTGCTCGGGCGTCCACACATATGTGGAGCCTTCGGAGCCATCGGCGTCGGCGTCCAGCGACGAGACGAACAAGTTACCCACCCGCAGCTCGCGCAGCAGGAAATCGGCCGTCTCGGAAGCGATTCGCCGCGCCAGCGCATCGCCGGTGCGGCGAGCCCAATGCGCGTAGACACGCAGCAGGAGTGCGTTGTCGTAGAGCATCTTCTCGAAGTGCGGCACCACCCAGGCCGCGTCCACGCTGTACCGCGCGAAGCCTCCGGCCAACTGGTCGTAGATACCGCCGCGTGCCATCGCCGTCGCAGTCCGGGATACCGCCCCGAGCACCGCGGCGTCTCCGGTTCGTTCGTATCCGCGCAGCAGTGCCTCCAGCAGAGACGAGGGCGGAAACTTGGGCGCCCCACCGAATCCCCCGAAGCGCATATCCTCCGCGGGCAGAATCGCGGCGATCGCGGTATCGCACAGCGCGATATCTACCCCGGGCCCGGCGGGCAGGCGTCCGGACATCGCCTGCAGCTGGCCAGTGATGCTCGAAGCCGCCTCTTCCACCTCGTCTCGGCGCTGATCCCAGGTTTCACGGACCGCCGAAAGTAACTGCAGAAAACCCTGTTTCGGGTAATAGGTCCCGGTGTAGAAGGGACGGCCGTCCGGGGTGAGAAAGCACGTCATGGGCCACCCGCCCTGCCCATTCATCGCGACGGTGGCATTCATATAGACGGCGTCCAGGTCCGGACGCTCCTCGCGGTCGACCTTGATGTTGACGAACCCGGCGTTCATGACGGCGGCGACCTCGTCGTCTTCAAAGGACTCATGGGCCATCACGTGGCACCAATGACAGGCCGCGTACCCGATCGACAGCAGGATGGGCACATCGCGAGACTGTGCTTCCTGCAACGCCTCTGGCGTCCACTGCTGCCAGTGCACCGGGTTGTCGACGTGCTGGCGCAGATAAGGACTGGTCGCCTCGCCCAGCCGGTTAACGGTCATCGCCCCGCTGATCGGTGGAACCCGAAGGCGTCTCGGGTTCCTCGGCGGAGGTTCCGACCGTGCCGTCGTCGACGGCCTGATCCGGCTCGGGGTGCTCGGGGTCGAATGTCTCCGGCAACTTACGCAGATGCGCATTCATCGACCGAACCAGGAAGAAGGTGCCCACCAGCAGCAGCACCACCACCGTCAAACCGAACGGGCCGGCCTTACCGAAATCGGGTCCGACATTGGTCGGGCTCTTCTCGTCGGCGAGTACCAGCACGGCGTCCATCAACATCATTTGGCTTCAACTCCTGCGAACAAGTCGTCCTCTGGGGTACTCGTCGGCACGCGTGACTTCGCGAGCTCGAAGTCCTCGGTGGGCCACAGCCGTCGCTCGAACTCGCGCGGGACTGCGAAAAAACTACTGTCCGGGGGGATTTGAGACGCATGCGCACGCAGCGCGGCATCCCTGGCATCGAAAAAGTCGGCGCAGGGCACGCGGGTGGTCACTCGGCGATCAAAAGTGTCGTCATCGGCGGGCCAGCGCTCAAGCCATTCGTCGAAAGGGCCCTTGTATCCATGGTTCTTGCACTCATCGTTGAGCAACTGCATACGCGCGCGCATGAATCCATGGTTGTAGTAGATCTTGCTGACGGTCCACGGCTCACCTGCCTCGGGGAACTGCTCCGGGTCTGCCGCGGCCTCGAAGGCAGCCATCGACACCTCGTGGCACCGAATGTGATCCGGATGCGGATAGCCGCCGTTCTCGTCGTAGGTCGTCATGACGTGAGGCCGGAATTCCCGGACCACGGCGACCAACTTGGCGATCGGCTCTTCGATGGGCACCAAGGCAAAAGAATCGCTCGGCAGCGGCGGCAGCGGGTCGCCCTGCGGAAGCCCCGAGTCCACATAGCCGAGCCAGCGGTGTTGCACGCCCAGCTCGGCCGCGGCCTTGGCCATCTCTTCGCGACGGATGGTCCCGATGTTCGCGGCGACCTCGGGGCGGTCCATTGCCGGGTTGAGGATGTCACCACGCTCCCCGCCCGTCAGGGTCACCACGATGACGTCGTTGCCCTCGGCGGCGTACCGCGCCGTGGTGGCGGCACCCTTGCTGGCCTCGTCATCGGGGTGGGCGTGCACCGCCATCAATCGCCATCCGGTCACCCGCGCGCCCGCCTCTTTCTGTCAGCCGTCACTGCTCTCGCGCCCCCATCGTTTCATCCCGGGTATACACGTCATACCGTTGACCCGTGCAGCGACCAGAGGACCGTTACGGGACCAAGCCCGCCAAGCCCCGCCGCGGCCGCTGGATCGCGATGGGGCTGACCGCGTTGGTCATCGTCGCCGGGGTCGGGATCGCCGCGATCGGATATGCCCGGTTGGGCCCCGGAGATGTCAAGGGCGAACTTTCCGCGTACAAACTCGTGGACTCTTCGACGGTTTCCGTCACCGCCTCGGTGGAACGGAGAGACCCGTCAAAGCCGGCGGTCTGCATCCTGCGGGCGCGTTCAATCGACGGCAGCGAGACCGGACGGCGCGAGGTGCTGGTGCCAGCGTCCTCACAGCGATCCGTGCCGGTCACAGCGCTGGTGAAGTCGACCCGACCGCCGGTGACCGGGGACGTTTACGGCTGCAGCCTGGCGGTTCCGCCGTATCTGATCGCGTCCTAACCCAATTTCCTGAGCGCCGGTGCCATGGGACGGCACCGAGGGCCGCCAGAGAGACGTCGGCAACGTTCACATCGGGCAAACCTCGCCCAAAAATAGGCTGAACATCACAGCGACAGTGGTATGCTGGGCGGATACACGGATCCCTGCTGGGACCGTGTATTGCTGCATTCTGGAGAGTGAATCCCGCAGCAATGCACCCGACCCGGCACCCGATAGAGGAGCGCCAGTGGACGTTGCTGGCCTGAGACAAGGAGTACCTGCACCATGACCGACACCCAGGTGACCTGGCTGACCCAGGAATCACATGATCGGCTCAAGGCGGAACTCGACCAACTGATCGCCAACCGCCCCGTCATCGCCGCAGAGATCAACGAGCGCCGCGAAGAGGGAGACCTGCGCGAGAACGGCGGCTACCACGCCGCTCGTGAAGAGCAGGGTCAGCAGGAGGCGCGCATTCGTCAGCTACAAGAGCTCCTCAACAACGCCAAGGTCGGTGAGGTCCCGACGCAGTCCGGTGTCGCACTGCCCGGTTCGGTCGTCAAGGTGTACTACGACGGCGACAAAGACGACACCGAGACGTTCCTCATCGCGACCCGCCAGGAGGGCGTCAAGGACGGCAAGCTCGAGGTGTACTCCCCCAGCTCACCGCTGGGTGGCGCGCTCATCGATGCCAAGGTCGGCGAGACTCGCAGCTACACCGTGCCCAACGGCGCCGAGGTCAAGGTGACACTCGTCAGCGCCGAGCCGTACCACGACTAAAAGTTCCAATTTGTCGAACGAGCGCGAGCCTCATGCGGAAATCTGACCCGAAATCCGCGTGAGGCTCGCGCTCGTTGTGGGCTTGGCGGCATTTCTGAGCGCCTCGTCAACGCGAGCGACCACGGTGCCCGCCCGGTGACGAAGCATGTCGGCACTCACCCGCACGATTGCCCAACCCTCGGCCGCCAACTCTGAGGCCCGATCGATGTCACGGGATCGTTGGCGAGAGTCCAACCAGTGTTGAGCTCCATCGAATTCGACACCAACCTTCAGGTCCTCCCACCCCATGTCGATGCGGGCGATGAAATCGCCGTAGCGGTTGAACACCCGTATCTGCGTCTGCGGCGGCGGAAACCCCGATTTCACCAACAGCAGCCGGGTTCGAGTCTCCTGCGGCGATTCGGAACCGCCGTCGACCAGTGCCAACGTGCTCTTCAGCGGAGCCAGGCCGCGGGCCCCTTTATGCATCTTCATGACGTCCTCGACCTGCGCAGTTATCAAGCCGGTCGCTGCCATCAGGGCATCTATGCGCTCAACGGCTGCGGCCTGCGGCAACCACCTGCCCACATCGAAGGCGGTGCGCGCCGGACTCGTGACGGCAAGCCCCTCAACGCGACCAACCTCGTTGTCCGTCAACGTATCTCGATGGATCCGTAGGCCGCTCGCGATCTTGTGGTGACGATGGATCAGGTCGACGGTCACACCCGCGTCGACCCATTTGGCACCATGCACGGCCGAGGCCGCCGCCCCGGCGATCACCCCACCGCGCTCTGTCCATAACCACGCCGCGTGTGCGCGCTGTGTCGCGCTCACCTCCACATCACGCGGAACGTAGATGCCCGGATACAGCTGCCGGTATCGGGTGCGCAGGTAGTGCTCGGTCATTGCCCCGGTGGAAAGCGTCTCGCTGGAGCGGAACGGCCACGGAATCTCCCCCATGGCCCGCAGCATCACACCGACGACCGACAAGCCACCTCCGCCCAATCGAGTGCGAGCCTCACGTGGAAAACCAGGCCGAAAACCGCGCCTAGCTCGCACTCGACCGTATGGGGTTTACCGCTCTTCCTGAACCGTCAGGCCGGCCGCGACGATTGCGTCGAGGACGGCCTGACGGTGTTCTGGGCCCCGTGTTTCGACGGTGGCCAGCACATCCACCTCACCGAGCCGCAGACGCTCGCTGTTACGCCAGTGAGTGACGTCGACGACGCTGGCACCTGATGCCCGAAAGACGTCGAGGAGACCCGACAGGCCACCCGGCGCGTCCGCGATAGTCACCCGCACCGTCAGGTAGCGTCCGGCGGCCCGCAGACCATGCGTGATGACATGCGTGAGCAACAGCGGGTCGATGTTTCCGCCGGAGAGCACCGCGCACACCGGGCCGCTGAGACGGAGTTCCTCGGCGGACAGTGTGAGCAGCGCGGCCACCGCGGCGGCGCCGGCGGGTTCCACCACCAGCTTGGCCCGCTCCAGGCACAGCAGTAGCCCGCGCGACAGCGCCTCCTCACTGACCGTGACCACGTCGTCGACCAGGGCGGCCACATGCTCGAACGGCACGGCTCCCGGCTTCCCGACAGCGATGCCGTCCGCCATGGTGTCCATCGATTGCAGTGCCACCGGATGCCCGGCTTGCAGCGATAGCGGCCAGGCGGCAGCACCCGCGGCCTGCACCGCGACGATCCGCACCTCGGGCCGCGCAGCTTTGACTACCGCCGCGACACCCGCGACAAGCCCGCCGCCGCCCGCGGGCACCACGATGGTGCCGACGTCGGGAAGCTGCTCCAGAATCTCCAGCCCGACGGTGGCCTGCCCGGCCACGACATCCCGGTGGTCGAAGGGATGGATGAGCACCGCGCCGGTCTCTGCCGCGAACTCCGTCGCGGCGAGCAGCGCGTCATCGATGGTGGTGCCGGTGAGGTGCACGGTCGCGCCGTAGGCGCGGGTCGCGACGATCTTGGGCAGCGCGGCCCCCACCGGCATGAACACCGTCGAGGGGATGCCCAGCGTGGTCGCTGCCCAGGCCACGCCCTGGGCGTGATTACCCGCGCTGGCGGCCACCACCCCGTTCACTCGTTGGTCATCGGGCAGCAGACTGATCCGGTTGTAGGCGCCGCGCGGTTTGAAAGATCCTGTGCGTTGCAAGTTTTCACATTTGAGGCGCACCTCGTGCCCGCAGCGCTCACTGAGTGCACGGAAGGCCACCACCGGTGTGCGCCGCATCACAGGAGCAAGCCGCTCGGCCACCTCCTGGATCTCCTGGACCGTCACCAACCCTGTTGCTCCCGCTGCCTGGATGCCCATGCCAGGCATCATGTCACCAGTTCTGCCGCTATTGTCCCCTCATGCCACAGATTGCGGAGGACCTCCTGCTTCTGTTGCTGAACAATGCCTCCGGACGGCCCCTCCTGGACAAGGATCGGCGCACACAAGCCCTTGCCGCCGCGATCATCCTGGATCTTGCTCTGGCGCAACGCGTCCGACCGGCCACCCAGGGCGAACCGGCGAAGGCCGGGAATCTGCTGGTGCTGCAGGCGCCGGATATCGGGGATCCGGTGCTGGACCGGGCGGTGCACCGGCTGCGACGACGACCGATGAGCCCGGTTGAGGCGATCACCAAGGTTGGCCGCGGCGTGAACTCCCAGCTGCTGCATAGGCTGGAGATCACCGGGGATATCCACACGGTCCGCATGGGCAGCCGGCTCTTCCCGGAGAAGTACTGGCCGGTGACCAACAACGAGCGTGCGAACGCGGTGCGTCAGGGCGTCACCGATGTGTTGTTCCACTACGCCCCGCCCGCTCCGAGCACTGCCGCCATCATCGCAGTGCTGCACGGGGTCAACGGATTCGACGCGATCTTGAGTCTCGACCCCGTCGGCAAGCAGCAGGTGTCCCGATGGTCGCAGACCATCGCCGACGGCGGATGGTCGGCTCAGATCCGCGACAATCGCGGATCTGCGGTCAATCTCGCGGTGACTGCCGCGGTGATCTCGGCGGCCCTGCATTCGATGAACTAGCGGTTACCGCAAGGCTTGTTCGAGATCGCCGATCAGGTCGCCCACCTCTTCGATACCCACCGACAGCCGCACCAGATCCTCGGGCACTTCCAGCAGTGACCCAGCGGTGGACGCATGCGTCATGGCAGCCGGATGTTCGATGAGGGATTCCACACCTCCCAAGGACTCAGCGAGAATGAAAAGCTCTGTTCGCGAGCACAAATCGAGTGCGGCCTGACGCCCTCCAGCCAACCGCACGCTGACCATCCCGCCGAATCCACGCATCTGCTTAGCGGCCACCGCATGCCCGGGATGACTGTCCAGCCCCGGGTAGACAGTGTGCGCGACCGCCGAATGACCGGCCAGGAACTCCGCCACCGCTTGAGCGTTCTCACTGTGTCGCTGCATGCGCAGCGCCAATGTCTTGATGCCCCGATAGGTCAGATAGGCGTCGAACGGGCCCGGCACGGCGCCCGCCCCGTTCTGCAAGAAGGCGAATGCGGTGTCCAACTCCTCGTCATTGGTGAGCAGCGCGCCGCCCACCACATCGGAGTGCCCGCCAATGTATTTGGTGGTGGAGTGCAACGCGATATCGGCACCGAGATTCAGCGGTTGTTGCAGCGCCGGCGACGCGAAGGTGTTGTCCACCAAAAGCTTCACGGAATGTTCAGTTGCCACCTGGGCGACGGCCGCGATATCGGCGATGCTCAGCAGCGGGTTGGTGGGTGTCTCGAGCCAGATCAGCTTGGTGCTGGGAGTGATCGCCGCACGAATGGCGTCGACATCGGCCACCGGGACCGGAGTGTGAGTAACTCCCCACTGCGAGAACACCTTGTCGATGAGCCGGAAGGTACCGCCGTAAGCGTCGTTGGGGATGATCAGGTGATCACCCGGGCGCAATAGAGCGCGCAAGACGCAGTCGGTGGCCGCCATCCCCGAGCTGAACGCCCGACCGAAGTGGGCGTCTTCCAATGCCGCCAGTGAGGATTCGAGAACCGCACGGGTGGGGTTGCCGGTGCGGGCGTACTCGAAACCGCCGCGCAGCTGCCCGACACCGTCCTGGGCGAACGTCGAACTGGCGTAGATCGGCACGTTGACGGCACCGGTCTGCGGATCGGCATGGAAGCCACCGTGGATGGCTCTTGTGGAAAACCCTTGCCACCGAGACGCGTCGGCGGCGCTGCGCTGCTCACTCATCGGGTCCGAGCCTATACGGACCCGTGGAAGTGAGACAGCCCAGCGCCGCCAATCGGGTTACTTCTACTTGGGAACGACGACGGTCTTCACTAGCATGTCGGCGATCGTCTGCCGCTTGGCCGTGAACAGCGGCAGCAGGAAGCCGATGTAACAGATGACCGCGTCCAGGAAGTGCGCGATCTGGCGGACGACGGACATGCCGAATCCGATCGGCTGACCGGTGGCCTCACCCAGGACCCGGATACCGAGCAAGCCCTTGCCGATGCTCGATCCGGTGGTGCCCTGCTTCAGGCCCCAGTTCCACACCGCGAACGCGATCGCCGCGAGGGTGAACAGAATGTAGGCGGCCCAGCCCACGCCGGTGTACTCCGGCTGGCAGCTGATGTAGCTCATTCCGCCGGTCATGGGATCGCCGTAGGACTCGCCGACACAATCAGCGGTCGTAGCGGTTCCACCCGCGATTCCGCCGCCGATACCGCTCAGCAGCGCCACCGGGATGACGTCGATGATGTAGGCACCGACGCGCCGGATCCAGACTTCGAAATTGCCGCCCGGTAGAGCTGGTGCACCGGCCGCCGGCGGAGGCGGCGGGTAACCGCCCGGATCCTGCGGCGAGGGTGGTGGAACTTCAGTCACGGTTGTCCTCCAATTCGTATGGCACGCATCAGCGGCGAGCAACAGAGCACATTACGCTTTCAGCGTTTCCACAGGTTGGCTTCCGTGAAACGATTTGGGACCAAATTCAGTGCCGCACGCCTCTACCCGAGGAGACGAATCCGAGCAGGTCATGGCGGGTAATGACACCGACAGGCTTACCCTCGTCGATAACCATCACCGCATCGGTGTCGCGCAACATGGACCCCGCGGTACTGAGCGGCTCGCCGGCACCGACCAGTGGCAACGGCGGACTCATGTGCTGGGACACGGCGTCGGCCAGTTGTGCCCGGCCCTCGAATACCGCTGACAGCAGCTCCCTTTCGGACACCGACCCGGCGACCTCACCGGCCATGACCGGCGGTTCGGCGCCGACGACCGGCATCTGCGACACCCCGTACTCGCGCAGGATCTCGATGGCGTCGCGCACCGTCTCGGATGGGTGCGTATGCACCAAATCCGGTAGCGCACCAGACTTTCCGCGCAGAACATCGCCGACGGTGGGCTCGGACTTGCTGCCATCGAGGCGGCTACGCAGGAACCCGTAGGAGGACATCCACGAGTCGTTGAACACCTTGGACAGGTATCCACGGCCCCCGTCGGGCAGCAGCACCACGATCACGGCATCGGGTCCGGCCTTCTCAGCCAATCGAATTGCCGCCACTACTGCCATCCCGCAGGATCCACCGACCAGCAATCCCTCTTCGCGCGCCAGCCTGCGTGTCATCTCGAACGAGTCGGCATCAGATACCGCGATGACCTCGTCGACAACACTGGGGTCGTAGGCGGTCGGCCAGAAGTCCTCTCCCACACCCTCGACGAGGTACGGGCGCCCCGTACCGCCGGAGTAGACGGACCCCTCCGGATCCGCGCCGACGACCTTCACGGCGCCCCCCGAAACCTCTTTGAGGTACCGGCCCGCACCGGTGATCGTCCCGCCGGTTCCCACGCCGGCGACGAAATGGGTGATCTTGCCGTCGGTGTCGGCCCAGATCTCCGGGCCGGTGGTCTCGTAGTGGCTGGCAGGTCCGTTCGGATTGGAGTACTGATCGGGCTTCCAGGCGCCGTCGATCTCGCGCACCAGACGGTCCGAGACGTTGTAGTAGCTGTCCGGGTGCTCCGGTGGCACGGCCGTGGGGCACACGACGACCTCGGCCCCGTAGGCCCGCAACACATTCCGCTTGTCCTCGCTGACCTTGTCCGGGCACACGAAGACGCAGTGGTAACCCTTGCGCTGGGCCACCAGCGCCAATCCGACGCCGGTGTTACCCGAGGTGGGTTCGACGATGGTGCCACCGGGCTTGAGCAGGCCCGCTTCCTCGGCGGCCTCGATCATCTTGACGGCGATGCGGTCCTTGGAGCTACCGCCGGGATTGAGGTACTCGATCTTCGCGGCCACCACCCCGCTGCCCTCGGCCACCACGGAGTTGAGCTGGACGAGAGGGGTGTTACCGATCAGATCGGAGACATGCTGGGCGATGCGCATACCGGTAACGCTATTAGACCGGCGACCGGTCCGCGAACAGGGGAGCTAACGGAGGGATCAAACCGCCGCAGGTGCGACGAACTCCGCCGAGGAAGTTTCGGGCACCGCGTCGCGGATGTACTGGCCGATCTGCGCCAGCGATCTCTTGGCCTCGGGCACGATCTTGGTGGCCACCTGGAAGACGTGCATCTGACCGGGCCAGATCTTGATCTCCACCGGCACACCCTGCTCGGCGAGGCGCTGTCCCAGCAGGCGCGCGTCGTACAGCAGCATCTCCGATCCGGAGCAATGCACCAGCGTCTGCGGCATCCGGCCGTCGACCTTGTCGATGATCTCCCGTGGTGGCACACCGCCACCGGCCTTGGTGAGAATCTTCTCCAGTGCCTCAAAGCAGTTGGGCGGCAACATCACGTCGGCCTTGGCGTTCTCATGCGCGACCTTGGGCGCGGGATCCAGCTCGATGAGCGGCGAGATGAGTGCCAGCGCGGCCGGAGCTTCGCCGTCCTCGGCCAGTAAGCGTTCGGTCACTGCCACCGAGAGAAATCCGCCGGCCGAATCGCCCGCCAGCACAATCTGATCCGCCGCATATCCCTGCGCGCGCAGCCAGCGGTACCCGTCAAGGCAGTCGTCGACAGCCTGATCCAGTGAGGCCTTGGGCGGCATGCGGTAGTCGACCACCAGACACGGCGCGTCGGCGTGCTGGGAGATCGTGGAAACCATGGCGCTGTGAGTGTTTGGGCCGCCCACGATGAACGCGCCGCCGTGCAGATACAGCACCACCCGGCCCGTACCGTCCACCGGTCCGACACCTTTGGCGCGAACCAGGCGCGCGTTGGTGTTGGGCAGCGTGACGGTCGCCTTGACCGTGCCGCGCGCGGGAACCAGCACCCGGCCGAGTTCTTCGATCAGCCCAAACGGATAAGGAAGTGTGGGGGCGTGGCTGCCAATCTGCAGCACCGTGCGCACCGTCATCCGGACACCGAATCCCAGCAGCCGCGCGGCCATACTCGCCGCGTCCTCAATCACTTCGACAGCGGCGCCATCACTCATCGGAAGGGCGCGTACCAGCGTGTTCAGCGAAGATCCCACGGATCCCGCATGCCCGTAATCGGGGGTGCGCTTCGGTGCGGTCATCTGTTCAGGCTCCTTTGCCTAGCCAGTGTCCTGCGTTACTCAGGCTGCTAGCTGGGAGCTAGCGCCCGATGGACTATACCTATCAACAGGCAACAAACCGCTTTCGATACCGCATCGTCCACGCCTCATTTCGCGTGATGCTGGTCAGAGGACTGGCGCGGTGTGTCGCCTTCCGTGAAAATAGCCACCGTGAGCATCCTCGCCACACGCAGACGGACGATCTGGGCGGCCCTGAGCACCGGGGCCGCGGGCGCGGCGATGGGTACGGGGCTCTGGGGGGCGTACAGCTTCCTGAATGCGCAGGCCAGACAGGTACGCCTGGTGATTCCGAAGACTCACGATGCTCCCCCGGTTGCCGATGGCGTGTACGAACCCGGTGGCGGTCCGGTCACCAGATATAGCCGCGGCGTGCAATACGACCTGCACCTGGCGATCTTCGGAGACTCCACAGCCACCGGCTACGGCTGCCACCTACCCGACGAGGTGCCCGGGGTGCTGCTGGCGCGCGGTTTGGCCGAAGAATCCGGGAAACGAATCCGGTTGTCCACCAAGGCGATATCGGGCGCGACATCCAAGGGGCTGGCGGCGCAGATCGACGCCATGTCGATCATCGGC
The DNA here is from genome assembly GCF_002013745.1 of Mycobacterium sp. D16Q16. Taxonomy (NCBI): domain Bacteria; kingdom Bacillati; phylum Actinomycetota; class Actinomycetes; order Mycobacteriales; family Mycobacteriaceae; genus Mycobacterium; species Mycobacterium sp. D16Q16. The sequence continues at coordinate 592,135 of NZ_MAEY01000001.1, forward strand.
CCGCCGCCGGACCTCGCCGTGATCATGATCGGCGCCAACGACGTGACCTCGCTCAACGCGGTGCGTGCCTCCGCACAGCGCCTGGGTCTGGCCGTGCGGCGTCTGCGCGCGGCCGGGTCGGCAGTAGTGGTGGGCACCTGCCCCGATTTCGGGGTGATCACCGCCATACCGCAGCCACTGCGGGCCGTGGTGCGCTCCCGTGGGCTGCGCCTGGCCCATTTCCAGGCGGCGGCGGTGCGGGCCGCCGGTGGCGTACCCGTCCCGCTTGCTGATCTGCTCTCGCCGGAGTTTCTGCAGGCTCCCGAGGAGATGTTCGCCGACGACCACTACCACCCGTCGGCCGCGGGATATGCGCTGGCAGCGCGGCTGTTGCTACCGGCCGTCGCACATGCTCTCGGCGAATGGACGGGTGGGCCGATTCCAGATTTGCCATGGGTGTCCGCCGCCGCGGAGTCCCAGACCATGGGCGCCCGAATGCGCGTGATGGGAAGGATCTGGCGGCGCGCCGCTACCGAGATCGGGGTGGTGGTCGGCCAGCCCGCTGCGCAGCCCGACAATCTGCCCGTCGCGTCGCTGCATTAGATTCCAGGGGAGTAGAACCCGTACTAATTCCCCTATATCAGGAGTTTTCATGCCCGAAGCCGTGATCGTTTCCCTCGCCCGCTCCCCCATCGGGCGCGCCGGCAAGGGCTCGCTGGTGAGCATGCGGCCGGATGACCTGGCCGCCCAGATGGTGCGCGCCGCCCTCGACAAGGTGCCCGCACTGGACCCCAAGGACATCGACGACTTGATGCTGGGCTGCGGTCAGCCCGGCGGTGAGGCCGGTTTCAACATCGGTCGCGCCGTGGCCGTGCAGTTGGGATATGACTTCCTGCCCGGCACCACCGTCAACCGCTACTGCTCGTCCTCGCTGCAGACCACCCGGATGGCCTTCCACGCCATCAAGGCCGGCGAGGGCCATGCCTTCATTTCCGCTGGCGTGGAGACAGTTTCGCGTTTCCCGAAGGGCACCTCCGATGGCTGGCCGGACAGCCACAACCCGCTGTACGCCGATGCCGAGGCCCGCACCGTCACTGCCGCGCAGGGCGCCACCGAATGGCATGATCCGCGTAACGACGATCTGACCCCCGATGTCTACATCGCGATGGGCCAGACCGCCGAGAACGTGGCACTGCACACCGGCATCAGCCGCGAGGACCAGGACCACTGGGGCGTGCGCAGCCAGAACCGGGCCGAAAAGGCCATCGCCGACGGCTTTTTCGAGCGTGAGATCACCCCGGTGACTCTGGCCGACGGCACCGTCGTATCCAAGGACGACGGCCCGCGCGCCGGCACCACCTACGAGGCGATCAGCCAGCTGAAGCCGGTGTTCCGCCCCAACGGCACCATCACCGCCGGTAACGCCTGCCCGCTCAACGACGGTGCGGCCGCACTGGTCATCCTGAGCGACACCCGCGCCAAGGAGCTGGGCCTGACCCCGCTGGCGCGCGTCGTGTCCACCGGTGTGTCCGGTCTGTCCCCGGAGATCATGGGTCTGGGACCGATCGAGGCCGTCAAGCGCGCACTGGCGAACGCCGGCAAGTCAATTGGCGATATCGACCTGTTCGAGATCAACGAGGCGTTCGCGGTGCAGGTGCTGGGTTCGGCTCGCGAGCTCGGCATCGAGGAGGACAAGCTCAACGTGTCCGGCGGTGCGATCGCCCTGGGTCACCCCTTCGGTATGACCGGTGCGCGCATCACCGCCACGCTGCTCAATAACCTGACCACCTACGACAAGACCTTCGGCGTCGAGACCATGTGCGTCGGCGGCGGCCAGGGCATGGCGATGGTCATCGAGCGGCTCGCCTAACAAGCCCGTCAGCGCCGAAACCGAGGTTGTGGCGAGTTCGTCTCGCACGTTCCCGCCATAACCTCGGTCTCGGCGACACTAAGATTCAGTCGCGATGACCACTATCGGAACTCCCCTGTCACCGCGCGCGACGCGGGTCATGCTGCTCGGCTCCGGCGAGCTCGGCCGCGAGGTGCTGATCGCCCTACAACGTCTGGGCGTCGAGACCATCGCCGTCGACCGCTATCAGAACGCCCCTGGCCACCAGGTCGCCCATCATGCGCGCGTCATCTCGATGTCCGATCCGGAGCAGCTGCGGGCATTGATCGAAGCGGAGAAGCCCGATCTGGTCGTACCGGAGATCGAGGCGATCGCCACCCCCACGCTGGAAGCACTCGAGGCCGAGGGCTCCGTACGGGTGATCCCCACCGCACGTGCCGCACGGCTCACCATGGATCGCGAAGGCATCCGCCGCCTGGCGGCGGAGACACTCGGATTGCCCACCAGCCCTTACCAATTCTGCGACTCACTCGCCGAACTGCAGGCCGCCATCGACGGCGGCATCGGTTACCCATGCGTCGTCAAGCCACTCATGAGCAGCTCCGGCAAGGGGCAGAGCAAGCTGGACGAACCCTCCGATGTGAGCGCCGCCTGGGAGTACGCCATGGCAGGCAGCCGGGTAAGCAATAGCCGTGTGATCGTCGAGGGATTTGTCGACTTCGACTATGAAATCACGTTGTTGACGGTCCGGGCGCTGGGCGACAGCGGGGGCATCGAGACGAGCTTTTGTGCGCCGATCGGGCATCGACAGGCCAACGGCGACTACGTCGAGAGCTGGCAGCCGCACCCCATGTCGGATGCCGCCTTGGACAGTGCACAGCGAATAGCCCTCGCCGTTACCGAAAACTTGGGCGGGCAGGGCATTTTCGGCGTCGAGCTCTTCGTCAAGGGCGACCAGGTGTATTTCAGCGAGGTGAGCCCGCGCCCACACGACACCGGCATGGTCACCATGATCACGCAGTGGCAAAACGAGTTCGAACTGCACGCCCGCGCCATCCTCGGGCTTCCCGTCGACACCACGTTGAAGACACCGGGCGCCAGCGCGGTCATCTACGGCGGGGTCGACGCGGAAGGCGTCGTATTCAACGGTGTCGAGACCGCTCTGCGGGTGCCGCGTACCGATCTGCGCTTGTTCGGCAAGCCGGAAAGCTTCGTCACACGCCGCATGGGCGTGGCGCTGGCATACGACGAGGACGTGCAGACAGCGCGGCGCAATGCCACCGAGGCCGCACAGCGGGTCCGCGTCTCTCACTGACACGAAAAAAGGGGCGCCCCTGGCGGGACGCCCCTTTTTGTTGAGTACTAGTCGTTCTGGAAGTAGCTCAGCAGTCGCAGGATCTCGACGTACAGCCAGACCAGGGTGACAGCCAGGCCGAGGGCGATGCCCCAGGCGGCCTTCTCCGGTGCACCGGCACGGACCATCTGGTCGGCGGCGTCGAAGTCGATCAGGAAGCTGAACGCAGCCAGACCGATGCAGACGAGCGAGAAGATGATCGCGATCGGTCCACCGCTGCGCAGGCCCATGTCGATGCCGAAGAATCCGAGCACGATGTTGCCGAGCGCCAGTACCAGCACGCCGACCAGACCGGCCAGCAGCATCCGCTGGAACTTGGGCGTGACGCGGATGGCACCCGAGCGGTACACGAACAGCATGCCGATGAACACACCGACGGTGCCGAGCACCGCCTGACCGATCAGCGCTCCGGCGTTGGCCCCAGCAACCGGGACCGCGATGGCGAATGAGATGGCGCCGACGAACAGGCCCTCGAACGCCGCATAGCTCAGCACGATCGCCGGGTTGTCCTGCTTACGCCCGAAGCTCGCGATCATCACCATCACCAGGCCGCCGAGCCCACCTACGAGCAGGAACGGCAGCGCCAGCGCGGTGTTGGCGCTGACCAGGAAGAAGGAGGCGATAGCGACGGCGACGATGACACCGAGGGTGATGCCGGTCTTGGTGACCACGTCGTCGATCGTCAGCGGGCGGGATACGCCGGCCTGAGCCTCCGGGTAAGCGGTGTACGGGTCCTGCCGCATCTGCTGGGCCGCCATGGCACCGGCACCTGCCGCGCCCGCCCCGAACTGCGCATAGCCGCCACCCTCTTTTCCGGGCAGCGTCCGAAGAATGGGATTGCTGGTGGTTCGCACCGTCGTGATCCTCTCCTGGAAGTGCGGTACCGCGAGGTGCGGCCTCCGCAGATGACGTCTAACGAGTCAACTGGTGATTCAACGAGCAGGAAAGTGCAAGAGTTCCGCGCTTACGCCACTGGTCCGCGAGACTGTCCGGCCACGTCTGAGCTCAGACTACCGCCCCGACTCCACAGTTGTGGCAAATCCCTGTGAGATCCCTGTGAACAGTGGGGTTTTTAGCTGGAAGTCCTACTAGACATTACATGGATGTCCAACTAGATTCAGAGGTGCCGACCTCCCGGATTTCCTACCGCTTCCCAAGGGGCTACACCATGAGTTCGTTACCTGATTCCCTGCCCACATTGACGCATTTCGTCACCGGTAAGCGCGTTCCCGGCACTTCCGGCCGCTTCGCCGACGTCTACGACCCCACACTGGGCAAGCCGGTACGACAGGTGCCGCTGGCGGACGTTTCCGAAGTCGAGGCGGTCATCGCGAACGCCGCGGAAGCTCAGCCCGGCTGGGCCGCCCGCAACCCCCAGCAACGCGCACGCGTGCTCGCCAAGTTTGTCGACCTGGTCCGCGCGGAGATCGACGAGCTGGCCACGATGCTGTCCCAGGAACACGGCAAGACCCACGCCGACGCCAAGGGCGATATCGAACGCGGGCTTGAGGTGTGCGAATTCGCCACCGGCATCCCCCACCTCATCAAGGGCGAGTACACCAGCGGAGCGGGCACGGGCATCGACGTGTACTCCATCCGCCAGCCCCTCGGCGTGGTCGCGGGCATCACCCCGTTCAACTTCCCCGCCATGATTCCGCTCTGGAAGGCCGGCCCGGCACTGGCGTGTGGAAATGCCTTCGTGCTCAAGCCCTCCGAGCGTGACCCCTCGGTGCCGCTACGCCTTGCCGAGCTGTTCCTCGAAGCAGGCCTGCCACCCGGCGTCTTCAACGTCGTCAACGGTGACAAGACTGCCGTGGACGCGCTGTTGCACGATCCGCGCATCGCCGCGGTCGGATTCGTCGGATCCACCCCGATCGCGCAGTACATCTACGAGACCGCGACTGCCAATGGCAAACGGGCTCAGTGCTTTGGCGGCGCCAAGAACCACATGATCATCATGCCGGACGCCGACATCGACCAGGCCATTGATGCGCTGATCGGAGCGGGTTACGGCTCGGCCGGCGAGCGCTGTATGGCCATCTCGGTCGCGGTGCCGGTCGGTGAATCCACCGCCGAACGGCTCGTGGACGGCCTCACCAAGCGCGCCCGCGAGCTGGTGGTCGGACCGTCGCTGGACGATGGTGTGGACTTCGGCCCGCTAGTGGGCGCGGACGCGCTCAAGCGGGTGCGCGACTACATCGACATCGGCATCGCGGAAGGTGCGCAGCTGGTTCTGGATGGCCGCGACCTCACGGTCGACGGCCACGAGGATGGGTTCTTCATCGGTGCATCACTTTTCGACCACGTGACGCCGGATATGCGCATCTACAAGGAAGAGATCTTTGGTCCGGTGGTGTCGGTGGTGCGTGCCAAGGATTACGACGAGGCAGTGCGGCTGCCCTCGGAGCACGAGTTCGGCAACGGTGTCGCGATCTTCACCCGCGACGGCGACACCGCGCGCGACTTCTGCGCCAAGGTCAACACCGGAATGGTCGGAGTAAACGTGCCGATTCCAGTTCCGGTGGCGTACCACACGTTTGGCGGCTGGAAGCGATCCGGATTCGGCGACCTCAACCAGCACGGGCCCGACTCGATCCGGTTCTACACCAAGACCAAGACGGTGACCCAGCGTTGGCCTTCGGGCACCAAAGAAGGCGCCTCCTTCGTGATTCCGACCATGGACTGAGTGGGCTATCCATGTTCAATCTCACCGACGAGCAGCGTGAAATCTGGAATACGGCGCGGGAATTCGCCGATATCCACATCGCGCCCCACGCCCTGGAATGGGACCGCGACAAGTACTTCCCGGTCGAGGTGTTTCCCAAGGCCGCGGCATTGGGCATGGGCGGCATCTACATCGATCCCGATGTCGGCGGCTCCGGTCTCACTCGTCTGGATGCCTCGTTGATCTTCGAGGCGATGGCCACCGGATGCTCCGCCGTCTCGGCGTTCATCTCCATCCACAACATGGCCGCCTGGATGATCGACGAATTCGGCGACGAGGAGCAGCGGCAACGGTGGCTGCCCTCGATGTGCACCATGGAGACGCTTGGGGCGTACTGCCTGACCGAGCCCGAATGCGGAAGTGACGCATCGGCCTTGCGAACCAGCGCGGTTCGCCAGGGGGACGAGTATGTGCTCAACGGCGTCAAGCAGTTCATCTCGGGCGCCGGGGCCGCGGACCTCTACGTGGTGATGGCGCGCACCGGGGGCCCCGGCCCACGGGGCATCTCCACCATCGTGGTGCCCAAGGACACGCCGGGACTGTCCTTCGGGCCCCCGGAACGCAAGATGGGTTGGCATGCTCAGCCCACCGCACAGGTTGTCTTCGACGATGTCCGGGTTCCGGTGGGCAACCGTATCGGCGAGGAAGGCATCGGATTCACCATCGCGATGCGCGGCCTCAACGGCGGCCGGCTCAACATCGCGTCCTGCTCGCTCGGTGGTGCCCGCTCGGCACTGGAAAGGACCATCGAGTACCTGCGCACGCGTAAGGCATTCGGCGACGAGCTGATCAAGTTCCAGGCGCTGCAGTTCAGGCTCGCGGATATGGCCACCGAGCTGGAGGCGGCCCGCACCATGGTCTGGCGTGCGGCCTCGGCGGTACATGAGGGCGATCCACGCGCGGCCGAGCTGTGCGCCATGGCCAAACGCATTGCCACTGACGTAGGTTTCACGGTGGCCAACGAGGCGTTGCAGCTCCACGGCGGCTATGGCTACCTGGCCGAATACGGTATCGAGAAGATCGTGCGTGACCTACGGGTGCACCAGATTCTGGAAGGAACCAACGAGATCATGCGAGTCATTGTGTCCCGCAAGCTCATGACAGAGGGGCTCGCCGGATGAGCCTCTTGGGTGAAGACCATCAAGCACCGGTGACGGATCAGATCCAGACGCGGGTCGAAAAGGGTGTCGGCCTGCTGACGCTCAACCGCCCCAAGGCCATCAACTCGCTGACCAACGACATGATCACCGCGATGTCGGCGGCCCTGTCCGAGTGGGAGGCCGATGACGCGGTGCGTGCGGTGGTGCTCTCCGGCGCCGGGGAACGCGGCCTGTGCGCGGGTGGCGACGTGGTAGAGATCCACGACAGCGCCAAGATCGACGGTGTGGTTGCCCGCCGGTTCTTCCGCGAGGAATACCAACTCAATGCCCAGGTCGGCAGGTTCTCGAAACCGTATGTGGCGCTGATGGATGGCATCGTGATGGGTGGTGGCGTGGGAGTGGCCGGGCATGCCAACACCCGCATCGTCACGGACACCTCCAAGGTCGGCATGCCCGAGGTGGGGATCGGATTCATCCCGGATGTGGGCGGAACCTATCTGCTCTCCCGCGCCCCGGGTCAGCTTGGACTGCACGCCGGACTCACCGGCGCCCCGTTCTCCGGCGCCGACGCCATCGCGTTGGGCTTCGCCGACCACTACGTGCCCCATGACCGGCTGGAAAAGTTCACCAAGGCCATCATCGACAGCGACCTGGCCACCGCGCTCGCGGTGCACGGCGCCATAGCTCCTTCGAGTGACCTCGTGGCCCAACGCAGCTGGATCGACGAGTGCTACGCCGGGGAAACCGTCTCCGATATCGTGGCTGCGCTGCAATCGCACGGCGACGAGCGAGCCCGCGCGGCTGCCGATCAGATCCTGACCCGCTCCCCCATCGCATTGTCGGTGACACTCGCCGCGGTGCGACGGGCCCGCGAATTGCCCTCGCTGGAAGCAGTTCTCACCCAGGAGTATCGGGTGTCCAGCCAATCGGTGAGTTCCCACGATCTGGTCGAGGGCATCAGGGCGCAGCTGGTCGACAAGGATCGCAACCCACAGTGGGACCCGAAGACACTCGCCGCGGTCACCGAGGCCGATGTTGAGGCCTTCTTCCAGCCAGTCAGCGATGATTTGGAGTGGTCATGACCAATGTTGCCTTTATCGGCCTGGGCCACATGGGGTTACCGATGGCGGTCAATCTCACGAAGGCCGGGCACACCGTGGCCGCCTTCGACCTGTCCGAGCAGGCACGCGCCGCCGCCACCGAGGCAGGGGTGCCGCTGGCGGAGTCGGGCGCGGTGGCCGCCGCGACGGCCGATGTGGTGATCACCATGCTGCCCAAGGGCGAGCACGTGCTCTCGGCGTACCAGGATCTGCTTCCCGCGGCACGTCCGGGCACGCTGTTCATCGACTCCTCCACCGTCGACGTGGCCGATGCCCGCACCGCACATGAGGCGGCGACCACCGCGGGACATCGCTTCGCAGACGCTCCGGTGTCCGGCGGAGTGCCCGGCGCCACCGCAGCGACCCTGACGTTCATGGTGGGCGCCGATGACGCCGTATTCGCCGACGCCGAACCGATTCTGGCAGTGATGGGCAAGCGCGTCGTGCACTGCGGCGGCCCCGGCGTGGGTCAGGCCGCGAAGATCTGCAACAACATGATCCTCGGCGTATCGATGATCGCGATCAGTGAGGCGTTCGTGCTCGGCGAAAAGCTCGGCCTGACCCATCAGGCTCTTTTCGATGTCGCCGCCAACGCCTCGGGCCAGTGTTGGGCGCTCACGTCGAACTGTCCCGTGCCCGGTCCGGTGCCCACCAGCCCCGCCAATCGCGACTACACGCCCGGCTTCGCGGTCGCCCTGATGGCCAAGGACTTGGGACTGGCTGCCAACGCGGTACGCACCAACGGAGTTGACGCGCAGCTCGGCCTCGCCGCAGCCCACATCTACGACGACTTCAATACCTCGGGCGGCTCGGCCCTAGACTTCTCGGCGATCTTCACGCGAATTCAAGGAGTGTCATGACTTTCGAAACCATCCTCACCGAGCAGATCGATCGGGTCGCCGTCATCACCCTGAACCGGCCCAAGGCGCTCAACGCGCTGAACTCGCAGGTGATGAACGAGGTCACCACCGCCGCAGCAGAATTCGACGCCGACCACGGCATCGGAGCGATCATCATCACCGGTAGCGAGAAGGCATTCGCGGCGGGCGCGGATATCAAGGAAATGGCCGACCAGTCGTTCAGTGACATGTTCGGCTCCGACTTCTTCGCCGCCTGGGGCAAGTTGGGCGCCGTACGCACCCCGACCATCGCGGCCGTGAGCGGGTACGCCCTGGGCGGCGGATGTGAGCTGGCCATGATGTGCGACCTGATCATCGCCGCCGAAAACGCCAAGTTCGGCCAGCCCGAGATCAAGCTGGGCGTGCTGCCCGGCATGGGTGGATCGCAGCGGCTCACTCGCGCCATCGGCAAGGCGAAGGCCATGGACATGATTCTCACCGGGCGCAACATGGATGCCGCCGAGGCCGAGCGCAGCGGTCTGGTGTCGCGTGTGGTCCCCACCGAAAGCCTGCTCGACGAGGCCAAGGCCGTCGCCAAGGCCATCTCGGAGATGTCACTCTCGGCCTCCATGATGGCCAAAGAAGCCGTCAACCGGGCCTTCGAGTCCAGCCTGACCGAAGGATTGTTGTTCGAGCGCAGGATCTTCCACTCGGCGTTCGGAACCGCTGACCAGTCAGAGGGTATGGCCGCATTCGTCGAAAAGCGTCCTGCCAACTTCATTCACCGGTAGAGACTCGTCGGATCATGACCCTGCCGTTCGATCCCGTCGACGATGCCCATCGCCATTGGGTTGAGAACGGCTGGGGTGAGGTCGCCGACGGGATGGCCGCCGTCACATCGGTGATGCGGGCTCACCAGATCATGCTGGCGCGCGTCGAAGATGTGCTGCGCCCACACGGACTGACCTTCTCACGGTACGAGCTGTTGATGCTGCTGTCGTTCAGCCGGGCCGGCTCCATGCCCATGGCCAAAGCCAGTGCGCGCCTTCAGGTTCACCCCACATCCGTGACCAACACGGTGGACCGCCTGGAGGAGGCGGGACTGGTGCGCCGGGTTCCCAACCCCGCCGACGGTCGCGGCACGCTGGTGGAGATCACCCGCGCCGGACGCGATCTCGGTTCGGTGGCGACCGCCGACCTGAACGCGAAAGTGTTCGCACAGATCGGGCTCTCGCCCGCGCGTACCCGCACGCTGGTGTCGGTGCTGACGCACCTGCGGCGCGACGCCGGTGACTTCGGATAAGCATCCGGGCTAGATCAGGATGCCGTTGTCCTTGAGAGCCTTGTATCCGCCGATGACGTCGGTGGCGCGGTAGAGGCCGATCTCCTGCAGAGAGGCGGCAGCCAGGCTGGACGTATAGCCCTCCTGGCACAGGATGACCCATTCCACGTCGTGATTGCCCGCCTCCGGGATCCGGGCGTCACTTTCCGGGTCCAGGCGCCACTCCAGAACATTGCGCTCAATGACGAGGGCATTGACCACTTCGCCCTCCTCGGCACGCTGCGCGGCGGGGCGAATGTCGACAAGGAATGCGCCGCGGCCCAGCGCGGTCGGCACCTCGTCGGCGGGCAGACGGCGCAGGCGGCCGCGCGCCGTCGCCAGCAGATCATGGATCGTCATGCCGCCGGCCCTTCGGGCTCATCGGTGAGGATGGTGCGGCTCCGTCGCAGCGTCTTGGCCTGGGTCACTTCGTAGTACGACATCGCGGTCAGCGGCGGCGAGTACGCGTGCACACTCAGTGTGGGTCCGATCTCGGCAGGAACCGGCGCTTCGATGGATCTCAAGGGTGCCCGCATGACGTCGTGCACCCAGCCCAGCGGGAATCCGGCCTGATCCCCCGCGTCGAGCCGACGGCGCACCAGTTGACTTCCGTCCCAGCGATATTCGTGCAGCGAACCGCTGAGCACAGTCAGCGCGCCGAGCGACCCGCAGTGGTCATGCAATTCGGTGGACTTATCGGGCACCCAGCTGATCAGCCAGACATCGAGCTCGTCGTCGGCATGAATGCGGGTGGCCCAGCGCTCGTCGGCAGGAAGCCCGCCCGCGGGCAGCAGATGGTCGAAGCGGCCGTGCAGGGCGTCGTCGGCACCCTCATCGGTGATGCGGAGCAGATCCGGCAGTCGCAGTCGGGTGGGTGAGGATCCGGCAGAGGACGGGCGACGCAGATCCAGGACAGATGCAGTGGTCATGAAGGCTCAATCGATGGCAGGGGCAGGGATGGTGGCGGCTAGCCGCAACACCACCCCTGAAAACCCCTGTGTCCCATCACAGCTGAAATGGTACCGGCGTTTTCCAGCGGTTTTCCCCTCCGAGCAAAAGCTCTGAGTGAGTAAATGTTGTCGCTGGTAGGCACTTGCTACTTTGGAGTGGTGACCGTCCCAACCCGCATCGCCGCGACCCTGATGGCCCTCTGCGTCCCGTTGATCGGTGCGGCATGTACGTCCACATCCGACGACAAGGTGACTCCCGCCTCCACCGGCGGCACCACCACACCCATCGAGAAACCCGCCGCCCAACCCCCCGCCTCCGGCTCTGGGCTGTCCCCAGCGGGCGTCACGACGTCCGTGGACGCCGCGCCCAGCTCCCTGGAGGAGGAGTACTACCAAGCCTGCCGCGCGGCGGCCGACTGGATGACCGGGAAGCAGGATGGCCCCGCCCAGCTCGTCGAGGGATACCTGCAATCCATTCAGACCAATGGGAACGTGGGCCCAGGGACCTTTCACAAGTCCTGGCACGAGCTGCCCGCGGACCGGCAAGCTGCGGTGATCGTGGCGACGAATGCCGCCGCCGAGCAGCAGTGCTAAGCACAGCCCGCTAAGGCGCTCATCGATTTCCTTTGCGATTCAACAGAATTCGGAAGAATCTGACACGAACGCATCGCTCAGCAAACATCGAGTAATGCACGTAACCTCACCTTGGACGAACCCGCACGCGGTGTTAGCATGCTCCGGTCAGTGCTCATGGGGTCACGGATGCAACGAATGTGTCCACTCACCGAACGGACGGTAACGACGTTGGCAAATTCAGATCAGCTTCCTCCGAAGCCCACGCTGGTTCATTGGACGATCGTCGGAGCGGCAGTTGTCGCAACCATCGTCGCAGCGGTTGTCGGCTTTACGGCGGGTGACACCGAACTCGTCCGATTCGTGCAGGGCATCGTCACGCCACTGCTCGCCCTCGTCTCCGGAATCTTGATTGCCGATCTCTATCACCGCATTCAGCAGAGCAACAAGCTTGACCGCAATGTCGGGCAGTCGGCGTACTCCACCATGGTGACGCTGCAGGGCATGATCGACGTGGACAAGCACCTCGCGAGCGCGTCCAACGATCTCAACGAGGGCAACAAGCAGTCCGCCTCCAGCGCCCTGAACCTCGCGCTGACGATCAGCCGTCTGACTTTGCGCCACGCCTTCCAGGCACTGCGCGAGTCGGAGAATGTCTCGAGCACCGCGGTGGCCAAGGCCAAGACTGATTTCGCCACGGCCGAGACCGCCGGACAGCCGGAGCGGCAAAAGATCGAGACCGCTGCGCGCCCCAACAACTACACGGTCGGCGTGGGCAATGCCTGAAGAGACAAAACCGGTGGAGCAATCGGCTGGTGATCTGGAGCCAGAGCCCGTCGACCCCATCATCGGAAAGGTCGCCGATATCGTCGACCGCTACTCCGTGCTGGTCAACAAGGGTGATGACGCGGGCGTCGAGGTCGGGATGATCTTCTCGGTCATCGGGGCCACCGGCACCGCTGTCCGCGATCCCGAAACCGGCGATGACCTGGGCACCCTGCCTATCGAGAAGGCGCGCATCCGGGTCACCGAGGTGTACTCGAAGTTCTGCCAGGCCGAGACCTACCGGGTCACCGAGCCGGCGGTCGCGGGCCTGATCAGTGACATCCTGCAGGAACAGTGGCCGGGAACCACCGACGACTTCGGCCGCGAGCAGTTTCAGCTGAACGTCGTGCCCACTCCCACGGTTCCGGATGCGGCCGAGGTACATATTGATGTCGGCGATTACGTCTGCGAGCTGACTCCGGCGTCGTAGTCGGCCACGCCATTTCGGTGCATTTTCGGGGCGAATAGCACCGGTATTTGCAACGAAATCACTCAATGGCCAATAGGTGAACATCGACAAACTCACCTAAATGGCGCGTTTATGTTGTTACGTTCGGATCATGGATACCAATCTGATGAAACGAGCAGCAGGCGCGGTTTCCATCGTCGCCTTATCCGCGGCGGTCGTTGTCGCGTGTTCTCAAGATGACAGAAACGCCGCCAAAGAGTCGCTATCCAGCGCGACCAGTGCGGCATCGTCGGCCATCAGCGCTGGTGGTAGCGCCGCATCGAGTGCCGCATCGTCGGCAAGCAGTGCGGTGTCCTCCGTCGTCGCCGGGGCGCCTTCCACCGTCAACGTGCCGGGTGTCGGCGATGTGACGCTGGAGCCGCCGGTTGCCGAGGCGTACACCAAGGCCGGCGGCGAGGCCAAGCTCGGCCTGCCGACCGGACAGCCCGAAAAGGTGGGCGACGGCACGGTGCAGGCATTCGCCAAGGGCACCATTTTCAGTTCGCCGGCCACCGGCGCACACCTGGTACAGGGCGAAATCCTGAAGGTGTACACCGAACAGGGCGGAGCGGGCGGCACGCTCGGCTTCCCCACCGCCGACGAAGCTGAGACTGCCGGCGGACCCGATGTCGCCAAGGGCGGCTGGATCGGCGAATTCCAGAAGGGCACCATCACCTGGCTGAACCAGGGCGACGGAACCTTCAAAGAAACCGTCACCCCGAAGTAGCGGATGGGCTACCGCGACGGGCGCTGAGCAGTCAGCGCCTGTCGCGGAACCAGTGCGGGTTCTCCGCTGGCGACCAACCCGGCAAGGTGAGATCCGGCCACGGTGGCCGCCGGATCAGGGCTGTCAGTCCCAACACCGCAGAGATCAAGCCGGTCAGTATGCCCAGTGTCGAGGCGCGGTCGGCGTTAAAGGCGGGCTGCCATTGAGCATTCCCGTCCTTGACGACGAATACGCCCAGTGGTCTCGCCCGCGTTTCCATGGGTGCGCCGTCCGCGCCGCTGCCCCGGGTGCGCACCTTGGCAACCGTGATGACCAGGGTGCCGTCGGCCGTCGTGTACGGCTCGCCATAGACGATGGACTTGCCGCCGTCGGTCACAAGTCCTTCAAATGAGGTTGGCAATCGCATGCCTCATTGTCATCGCTCAGCGCCCCGATGGCGAGAGCTTCTTTTCAGGCTTCCGCACCCGAGAACAACAGCAGGTTCCCGTCGGGGTCCTTCACGATGAAAGTGACGCTGCCCCATTCCTCGGTCTGCAGGGGCTGATGGAAGGACACACCCGCCGCCTGGTATTCATCGTGGAGCGGGCCCAGCTTGTACGTCGTCAGCGTGGCGGAAATCGGATCACGTTCAGTAGCAAGGAAATTACCGTCAAAAACCGGTCCTTTGACCTTGCGCAGATTCAGACTCGCGCCGCCGCGACGGACCTGCCCATAGAACGCTGGCTCACCGTAAGTGAAGGCCAGCTCGAATCCGAGCGTATCGACGTAGAAGCCAACGGCGCGGTCAAAGTCGGTGACGAAGAGTTGTGGTTCAGCAGTCACAACCTCGGTGGAACCCATGACCAAAACGCTACAACCATGTACCCGCGAACAACTCCAGATGCCCACAGTTGGGGCAACGCCACGCATCAATCACCCGACGAGCACCGCGGCGCCTGGCACCAAAAAACCCGATCTTGATAGGACCTTCCACCCACCACACATGCCCGGCGGAGTTTTGCCCATTTTGTCCCAGGAACCCAATCTCGGAACCCTCGGTGCCGCATTGCGTGCAGCGAACGTTGTTCGCGCCATCCCCCGCGTCTGTCATTGCCAAAGGCTATCGCCGTGTGAGTCTCAGTGTGCGACCATCTGTAGGTGGAGCCGGATGGTGACCCCGAAGCCCGAATCCGGGAGCTGGAACGCTCACTGAGCGAGACGGCCCGGAGGTCGGAACTGGGCGTCACCAACCCGAGCCCGTATCCGCCGCAGGTATCGAGTCCGTATCCACCGCCGGTGTACGGCACGCCGTATCCGCCCCGTTCTCCCCTCCGCAAGTTCCGCCGACGATTCATGGTGTTCTTCGCCGTCATCACCGCGGGAGTGGCCGGACTTATCTTCTACGCCGCCAAACCCACACTCCCGCACAATGTTCCGACGAGCTCGGGCCCCTCAACCCCACGTCCCGTGAGGTCAACCGTCGTCAGGCTCCCGACTCGGACCAGTGCGACACCGTCGACCACGTCAACCCCCGGCCCCACGTATGCGCCGCCCGGCTCAACCTTCAGCGTCTCTGGTACGCACAAGCAGATAACGGTCAACTGCGACGACTGCTCGGTGAACGTTAGCGGAGTGTCCAATACCGTTGACATCGTGGGCAATTGCGACGCCCTCACGGTATCGGGTGTCGAGAACACAGTGACCGTGGAAGCGGCGCGCACGATCGGCGCGTCGGGTTTCGACAACAAAGTCACGTACCACTCCGGGGAACCGGAAGTCTCCACGTCCGGTAACAACAACACCGTCGAGCAGGGCTGAGCTCAGCTGACCGGTGAGCGGCCATTCGACGCACGCTCAGCAGCCGCCAACAGGTCATCCCGGAACTGCGGGTGGGCGATGGATGCCAGCGCCTCGCCGCGCTCACGGACCGTTCTGCCCTCCAACTCCGCGGCGCCGTACTCGGTGACGATCACGTCGACCTGATGACGCGGTGTGGTGATCACGACACCGGGACCGAACCACGGCACGATGCGCGACTGCACCACACCATCCTTTTCGAAGGTTGAGGGCAGACAGATCAGCGAGCGGTCCGACAGCTCCAGCCCGGCCCCGGCCACGAAGTCCTCGGCGCCACCGATCCCGCTGAACTGCCCTCCGTTGATGGTGTCGGCGACAACCTGCCCCTGGATGTCGATGGAGAGCGCACCGTTGATCGAGATCATGTCGTTGTTGGCGCCGATAACGTCCGGCGCGTTGACAATCTCGACGGGCAGGAACGCGACGTCGGGATTGTCGTCTAGCCACGCATAGAGATCCGGCGACCCGAAGGCGAAGGTCGTCACACTCACGCCGTCGTACTGCCCCTTACCGGTGTTGGTGACCTTGCCGGCGCGGTGCAGTCGCATGCAGCCGTCGGTGAACATCTCACTGTGCAGCCCATAGCTGCCGCCGTCCCCCTCGGCCAACAGAGTCGCAATCTGGTTGGGAATAGCCCCGATTCCGGTTTGCAATGTCGCCCCCGAGCCGATGAAGCTCACGGCGTACCGGGCGATGGCCCTGTCGACATCCGACGGCGCCGTATCGCCCCCGGGCAGCGCCAGCGGCGCATCCGTCGAGTGCACCAGAATGTCGATCTCATCAATGTGCAGCGCGTGGCGATGCTGCTCCCCGAACCCGAATGTGCGCGGATACCCTTCGGAGACTTCGACAATGAGCAGTCGCTCCGGATCGGCGCCCGCACGGCGCAACTCACCGATGGTCCCGCCCGCGTGTAGCGACAGGGAACACCAGCCGTCGGCATCCGGTGGCGTCGCGACGGTCGTCATCACCCGCGGCGACTGGCGCTCAAGTAATGGCCCGAACCGGCGGAAGTCCGCGGCGGCGAATTCGATATCGGCGCCCATGTCTCGTAGCGCGCGCTCAATCGGGCCGAAGAAGCCCGACAGGTAGTGCACACCCTGGCGAGAGAACAGCTCGGTGCCGACGGCAAGTAGCGCGCCGTACACCCGCAGATCCGTCCAGTCCGTGCGCACACCGAGGGCACGCAGTAAGGCCGGTGGCTGGCCAGGGCCAAGAGGGATTCCCAGCGTATCGGTGGGGTTCAACAGTGCAGCGGCTTGTTCGGCGGTGAGCTCCTGCGGCATGGCACCCATCTTGCATGAACCGGTGGGCGGTGCTCGACCAATGGGGTTGCCGGGCTCACCGAAGAACCTCGCGTAAGACCATATGTGGCGAGAACGCCGGGAGTAGGCTCCGCATATCCCGACCGCGCCTCCGCGCGCCGGGTAACTCGGTCTCGCGGGAGGCCACCTTGAGACAACTGGACAACGCCGATACACCCCAGCGCGAACTGGCCATCGAACTGCGCAATGTGGTGCGCGAGTACAGGGTTGGCGGGCAGACGGTGCGCGCCCTCGACGAGATCAGCCTGCGCCTGTCCGGCGGCCAGTTCGTCTCGATTGTCGGGCCATCAGGGGCGGGGAAAAGCACACTGCTGCATCTGCTCGGGGCGTTGGACTCCCCCGACTCGGGATCGATCACCTTTGACGGTGAAGAGATCGGCAGGCTCCGCGACGAGCAACAGTCGGAGTTCCGCCATCATCGGGTCGGGTTCGTCTTTCAGTTCTTCAACCTGCTGCCCACGCTCTCGGCGTGGGAGAACGTGGCGGTGCCGAAGCTGCTCGACGGCATCCGCCTCGGCAAGGTGAAGGCGGACGCGGTTCGGCTGCTGGACCGGGTCGGCCTCGGTAAGCGGACCGAACACCGCCCGGCCGAACTGTCCGGCGGCGAGATGCAACGCGTCGCGGTGGCGCGAGCCATGATGATGGACCCACCGCTGATCCTTGCCGACGAGCCCACCGGGAACCTGGATTCCCATACGGGTACTGCCATCCTGGCTCTGCTCGCCGAGGTCGCCCATGAAGAAGGCTCCGGCCGCCTGGTGGTGATGGTGACCCACAACGCCGACGCCGCCGCGGCAACCGATCGGGTCATCACCCTGCAGGACGGCCGGCTCGGTTCCGACGAGATGTCGGTGGCGCCAGGGTGAGTGGCCGCGGACGCCAGGAGCAGCACGGCCCCGGAGCCACCATCGCCGCCGCAGCGAGCAGGCTACGCGTGTTCAGTCTGCGCGAATTGACCGTGCATCGTCGGCGCACCATCGCCTCGATCGCCGTAATGGCAGTTTCCGCAATGTATCTCGTCGCGATATTCGGCATCTTCGGGTCGATCACCGGATCGGTCAACCGGTTGGCGGACGGAGTCGCCGGAGTGGCAGCACTCGAGGTATCGGGTATCACCGATGCGGGGTTCCCCGAAGCGGTATTGGCCGATGTCGCCAAGATTCCCGGAGTGGCGACCGCGGCACCGATGATCCGGATGTCCGCACCCACAGATTCCGAACCGGTCCTGCTGTTCGGCGCCGACGACCGCAGCGCCGCACTGGAAGGCGCCCTGAAAGATGCTGTCGGAGTCAAGGTTGACGCACCATCGCGGACGGCCGCCGGTGTCCAGATCGGACCGTCCGTCGGTCATGCGAAGGGCGATACATTCCGGCTCGGCTCAGGTTCGGTGACCGTCGCCGAGGTGCTCCAGGGCAAGCAACTCGCGGATCTCAACGGCGGGCACTACGTGCTTGCCGCACTGCCGTTGGCGCAGGAGGTCACCGGACGGCAAGGTCAGCTCGATTCGATTTTGGTCACCACGACACCGGGTGCGGATCTCGCCGCAGTCCGGGATGAGGTCACGGCCGCCGTGAACGGACGGGCGATCGTCGCCGATCCGAGCCTGCGGGCGGTCCGGGCCGGCGACGGTGTCAAGCTCATGAACTACATGGCCCTGATGGGCGCGGCCGTCGCGTTGGTGGTCGGGGCCTTCCTGATCTACACGACGATGACCATGGCGATTGCCCAACGCCGCCCGGTCATCTCGATGCTGCGCGCAATCGGCGGCGGCCGCGTGACGATCGTTCGCGACATGCTCGCCGAGGCTGCGATCCTCGGGCTGATCGGCGGCGCCATCGGTTCGGCCCTCGGAATACTGCTGGGACGAAAAGCGATTGGCCGTTTGCCGCCGACGGTAACCCAGGGGCTCGAAGCCCGTATCGAGTACTGGCTGCCCGACTACGCGATTCCGGCCGCCATCGCCGCGACGGTACTCACCAGCGTTGCCGCGTCGGCGATGGCCGCACGGCAGGTATACAAAGTGTCACCGATCGAGGCGCTGGCGCCCGTCGGAGTTTCCGTGGCCGACAACGTGCCGCGTTGGCTGCGTATCGTCAGCGGAGTCGTGGCGGTGGCAGTGTTGGCAGCGTCGCTCCTGACAGTGCTCTACCGACCAGGGGCGCTCGCCTTCGTCGCGATCGCCGCCCTATTCGTCGCCGAGATCGCCTTGGGCTTCGCGCTCGCCGGACCCATCGTCCGCGCGACAGCCACGGTGGCACGAGTGTTCGGTTCACCCGGGGCGCTGGCGGCGCCGACGGTCCAGCGCGCGCCGCGGCGGGTGTGGGCCACCGTGATGACCGTGCTCATCGCCGTGGTCACCACCGTGGTCATCACCGGGACGAACAACGACATGATCCGATCCGCGCGCGACATCTTCGCGCCCGTCGCCGATGTCGATGTCTGGGTGAGCGCCAACTCACCCGACCGCTACCCCACCGACGTTCTGCCGCAACGTCTTACCGAGAAGGTGGCTGCGGTCCCTGGCGTCGCGAATGTCGTCGAAGGCGCCTCTGGATTCGCCGTGGTCGGCGGCACGCGCGTGATGCTCAATGGATTCTCCGCCGGCACCCACGATCCGCTTTTCCGTGCGCTCGACGATCGGGTACGTCATGACGTGCTCGCCGGCCGGGGCGTGGTGCTCTCCCAGAACCTGGGCAAGACTCTCGGCGTCCGGGTGGGCGACGAATTGCAGTTGCAAACACCCCACGGCCCGCAGCGGACGCCCGTGCTGGCCCTGGTTCCCTATTTCTCGACGGTCATCGGCACCGTCGGGATGAGCCTGGAACGCATGCGGGCATGGTTTGACCGCCCGGGCACGACGACACTGCAAGTCACCGCCGTCGAGGGCACTGATCCGGGACGGCTGCTGGCCGACGTTCGCGCTGTGGTGCCCGCACCGAACTACGTGTACGACGGCCGCGCGGCGTTGGCCGGTTTGGAAGCCCCGCTGCACCAGAGCATGCTGATCGCCAACGCCGTGTGGATCATCGTGGTGTTCGTCGCCGCGGTCGCGCTGCTGAACACGTTGACGCTTTCGGTACTCGAACGACGCCGGGAAATCGGTGTGCTGCGGGCGATGGGATCCAGCCGCCGGTACACCTTGGGCATGGTTCTTGCCGAGGCCGCGGCCATCGGCGTCGTCGGCGGTGTCTCGGGGCTGCTGGCCGGTCTGGTCGATCAGTGGCTGTTCAGCCTCGTCAGCGGCACCGTCATGAACTTCACCGTCACCTTCCAGCCAAGCCCCATGGCGGTGGTCTTCACCGTAGGCGCGCTGGCGATCAGCCTGCTGGGCTCGGTCCCACCCGCACGGCGCGCGGCACGGCTCAACATCATCGAGGCCGTCAGTGTCGAATAACGATGTCGAACAGCACTACTCGACTACAGTGGCGACGCCTTGCAGGTGAGGTGTGCACGGCGGCGGCACCAGGGTTCGCCGAACGTTGCGCAGTCCCCTGGTATCGAATCCGGCTGCGGCAATCGCTTCGACGGTCCGGCGGTTCGGCTCGCACCCGGAGGCAAGCCACGACCATGGCGTGGCGATCAGATCCTGGAATCGCCCCATCACGCCGTCCCCGCGGACATGCTCGAGGACCACCAACCTGCCTCCCGGGACGAGCACCCGCCGGATCTCGCCGAGGGTTGCGGCCACATCGTCCACCGAGCACAGCACCAGGCCGACATGCACCGAGTCGAAACTGTTGTCCGGGAATGGTATCGACTCTCCGACTCCGTCCAGGATGTCGACGTCCAGGCCGCGGCGGCGCGCAAGGGCGCCAGCCATCCGACGCA
This sequence comes from Mycobacterium sp. D16Q16, assembly GCF_002013745.1. Classification (NCBI taxonomy): domain Bacteria; kingdom Bacillati; phylum Actinomycetota; class Actinomycetes; order Mycobacteriales; family Mycobacteriaceae; genus Mycobacterium; species Mycobacterium sp. D16Q16. The sequence goes on from NZ_MAEY01000001.1 coordinate 612,914, forward strand.
TCGCCGCCTCCGGCTCGACCGCCGCGACCGATGTCACCGCGGGCGGAAGAAACATGAGGTCGGTTCCCGGGCCAACGCCCACGATCAGCAGTCTGCCCATCGCGAGACTCATCGCCTCACGCCGGTATCGGCGATAGAACAGCCGGTCGAATATCGGCATGCCGAGCCGATATACGTAGGGGAACAACGGATTACGATGCTTCATGTGTCACCACCACCCAAATCCATTCGGAATGGCGGATATTCGTCGCACATCAACGAGACGTACACCGCCACCCGGTAACGCCACCGCACGATTCCCATGAGGAGGTCGAACATGCCTGGCGACACCGTGCCTCTGGCCAACAACCGCACCGCGGAAATCACGGCCAGAACCTGCAGCAGTGGCTCCATGGCCCAGCAGATGATGATCTGGGGCAGTGCCAGTATCAGCTTCACCAGCACCGCCCACTGGGAAAGTTGTTCCGGATAGTCGACGTCCAGTTCGCCCGGATAGTCGGGCCGCGCGGCGAGCGTGAAAGGCGGGTACCTATCGGTGCTGTTCATCGGAAACCGGTAGTTCATCACCCGCCAGGACCAGCGCAGCACCCCGACGTTGACGTCGAAGATGATCCGCGGATATCGCCCGGTGAACAAGATCGCGATACCGGCGACGACCGTCAATACCGGATACATGACATAAAGGACGATCAATATGGGGTAGTGCGGAACCGCCAGCACGCACCATTTGACGAGAAAGAGCCAGCGTGAGGGCGCGTCGATCGCACCTCGCACACGGACGGCGCCGGCCGGCACGGCCATCACGGCCGGCAGGCTGTGTCGGCGGCATGGCCCCGGTCGATGTCAGCGGCCATCCGGCGATGACTCACCGACTGCAAGAACGTCGCTAGTGCCCACGTCATGAAACGGTCCGAGACCATCGCCGCCGTCCTCAGCACGGCCTCACCGTGCGAAACCTGCAGCGAGGCAACCCGGGACACGGCCGCGGCACGGCGTCGGCGGGTCTTCTCATACCAGCGCAGCGCATCGGGCAGGTCCGTGTTGGCGCCGCGCTGAAATTCCGAAACCGCCTTGCACAGCACCATCGTGTCGAGCAGCGCCTGGTTGGCCCCTTGCGCCAGGGTGGGCGGCATGGTGTGAGCCGCATCGCCAAGCAGGGTCAGCGCGCCGTGGCCCGGCCGGGGAATGGGATGGCGGAAATGGGGATAGGGCGAATGCGCCAGATCGTCGTCGGTGAGCGTCGCGAGCACCCGATCGACGGGCTCCGACCACCCGGCGAACGTGGACCGGATCATGTCGATCGGGCGTGCCGGCCGGACAAAACCAGACGACCAGGGCAGGTCGAACCACCACTGCACCTCGGAGCCTCCGGCCGGCCACAGGCCGAGGCTCCCGTGCTCACCGATGACGACGAAGGCGACGTGCTGATCGACGCCGTTCGGGAGGGTTGCCAGTCCCTGCCAACTGCACCAGCCGGTCGGCTCCCCGCGCCCCGCACCGACAACATCGCGAACCATCGAATGCCTGCCGTCGGCTCCGATCACCAGGTCTCCCTCGGCCACGCTGCCATCCGCGAACTCGACCCGAGCCCCGTCGCCGTTGCCCACCGCTCCGACGGCCCGGGAATTACACCGAATACGTTCCGCCGGAAAGTCTTTCAGCAGCCGCTCGAGCAGGACATGACGCGGGACCATCCGCACCGGCTCGCCCAGCCGGTCGGCGATCGAGGCCACGTCCAACGTGGCCAGCGCGCGCCCCGTCGATGTCATGACCCGCACCGTGGACAGCTGCTGGCCGGCCCGGTCCATGTCCACGCCCAGCTGCCGCAGCACCGTGGCGCCATTCGACCAGATGGTCACCGCACCGCCACCGGCGTGCACGTCCGAGCGCTGCTCGTAGACGGTCACGTCATGGCCGTCGCGCAATAGCCCCCGCGCGATGGAGATACCGCCGACACCGGCGCCGACCACCAGGACCCGCAACGACGGCGCCTGCGCTGCTGGCATCAGCTTCGTGGGTCGGCTCGTGAGCCGTTTTGGCTCCACGGCTCAATGTATGACTGCGAGGAGATCCCCGTACACGGTTTGCGCCTAGCGCGGCGGCTGGACCGAAACGACCGCCAGTTCAGTGCCTTTACCGCTTACTACTCAGCGCCCCCAGTCGGGCTCGAACCGACACTTGGCGGATTTAAGTCCGCACGGGCCGCCTAGCGCGAACAGGCGAAACAGGGTTGCAGAAGACAGCAAAAACGCTGTAAGAGAACATATGGGGCCGTACCGAAGGCGTACCGGTACGGCCCCATATCGCCCTGAGTCGCCGGGGTAACGGGTTTTACCCGGGGCCAAGCACTTTCCCTGCGACAATTCAACCGTGAAGGACGAATACAACTGTCCGGATACGTGGACTCAGTCGCTGTACCAGACCATCGAGGCATGGTGGGGCGAAGAACTCTCACCAAGTCTCGCAATGAAGGCATCCAAGATGCCCGACTACCAGTTTCGAAGATTCCTCGAAGACTTGGCCGACGAGTCATTGATCTACAAGGGCAACCCTCAGCTGCCCCGAATGACAAGCGGCACGCTTCGGCCCCTGGTCAGCTCTAACGCAGCCGATCCAACCGGTTGGAGTTCAAGCGGCGCAGTTGCACTACGTTTGCTCCTCTACTCTCACGAGGTAGCGATACAGGCCGAGCCGATAGGCGCAATGCTGGCCGTACGCCATGCGCCAGTCGATGAACTCTCTCGACGAACAGCCCAGCAGGTACTAACGCAACTATCGGCCTTCCGCCCTTTCATATCCGAGGGCATACTTCACTTCACACACGTCCATTCACCCGCCAGGCACCCCGCCGCCTCGGGATGGGAGAGCGCCGTTCTCGCAAACGCCGATGTTCGTCAGCAGGCTCTGGATCTAGCGGCGGACCTCGACATCCCGACCGATGAGATCGATGAACTGCTGTTACGGGGCCTGCTGATGCACTATTTCACCTCACTGAAGATGGGGCTGATAAGCATGGCACGAGGGAGGGCCAATCCATTGATACGGTCCGATTCAGAGCGAAAACTTCTAAGTGCGCTACTGATTTCAGCTGTCGATCAAAAGCGACAAGCGGCCGTGAGCACGCTCGCGCAATTGAGCGTGCCGGATTTCACCACCGATCCCAAGCTCCTAATCTCCTTACGTAACAACGATGAAAAATTCAACGCCTGGCGGCAGACACTGGGTGGTGCGCTAAGTTATGTAGGCCAACTATCAGACTCAGCCAATCTTGCCGACGCATCATCTATCGTCAAAACCGAACTGATGTCCGCCCTTTCAGGAATAAAAGCATCGACGGAGAAATCATCTGCGGCAAGTGCGGCAAGGACTGGTTTCGTTCAGTTCGGGGTCGGGGCGGTCGGTGCCATGTCGGCAGGAATAGCTACCGGCAGCCCCATGGCGGCGGGTCTCGTCGGTGCGGCATCAACACAGGCGACGAATTTTCTAGTCAGCTCCATCAAGGAGCTTCAGACACGCCGTTCGAACCGGCTGGTGCTAGCACTGGCTGCCTCATTTTCCCACTAATTCGCCTGTCGCCCAAAAAGACTGACAACATTCTTCGGTAGCTCGGCTTGCTTGGCCGGGGCTGGTGGTTCAGACAGTGCGTTCAGCGCACCGCCATCCTCTTCGGAGATGTAGTCGCGGTACACGTCGAGGGTGTGACCGTCCTGCTGGCTCCCGGCCAGGATAACGGCACCAAATTGTCGGTTCGTACTGGAGATGTTTCGGACTTAGCCTGGGACAGCTCGTCGTGTATCAGCTTGGGCCAGCCTGTATCCAAAGTGGCCTGCACTGAAACCACTGCGCCGAATCGCGTTAAGCCGGTCAAGATTGTCCCGGACACCACCACGTTCGACTGATGCCCAGACTGCGGCTACAAACACCCGGTACGCAAGTTCACAGTCTGCACCGAGACGCAGCAGTAGATCGGGCTGACGTAGAAGCGCTGCCAGGGCCGAGCAATACGCGGTAGCCAGTTGCTGTCTACGTCGGCGCAGCGGCGGGGTCCGTCCCTTAACGGGCCCTTGCGAGGAGCGGCGGTCTTGCGCGACGTCTGGCGGACCGGAGTAATCCCGACAACAGGCTTGCTCGGGCGTGGGAACATAACCCACATGACGGCCGACCCAGAACTAGCCGTTGCCTCTGCCGTCAGCTCAAACGGTGTAGCAACGCCGAAGGAAAAAATCTGCTTCCTCGCGTGCCCCATAGGCGCTGTCGGGAGTGAGACTCGCGAAAGAAGCGACCGGGTGATGACCTATGTCATCGAGGAGGCGCTGACACCGCTGGGGTACAAGACGGTGCGTGCCGACCGAATCAATTCGGCGGGCCGGATCACAACCCAGATCGTCACCAACATCATCGAAGCCGACCTTCTGATAGCTGATTTAACCGATCAGAACGCGAATGTCTTCTACGAACTTGCGATACGGCATGCCTTCGACAAGCCCTACGTCCAGCTCATCGAGGACGGGCAAGTCATACCGTTCGACGTTCGCGACATGCGAACGCTCCATCTCGACTATCGCGACCTAGCAAGCGCCGCGAAAGCTAAGACTGACCTAACGGAAATGGTTCGTGACATCGAAAGCGGCAACAAGCCTGAGTCGCCCGTCGTGACGGCCGTTGACCTGCGGACCCTCGAACAGTCGGGCGACCCGAACAAAATCGAAACTGCTCAATTAGCCGCTGCGCTCCAGACACTGAACTCCGAAATTAGTTCGTTGCGTGAGGAACGCCGATCGCCGAAGAACATGGCCGCAACCGACAAGAAAATAGTCGACATGCGTCGGGAACTAACTCAAAGCTATGAAGCGCAACTCGCTATGGCGAGGTTGATCCGGGACCTGTCCGACAAACGGACGGTTACGTCCATGGATATTGAGCGCGTCGTCAATCTCGCTACACACGGGGATGTGGGAGAGATACTGGCTCGAGTTGCGGCGGACACACCTCCGTTTTAGCCCCGTAACTTCACGACATTCGGGCCGTAGTCAGGTTCGGCACCCATCGAACCGAGGGCCGCCATAGCGTCGGCATGGTCATCTGCGAGTAGGCGCGTGTAGACGGTTTCAGTGGTACTCGGCCTGGAATGCCCCATGAATCGCGCAATCTCAAACATCGGTCGGCCCGCAGCAATAATCAAGCTCGCGTACGTGTGTCTAAGCGCATGAAATTCAGCGCAGGCTGCCGAACGGCTCTCGCTGGCGGTAGCGGCCTGGTTAGCCCGCAGTACAGCAGGCCGGTACACGGCCTCGTAGAACGACGGGTGCCGCAGGGGTTCGGACCAGTCGAGTATCAGCCACGAGATTTCGGTATCAGGCTGTCAGGTATTCAAAGGCGTAGAGCCAAGATGGGCCCGAGCGGCCCCAGCAGTAGCAACGTCGCCCAGAAGAAATGCTACGGACGATCTTTTGGTGCCAGGGTGTACGCCGCCAGCCCCAAGATGAGCCATACCGCAAGCATCGACAGAAACACGACCGTAGACAGCGGACCTATCGCGACCATTCCCCTATGCGGCCAGCCCATCTAGCCGCCCCAACAGAGTGCCCCCAGTCGGACTCGAACCGACACTTGGCGGATTTTAAGTCCGCTGCCTCTGCCAATTGGGCTATGGGGGCCTCGCAGATCAGCCCTAGTTCTACCCGGCGCTTCCCCTGGCGCCAACTTCCGCCCCACCCCCTCACACATACGACAAAAATCACACCCCTGCCCGACACACCCCGGCGTCACATTGAATGTTTCCGGCAGATAGTGATACCCCTTGTACACCACCGGAATTCGATTGAGCTCTGGTGTGATTCGTCACCAGATCGCGCGATCGCCGACATTGACAGTTGCCGCCCGCTCCTCGCACGACGGGTCACCTGCGAACCAAGAGATAGCTTAGTTAGCGCAGGTAGTGTTTTCCATCGTGAGTCGGGAGTTAGATATGTCAGACGGAGTGGCCATTCGCCAGAACGGAATTGAGGATTACCTCGACGCCGATGGCGCGATCGACCTTCCTCCCGGCACCACCCTGCTCTCAAACTTCGAACACAACATCGCCGAGTTCGGCACCACCGCCGCCTACCGCTACCTGGACTTCACGCGTGACGACGACGGTGTGGCCATCGAACTGAGCTGGAACACCCTCAGCGCCCGGATGCGGGCCATCGGCGCACGGCTGCAGCAGGTCACGCAACCGGGTGATCGTGTCGCGATCCTGGCGCCGCAGGGCATTGACTACGTCATCGGGTTCTTCGCCGCCATCCAGGCCGGAAACATCGCGGTTCCCCTTTTCGCCCCCGAGCTGCCCGGACACACCGAACGCCTCGATGCGGTACTCGCGGACGCAACACCTTCGGTCATCCTGACCACCGATGCCGCCGCCGAATCGGTGAACGCCTTCCTGCGCAAGCTTCCTCGTCAGCGTCGACCACGGGTCATCGCGATCGACGCGGTACCGGACTCGGTGGGCGCAACGTTCATCCCCGCAGCGCTCGATACCGACGATCTCGCCTACCTGCAGTACACCTCGGGTTCCACACGGACCCCGGCAGGCGTGGAAATCACCCACCGCGCGGCGTGTACGAATGTTCTTCAGATGATTCTGGCCGGCGGCCTGGATCAGAACATCCGCAGTGTGAGCTGGCTGCCGCTGTATCACGACATGGGTCTGATCATGATCCTGTTTCCCCCGCTGTGTGGCGGTCACATCACCCTGATGTCGCCATTGGCCTTCGTGCGGCGCCCGCGGCGGTGGATCAAACAGCTCGCTACCGAGTCCGCGTACGGGCGGGTGTTCGCCGCCGCCCCCAACTTCGCCTTCGAACTCGCTGCGCAGCGCGGCCGCCCACCGGCCGGTGAAACCTGGGACCTGTCCAATGTCGCGGGCCTGCTCAACGGATCCGAACCGGTCACTCTCTCGGCGATCGAGAAATTCAACGAGGCCTTCGCCCCCTACGGATTTCCGCCCACCGCCATCAAGCCGTCCTACGGCATGGCAGAGGCGACGCTCTCCGTGGCCACCATCGCCCCCGACGAACGCCCCAGCATGATCTATCTGGACCGCGCCCAGCTCGCCGAGGACCGTGCCGTCCCCGTGTCCGCTGACGCCCCGACCGCGGTAGCCCACGTCTCGTGCGGTCAGGTGATCTCGAGCCAGTGGCTGGTGATCGTCGACCCACGAAGCGGAGCCGAACTCCCCGAGGGCGAAATCGGTGAGATCTGGCTGCACGGCGACAACATCGGCCGCGGGTACTGGGGCCGCACCCAGGAGACCGAGGCGACCTTCCACAACAGGCTGCGCTCACGGCTCGAACACCGCAGCCATGCCACCGGAACCTCGGCAGATAGCCATTGGCTGCGCACCGGGGATCTCGGGGTGTACCTCAACGACAGCCTGTACGTCACCGGCCGCATCAAAGACCTCGTCATCATCGACGGACGCAACCACTACCCGCAGGACATCGAGGCGACCGCCTCGGCATCCTCGCCCGCCGTCCGCTCCGGATACGTCGCGGCGTTCTCCGTCGCAGCCAATCAGCTCGCCGAGGCCGCCATCGCCGACACCAGCGAGCGGCTGGTGATCGTCGCCGAACGCGCGCCCGGATCCGGCCGAGTGGAGCAATCACCGGTAGCCGAAGTCATCCGTGCCGCCATCTCACGCACGCATGCCCTGCCAGTCGCCGACGTCCGGCTGGTTGCCGCCGGCGCGATTCCCCGCACCACCAGCGGAAAGCTCGCACGCCGAGCCTGCCAGGCCGAGTACCTCGCTGGCGTATACGGCTAATTTACGCCTCAACTGTGGGTTGAATCACACTGTGAGTCTGCCCCCTCGCGTTGAGGGCTCGCGACATCGATGTTTGACTTAGTAGATGGCCACTACGAGCCCGCCGCAGGTGTCCCTTCAGGACGCCAAATCCGCCGACGCGAATCTCGCTGATCGCATCAATGCGCTCTTCCATTCGCATCGCCGGCCCGACGGGCGCATGTGGACCAATGACGAGGTCGCCAACGGCATCAAGAAAGCCCATCCCGGCATCAAGGTCGGCGGTGCCTACCTCTCGGCGCTGCGCACCGGTAAGCGCGCCCGTCCCGCCATCGACCTGCTCGGCGCGTTGGCCGACTTCTTCCGCGTACCGCTCTCGGTACTCACCGACCCCGAGCGCACCTACTCGCTCGATGAGCGCCTCGGCGCCCTGGACGAGACCACCCGGGACGAGGTGGAGCTGATCGCGTTGCGCGCGATCGGCCTGAACAAGCAGAGCCTGGAAACTGTCGCCGCCGTGCTCGATCACGTGCGCGCGCTGCAGGGCCTGCCCACGGTAGACAACTCGGTCAATAACGGGCAGTAAACATGCCGAAGATGCGTTGTCTCACAACAGATCTACGGTCCACTCGCGAACTTCAGGCGATCCACAAGCAATGCACCCGCAAGCTCGCGGATCTGGGCCTGGATACGCTGACCACCGTCGAGGACATCCGCGCCCGGGCCAGTGAGCTCAGCGAGCGCGATATCCAGCTCGTGCCTTACGCGCTCTCCGGCAGCGGCGTTCACGGCCTGCTGGTCCGCACCGACGCCACCGACTACGTGGTGTACGACAGCGACACCACCACCATGCATCGCGAGCACATCATCCTGCATGAACTGAGCCATGTGATGTGTGGACACACCGGGGCAAGCAGCCGCGAGCTAGCCGAAATCCTGTGCCGCGAAAGCTACTTGGACGATCAAGAAGTCGAGGCAGAGATGCTCGCCTCGATGATGGGGCAGCGCGTCAGTCCCGATAGTCATCGCCCCATCGCGGTCACGAACGCCAACCTCCGGCGCATCCTGGCATCACTCGTGCTGGAAGGCTCACCGGCGGCGCCGTGACCTCAGTTTTCGAAGACTCCGCCGCCGCGTATTCGGTAGCGGCCGTCTTCAGCTTTGCCGCCGTGGTGATTGTCGCCGCAGCGATGCTGCGCTCTCGAGTCCGCCCACCCGCCTCGGTGGCACTGTTGTTGTCCTTCCTCTTCAAGGGGATCGCCGTCACCCTGGCGACTCCACCCTTGTACGAGAAGTTCGACAACTTGGTCGGCGTGCACAACATGGGTCGGCTCGTCTTGAACCTCTCGGGCGGGATGGCGTGGACAGCATGCGTCCTCACGGTCATCACCTTCTGGGGTGAATCCGGTCCGCGTGCGGTGCAGCGCGCGCGGCTCTGGGTCGGCATGGCAGTAGCCATCGGCGGTGCATTGGTTCTCTGCTGGTTTGTGGCACCGACTTCCGAACTGCCACAGGACTTCTACGCCTCGCACGGCAACAAGCCCGCCTGGGTGCTCTACATGCTGATCTATCTGATCACCTACGGCCTGGGCGCGCTGCTGATCACCGTCAAATGCCTGCAGTACGCCCGTTTTCATGATGTGGCCTGGCTGCGACGCAGCATGCTGCTCACCGCCGCCGGAGCAGCCATGTGCCTGTTGTTCTGCCTCATGCGGGCGCACTCGGCCATCTACGGCATGATCACCAACGACAGCTTCTCCTGGCAGCGTCTGGCCCCACTGGCCGCCACCATCGGGCAAATCCTCATCGTGGTGGGCCTTGCGGGACCGTCCTTCTCACAGCTGGTCACATCGGCGCACCAACGCATCCAGGCCTACCGGCAGCACCGTCAACTCGAGCCGCTGTGGACCGCGCTGTACGAGGGCAACACCCAGATCGCGCTGGCACCGCCGCAGGCCTCAATCGGTGATCACAATTACCGGCTCTACCGCAGAATCGTCGAGATTCGTGACGGTCTGAGCGCCATCCGCCCCTACCTCACCGAAGACGCGTCCACCACATCAGCAGCGCGCCAGATTCATTCGGCCATCGAACAACAGCGCACCGCACCGCAGAACGACAAGACCTCCGGCACCAAGATCATCGGTGAACGCACGGGCGCCAATCGCAAGGAAGAACTGAGCTGGCTCCTGGACGTCGCCCGAGAGCTGCAGAAGATCAACCGCCAACACACGCCTGCGACGCCGGCGCCGGACTTGGTTTCGTCGTCGTACGGGCAGGCGAGCTCGTAAACACCCGCACGATCTCGCGCACGGCGATGAACACCAGATAAGAGCCGAACACCAACGCGAGCCATCGCGCGTTCAGGGCGAGCGCCAACAGCGCCCCGATCACGGTTCCCGGCAACGCGAATGCCGCCAACCGAAAGCCGATCGGAGCATCAGCGGTGCCCTGGCGCAGGTGTGTGGTCGCCGCGACCAACGCGTTGGGCAGCATCACCATCAACGAGGTGCCCTCCGCCACGTGCAGGTCGGAACCGAACAGCACCAGCATCGCCGGAACCGTCAGCAGCCCACCGCCGAGACCCAGCGCGGCAGACCACGCGCCGACCACGAAACCGACCACAGCCCCGATAGCGACGACCGATGGGACATGGGCGAGCACACCGTCGGGAAGCAACGCCTCACCCGCCGAGGGGTCAATCCCGGCGGCACTCAATAACAGCTTGAGCGCCGTGGCCAGCAGCACAAATACGAACAGCGCCTTGAGGATCCACTCCGGGATGCGTGCCACCAGTTTGGCCCCCACCACCGCGCCGATCACACCGCCCGCCATCAGTCCGGCGCCGGCCACCACATCCACCTTCGCCCCGTGCAGCGCGTAGACGGTGCTGCCCGCGATCGCGGCGGAAACGTTCGGCAGCGTCGAGGTGCCGTGAATAACGGCCCGGCTCAGCGTGGTCGCCCGTGCCAGCGAGGGCACGGTGATCACCCCGGTGCCACCGCCTAACAGCCCGCCCGACATACCGCCGAGCACACCGATGCGGGCAAGTGTCGCTGTGCTTGGGCGCAGCCCAGAATCTCCGGTCACCCGGCCACCCGCAGCTTCTCGATATCGGAGAACTCCGACAGGCGGAAGAACGCCTCGGCGCGATCCAGAATGCGCTCGCGCATCGTCACCGTCTGCCCGTGGTTGCAACCGTCCAGCAGGGCGAAGTAGGCACGCGGCATCCGGACCGCCGCCTCCCGCGATTCGGCCAGCCGCATAGGGTCTTCGGACCCGGCGAAAAACAGTGTGGGCGTTTCGATTTGCAGCAAGGCGTCTTCGGCGACACCCGGCTCGGCATCCCACTGCCGCAGCAGCGCCGCCAGGCCACGCTGGCCGAGGGCCTCGATGGTCGCCCGAAATCCTGAGCCCATCTGCTGACCGCGGTGCGCCTCCCAGCCGTCGACGAATGCCTCCAGACCGGACTCCTCCACCACACGAACGGCGTTGGGAAAGATGAGAACGTCCACCGCGCCGCGTTGCGGCCGGTGTGAGGACCCCGCCACCACCAGCGAGGTGAGCCGCTCCGGGGCCGTGGCCGCGAGGGTGAGCCCAATGCGCCCGCCGAGCGAGTAGCCGATGTAGTGGGTCCGATGGATGCCCAGGTGATCCAGTACCGCGCAGACATCCCGCACCGACGAGGCGATGGCATATCCACCGGGGTGGTCGGGCTTCTCACTCGCGCCGTGCCCGCGCACGTCGATGGTGGTCACCCGGTACTGCTGAGACAGCTGCGCGATGTAGCCGTGTTTGGACCACACCGCCGAGTTCTGCAGGCTGCCATGCACCAGCACCACATCGGCGACACCAGGCCGGGCGCGTCCATATGTCCGGTAGGCAACCGCGGCACCATCCGGGTCGGGCCGTCGCACGAAACCTGTTTCCAAGAGCCCAATTTCGCGTACTTCGGCGTTCGACATCAATCCGGACATTAGGAATCCAAACCTTCCGCACGTCATCAAACATCTGCTGATCCGGGCTCGTGCGCGACGCTGCGCCTCTCAACTGACCGTTTACCGGACTTCAACTGTCCGTTATCGAGCCGTGTTGATATATCAACTGTCAGTTGATTTGACCAACTTGTCAACCGGAGGAGGGGCAAGACTGTCAACTGTTACGCAGGTCACAGGGGCGCGTGTTAAGGCCCAGTTACCTGCGTAAGGACATCGCGATCCCGTCGAGGATGTCGTGCTCGCTGACCACCAGCTCGGTGATCCCGGCGCGGCCGGATAACTCGCGCGCCAATTCCTGGACGACGATGGATCCACCGCCGATGACGTCGACACGCCCCTCGTGCATCGGCCCCAGGGCAGCCCGCTGCGCTCGGGGCATCGCGATCAACTCGGACGTCACCTCCGAAAGGCGCCCCAACGGCACCCGCGACAGGTGGATCGCGGCCGGGTCGTACGCGTCCAGCCGGTGCGCCAGCGCCGCCAGCGTGGTGAACGTACCCGCGACCCCCACCCACGTTCGCGCCTGCTCGACCGGCACCACGGCGAATGTCCGCGCCAACTGTGCCCGCACCACATCGCGTGCCGCCGCGATTTCCGCTGCGGTGGGCGGGTCCGAGTGCAGGCACCGCTCGGTGAGCCGCACACAACCGATATCTGCCGAGAAGCTGGCCTTAACCCCGCCGGTATCACCGATCACCGTCTCGGTGGACCCACCGCCGAGGTCCACAACCACGTAGGGCGCGGCCGTCGAGTCCAGCTCCCCCACCGCGCCAGCGAACGACAGCGCGGCCTCCTCGGTGCCCGTGATGACCTCTGCCACCGCCCCCGGAACGACGGATCCGAGCAACTCGGCCGTCATCGCGAAAAATGTCTCGCGGTTCGAGACGTCCCGCGCGGCCGAGGTGGCCACCATGCGGACCCGCTGTACTCCACGAGACTCCATCAGGTCGGCATACGCCCGGAGTGCCACCCGGGTGCGCGCGATGGCCTCGGGCGCGAACTCGCCCGTCGCGTCGACGCCCTGTCCCAGACGCACGATCCGCATCTCGCGATGCACATCCCTCAACCGCCCGGAGTCATCGATATCCGAGATCAGCAGACGGATCGAGTTGGTGCCGCAATCCACGGCGCCCACCCGAACGGCGGTCACCAGACCTCCGGCAGCACGCCGGGCATGGTGCCCGCCAACTCTCGAATCGCCTCATCCCCCAAGGGATTGACTCCCGGTCCCACGGCAAGCGAATGCCCGATCAGCACATGCAAACACTTCACCCTGTCGGGCATTCCGCCCGCGGTCACCGTGGTGCCGAGCGGTTCGATCGCATCACGCTCGGCGAGGTAGCTCTCGTGGGCGCGCCGATACGCGGCGGCCAGATCCTCATCGGAGGCAAGGCGATCGGTCATGTCGCGCATCAGCCCACCGGATTCCAGGCGGCTCGCCGCCGCCGTCAGGGCCGGGTGCGTCAAGTAGTAGAGCGTGGGAAACGGCGTGCCGTCGGGTAGCCGCGGAGCGGTCTTCACGACGGCCGGCTCACCGTTGGGGCAACGGTAGGAGACCTCCAGCATTCCTCGCGGAGCGCGGCCCAATTGCCCTGTGACCGCGGCGATGTCGTCGTCGGAGATCACGGCAGCGGAGCCGGTGACGCCGACGGCGCAGTCGGTACGGCGGTGGGAGAGTCGGCGATGTTGTGCCACAGATTGGTGTACCACGGATTACCGTTGTCCACCGGCCCCTGACCCTGCGGCTTGGCATCGACGGGGGTGTTCGGCAGCTGCACCTGGAACGGCACTTCGCCCGGCATCACGAACCCCAGCCGCTCACGCGCCTGGGCCGCGATATAGGCCGGATCCGCCAGTCGGCGCTTCTTGTCCTCGAGCAAGGCAATCTGGTCCCGCAGCTGGGCTTCCGCGGCCGCGAGCTGATTCCGCTCGGCCTGCTGCGAGAAGTAGGTGCGGACCGGACCCGCCACGGTGAGGGTCAGCGCACACACCACGGCGGCCAGGATGGCGGCTCGCCGCGCGGTGGACCCGAGGCGCTGCTCGGACTGATGCTCCGCGCTGCGTTCGATCGATGCGGCCACCGAGCCGGTGGCCCCGCCGGCCTTGGGTGCCTTGGCCGGTGCCGCCGGACCGCTGCGCGCGGGACCCCTGACAACCTTCTGCGCCGGCCGTTTGACCGGCGTCCGCTTACGGGCAGCCGGAGCCGGACCCCGCGACCTACCGGACGCGGGGCGGCGTTTGGATTCAGCCATAGCTCGGCCTCAGCCCGCCAGCTTGTCCGCTAGTCGGACGTCTCGATCGAGAAACGCGGGAAGGCCAAGTCGCCCGCGAAGCGGGCGGCATCCCCGAGCGTCTCTTCGATGCGCAGCAGCTGGTTGTACTTGGCCACCCGCTCGCTACGCGCCGGGGCGCCGGTCTTGATCTGACCGCTACCCACCGCGACCGCCAGGTCCGCGATGGTGGTGTCTTCGGTCTCGCCGCTGCGGTGGCTCATCATCGTCTTGTAACCGCTGCTGTGCGCCAATGTCACCGCGTCGAGGGTCTCGGTGAGGGTGCCGATCTGATTCACCTTGACCAGCAGGGCATTAGCGGCACCGCGCTCGATGCCTTCTTCCAGGCGCTCGGGGTTGGTGACAAACAGGTCGTCGCCGACCAGCTGAACGCGGTCACCGATCGCCGTGGTGAGCGCCACCCATCCGTCCCAGTCGTCCTCGGACAGCGGGTCTTCGATGGACACCAGCGGATAGGCGTCGAGCAGCTCGGCGTAGAACGCGCCCATCTGCTCAGCGGTGCGCTTCTCCTTCTCGAAGCTGTAACCGTCTGCGGCGCTGTAGAACTCGGTGGCCGCGACATCCAGCGCCAGCGCCACATCCGAGCCCAGCTTGAGGCCGGTCGCCTCGATCGCGATGCTGATCAAGTCCAGCGCGGCCCGGGTGCCGGCGACATCGGGCGCGAATCCACCCTCATCCCCGAGGCCGGTGGACAGGCCCTGCTTCTTCAGCACGGACTTGAGCGAGTGGTAGACCTCGGTGCCCCAGCGCAGCGACTCCTTGAAGCTCGGCGCGCCGATGGGCGCGACCATGAACTCCTGGACATCGACCCCGGTATCGGCGTGCGCCCCACCGTTGAGGATGTTCATCATCGGCACCGGCAGGATGTGTGCGTTCGGGCCGCCCAAGTACCGGAACAGTGCCAGTCCGGCCGAGTCGGCAGCGGCCTTCGCGACGGCCAGCGAGACACCCAGGATGGCGTTGGCGCCGAGGCGCGACTTGTCGGGGGTGCCGTCAAGGTCGAGCAGAGCCTGATCGATGAGGCGCTGATCATCGGCGCTCTCGCCGATGATGGCCGGGGCGATCTCGTCGAGCACGGCGTTCACGGCCTTGGTGACGCCTTTGCCGCCGTAACGCGCGCCGCCGTCGCGCAGTTCTACGGCCTCGTGCTCACCGGTGGAGGCGCCCGAGGGGACGGCCGCCCGTGCGAAGGTGCCGTCAGTCAAGGCAACCTCGACCTCGACGGTCGGATTGCCGCGTGAATCGAGGATCTCGCGGGCGCCTACCTGCTCAAGAATCGGCACTGTCTCTCCTTTGGTGTGCTGCGGTTCCGACGTCGTACGGGGATGAGCCGCTCAGGGCGAAGAACATCGGGTACAGACTAGTGCTACAGCGAGCCGCCCTTGGCGTAGGCCGTGGCCCAGTCCCGTACCTGCTCGGCGTACACGTCCGACATGTTGTAGGCCCACAGCGCCTTGATCCAGCCCTCGGTGGTACTCAGGTCACCACCGCGGGAGCACAGGTAACCCGCCGCCGACAGCGCGGCGTCGTCGATATTGTCGGGGCTGGGGTCGCCCTCACCGGCGGCCCGGACACCGTAGATACGCCAGGTCTCGGGGATGAACTGCATGGGTCCCATCGCGCGATCCTGGTTCGCGTCACCGTCCAACGCACCCTTGTCGGTGTCCGGTAGCCGCAGGTTTCCATTGGATCCGTCCAGGCGCACTCCACGGATCGGCGGCAGTGCGTCGCCATTGGGTTGCAGCTGGGCGCCGTGATACGTGCCGTTGTGGCTCTCGACGGTGCCAATTCCGGCCAGTGTCGTCCACGCGATCTTGCAGCGCGGGTTCTCCTGCTCGGCAACCTTGGCCGCGTAGGCATACGCCTCCAGCGCGATGACCGGGATTCCCGTCTTCTGGGCACGCGGAGTCGACCATTCACGGAGCTGGTCGGCGGGGCGGCCCTGGATGTGCGCGGGCGGCGTTGCGATGTCGGGAACCGGATCTCCGGTCGGCGGCGGCACCCCCTGAGGTAGCGGCGAGCGCCCGCCCAACTGCCAGGAACAGCCTGCTGCCAGCAGAAACATCGAAGTGGAGACGACGAGCACAATTCGCACTAAGCGCGCCGACAGGGAGCGCACGGCGAGGGACGACACGACGGAACTCCTAGACGGTGCGATGGATTGCCCTCCATCGTTGCACGACCTGGACACACACGAATGCAGCCGATGCCGTGCCATCGCCTCCGAGCACCCGGTTCAGGTAAGGTCAGCCGCACCTTGGCAAGCGTTGGCTAGCCAAAGTCACATGACGGAAAAGGACCCTGGACATGGGCAGTATCGGCGTCCTAGCCGACGGGCCGACAAGCTTCTCGCAATACTTCAGCAGCGGCCTCATCGGTCTGCGCGAAGGCCTCGAATGCGGGATCGTCGTGATGATCCTGGTGGCGTTCCTGGTGAAGTCGAACCGCCGCGATGCGCTGCGGTGGGTGTGGCTGGGCGTCGCCGGCGCCATCGCGATGACGTTGCTCATCTTCGTGACGATCCATTTCGGCAGTAACACCATCAGCGACCTGGGCGCCGAGGCGATCGCCGGGGTGGCCTCGCTGGTCGCGGTGGCCATCGTGACGACCATGGTGCTGTGGATGCGCACCGCAGCGGCCAGCATCGCCGGCGAATTGCGCCACGGTATGGCCCAGGCACTGGAAACGGGCTCATTGGCGATCCTGACCGTCGCCTTCCTGTCGGTCGGCCGTGAGGGTGTCGAGACCGCACTGTTCATGGTCGGGTACGCCAAGGCCGGAACCGCCTGGCCCCTAGCCGGACTCGTTACCGGGGTCGCCGTGGCATCCTGTCCTATGGCATCGGCGCCCTGCAGACGGTCGGATGGCTTCCGGGTCTGTCCCACAAAGCCTTTGACATCACCGGCTGGTTCGACTGGAGCGCCTGGTACGGCGAACTGCTGCGCGGGATCTTCAACGTGACACCGACCCCGACGGTGCTACAACTCACGGGCTGGATCATCTACCTGGTGATCGTGCTCGGTCTCTTCCTGCGCCCGGTCGCCTTGCCGCCCAAAGAAAAGCCCCAAGAAATCAACACCACTGAACCCCAACCCGAGAGGACCGCTGGATGAGACTGTCGCTCGCCTTTGCGTCCACCGCACTTGCGGTGGCCACCGGTACAACCCTGGCGGCCTGCACCCCTAAGGAGCCCGCGCAGGGCGGTGCTGCCGGTGCCGGTCAGGAGATCACCGTGACCGCCACCGATACCAGCTGCGAGGCCTCCAAAACCGAGGCCACCACGGGCCCAGTCACTTTCCAGGTAACCAACAACGGGTCGAAGGTCACCGAGTTCTACGTCTACGACAAGGGCGATCGCGCGCTCGGTGAGGTCGAGAACATCGGCTCGGGCATCAACCGCAAGCTCATCGTGCAGTTCACCGAGCCGGGTACGTATCAGACCGCGTGCAAGCCGGGCATGATCGGTGACGGCATCCGCGGCGACTTCAAGATCACCGGGGCCGCGGTGAAGCTGGACGCCGAGGGCAAGTTCAAGGATGCCACCGACCGCTACCGCGGCTACGTGATCAGCCAGGTGGACGCCCTCAGTGAATCCGCCACCAAGTTCGTCGACGCGGTCAAGGCTAAGGACATCGCCTCCGCCAAGGCGCAGTATCCGACCAGCCGGGTGTACTACGAGCGGATCGAGCCGGTCGCCGAGGCCTTCCCCAATGACCTGGACCCGCGAATCGACTTGCGCGAGGCCGATCTTCAACCCGGCGAGAAGTGGACCGGCTATCACCGGCTGGAGAAGGATCTGTGGGTGACGGGCCTCCAGCCGGACACCGACGCCATCGCCGATCAGCTGCTCAAGGACATCAAGGAGCTCTCGGACGGCGTGCGCGCCAAGGACTTCGACATCAACACCACCAAGATCGCGGGCGGAGCGCAGACTCTACTCGACGAGGTGGCCAGGACGAAGATCTCCGGTGAGGAAGAGACGTTCAGCCACACCGACCTGTGGGACTTCCAGGCCAACGTCGACGGCTCGCAGAACGCGATCGCTACCGTGCGGCCGATCCTCGATGAGCGCAAGCCCGAACTGGGGCAGGCGATCGACAAGCGGTTCAAGGAAGTCGACACGCTACTGGGCAAGTACCGCAAGGGTGACGGATTCGTCTTGTACGACACCGTGCCCCAGGATCAGCGCATCGAGCTGGCACACGCCATCGACGCGTTGTCCAAGGAGGTCAGCGAGGTCCAAGGTGTCAT
This sequence comes from Mycobacterium sp. D16Q16, assembly GCF_002013745.1. Lineage (NCBI taxonomy): Bacteria > Bacillati > Actinomycetota > Actinomycetes > Mycobacteriales > Mycobacteriaceae > Mycobacterium > Mycobacterium sp. D16Q16. The sequence continues at coordinate 631,243 of NZ_MAEY01000001.1, forward strand.
CGCCGGACGGTAGTGGTTTCAACCGCCGCAAGCTGCTGGGCGCGGCGGGGGTCACCGCCGCCGTCGCCGGGGCCGCGGGCGCGGGAGTGCTGGGCGGTCGGGCGAGCGCGGCCAGCACCGGGCCGGTCAACGTCAAGGTCCCGTTCCGGGGCGATCACCAGGCCGGGATCACCACCCCGGCACAGGACCGGATGCATTTCTGCGCCTTCGACGTGATGCCCAACGCCACTCGCGGCGAGGTGCAGGCGATGCTGCGCCAGTGGACCGACATGGCCGAGCGGATGTCCCAGGGGCAGGAGACCACACCCGGTGGTGCGGTAGACGGCAATCCCTATGCCCCACCAACGGATACGGGCGAGGCGCTGGACCTGGCCTCCTCTGCGCTGACCCTGACGATCGGGTTCGGGCCCTCATTCTTCCGCAAGGACGGGGTGGACCGGTTCGGCATCGCCGACAAGCTGCCGCCTCCGTTGCAGGAGCTGCCGAAGTTCCGTAACGAGAAGCTGGACCCCGCCCGCTGTGGCGGCGATATCTGTATTCAGGCCTGCGCCGACGACCCTCAAGTCGCGGTGCATGCCATCCGTAACCTGGCGCGGGTGGGCTTCGGAACCGTCGCGGTCAAGTGGTCGCAGCTCGGATTCGGCCGCACCTCCTCGACCAGCCGGTCGCAGGTGACACCGCGAAACCTGTTCGGGTTCAAGGACGGAACCCGCAATATCAAGGCCGAAGACACCGGGAAGGTCGACACCAGTGTCTGGGTGGCCAAGGGCGACAACCCCGAATGGATGACGGGCGGCACCTACCTGGTGGCACGGCGCATCCGGATGCTGATCGAGAGCTGGGACCGCACCGTACTCAACGAGCAGGAACGAGTCATCGGGCGCGCCAAGGGATCCGGCGCGCCCATCGGGCAGGCCGACGAGTTCGCGGCCATCGACTTCAGCGGTAAGAAGTCCGACGGGGAACCGCTGCTCGACGTGGACGCGCACGTGCGGCTGGCTTCCGCCGAGGAATTGGGCGGTATCGAGATCTTGCGTCGCGGTTACAACTTCACCGACGGATCGGACGGCTTCGGACATCTGGACGCGGGACTGTTCTTCATCGCCTTCGTGCGCAATCCGCAGACCCAGTTCATCCCGATGCAGCGCAAGCTGGCCACCGAGGACGCCCTCAACGAATACATCCTGCATACCGGCTCGGCCCTCTTCGCCTGCCCGCCGGGGCTGGGCCCCAAGGAGTACTGGGGTCAGGCACTCTTCGGCTAACTGAGCAAGGCCCTTCCGTACCAGTCGTTCTCATCGGTAACACCGGGCAGCGCGAAGAAGTACCCGCCACCGAACGGCTGTACGTAGTCGACGAGAGGCTCGTCGTTCAACCGGTTCTGCACGGTTTCGAACTGGCGCTCCAGATCTTGCTGGAAGCAGACGAACACATGGCCCGACTGCATGTTCCCGTTCAGATCCACGCCCAGGTCGTAGTTATAGGAGCGCCGCACCAACCGCTGACTGTCTGTCTCCGTGGTGCGCGGATTAGCCAGCCGGATATGCGCATCGAGAGGAATGGTCTGACCTTCGGGATCAGTCGCGTAGTTGGGGGTGTCGAACTCGTTGTTGCCGTCCAGCGGTGCGCCGCTATCGCGCCGGCGGCCGAACATCCGCTCCTGTTCATTGATGGAGACACGGTCCCAGAACTCCACGAGCATCCGGATGAGGCGCACCACCATGTAGGTGCCATCCGCGGTCCAGGCCGGCTCACCCTGGCCCACCCAGATCAGCTTCTCGGCATCGTCGGACACCGGGTTGGCGGTGCCGTCCTTGAAGCCCAACAGATTGCGGCCCGTTCCCGACGGACGCGGCGGCGAGTTGTACCCCTCAATCCGCCAACGCATCTGCAGATCGCCGCGCACCGCACGGGTGATGTCACGCAGCGCGTGATGCACCGTATCGGGATTGTGGGCACACAGCTGAACCAACAGATCGCCGTGTGACCACGCCGCCTCGGGAAAATCATTGGGGAACACCGTCATTGGTTTGAGCTTGGCAGGCTTACGGTCGGTCAGCCCGAATCTGGTATCGAACAGGCTCGGCCCGACGGCCACCGTTACCGTCAGCCCATCGGGCTCGACCACAGGCCCGACCACCTCGCTGTCCGCGGGCGGTTGCCCCACACCCAGCTCGGGCGGGGTGCCACCGGTACACAGGAACCGCGCCCGCTCGGTCAGCTTCCTGAGGGCCGCAGCCAGCGCATCCCTGTTCTTCGACATCACGTCGAAAGCCACGTGGCAGGCGAAATTCTGCTTCTCGGCGGGAACCGGGGTGAGGATTCCCGATTGCCTGGCCCCGTGGAAGGGGTATCGACTCGGCGGTACGGCTACGGCCGCCGCGTTCGCGTCGACTTCGGCACCCTTGACGATCACCGCACCCGTTACCGCGGTGCCGGCGGCGCCGATGGCAGCGCCGCGTAGGAAATTCCTGCGGTTGACATCCATATTGCGCGACTCCTTGGTCAACGGCTCGGCGGGAGTTCGATAAGCAGCGGTACCGAGGCAAGCGTCTCAAGCACTTGCCCTAGCGCGGCATCCACCGCCTGGCGGCCGGCCAGCGGCACCTGGACAAGCGGTCGCCAGCGACCCCCTTGCTGCGTTGCCCTGAGTGCTGCGTCAAGAATCTCTAGCTGGGAATTGATTTCTCCCAACAGTTTTGGATCACGCGCATTGATCAGCGCGGAGAACTGACCCAGTACCGCCCGGGTGGCCTCGACCGCGGCCGCCGCCTCCGGATACTCGGTGCCCGCCCCCTGGTTCGTGTAACCCATCAGCTGGAATCGCAAGGTGTCCTCGAGGATTTCGTGTGGGCGCTTCGTCTGATCGGCCGGTTCGGTCATCACGTCCGCCAGATGCGCACGCAGCGTGTCGATAGTGGACACCAATTCCTCTGCCACCGGCACCAACGTGGACGCGGGCTGCCCATGCCACAGCCCGTACTCCAGGCGGCGCAAGCCTTTGAAGTCGGGATCGTGCACTCCCTCTGCGAGCCCGTGCGGCAGCCCGGCGATGGCGTCCCCATAGTCCTTGAAACTGCCATACGCCGCACCGATCCGATTCCAGGTCAGAATCGCCGGCACCCAATCCTTCTTAGCCGCTTCGACGTTTCCCGCGGCAAGGTCGGTACGAAGTGCCCGCGCCTGGGCGCCCAGTGCAGCCAAGAGGTTATCGGCGTAACGCTGGTAGGCCTCCATCGGCGGCTCGAGGTCGTCCTCGGTCACCCTGACGACAGGCCGGGGCGCACCAGGGACGGCGTTCCCGCTGACCTGCCGGGCCGCGGAGTACCTGACCGGCTCTCCGGCCATCAGACACGCGAACGTGTACGTCCCGTCAGAGAGCGTTGCGGTGATCGTGGAGCTAGTCGACGGCCCGAGAGTTTCGATCTCGGCCACCACGCCGTTGTTGCCATCCACCAGGTTGATCTCACCGGTCTTACCCGACTTGTTCACGACGGAGAATGTCTGCACTCCAGTGCCAGCGGACTTCCAGTCCTCCGCGCACCCCGTGGCAGTCACGGTCACCTGCGTACCGACGTCGCGATCGGCGGACGGCAGAATCGCGATCACCGCGGCCGCGGTGATCACCGGCACCACCACGATGGCCGCGGCAACCGCGAGCGGACGCTGCCCGATCAGCCGGGCGAAGGCCGACGGTTCCCCGTCCGTTTCCGGCGCGCCCGTGGGCGAATGGTTTTGGCGTGACACCCGTAAGAACGGAGGTATCACCAATATCAGGTACCCAGCCCACGCCACCACCTGCAGCACGGTCATCCGCGGGGTGAGCTGAGTGATACCCGTGACAATGGTGACCCACCAGGAGTCCGCTGAAATGTGTTGGCTCAGATCGAATGCGTACCAGGCCCGCCCGGGCAGCCACCCCGCGGTCTGCAGGTCGCCGATGCCATACGCAAGGATGCCCGCGGCGATCACGATGAGCACCACGGCCGTACGCGTGAAGAACACCCTGAGGTTGAGCTTGACCGCGCGGCGATACAGCAGCCAGCACAGCGCCACCGCGATCGCCAGCCCGATCGCACCGCCGATCACCGGTCCGGTGGTCTCCCCCGCCGCCTTGGCCGCGGTCCAGAAGAACAGCGTTGTCTCCAGTCCCTCGCGGGCTACAGCCAAAAACGCCGTCAGCGCCAGCGCACCCGCACCGAGGATGAGGGCGTGCTCAACCTTCCCGGACAGCTCGCCAGACAGGCTGGCGGCGGTGCGCGACATCCAGAAGATCATCGCGGTGACCAATCCGACGGCGAGGATGCTGAGTACGCCGCCCACCACGTCCTGGCCATGTGCACCGAGCGAGCTGGTCGTGGAGTTGAGCACCGCCGCGAAGCTGGCCGACACGGAGAGTGCACCGAGCACGCCCAGCCATACCGGGGCGGTGGCCCGGCGCCCCTCGGCCGCCAGCGGTGAACGATGGACAGCGGCAAGCAGAATGCTCACCACGAGCCCCGCCTCCAGGCCCTCCCTCAGGCCTATAAGCAGATTGGGAACCGCATCCGATAAGACCACCTAGATAAGGTATGGCGTACCTAAATGCTGTGCAAATGCTGTGCAAATGCTGTGCGGACCATAGTCCCGCGAAGCCGGGCACAAAGGCCCGTCCGGCGCGGACGTAGCTACCGTCTGGGTCTACACCGACTCTGCATCGGCGTCGTCGGCAGACGCCTCAACCGGATTACGCAGCCAATGTTCGCGCCACTCCTCGCCGTCCACACCGCGCAGGTCCGTGCTGGCCAACCCTGCGGCGACATCCTCACCGCGCCGCCCGGCCAGAATGGCTCTCTCGGCGCGGCGCACGGTGTCCATGAACTCCAAAACATCTGCACGCAACTGGTTCTCGGCGTCGCCCTCGAGTTCAATGGTCACCGACAGCAGCTGCGCCGGGATCAACTCCTTGGGCAGCCCCGCAGCCGTCACCCTGCCCAGCACCTTCTGAGTAAGTGCGAGCGCGGGCTGGCTACTGGACACACCGTCCAGGCACGAGTCGCGATCCTTCTCCTGCGCCTTGCGCTCTTCCCATTGCGCCAGTTGCTCTTCCAGCGAGATCGAGCTGGAATCCCCACCAGCGCCGAGTATTACCGGAATGCGGTTACCCAACTTGTTCAGTAGCGCCTCGGCGACATCGTCGATGTTGAATGGATGCTCCGGGGCGTCTTCCGCGATGCGGGCATGGAAGAGCACCTGCAGCAGTACGTCTCCCAGCTCTTCGCGGAGCTCGTCCACATCACCGGTGCGCACGGCATCGAACAGCTCGTAGGTCTCTTCGAGTAAGTACCGGCGCAGGGAATCGTGGGTCTGAGTGCTCTCCCACGGGCCGTTCGTCCGCAGCCGGTCCATCACCGCCACCGCGTCGATGAGCTTCTCGCCCTGACGCACCGGCGGCGCGATGACCTTGGCCCCTGCCCCGATCCGCGCCTTCACCTCCGGATGATCGCGGTCCGAGGACAACAGCGCGGGGGCATCCTCTCCGATGTACACCGGACGCGCGGTCGACAGCGACCACGCCAGCCGGACCGGGAGCTCCTCGGTGTACTGCAGATCACCGGCGAGCAAACCAACCGCCTCGACCGGAACCATCGACGGATGGCGTGGGTCCACAAGGATGACGGTCATTTGCTCACCTCCACTCGTGTTATATCAACACTGCCCGCGGGACGCCCCGACAATGCCAGCAGCAGATCAACAATCATATGCACGAGCTCCAGGTCACGGATCCGCTCCGATCCCACACCCCCGTCGCCGGCGCGCGGGATGGGAACCTGGACAACGGAAGTCGTCGCGCGATATTGAGCCGCCGGGTGTAAACGTTTGAGCCTCAATTGCGCCGAATCCAGCAGTGGTAGCGGCTGTATCCGGATATTGGTGCCGGCCACCGAAAGATCGGTGATTTCCATCTCGCGACACAGCAACCGCAGCGAGGCCACGGCAACCAGTCGCTGCACCGGAAGCGGCAGCGGCCCGTAACGGTCGATCAGCTCTTCCACGGCCGCATTGATCTGCGCGGCGTCCCCGGCCGCCGCCAGCCTGCGGTATGCCTCGAGGCGCAACCGATCGCTGCCGATGTAGTCCGTCGGCAGATGCGCGTCGACCGGAAGATCGATACGCACCTCCTTGGGCTCCTCCGCGGTCTGCACCGTCTTCCCGTCGGCGGCCGCGCGGTATGCCTCGACAGCCTCGCCGACAAGCCGGACGTAGAGATCGAAACCCACCCCGGCGACGTGACCGGATTGCTCGACGCCGAGCACGTTGCCCGCGCCACGAATTTCCAGATCCTTCATGGCCACGGCCATACCGGCACCCAGATCGTTGTTCTGCGCGATGGTCGAGAGCCTGTCGTACGCGGTCTCCGTCAGCGGCACCTCGGGCGAATACAAGAAGTACGCATACCCACGTTCCCGGCTGCGGCCGACGCGACCACGCAGCTGATGCAGTTGCGACAGTCCGAAGATATCGGCCCGTTCCACGATCAGTGTGTTGGCGTTGGAGATGTCCAGCCCGGTCTCGATGATGGTGGTGCACACCAGGATGTCGTACTCCCGGTTCCAGAACCCCTCGACGGTTCGCTCCAGTAATTCCTCGGGCATTTGACCATGCGCCACAACAACTCTGGCTTCCGGTACCAGCTCGCGCAGTCGGGCCGCGGCCCTGTCGATGGTGCTCACCCGGTTGTGTACGTAGAACGCCTGCCCGTCGCGCAACAGCTCACGGCGCAATGCCGCCGCCACCTGCTTGTCGTCGTGCGGGCCCACGTACGTCAGGACCGGGTACCGCTCCTCCGGTGGCGTGAGGATGGTCGACATCTCCCGGATGCCGGCCAGGCTCATCTCCAGTGTGCGCGGGATCGGGGTGGCGCTCATGGTGAGAACGTCCACATGGGTGCGCAGCGCCTTGATGTGTTCCTTGTGTTCGACGCCGAAGCGCTGCTCCTCGTCGACGATCACCAGACCGAGGTCCTTCCACCGCACAGCCGTCTGCAGCAGACGATGGGTGCCAATCACGATATCGACTGAGCCGTCGGCCATTCCCTCGATGACCAGCTTCGAGGTGGCCGGATCGGTGAATCGGGACAGGCCCGCCACCTTCACCGGGAATCCCGCGGTGCGATCGGTGAAGGTCTGCAGGTGCTGGTCGGCCAACAGTGTCGTGGGCACCAGCACCGCGACCTGCTTACCGTCCTGGACGGCCTTGAACGCCGCCCGCACCGCGATCTCGGTCTTGCCGTAGCCCACGTCGCCGCACACCACCCGGTCCATCGGGACCGGTTTCTCCATATCAGATTTCACCTCGGTGATGGCGGTCAGCTGATCGACGGTCTCGACGAAGCCGAAGGCGTCTTCCATCTCCCGCTGCCACGGAGTGTCCGGCGCGAAGGCATGCCCGGGTGCGGCCTGGCGAGCGGCGTACAGCGCGACGAGCTCACCGGCGATCTCGCGAACAGCCTTACGCGCCTTGGTCTTCGTGTTAGTCCAGTCGCTACCCCCGAGGCGACTGAGGCCGGGCGATTCACCACCCACATACCGGGACAGCTGATCAAGGGAATCCATCGGTACATACAGGCGATCGCTCTGCCCACCGGCGGCGGCTCCGCGCTTGCTCGACGCGTACTCCAGCACCAGATACTCCCGGCGGGCTCCGCCGACGGTGCGTTCCACCATCTCGACGAATCGCCCGATGCCGTGCTGATCGTGAACCACCAGATCGCCGGCGCTGAGGGCGAGCGGGTCAACCTGGTTGCGGCGCTTGGCTGGTAGCCGCTTGCCATCGGTGGCCGCCACGCGACTGCCGGTGAGGTCAGTCTCGGTGACGATGACGATATTGGCCCCCGGAAGCACCGCGCCATCGGTGAGGTGACCGCGCAGGACTCCGACCACTCCCTCGGCGGGCTCGGCTCCCGGCTCCAGCAGTGTCGCAGGCGTTTCCGTTTCGGCCAGCTGCTCGATAATCCGGTGGGTGGTGCCCGCACCGGCGGCTACCACGGCCGCCCGTCCACCCGTCATCACATGAGCGCGCAGCATCGCGAAAATCTCCGCGGCGCCCTCCTTGTGACCGCGCGAGGATGGCGACTGGCGTACCGCGAGCTCGATGGACTTGTCGTCACCCATACTCAGCGGGCTCAGCGACCACCACGGATGTCCGGCCTCATCGGCGGTGTGCTTGACGTCATCAAGCTCCCTGAACCCCGAATCGGCCAGTGCGGCAATATCGATCGGCGCATCTGCACCTATCGCAGCAACCGACCAGGAGGCCTCCAGGAACTCACGGCCGGTGCGCTCCAGGTCGGCCGACCGAGTGCGGACCTTCTCGGGATCACAGACCAACACGGGAGCGCTATCGGGCAGATGGTCGACCAGCATGGTGAGCTCACCTGAATGCAGCACGGGCAGCAGTGATTCCATCCCGTCGACGCAGATGCCGTCCGCCAGCTTGGCCAGCATCTCCCCCACTCCGGTCCCGATCCGGTGCTCATCGGGCACCTCTGCGGAGGCACTTGCCACCGCGGCGAGTTCAGCGGCACGGGCACGCACCTGCGCGGTGAGTAGCAGTTCGCGACAGGGCATCGCGAGCACGGAGGTGACCTCCAGCTCGGGGATCGATCGCTGGTCGGCGACCGAGAAATAGCGCATCTCGCTGACCTCGTCGCCCCAGAACTCGACGCGCACCGGATGGTCTGCGGTGGGACTGAAGACGTCGAGAATGCCGCCGCGCACCGCGAACTCACCACGGCCCGCCACCATGTCCACCCGGGTGTAGGCGAGCTCGACCAGGCGGGCGATCAATCCGTCGAAATCCGATTCGGCGCCGACCGTGAGCTCCACGGGCTCAAGATCGAACAAACCGGGAGACATCGGCTGCAGCAGCGAACGAATCGTGGTGACCACGACCCGCAGCGGTGGCCCCATCCGGGCATCCTCCGGATGCGCGAGCCGGTGCAGCACCTGCAGCCGCGCACCCACGGTGTCGACACCGGGCGATAACCGCTCATGCGGAAGCGTCTCCCAGGACGGGAGCAGCGTCACCGCATCGCCGTATACGTCGCGCAGCTCGGCGGCGAGGTCTTGCGCCTCCCGGGTGGTGGCCGTCACAACCAAGACGGGTGCATTGCTCGCGTCGGCGATACCAGTCACGACGAATGCGCGGGCACACGACGGTGCCGTCAGATCAAGGCCGGTCTTGGCGGCGATGGCCGGGGCAAGAACATCGAATGCGGGATCCCGCAAGGCTGTCCGGATCACCCCGGCGAGAGGCGGGGCAGTCACAGTCATGGTCTGCTCATTCTACGGCGCCCAGATCTCGCCAATATCCGGCCCATCTCCGTCAAGGCCACGTCAAGAAACTCCGCATGCGATCGCCACAGGCGCACGGTGGATGCATGACACTTCTGGACCTCCTGCCGTCCTTACATAACGTGGCGCGCCCACGCGTCGACCCAGCCGTATGGCCGGTCACCACACACCTGGACGAGCAGGGCCGGATGTGCGTCGGAGAGACGGCGCTCTCGGAAATCGCCGACCAATTCCGCACCCCCGCGTACGTACTTGACGAGGAGGACTTCCGCTACCGCGCCCGTCGCTATCGCAGCACCCTGCGCGAGATCGAGGTCGCCTATGCCAGCAAGGCACTGCTGACCGCCGATGTCGCGCGTTGGGTGGCGCAGGAGGGCCTGTCGCTGGATGTCTGCTCCTCCGGTGAGCTGGCGACCGCACTCGCGGGCGGTTTCGATCCGGAACGAATCATCATGCACGGCAACGCCAAGACCCCTGATGAACTCAGTGACGCAGCCGCAGTGGGTGTGGGCCGGATCGTGGTGGACTCCTATACCGAGATCATGTTCCTGGCGACCCGGCTGTCCAAGCGCCAGCGAGTGCTGGTGCGCGTGACCCCCGATATCGACATCCACGGCCATGCCGCGGTGACGACGGGCGTCACCGACCAGAAGTTCGGGTTTCCGCTGCACGGCGGGCATGCCACCGAAGCCGCCCGCCGCGTTCTTGACCAACCCCTGTTGAACCTGGTGGGCCTGCACTGCCATATCGGCTCACAGGTCACCGACTGCGCGCTCTACGGCGAGACCATCCGCCGCATGATCGCAGCGATGGCCGATATCCGCGCCAAACATGGCGTGATCTTGAGTGAACTCAATATCGGTGGCGGCCACGGTGTGCCCTACCGCTCGGGTGATCCCGAACTCGACCTGGCCGAACTGGCCGATTTCATCGACGACGCCCTCGACGCCGCCTGCGCGGCTGAGCGTTTCCCGCGCCCGCGCATCGTGGTGGAGCCCGGTCGCGCCATCTCCGCGCGCGCGGGAGTGACGCTGTACCGGGTGGTGTCGGTCAAGACCCAGCCCGGCGGACGCACCTTCGTGGCCGTCGACGGCGGCATGAGCGACAACCCCCGCGTTTCGCTGTACGACGCGAAATACAGTGTGGCTCTGGCCAATCGGCATCCGTCTGCGCCACCGCAGCTGGTGACCGTGGCCGGGCGGCACTGCGAATCCGGCGACGAGATCGCCCGCGATGTCAGTCTGCCCTCGGATGTACGCCCCGGCGACGTGCTGGCCGTGGCCTGCACCGGTGCGTACAACCACAGCATGGCCTCGTCCTACAACCTGGTCGGACGTCCCCCGGTGCTCGCGGTCCGCGATGGACGGGTGCGCGAGCTGGTACGCCGCGAGACCATCGCCGATCTGCTGTCACGAGACTGCGGCGCGCAGTAGGGCAACAACGGCCCTCACGCTCGTTCGTCTACAGCGCGGCGCCGCCCTTGGTCGGGGCAACCGTCAGGGGCGGCGCTGGGATGTGGGCCGTAGGGGTTGAGTGGAGCTCGGCGTCACCGGGCTCGGAGCAGACCTCCTCACCCGGTTTTGGCGCACTGCACTTTTCGTGCGCTCCGGCCGGCGGAACAACCGCGGTGGGCAGCGCGCAGGCGGCCGCACCCGGCGCGCACGGGGGATCGGCGTGAGATACGCCCAAAGCCAACGGCGTACCGATGGTGACACCCGCCGCCACCAGCAGCGCCGCACGCCGTACCAGCACAAACATCATGAGAAGACGATAGGTCCGCCTGCCTCACGTCGCCATCGGACCGGCATTTTCCCAGTCAGTTCACAGCTAACTGCCAACCACGCCATGACTCAGGGGTGATTGCGCGCCTCTCCGGGAGCATTGATCATCTGCCAGGGCGGCATGCCGCTTTGGGGAGCCTGCGGGATGTCCGCCGGATTTGGCTTCGAGTGCAATTCGGCGTCCTCGCGCACCGGAGCCGCGGGAGTCGGCGCCTGACACATGGCCGGATCCGCGCACGGCTGCTCTGCCCCCGCCGCCGGGGCCAGTACCGCGGGCATGACGACCAGCGCTGCCGCCGCCGCGGCTGCCACCACCCATCGCATCAGTATTGACGTCATGACAAGCACCTCGCCTATCCATCAACCCCAGGGTTTGACTTTAGGCGCTTTTCGCACGTCATACAGCTAGTTCACAGCTTTTCCGAACCTATCGGCCAGAATTACGCACGCGCGTTCCCGGGCAGCCATTCAGAGGTTGTCGGGACGCACCGGGACGTCGGGCGGAGTCGGCAGGTCGGCCGGATCCGGCCACGATCGTAGCTCGGCGTCACCAGGCGTTATGCACACCTCGGAACCCGTCCGGGGCTGCGCGCAGTGCCCATGGCCGCCAAGGGCCACACCCGCCGGACTGGTCGCCTCAATGCCAACAGGAACCGCCGCAAGTAGACCCGTCGCTGCCACCGCCACGGCGTATCGAAGCCCAGGCACGGAACAACACCCCTTTAATGCTTAGATTCGCTAACAAGTCAACGTTAGACTCGTTAGGATCCGAAAGCAATTACCAAGGGGTGTTGTCCCGGTACCGACCTGCTAGTGACCCATACCGGGGTTACCGAAAACCATCCAGGGCGGAGTCTCGGCCTGCGGTACCGGTGGGATGTCTGCCGGGTTCGGCGACGAGTGCAGTTCCGCGTCTCCCGCACGGGTGCACACCATGTCGTCGGGTCCGCCATTGCAATTCTCGGGGTTAGGCGGCTCGGATTGACACATGGCCGGGTCCGCACACTGCGGATCGGCCGCGGCAACGGAGGCCAGCGACACAGGCAAGGCGCCCAACGCGGCCGCGGCAGCACCGATCACTGCCCATCGCACAACTACTGACGTCATGACAAACACCTCATCCTGTGGTCAACCCCAACAAGTTAAATTCTAGGTGATCGACGCATGTCACGCACTGGTTCGGCCCTGCCCGCCGGTTCTGTCACGGGATCCAGATGCCCGAGCCGGTACCCCCGACGACGAGCCACGGCGATGCCTGCGGAACGTCCGGGATGAACTCCCGGTTCGGCGTGGAATGCAACTCGGCGTTGCCCGGCTTCACACACACCCGTGCGGTCAGGGGGCCGCTGCAGTTGTCCGCGGCCGCAGTGGGAGCACCCATGACGGCAACCGCGAGCGCGGCCGCGACGCCAAGAACGAGGCGAATCGCTGTCACGACCGACCACCTCCCATCCGAACCACTCGTTAGGTCAAACGGTGCGGAGCGCGCAGATGTTCCTGCCTGACGGGTCATTCCTCATGTAGCTGCGGATCTGCTTCCAGATGCTTCAAGCCATGCCAGCACAGGTTGACGATGTGCGCCGCCACCACTTCCTTCTTGGGCTCCCGGGCATCGAGCCACCACTGGGCCGTCATCGACACCTGACCCACCAGCGCCTGCGCGTAGAGCGGTGCCATCTCGGCGTCCAGGCCACGGCGCTGGAAATCGCCCGCCAGGATGCTCGACACCTGGCTGACCGCGTCGTTGAGCAGACTCGAATACGTCCCCGAGCTCACCCCGGGCGGTGAGTCCCGGATCAGGATCCGGAACCCGTCGGTGCGGTCCTCGATGTAGCTCAACAGGGCCAGCGCCACCTGCTCCAGCCGCACCCGTGAGCGATAACTCGTCAACGACGACGTGATGCCGTCGAGCAGCACCGACATCTCACGATCCACCACAACGGCGTAAAGGCCCTCCTTGCCACCGAAATGCTCGTAGACGACCGGTTTGGACACCCCGGCGCGTTGCGCGATCTCCTCAATAGAGGTGGCCTCATACCCGCGTTCGGCGAACAACGACCGCGCGACATCGATCAGCTGGCGGCGGCGCTCAGTGCCGGCCATCCGGACGCGAGGAGTCCGCCCGGGGCCATCCGGCCTACTAGGTACCGCCATGTGCCATCACTTTCCTCGGTCGCATAACCGAGCTTGTGGACCTAATGTCGCTCGGGCAAGCCTCGCTCCTTGGTCGACTACAGTCTTCATTCTGTAACAGTCCGTCGTGGTGTAATCGGCAGCACCTCTGATTTTGGTTCAGATAGTTCAGGTTCGAGTCCTGGCGACGGAGCAGTAGGGAGTAGGAAATGCCAGGCAATTCCGCTGGGACCGCAGTAATCGTGCTGGCCGCGGGTGCCGGTACTCGTATGTGTTCGGACATCCCCAAGGTGCTGCATACCCTCGGCGGCCGCTCGATGCTGGCGCACTCGGTGCATGCCGCGGCCAGCGTCAATCCCGACCACTTGGTGATCGTGCTGGGACACGATCGTGAACGCATTGCCACCGCCGTCGAAATCCTCGCCGAGTCGCTGCACCGCACGATCGGCGTCGCCGTGCAGGAGCAGCAGCTCGGCACCGGGCACGCCGTGGCGTGCGGCCTGCAGGCGCTACCCGCGGACTTCACCGGCACCGTCGTCGTCACGTCCGGCGATATCCCGCTGCTCGACGGCGACACCCTCGCGGGACTGATCAGCCGGCACACATCCGAACCGGCCGCCGCCACCCTGCTGACCACCACCCTGGCCGATCCCACCGGCTACGGACGCATCCTGCGCACACAGGACCGCGAGGTCATCGCGATCGTCGAACAGACCGATGCCACCGACAGCCAACGCGCCATCGGTGAGGTCAACGCCGGGGTCTACGCCTTCGACATCGGGCCGCTGCATGCCGCGCTGTCTCAGCTGCGCTCCAACAACGCACAACACGAGCTGTATCTCACCGATGCCGTGTCGATCATCCGCCAGAGCGGAAAAGTGGTGCACGCCAACCATGTTGACGACAGCGCACTGGTGGCCGGCGTCAACGATCGCGTACAGCTCTCCGAACTGGGCGCCGAGCTGAATCGGCGAATCATCCGCTTCCACCAGCGCGCCGGGGTCACCATCGTCGACCCCTCCAGCACCTGGATCGACGTCGATGTCCGAATCGGTCAAGACGCGACCATCGCGCCCGGCACCCAACTGCACTCGCAGACCGTCATCGGCAGCCACTGCCACATCGGCCCCGACACCACGCTCATCGACGTCACGGTCGGCGACTCGGCGACAGTCATCCGCACCCATGGCCAGGGGTCCACCATCGGCGCGCGATCGGTCATCGGGCCGTTCACGTACCTGCGGCCGGGCACAGTGACGGGCGAGAGCGCCAAGCTGGGCGCGTTTGTGGAGGTCAAGAATTCCACCGTGGGCCGCGGCACCAAGGTGCCGCATCTGACCTATGTGGGCGATGCCGACATCGGCGAGCACAGCAACATCGGAGCATCCAGCGTATTCGTCAACTATGACGGAGAAACCAAGCGGCGCACCGTGATTGGCTCGCACGTGAAGACCGGTTCGGACACCATGTTCGTGGCCCCGGTGACCGTCGGAGACGGGGCGTACACCGGCGCCGGCACGGTAATCCGCGAGGATGTGCCGCCGGGAGCGCTGGCGGTGTCGGCCGGTCCGCAACGCAACATCGAAGGCTGGGTGGCGCAGAAGCGCCCGGGAAGCGACGCCGCCAAGGCCGCCGAGGAAGCGTCCAGGGATTCCTGATCGCCGGGTGGGAACACCGCTGCTCACGCCCGGCGAATGCCGGGTTTGGCCATCTCGCGTTCAAATTCCGGCAACCCGCTCCCAGTCACCAGGGAAAGGTCCGTACGATTACCCCGACGGGACGGAACCCGGCCCCGTCGTTGCAAAGCCCAAAATTGCCAACCCAAGAGGACTAGCTGCGCCGTGAGCACCGACTGGACGGATAACCGCAAGAATCTGATGCTGTTCTCGGGTCGCGCGCACCCTGAACTGGCCGAACAGGTCGCCAAGGAACTCGATGTCGAGGTGACCGCTCAGACCGCCCGCGATTTCGCCAACGGCGAGATCTTCGTGCGGTTCGAGGAGTCAGTGCGCGGCTGCGACGCGTTTGTCCTGCAATCGCATCCGGCACCGCTGAACACCTGGCTGATGGAACAGCTGATCATGATCGATGCGCTCAAGCGCGGCAGCGCCAAGCGGATCACCGCGATCCTGCCGTTCTACCCCTATGCGCGCCAAGACAAGAAGCACCGCGGCCGCGAACCGATCTCGGCCCGCCTGGTAGCCGACCTGTACAAGACCGCCGGCGCCGATCGCATCGTCACAGTGGACCTGCACACCGATCAGATCCAGGGCTTCTTCGACGGACCGGTGGATCACATGCGGGCCCAGTCGCTGCTGTGCGGATACATCGCCGAGCACTACGTGAGCAACGGCGAGGACGTCGTGGTGGTTTCCCCCGACTCCGGGCGCGTGCGCGTCGCCGAGAAGTGGGCCGACTCGCTCGGCGGTGTGCCACTGGCCTTCATTCACAAGACGCGTGACCCGCGAGTGCCCAACCAGGTCAAGGCCAACCGCGTCGTCGGTGACGTCACCGGCAAGACCTGCGTCATCACTGACGACATGATCGACACCGGTGGCACCATCGCCGGAGCGGTCGGGCTGCTCCACGAGGCGGGAGCCAAGGACGTCGTGATCGCCGCCACCCACGGCGTGCTGTCCGACCCCGCCGCCGAGCGTCTGGCCAACTGCGGCGCCCGCGAGGTGCTCGTCACCAACACACTGCCCATCGGCGAGGAGAAGCGCTTCCCGCAGCTGACGGTGCTGTCGATCGCGCCGCTGCTGGCCAGCACCATCCGCGAGGTTTTCGAAAACGGTTCGGTAACAGGACTTTTCGACGGGAATGCGTAGCGCCGCGCTGGTCGCCGGGTGCCTGATGGCGCTCGCGACGGCCGGATGCGACTCGAAACAACCCGAACCACAAGCCGTTTCATCACCTAGCCCGACGTCAGGCAGCACCACACCAAGCAGCTCGCCATCGAGCAGCACGGCATCGGCCAGCTCGGCCCCTCCTACCGCCACGCCGCTGTCGATGAACGACTACCTGCAAAGCGTTGGCGTCACGGTCGTCCCGGTGTCCCCGGCGAGTCCGGCGAACGTGCGCGTCGAGATCCCGCTGCCCGAGGGCTGGGAGAACCTGGGCTCGCTCGATCCCGCCTACCTGATCAGCGACAAACCCAGCGGAGCCGATCAGGGCCGGACACCGAGTGCGGTGATCTACCTCATCCAGCTGGACGGCCCCCTGGACGCCCGCAAGGCAATCACCGAACACGGGTTCTCCGATGCGGAGAACACCCAGAACTTTCAGAAGATCACCTCATCCCTGGACGACTTCCAGGGATATCCGTCGGCCGCTATCGAGAGCATCTACGACAACCAGAACGTGCGGGTGCACTCGTGGAACCGGGACGTCATCGTGCCGGACGGGTCGCTGAACTACCTCGTGCAGCTCACCGTGACCACCACCGAGGCGCAGTCCGCGGCACTGTCCAAGGATGTCGCCACCCTCACCGAGGGCCTCAAGATCACCAAGCGGTAAGACTCCGAATGAACGCGATGGCGTCCACGCCCTCTACGCCAGCGGGATCGACCGGGTAGCAGCCGGACTGCGGCGGCACGTCCTGCCGGGGCGACAATCCGCCGGGAATCTCGGTGACAGGGAAGAGCATCCGGTCGGGGCCCCAGCTCCACATCCATCCATGCAGGGTGTCGGCATGCGGCACACCGATGTCCGCGGACTCATGGGTGCCGAAATCGCCCGCGATGACCGCATACGGGACGCGGCCCGCCGAGGCGACCAGCGCTCCGGCACACCACCAGCTGGACTGCACGGAGCCCATGGACACCGTGGTCTGATGTCGCTGCAGATGCCCGTTGTGGGCGAACACCAGCGTTGGGCCGCTGTGTATCTCGGCGTCGGCGATCGCCTCCAGATTCTCGGCCATGAGCGCATCCCGGACACCCAGCATGGTGGACATCCGGGACGGGCCCGGGTCGGCCATCGCGAAATGCGCCCGCAGCAGGCCGACCGCCGCACGGGCGACAGCGCACATCTGCCAGAACTGCTCTGGCGAGGTTGAGGCACGCAATGCCGGGGCGTACCTCTCCAATGCGACCACGAGTTCATCGGCAATCAGCCGCAATTGGCGTGCCGGAGCCGATCGCCCGATGGAAACCGCGGCATCGATCATGGCGTCCGGGTGAGACCAGGCGGCATCGTCGCCCACCAGATCGGTGATCACGTCCTCCGAATATGGCAGGACGGCACCACCGGTTGACAGATACCTGTGCACCGCAAGAAGGGTGTCGCGCGGGCTCGGTGAGGCCATCATCTCGGTGGTGGCGTCGAAACCGTAGAACCGCACCTGCTCGCCGGGTTCTCGGCCGACGTTCCAGTCGCGCAGCCACTCGACCAGCTCGCGGCTGGCCGCGTAGGCGCCGAAGCCGTGGCTGAACCCGGCGTCGAGCACGTCCTCGAGAGTCCCCTCCCCTGTCGTCACATACCGGTTGACGGCGAACCCCGCCACAGCGTCACTCTCCACCGCGACCGACCGGAAACCGCGCTCGGCCACCAGGTGACGAAGCAGCCGATTGCGCAGATGCCCGAACTCCTGCGGTCCGTGGGTGGGTTCGCCGATGCCGAGCAGGCGGGGCGGGGTGCTCAGCCCCGAAAGGAAGGCGTCGATGTCTACCTCAAAAGTCACACCTCGACGGTATCGGCCTTGGCCATTAGGGTCAGCTCCCGTGACCAAGTCGACGACCACATGGACCGCTGCAGAACTGCCGTCATTCGAGGGCCGCACCGTCATCATCACCGGAGCCAACAGTGGACTCGGCCTGGAGACCGCACGCGAGCTGGCCCGGGTGGGTGCCCATGTCGTGATGGCCGTGCGCAACACCGAGAAGGGCAAGGCCGCCCAAGCAACCATCACCGGAAGCACCGAGGTTCGACAGGTCGACGTGGCCAACCTGGCTTCGGTGCGCGCCTTCGCCGATACCGTCGAAGCCGTCGACATCCTGGTGAACAACGCCGGCATCATGATGGTGCCGCAGGCCAAGACCGCCGATGGCTTCGAAAGCCAGATTGGCACAAACCATCTCGGCGCCTTCGCGCTCACGAACCTGCTGCTGCCCAAGATCACCGACCGGGTGATCGCGGTGGCATCCGTCGCCCACCGTGCCGGGAAGATCAACCTGGCCGACCTCAACTACGAGCGCCGCGGGTACACCCGCGCGGGGGCGTACGGCGCATCCAAGCTCGCCAACCTGCTGTTCACGAAGGAATTGCAGCGCCGCCTGAGCGCGGCCGGATCAGCGGTCCGCGCGCTGACCGTCCATCCGGGTGTGGCCGCCACCGAGCTGCAGTCGCACAGCGGGAATCCGCTCTTCGAGATCGCGCTGAAGACCGGCAACCTCTTCGCACAGGACGCCGCACATGGCGCCCTCCCGGCGCTGTACGCCGCATCCCAGGACTTGCCGGGTGACACATACATCGGGCCGGACGGGCCGTTCGAGGCCAAGGGCTACCCCAAGCCGGTGGGCCGCAGCCGCAGAGCACAGGACGCCGAGAGCGCGAAGGGCCTGTGGGACCTGTCCGAGCAGCTCACCGGGGTTTCCTTTGCCCTTTGACCAGCACTGACACCCGAGCTGATTGGCCTTTCGGGCGCGTGCTCGGCTACTCTGAGCGGGCTGTCACGGCGAGGGTGGGTCTTCCCACCGTTATCGACGGGAATCTTGTACTCATCGGGGCCTCCGCCCCGGATGTCCTCCCTGCGCCGTGCCTAACGAAACGCAAGGAGTAGACCAAATGTCCAAGAAGAACACCCCCACCAGCAATAACCTCACCGTCACCGTCCGCACGGACACCGGCAAGGGCGCCTCGCGCCGCGCGCGCCGTGACGGCCTGGTTCCCGCGGTCCTGTACGGCCACGGCACCACCCCCGAGCACCTGAACCTGCCGGCCCGCGATTTCGCGGCCGTGCTGCGCCACACCGGCACCAACGCCATCCTGACCCTGGACATCGAGGGGCGCGAGCAGCTGGCCCTCACCAAGACCATCGAGATTCACCCCATCCGCCGCAACCTGGTGCACGCGGACCTGCTGGTCGTGCGCAAGGGCGAGAAGGTCACCGTTGAGGTGAACGTCCACATCGAGGGCGACGCCGAGAGCGGCACCCTGGTCACCCAGGACGCCAACACCCTGGAGATCGAGGCCGAGGCGCTGTCGATCCCCGAGTTCCTCACCGTGTCGGTTGAGGGCCTTGCCGCGGGCACCCAGATCACCGCCGGATCGATCGAGCTGCCCAAGGGCTCGACCCTGATCTCCGATCCCGAGACCCTGGTCATCAACGTCGTCGCGGCCCCGACCGCCGATGAGATGGACGCCGAGGGTGGCGGCGGCGAAGGTGCTGCCGAGGCTCCCGCCGCGGACGAGGCCGCCGAGGGCTCCTCCGAGGAGTAAGACGTGCCCGACGTATCCGACGATGCCGTGCTGGTGGTCGGCCTGGGCAACCCCGGGCCGACCTACGCCAAGACCCGGCACAACCTCGGATTCATGGTTGCCGACCTGTTGGCGGCCAAGGACGGCGCGACATTCAAGCCGCACAAGAAGTCCGGCGCCGAGGCGACGACGATTCGCCTCGGCGGCCGGGCCGTGAATCTGGCCAAGCCGCGCACGTTCATGAATACCTCCGGCCCACAGGTGGCCGCGCTGGCCCACTTCTTTTCGGTTCCCCCGGGCAACGTCATCGTGATGCACGATGAACTGGATCTCGATTTCGGCACGGTGCGACTCAAGCGCGGCGGCGGCGAGGGGGGCCACAATGGGCTGCGCTCGGTGTCCCAGTCGCTGGGCACCAAGGACTATCTGCGGGTCCGCCTGGGTGTCGGGCGTCCCCCCGGCCGCAAGGATCCGGCCACGTTCGTATTGGAGAATTTCGCCAAGGCGGAGACCGAACAGGTTCCCCTCCTGTGTGAGCAGGGGGTCGATGCCACCGAGCTCCTGATCCGCCTGGGCCTGGAGGCAGCACAGAATCAGGTGCATGCCTGGACTTAGACGCCCGGATGGCCCCGCTATGGTCTCCTCATGACCGACATCGCGGAGATCACCGGCGTCAACAAGATCGGCCTGCTCAGCCTGGGGGCGTACCGCCCCGAACGCGTCGTCACCAACGAAGAGATCTGCGAGCACATCGAGTCCTCGGACGAGTGGATCTACACCCGCACCGGGATCAAGACCCGCCGGTTCGCTGCCGACGACGAATCCGCCCAAACCCTCTCCATCGAGGCCGGACGCAAGGCCATCGCCAACGCCCTGCTGACCGGCGCCGAGATCGACGCCGTCATCGTCGCCACCAGCACCCACTACCTGCAGACGCCGGCATCCGCCCCGGCCGTCGCCACCGCGCTGGGAGCCCAGGGTGTCCCGGCGTTCGACCTGTCCGCGGGCTGCGCCGGCTTCGGATACGCAGTGGGCGTGGCGGGCGACATGATCCGCGGTGGCAGCGCCAGCAAGGTGCTGGTCATCGGCTCGGAAAAGCTCTCCCCCGCACTGGATATGACCGACCGGGGCAACTGTTTCATCTTCGGCGACGGGGCCGGCGCGGTCGTCGTCGGCGAGACCGCCGAACAGGGCATCGGCCCCACGGTATGGGGCAGCGACGGCAGTCAGGCCAACGCTATTCGTCAGGACATCGACTGGATGGACTTCGCGGCGGCGCCGGACCCGGAGGGCCCGCGTCCCTATTTGCGCATCGAGGGAACCTCGGTATTCCGTTGGGCCGCATTCGAAATGGGCAAGGTGGGGCAACGCGCCCTGGAGGCAGCCAAGGTGGGCCCGGAGGATATCGACGTCTTCGTGCCGCACCAGGCCAACAGCCGGATCAACGAATTGCTGGCCAAGAACCTGCATCTGCGTTCAGATGCGGTGATCGCCAACGACATCGAGCACACCGGCAACACCTCTGCCGCGTCTGTGCCGCTGGCCATGGAGGGTCTGCTGTCGACCGGAGCCGCTAAGCCGGGCGACCTGGCCCTGCTCATCGGATACGGCGCCGGACTGAGCTATGCCGCCCAGGTGGTCAGGATGCCACCCGTTCCGTTCGAGTAGCGGCTACGCCTTCGGCGTTCACAACACGATGATGTCGTGAACTTCCGAGACGTAGAAGACCTGCGGGTTACGTTCAGCGGCACCGTCTCCGTTCGCGCCACTCACCACCACCCACACGTCTTCCAGCGGCCAGGCGTCTCCGAACCAAATCTCTTGCTCGATGTCCGGTGTCGTGCCATGCGATTCGCGCGCGTTCCCCTTGCTCAGCATCGCTCGAAAGCACTTCGACGATTTGCCCCAAGCGGAAAGCGGGGTTCACAGCGCACGTCTGCACCGCGTGCTCCCAGTGATTCTGCTGAGATGGTTTACGCCGCAGGCGACGAGTCGCCAACCACACGATGAGCAAGACTATCGGGCCGAACAGGACGAGCTCGGCGAGCCGCTGCCCGAGAAAGTACGCCATCGCTTAGATGACGAGGGCCACCGAGGTCGAGCGGCGCAGCTTGCCCGACGGGGTCTTCGGAATGCTGCCTGGTCCGAGCACCACCACATTGCGTGGCCGCACATCGACCTCGGCAACAACCTCGTGCGCGACCTGCTGCTCGATCCGGCGAACCTCGTCCGCATTCTCGAATGCGTTGGACTCCACCACAACCGCGAAGGTCTCGCGCTGGTTCTTGGGGTCGACTCCGGCCTCCAGGCGCACGGCGACCGCACAACCTGGCCGCACACCGTCGACGCGACCGGCCGCACGCTCGATATCGGTCGGGTAGATGTTCCGGCCCGCCATGATGATGACGTCCTTGACGCGACCGCAGACCACCACATGCCCACGCTCCGTCAGGTAACCGAGGTCACCCGTGTTGTACCAACCGTTTTCGTCCTGCGCCGCCAGGAATCCACCCATGGTGACGTAACCGGGTGTCACCGACTCGCCGCGCAACTCTATGACGCCGACGCCGCGCGGAGGCAGCACATTCAGGTCCTCATCGATGACACGCGCCTCGATACCGGGCAACAGCGGGCCCAGCGTCGCCAGGTGACGGAGATTTCCGCGGGTAGCGGGAACGGCCCGACGCAGCGCGGCCAACAAGTCGGCATCTACCTCGTCGACAATCAGACCGGAGGCCTCAACCTCCGAGAAGGACACGGCCAGAGCAGTTTCCGCCATACCGTAGGCGGGGACCATCGCAGAGGACTTGAAGCCGAACGGCTTTCCGGCATCACACAGGTCATCGACCACTGCCGGGTCCACCGGCTCGGCACCGGAGAGTACGAACCGCAGCGTCGACAGGTCGAAGTCACCCGGCTTGGCCTGGTTGCGCAACCGCTTGGCCAACAGCGAGTAGGCAAAGTTCGGGGCGGCCGTCATGGTGCCCTTGTATTTGTCGATCAGCCTGCCCCACAACAGAACATCGCGCATGAAGTCCAGCGGGGTGATCTTCACCAGCTCCGCGCCGAAGAACATCGGCACTGTGAGGAAGCCGACCATGCCCATATCGTGGAACAAGGGCAGCCAGCTGACCATCACGTCGGACTCGGGCTTGTACTTGGAGGCGACGTACATGCCGTGCGCATTGGCGTACAGGTTGCGGTGGGTGATCTTGACTGCCTTCGGGGAACCAGTCGACCCCGACGTTAATTGCATGAGCGCGACGGCGTCCTCGTCGACATCGGCGGGTTCGATCGGATCGGCATCCCACAGATCCTTGATCTGGACGACGATCACGCCCTTTTCCTCGAGCACCGGAGCCGCGGCGTCGAACGGCGCGGACACGATGACGGCCTTGGCGCCGATCATGTCGACGACCTTCAGGGTGTCCTCGGCCCAGACCGCGAGGTCGGTGCGCGGGGTCGGCTGGTGCAGCATCGTCAGCGAGGCGCCACGCATCCACACCGCCTGGATCGCCGGGGCGATCTCGACGGGCATGCCCACCAACATGCCGATCGCATCGTCAGGCCCGAGGCCTGCGGCGGCCAAACCACCGGCCAGCTGCTTGGCGCGCTCGTGCACCTGCTTCCAGGTATGCCGCACAGGAGTGTCAGGTTCGCCGGTGACCATGCCTTTGACGCTGGAGAGCGCGTTCGCGTACAGCTCGTCGGTAAACCTGCTCACAGTTCCTCCTGGCCTAGGCCTGTTGGGCGAGTCACGCGTCCTTATCGGATAGTCCGCCATAGCCGCCGCGACGCGCGGTAGGCGCGCGCAGTGTCTTTAGCAGCGGATTCATATCGTTCAGGTGACAGTCCGGGTGCCTTCTTCTGGTCCCGTAGCATCTTAGGCTTTTCTTAATCGACGGCCAAACCTACGGCGATCTGGCCGTTCGGCGTGTCGCGTTGCTCGGCGTGTCTAGCCGTCGCTGCGGCCCTGAACGACCTGCGCACCGTGCACGGGCCCGCTGGCCACCCGGACGGTCCGGCACACACCCGCGCCAGCCAGCTCGGCGCCCACCTGCACCGCATCCTCGGCCGAGGTGCATAAGAATGCACAGGTAGGGCCAGAACCAGACACGATCCCCGCGAGCGCACCCGCGGACTCCCCGGCGCGGAGCGTGCGCCGCAGACCGGGGTTGAGGCTGACCGCGGCGGCCTGCAGTTCATTACCCAGCAGCGGCGCCAGCCGCCGCGCGTCGCCGGCGGCGAGTGCACCGAGCAATTCGTCGGATGCGTCAAGCCGTGGCGGATCACCGTTCTCGCGCAGCCGGTCAATCTCCCGGAATACATCCGGCGTGGACAATCCGCCGTCGGCGAAGGCGAACACCCAGTGAAAAACGTTGCGTGCCAACACAGTGGCCAGCTGCTCGCCCCGGCCTGTGCCCAGGGCGGTTCCCCCGTGCAGCGCGAACGGCACATCGCTGCCGAGCTGAGCGGCCAGGTGATGCAGATCGCGGCGCGGCACACCGGCGCGCCACAGCTCGTTCATCGCGACCAGCACCGCGGCCGCATCGGCGGATCCGCCCGCCATACCTCCCGCGACCGGGATGTCCTTGTTGATGAAAATAGAGACGTCCGGGGCGCGGCCGACGTGGTCGGCGAAGAGCTCGGCAGCCTGCCAGGCAAGGTTGCGTTCGTCCGTGGGCACCACACCCTCGCCCTGCCCGACGACATCGACGGAGAGCACGTCGGCATCCCGAACCGTGACGTCATCGGCCAGCGATACCGCATGGAAAACGGTCGTCAGCTCGTGATAGCCGTCCTCGCGCAGATCTCCGACGGCGAGGTACAGGTTGACCTTGCCGGGCGCCCGAACGGTCACCGCGCCGGTGGGCACCCAATCGGAGACGGTCTCGGACACGCCCATGAGGGTACGTTCTGGCGGCGCGAATGGCCGTTACCCGTCAAACGACGGGGACATCGCGGCTTTATCTGACTAAAGTCAGGTAAATGACAGATGCCCTGGTCGATGGCCTACGCAGCTTCAACAGAACCGTCACGCAACGGATAGGCGTCCTCGAGAGCGAATACCTCGCCCGAGACCGCCCGCTGGGGCAATCGCGAGTGCTGTGGGAGATCGGCACCCAGGGCTCAGGGCCTTCGGGGGGATGCGATATCCGTGAGCTGCGCGCCCGCCTGAGCCTGGACTCTGGATATCTCAGCAGATTGTTGCGGGCACTGGAAGGCGGCGGACTGATCGAGGTGAGCACCGCGGACGGCGATACCCGGGTGCGCACCGCGCGCCTCACCGGCGCCGGCCGCGCCGAACTGTCCGAGCTCGATCGCCGCTCCGATGACCTGGCACGGTCGATCCTGGAACCGCTCAGCATCAACCAGCGGCAACGGCTCGCCGACGCCATGGCCGAGGTCGAACGGCTCTTCGTGGCCTCGCAGGTTCAGATCGCCATCATGGACACCCGCTCACCCGAGGCCCGGTACTGCATTCGTGCCTATTTTGAGGAGATTGCCGCCCGGCTCGAAAACGGGTTCGACCCGGCGCTGGCCCTGCCCGCCGGCGATGCCGAACTCTCCGCCCCCGCCGGAATGCTGCTCGTCGCCACCCTGCACGAGGAGCCCGTCGGCTGCGGCGGGCTGAAGCTGCTCAGGAACGCCGACGAGATCATCGAAGCGGCCGAGGTCAAACGGGTATGGATCTCTCCCGATGTCCGCGGCATGGGGCTTGGGAAGCGAATTCTCGCCGAGCTGGAGCGGCGGGCGATGACGCACGGCGCGCGCACGATTCGCCTGGACACCAATCGGGCACTCACCGAGGCGATCGCGATGTACCGCTCCGCGGGTTATGGCGAGGTCGCCGCGTTCAACGACGAGAAGTACGCACACCACTGGTTCGAGAAGCACCTCGGCACCTAAAGCGTTTTCGCGGCCCCGATGCACGTGGCGGTCAGCAGCCGCGTGAGCGTGCTGCCGAAATCGGTGTCCCAATCCTCCGGAAAGCCCGGCTCTTCGCCGAAATCGTGCTCGAGACCCTCGGGGGGATGAGTGAACTGCCACAGCATCCCGGCGAGCGCGAAGGCCGACGTGACGATGTCGAGCGCACCCTTGCGGTCGATCTGCGGCGCCGCACGTTCAATCGCGTCGACGATTGTCATCGCAGCTGCCTGGTTGGCACGCTGGGCCTCACGAACATGGCCGAGTTCCACCTCGTGCTCAAGGTGCAGATATTGACTGCCCAGCAGATCGCAGAACAACGGCGCCGCGATCAGAGAACTCGACAGCACGGCACCGACGTCCGCGGGCGACCGCTCGTGCGAGCCGTCCAATGCCGAGCAGACGGACTCGGCGAGCGCGGCCATGCCCTCCGTCGAGAGCCTCAGCAGCACCTCTTTATGGGAGCTGAAGTAGCGGCGCACCGCGGAGTGATGAACACCCGCCCGATGGGCCAACCCCGTGAGAGTGACCGACGCGACACCGGATTCCAACGCCAACGAACGCGCGGCTTCCACGATCGTTGCCGCACGTTGACGCTTGTTCTCCTCAGAACGTGCGCGCCGGAAACCCAGGTGTGTCATCCATCTCAAGATAACGCACGGCGTGTGACTTGCGGGCACACCTACCCGCTGGTAGGTTGCCTGTAACGCACACGCTATGCGTTATGCGCGAAGGCTTCATACAGTGTCCGGTAATCGATCTGGTCGGCAGCAACGGGTGAAGGGGTCCTGCGATTCTCAGCGCATTGAAGCGGGCGTGGATCCCGGTGGTGATGGTGCTGGTGCTCGCCATCGCAGGCTTCGCGGTATGGCGGATTCGCGGCATTTTCGGCTCTCATCAGCTGCCCACCTACGCCGGCAGCATGACCGACGACAAAAACAACTCCAAGCCCAAGCATGTGGTCTACGAGATCTTCGGCCCGCCCGGAACCATCGCGGACATCAACTACATCGACAAAGGAAGGGGAGCCCCACCAGATCAACGGGGCGACGCTACCGTGGTCGATTGAGATCGTCACGACGGCACCGTCGATGACGGGAAACATCCTGGCTCAAGCCCGCAATGCTGATGGGCTGGGCTGCCGCATCACGGCCAACGGCGAAGTAAAAGACGAGAGGTATACCAACGAGGTGAGCGCCTACGTCTACTGCTTTGTGAAGTCCGCATGAGCGGGGCACACGCCAACGGCGAGCCCACCTTCATCGCTAAATGGATTCGGCGCCTGTCGATCCCCATCGTCATCGGCTGGGTGGCGGTTGTCGTCATCCTCGCTCTCTCCGCTCCCCAGCTGGAACAGGTGGCTCAAGCGAACACCGTTTCGCTGAGCCCAAACGACGCGCCGTCCATGAAGGCGATGAAGAACATGGGGCGGCTCTTCCAAGAGTCGGACTCCAACAGCGCCGCCATGATCGTGCTGGAGGGCGACCAACCGCTGGGCCCTGGCTCGCACAAGTTCTACGACGAGATGGTGTCGCAGCTGCGCGCCGACACCAAACATGTCCAGCACGTCCAGGACTTCTGGGGTGATCCCCTCACCGAGTCCGGTGCGCAAAGCACTGACGGCAAGGCCGCCTACGTTCAGCTGAACCTCGCCGGCGATATGGGCGAGACGCTCGCGAACGAATCGATCGAGTCCGTGCGCAGCGTCATCAAGAAACTGACGACGGATGAGCACGGCAACGCGAAGCCGATGCCGGACGGGCTCAAGGTCTATGTCACCGGCCCCGCCGCGCTGCAGACCGACTTGGCCCATGCCGGCGACAGCAGCATGATCAAGATCACCGGACTGACCTTCATCGTCATCATCGTGATGCTGCTGTTCTTCTACCGGTCGATCTTCACCGTGTTGATGGTGCTCCTTATGGTGGGCGTCCAGTTGGGTGCCGCACGCGGAATGATCTCGGTGCTCGGCGACAACCACATCATCGGACTGTCCACCTTCGCGGTGAATCTCCTTGTGGTGCTAGTCATCGCGGCGGGAACCGACTACGCCATCTTCCTGATCGGTCGCTATCAAGAAGCCCGCGTCAATGGGCTGGATCGCGAAGCGGCCTACTACGAGATGTTCCATGGCACGGCGCATGTCATCGTGGGCACGGGATCGACGATCGCCGGCGCCATGTACTGCCTGAGCTTCACGCGCATGCCGTACTTCCAGACCATGGGCGTCCCCTGTGCCGTCGCGGTTCTGACCGCCGTGGCCGTCGCCCTCACCCTGGGACCGGCGCTGATCACCATCGGAAGCCGCTTTGGGCTCTTCGAACCCAAGCGCGCCATGCGAATTCGCACCTGGCGTCGCATCGGCGCCGCGATCGTGCGCTGGCCCGGACCGATCCTGGCCGCCTCGATGGCGATCGCCATCATCGGTCTGGCCGCACTTCCCGGCTACCAGACCAGCTACGACGACAAGAAGTACATCCCCAAGGACATTCCCGCGAATCAGGGCTTCCAGGCCGCCGACCGGCACTTCGACCCGGCCCGGATGAACCCGGAGATGCTGGTGTTGGAATCCGATCACGATATGCGGAACTCCGCGGACTTCCTGGTCATCGACAAGCTCGCCAAGGCCGTCTACAAGGTGCCGGGTATCGCACGCGTGCAAGCGATTACCCGCCCCCAGGGCACCCCGATCGAACATAGCTCCATCCCCTTCCTCATCAGCGCCCAAGGCGTCGGCCAGATTCAGAACCTGAAGCTGATGAAGGACCGGATGGCCGATATGAAGGTCCAAGCCGACCAAATGGGCGTCATGGTCGCCACCATGAAAAAGATGCTGGCCAACATGACCGAGCTCACCTCAGTGATGCACCAGATGATCGGCGACATGCATCACCTGCAGGGCACCATCCACGACATGCGGGACAGCCTCGAGAACTTCGACGACTTCTTCCGCCCCATCAAGAACTACTTCTACTGGGAGAAGCACTGCTTCGATATCCCGATCTGTCAGGCGTTCCGATCGATCTTCGAGGTGCTCGACAAGATCGACGAGCTCACCGAGAACATGGACGGCATGGTCGTCTCCATGGACAAGATGGACGTCATCATGCCCCAGATGGTGGCGGACATGCGGGACATGATCCCGCTCATGGAATCGATGCAGACCATGATGCTGACGATGCACAGCACCATGGCGGGCATGTACGACCTGCAGGACGAGACGAGCAAGGACTCGACCGCCATGGGACGGGCCTTCGACAAGGCCAAGAACGACGATTCGTTCTACCTGCCGCCGGAGATCTTCGACAATCCGGATTTCAAACGCGGTCTCAAGATGTTCTTGTCCCCCGACGGCAAGACGCTGCGGATGATCATCTCGCATCGCGGTGATCCCACGTCGCCCGAAGGCCTTTCGCATATCGAACCCATCAAGCTGGCCGCGATCGAAGCCGTCAAGGGCACCCCCCTCGAGGACGCCAAGATCGAACTAGGCGGCACCGCAGCGACATTCAAGGACATGTCCGACGGCGCCCGTTACGACCTGATGATCGCCGGCATCTCCGCGCTGTGCCTGATCTTCCTGATCATGCTGCTCATCACGCGTAGCTTCGTGGCCTCGCTGGTGATCGTCGGCACCGTACTGCTCTCCCTGGGCGCGTCATTCGGCTTGTCGGTTATCATCTGGCAGTACATCCTGGGCCAGGAATTGCACTGGATGGTCATGCAGATGGCGATCATCGTGCTGCTCGCCGTGGGCTCCGACTACAACCTGCTACTGGTCTCCCGACTCAAGGAAGAACTGCCGGGTGGCTTGAAGACGGGCATGATTCGGGCGATGGGCGGTACCGGCAGTGTGGTGACCTCCGCCGGCCTGGTCTTCGCCTTCACCATGATGGCCATGGCCATCAGCGACCTGACCATCATCGGCCAGGTGGGTACCACCATCGGCCTGGGCCTGCTCTTCGACACCCTCGTGGTGCGGTCGTTCATGACACCGGCCATCGCGACCCTGCTGGGCCGCTGGTTCTGGTGGCCGCTGAACGTGCGCACCCGGCCGCTGCCACCGCCGAGAACACCGCAGCCGGCGACAGACGTACCGCCGCCCCCGGCGCCGGCCGGTGCGGGACCAGACCCGTCTTCGGAGTTCCCCAGACACGCGTACTAAGCCGAAATCCGCCACTACGCTGCGCGACTCATGACACCCTCGGTACATGCCTGCACCGGGTGGCGACTTCAACGGCTACGTCATCGACTCCCTTGCGGGCCGTGGCGGGACGGCACAGGTCTACCTCGCACACCGTGACGATGACGAGGGCGGGGTTACGGTCGCGCTGAAGGTGCTGGATCCACGGCATCGAAATCCGGAGAACATCGACCGATTGCACCGAGAATTCGAATTGGCCCAACGGTTCTCACATCCCCGCATCATCACGGTCTACGAACGCGGTGAGGACTGGCTGGCCATGGAGGCGCTCACCGGCGGCTCGGCGAATGACTTGGTGGGCACGGATCAGAGCTGGATCATGCCCATCAAACTGTCTGCCCTGCAACAGATCGCCGGAGCGCTCGACTACATCCACGAAGCCCAGGTGGTGCATTGCGATGTGAAGCCGTCCAACATCATGCGCAGGCACTCGGGTAGCGCCGTACTCACCGATTTCGGCATCGCCCAAGAGCTCGTCTTCGCGGACGGACCGCGCCGGCCCGTCGTGCAAACCTCGCTGCCCTACGCCGCGCCCGAGGTGCTGCGCGGGCAACCTGTGACGGCGGCCACCGATCAATACGCGCTGGCCTGCACCGCGGTTGAGCTATTCGACGGCAAACCCCCGTTCACGGCACGCACCGCGATGAAGCTCGCCGACCTGCATCTCAACGCCACACCCTGGCCTATTTCGTACCGCCATAAGCACATCCCACGGGCTTTCGATTCCATCGTCGCCAAGGCCATGGCCAAGGATCCGTTAAACCGCTATCCGACATGTACGGAGTTCATAACACTTTTGACACACGCGATGACCTAATCCCCGGTACCGTCGCCCCATGGCATCTCCAGCTAATTACGATACGTCGGGCCTCGCGCGTGAGGACGAGGGATATCACAAGGGTCTGAAGAACCGCCAAGTCCAGATGATCGGCATCGGCGGTGCCATCGGCACGGGTCTGTTCATGGGGGCCGGAAAACGTTTACACGAAGCCGGACCAAGCCTGTGGCTCGTGTACGCCGTCTGCGGCGTGTTCGTCTTCTTCATGCTGCGCGCTCTGGGCGAGCTGGTACTGCACCGCCCGTCTTCAGGTTCCTTCGTGTCGTATGCGCGCGAATTCCTCGGGGAGAAGGCGGCTTACGTCGCCGGATGGATGTACTTCGTCAACTGGGCGGCCACCTCGATCGTGGACGTCACCGCCATTGCCCTCTACATGCACTACTGGGGCAGCTTCAAGGCCATCCCGCAGTGGACCATCGCGCTGATCGCCCTGGTCATCGTGCTCACCCTGAACATGATCAGCGTCAAGCTGTTCGGCGAGATGGAGTTCTGGGCCGCACTCATCAAAGTCGTTGCATTGGTGGCCTTCCTGATTGTCGGCATTGTGTTCCTGGCGGGGCGGTTCACCGTCGAGGGCGCCACCACCGGACCCTCGATACTCGCCGACAACGGCGGGCTCTTCCCCACCGGATTACTGGCCCTTGTGGTGGTCACCTCCGGGGTGGTCTTTGCCTATGCCTCAGTGGAACTGGTGGGCACCGCAGCGGGCGAGACGGAAAATCCCGAGAAGGTCATGCCGAAGGCCATCAACGCCGTGATCGTCCGCATCGCCGTGTTCTATGTCGGCTCATTGATTCTGCTGGCGCTGCTGCTCCCCTACACCCTCTACAAGGAGGGCGAGAGCCCGTTCGTGACGTTCTTTTCCCGGGTGGGCCTGCCGTACGCCGGTGACATCATGAACTTCGTGGTGCTTACCGCCGCGCTGTCGAGCCTCAACGCTGGCCTCTACAGCACCGGCCGCATTCTGCGATCCATGTCGATGAACGGCAGCGCACCACAGCTGTTGTCCCGCATGACATCCAACGGCGTTCCCTTTGCCGGCATCGCGCTCACCGCATGCTTCACCGTGGTCGGCGTCTTCATGAACATGGTGATCCCGGCCAAAGCATTCGAGACCGCCCTGGATGTGGCCGCGCTCGGCATCATCGCCTCGTGGGCCACCATCGTCATCTGTCAGCTACGGCTCTACCAATGGTCGCAACGCGGCATCCTTCGGCGCGGCAAGTTCCAGATGCCCGGGGCCCCCTACACCGGATACGCGACGCTGGTCTTCCTGGTGCTGGTGCTGGCGCTCATGTGTTACGAAAACTATTGGAATCTGGTGGCTCTGGCGATCTTCACGCCGCTGCTCACCATCGGCTGGTACCTGTCCAGGGAACGAGTCATGCAGCTGGCACGTGAGCGAGTCGGCTATACCGGGCAGTATCCGGTGATCGCGGAGACGCCGATGATGGACGACCCGCCCAACCTCGGTGACAAGTAGAACCTAGACGATCGCCGAACGCTCCAGCAGGCGGGCGAAATCGGCGACGTCCAACGTCTCACCGCGACGCGCCGGGTCGATGCTGGCAGCCAACAGGCGGCGCGCCGACTCGTCACCCGAGCCCGCCCATTCGGCGAATGCGTTACGAGAGGTCTTGCGGCGCTGGGCGAATGAGATGTCGATGAGATCGAAGAGCTCCTTGCGGAACCCAGGATCGGAAGGCCATATCGCGTCCGGATGCCTGTCGATGCGCACCAGACCCGAGTACACCCGCGGAATCGGCCAGAACACCGCGGGAGACACCGTGCCGAGACGCTTCACCTTGCCGAAGTAGCGCACCTTGACACTCGGCACACCATAGATACGGGAACCCGGCTCAGCCGTCAGCCGATCGGCAACCTCGGACTGGACCATCACCAAAAGGGTCTTCACCGAATCGAATTCGGTAAGAATCCGCAGCAATGCCGGCACCGCGACGTTGTACGGCAGATTGGCGACCATCGCCGTCGGGGGTTCCCCGGAGATATCGGCGGGGGTGAGTTTCAGTACGTCCTGGTGAATCACCGAGAACCGGTTGAACTCGCTGTGCGAGTGTTCCTTGACGGTGGCCGGAAGGCGTCGCGCCAGCACTGGATCCACCTCGACCGCCGTCACCGTGCAGCCCTTGTCGAGTAGCCCCAGTGTCAGCGAGCCCAGGCCGGGCCCAACCTCGATGACATGATCGCTTTTACCGACACCCGATGCCGACACAATCCGGCGAATGGTGTTGGCGTCGTGAACGAAGTTCTGGCCCAGCGTCTTTGTCGGTCGGAAATCGAGATCCTTGGCCAGTTGTCGGATCTCGGTACGGCCGAGCAGCCTGATGGTCAGCGGGCACCGACCCTCGCGCTGCACACTGGCCAAGCTCCCCAACCCTGCACGGCCAACGTCTTCTCGGCGATGGCAATCTGCTCCTCGCGCGTCGCGAGATCGGCACGCGGTGCGTACTTGGCACCACCGTGCGCCAACCAGGTTCCGTAGTCGAACTGCACACCACCGTAGAAACCGTTACCCGTGTTGATGGCCCAGTTGCCACCGGCCTCACACGAAGCCAGCGCATCCCACGCCGATCCACGAGTCACGGTGGGAACCTCGGTGCCGGGCTTGGCGCCGACCCGAAGCACCGAGTTACGCGCGGGTGTCAGCACGTTGTTGGACACCGGCATCCGTCCGGTCTCGCGTCCATTGACCGACAGCACCGAGTACACGATGTCCTGGGATCCGGGAGCGCCCGGATCTTCGACGACCGAGCGGCTCATGTTCATCTCGGCGTCTTCGATCCTCTGCGGAGTCGGCGCCAACGGGGCCTGCTCGGTCACCTTGGAGACCCGGATGCGCGTCACGGTGATCGGCATGTCGGCCGTCACCGGGGTACTCGGTGCGGGATCGACGGTGTCGAACTGCTGCAGCGGGTTACCGGTAGCCTCCAGCAGCGCTCCCACGGTCGGAGCGGCGATACGCGGGGTGCTGATCACGCCGCCGTCGTTGAGCTGAACGGTCTTGGCGCTCACCACCGCGAGCGACATGCCCTCCAGCGGGAGACGGCTGCCGCGGGTGGCGGCGGTCGGAGCAGTGTCGGTCATCGACAGCTGAGACAGCGCGTCGTTCACCGTGTTGGCGGTGGTCCAGACCTGCTGGGTGCCCTGCCCGTCCACGGAGATGTCCAGCGGACGGGAACGCTTCAGAACAATGGTGTCGCCGTCGCTCACCGAATCGTGCTTGGCGGGAGCGACATCGTCACGGTCGGACAGCGCGTATCCATAGTCCGCGAGGACCTCGGACACCTGTGACTTGACGGTCGTGACCGTCATGGCGTTTCCGTCGACGTTGAGAGTCAGGGTCTTATGCGCAGCGATGGCGTAGCCACCGCCCGCGCCGATCACCACCAGCAGGGCGGCCACGAGGGCGCGTAGCAAGGGCGATCGCGTTGCGTTGAGCTTCGTCAGTGCATTCACGAGTAGGAGATTCCTGCGTTCGTTTCGGTGCGTCGATACCGGATGTCAACGGTGACGAAACCCGGCGATCTGATCACGACACGGTAACGAAAGCATCGCACGGAGGCAACTCATCAACAATCTTGAACACCCTTAATGCGGTCGCGGTGGACGCGGCCGCTAATCGCTCAGGGTGTTGCCCGGTTATTTCAGCGAGGGCCCGGACGGTGTACGGCAGGCAGTACGACTCATTCGGTGCACCCCGATAGGGATGGGGTGTTAGGTAGGGCGCATCGGTCTCTACCAGCAGTTGTTCGTCGGGAATGAGCACAGCGGCCTCCCGCAGCGCCCGCGCGTTCTTGAAACTCACCGTCCCCGACAAACTCAGAATCCAGCCCTCAGCGACACACTTCTTCGCCATCTCGGCGTCCGATGAGAAGCAGTGGAAGATAACCGAGGACGGCGCGCCCTCGGACCTGAGCACATCGAGCACTTCGGCGTCCGCGTCACGGTTGTGAATCATCAGCGGCTTGCCCGTCCGCTTAGCCAGCTCAATGTGCCAAGCAAATGCCTCGCGCTGAACCGACGGCTCCGCGCAGCCCTCCAATCGGCCCGGCCAATACAGATCCACACCGGTCTCCCCGATCGCGACGACCCGAGGATGCGCGGCCAGCTTTTCCAACTCCTCGCGCGCGCTGTCGGTGAGATCGCCCGCGCGGGTCGGGTGCAAGGCGACAGCGGCGTACACCCGTGGATCTCCGGCAGCGGCCGACACCGCCCATCGGGCCGACTCGAGGTCGTCGGCCACCGTCACCACGCGCCCCACGCCGACGGACTCGGCACGGTCGACGATGGCTCGTACGTCATCCCCGGTGACCGCACCGCACGCATCCAGATGGGTGTGGGCGTCGATGAGGGGTGCCAGCGGCTCGGGATTGGGCGGGGCTTGCCTCTTATTGCCGGGCGTCATCAGAACACCAGTCTATAAAGTTGCTCAAACCATGCCTGAATCATCTGTTCCGAACTCTTCTGGGCCAAACGCGTCTGGCCCCTTCTACATCACCACCGCCATCGCCTACCCGAACGGTGAACCGCATATCGGGCACGCGTACGAGTACGTCGCGACCGACGCCGTCGCCCGCTTCAAACGGCTGGACGGCTTCGACGTGCGGTATCTCACCGGCACCGACGAGCACGGTCTGAAGGTGGCGCAGGCGGCCACCGCGGCCGGAATCCCGACGGCGCAGCTCGCACGGCGCAATTCCGATGTCTTCGAGGCATTGCAGCGCAAGCTCAACATCTCGTTCGACCGGTTCATCCGCACCACTGACCCCGATCACCACGAGGCATCCAAGGCGATCTGGCGCCGGATGGCCGACAACGGCGACATCTATTTAGACACCTATTCGGGGTGGTACTCGGTGCGCGACGAGGCGTACTACACGGACGCCGAGACCACGGTCGCCGCCGACGGAACCCGCACCGCCACCGAGAGCGGTACCCCCGTCGAGTGGACCGAGGAGCATTCCTACTTCTTCAGGCTGTCGGCGTACCAGGACAAGCTGCTGGCGCATTACGAGGCGCATCCGGAGTTCATCGGCCCGGTAGTACGGCGCAACGAAGTCGTCAGCTTCGTCTCCGGTGGTCTGCGCGATCTGTCCATCTCCCGGACCACCTTCGACTGGGGAGTGCAGGTACCCGACCATCCCGACCACGTCATGTACGTGTGGGTGGACGCCCTCACCAACTATCTGACCGGCGCCGGCTATCCCGACACCGATTCAGAGCTGTTCCAGCGGTACTGGCCGGCCAATGTGCACATGATCGGCAAGGACATCATCCGGTTCCACACCGTGTACTGGCCGGCATTCCTGATGTCGGCCGGAATCGAGCTGCCGAAACGGGTTTTCGCGCACGGCTTCCTCACCAACAAGGGCGAGAAGATGAGCAAGTCGATCGGCAATGTCGTGAACCCAGTCGATCTGATCGATCATTTCGGGCTGGACCAGGTGCGGTACTTCCTGCTGCGTGAGGTTCCGTTTGGCCAGGATGGCAGCTACACCGAGGACGGCTTGATCGGGCGGATCAACGCCGATCTGGCCAACGAGCTGGGCAATCTGGCGCAACGCTCGCTGTCGATGGTGGCCAAGAATCTTGGCGGAATCGTGCCGGAGCCGGGCGATTACACCGCCGAGGACACCGAACTGCTCGCGGCCGCTGACGGCCTGTTAGAACAGGCGCGCACACACTTCGAGGTACCTGCGATGCATCTCGCGCTTGAGGCGATGTGGCAGGTGCTGAGCGCGAGTAAT
Organism: Mycobacterium sp. D16Q16; assembly: GCF_002013745.1. Lineage (NCBI taxonomy): Bacteria > Bacillati > Actinomycetota > Actinomycetes > Mycobacteriales > Mycobacteriaceae > Mycobacterium > Mycobacterium sp. D16Q16. Next base: position 667,647 of record NZ_MAEY01000001.1, read on the forward strand.
CGCTACTTCTCCGCCCAGGAGCCATGGGTACTGGGTAAGAGTAACGACGCGGCCGATCAACAGCGATTCGGCACCGTCCTGTACACCACGCTGGAGGTGGTGCGCATTGTCGCGCTGCTGGCGCAGCCGGTCATGCCCGAGTCCGCGGCCAAGCTGCTGGACCTCTTGGGCCAGTCCGAAGATCAGCGGGACTTCGCCGCCATCGGTACCCGGCTGAAGGCTGGCGTGAGCCTGCCCGCGCCGACGGGCGTGTTCCCGAAGTATCAGGTGCCCAAGTAGGTCATACGTGATCCCGGTCACGGTCTGTCACAGATTTCATCGCGCCGGTGTCCTAAGGGCATCAGCGACTGAAAGGAAGTCACCGAAATGACCGAGAACACCCATGTGACCGTGATCGGCGGGGGCTACGCGGGAACCCTGGCGGCCAACCAATTGCTGGCCAACAAGAACCTGACCGTGACCCTCGTCAATCCGCGACCGCACTTCGTCGAACGGATCCGCCTGCACCAGCTGGTCGCCGGAAACCGGGGCGCGACGGTCGACTACGACCAGCTGCTCAATCCGGCCATCCGCCTCGTGGTCGACAAGGTCACCCACATCGATGCCGACGCCCAAAAGCTGGAGCTCGCCTCGGGCGCGGTGCTGCCCTACGACTATCTGGTCTACGCCGTGGGCAGCACCACAACAACTCCCAACATCCCCGGCGTGGCCGAACATGCGTTGTCCATCAACGAGTTCGAACACGCCCAGCAGGTACGGGCCCGGTATGAGCGGTTGGCACCTGAGGCACCGATCGTGGTCGTCGGTGCGGGCCTGACCGGTGTCGAGCTGGCCGGAGAACTCGCCGAGGCGGGCCGCCGGGTGACTCTGGTCTGCGGCAAGCAACTGTTGCCCTCGATCGGCGAACCGGCCCGGCGCGCGGCCGCCACGCATCTGGAAGAGCTGGGCGTCGAGGTGCTGGCGCCCGCCACGGTCGTCGGAGTCGATGAGGACACCGTGACCCTGTCCGACGGGCGCGAACTGCCGAGTGCGCTGACGGTGTGGACCGCCGGATTTGGCGTACCGCAGCTGGCCGCCGACAGCGGACTGCGGACAGACGCGCTGGGGAGACTGCTCACCGATGAGACGCTGGTCAGCGTCGACCGTCCCCGCATCGTCGCGGCCGGTGATGCGGTAAGCCCCTCAGGCGTGCCGCTGCGGATGAGCTGCCAGGCCGCCGGGCCGCTGGCCGCGCGTGCGGTCAAGACTGTGCTGGCTCTGGTAGACGGGCTGCAACCGGTAGCGGGCGGGCAGATCTTCGTCGGGCAGAACGTCAGCATCGGACGTCGTGCCGCCGTCATCCAGACCTCACGCGCCGACGACACACCACGCAAGCTGTTCATCGGCGGCCGGACCGGTGCGGCGATCAAGGAAATGGTCTGCCGCGGAACGGTTTACTTCCTGAAACAGGCCGCCAAGCATCCGAAGGCCTATTACTGGCCGCAGGGCGCCAAGCGCTCTGAAGCCCTCAAGGTGCAGGCGTAGCGGTGTCCGACACCGCGCACGCCGAGCTGTTCACCCACCTGCGCCCGCTGCTGTTCACCATCGCGTACGAAATGTTGGGCTCCGCCACGGAGGCCGATGACGTACTGCAGGAGAGCTATCTGCGGTGGGCGCAGGTGGATCTGGGCACGGTCACCGATACCAAGGCCTACTTGGCACAGATTGTCAGCCGCCAATCACTGAACACCTTGCGCGCCAACAGCCGTCGGCGCGAGGAGTATGTGGGACCGTGGCTACCGGAGCCGGTGCGAGTGACCTTCGACGGCGACGCGGCGGACGCCTCGACAGATGTGGTCCTGGCCGAATCGGTGTCGATGGCGATGCTGGTCGTGTTGGAAACCCTGGCACCGGACGAGCGGGCCGTATTCGTCATGCGGGAGGTCTTCGGCTTCGACTACTCCGAAATCGCTTCCACCGTATGCAAATCGGAGTCCGCGGTACGTCAGATGGCGCACCGTGCCCGAGAGCATGTGCAGTCGCGCCGGCGCCGGTTCACCCCCACCGACCAGCAGGCCGAGGAACTGACCACCAAATTCCTGCTGGCCGCGGCGGGGGGCGATGTCGACGCGTTAGTAGAAATGCTGGCCCCCGACGCGGTGTGGACATCCGACGGCGGCGGCAAGGTCAGTGCCGCACGGCGTCCGGTCTATGGGGCCGACAGAGTGGCACGCGTGGCCATCGGTCTGTCGCGGGCCGCCGCCGCGTTCCCCGATGTCCGCATGGAACTAAGCACCTACAACAGCACGCCGGCCCTACTGATCTACAGCGAAGGACGTCTCGACGCGGTGCTGGCCGTGTCGATCGCGGATGGCAAGGTGGCGCATGTTTTCGCGATCCGCAACCCCGACAAGCTGGCCACCGCCGAAACAGCGCGTCACATCAGCAGATAACCCGGTGGCGGTTCGGGCGGTACATCGGACACAATCACCGGCGTGTTCTGTGATATCGATACCGCCGCGCGCATTGAACGTGCCGAGGCCGACACCATCGCCGCGGGCACCGGGAAGTGCGACCGCGGTCTGGTGATACCGCTGGCAGGGGGCATCGCGTCCTACGCCGGACCGGATTCACCGATGAACAAGATCGCTGGACTCGGGTTCAGCGGTGTGCCAAGCGAATCCGAACTCGACGCCGTCGAGCGGGAGTTCGCCGAACGGGATACCCCGGTGCAGGCTGAAATCGCGAGCCTCGCCGATCCCGCGATCTGCGAGCTGCTCACCGCCCGGGGCTACCTGCTGGTGTCTTTCGAGGATGTCCTCGGCCTTCCCCTAGCCGATGCCCCAGCGCCGGTCATTCCCGACGACGTCACGGTGCGTCACAGCGGCAGCGATGAGCTGACCAGTTGGGTCGACGTGGTCGTCGACGGGTTCGCGGTACCCGATGACCAGGGTGTGGCCTCGCACGAATCATTTCCGCGCGAGGTGCTTTCCCGCGCGATCGCCGCACTGTCCACGGTGCAGGGCGAGCAGCGGTACATCGCTCTGCGCGCGGGTGCTGTCGCCGGCGGCGCAAGCATGCGCATCCTCGACCGGGTGGCCCAGCTCAACGGTGCGGCCACCGCAGCCCCACACCGCCGGCGCGGTATCCAAACGGCACTGCTGACCACCCGGCTTCACGAAGCCGCCCGCGATGGCGCGGAGCTGGCGGTGGTGACCACCCAGCCCGGGTCGAAGTCCCAGCAGAACACCCAGCGCCAGGGCTTCTCACTGCTGTACACCCGCGCGATCCTGGTGAAGGGTCTGCGAAACTAGACCGATGCGCGTCCAGCAGCTCGGCAACCTCGGTGCGCCGCCGGCCGTGCTGCGAGCTCTTGCCAGCGCCACGCGCGCGACGGGACGTCCAGCACCCGCGGCCTTGATCGGATCCTGGTTCGATTCGCCGGCGATCATCTCCCCGTCGCTCTCCGCGCACCCAGTGCTGCCACGACAAGCGTTCAGCGGCAAGACTTCTCATGTGGACCCTGTTCCACCAGGCGCGGTGGGCGGCGGCTGGATTGGCTTCCTCGGATATCCGGACCTGGCCTCCGGCAGCCAGGCTCGACGGCTCCCCGCCGCCGCCGGCGGCTGGACCGATGCGGTACTGCGGCTAGACGATGACGAATGCTGGTGGTACGAAAGCCTTCTGGGTGAGGAGTGCCCGGCGTGGATACTCCAGGCACTGACACACCCCCGCGACCCCGCGCCATGGTTCATCGACTGGACGGCCCCCGATCGTGAGCACCACCGCGTTGCCGTGACCTGCTGTCTGGAAGCCATAGCGGCAGGCGAGGTGTACCAGGCCTGTGTGTGCACGCAGTTCCGCGGCAGACTGGCGGGCGATCCGTTGGACTTCTTCGCCGACGCGATCACTCGAACCGCACCGGACCGCGCCGCATTCGTCTCCGGCGCCTGGGGCGCCGTGGCCTCGTTGTCACCCGAATTGTTCTTGCGGCGCAAAGGCACCGACGTCCGCTCCAGCCCCATCAAGGGCACCCTGGCCGGGACCGAGGACCCCGCGGCGCTGTTGACCTCGGTCAAGGATGTCGCCGAGAACGTCATGATCACCGACCTGGTGCGCAATGACCTGGGGCGCATCGCCATCACCGGAACCGTCACCGTTCCCGAGCTTCTCGCCGTCCACCCGGCGCCCGGCGTGTGGCATCTGGTGTCCACCGTCGCCGCCCAGGTGCCCCTGGACGCCACCGCCAGCGACCTCCTGAACGCCACGTTCCCGCCCGCCTCGGTAACCGGAACACCCAAAACCCGTGCACGCCAACTACTGCGCCAATGGGAATCGGATCACCGCGGGGTGTACTGCGGCACCGTCGGCATGCTCTCCCCCGCGGCCGGCCTGGAACTCAACGTCGCGATCCGCACCGTGGAGATCGCCCCCGACGGCACCGCCGTGCTCGGCGTGGGCGGCGGTATCACCGCCGACTCCGATATCGATGCCGAGTGGCAGGAGTGCCTACACAAGGCAGCCGCCACGGTCGACCTCACGGCGATCGCGGCACTCAAGCCCGCGCTTTGACCACCGCGTCGTACAGATCGCGCCTCGACAGCGTCGCGCCGGATTCGCCGATCGCCATCGCGCAGGACTCCCGCAGCCCCATACCGTCGTCCATGAGCTCCTCCACCCTGGCCACCAGGGTTTCGATTTCGGGGACGGCGGGACGACCGCCGTCGAGCACCACCGTGATCTCCCCGAGCACGTCACCCTCGGCCCAGACGGCCAACTCGCGCAGGGTGCCCCGCAACACCTCTTCATGAGTCTTGGTCAGCTCACGGCATACCGCGGCGCGGCGTTCCGGCCCCAGCACCTCCACCGCATCGGCCAGGGTCTCCCCCAGCCGTCGCGGCGACTCGAAGAACACACAGGTACGGGGTTCGGCCACCAGCTCGGCTAGCCAGCGCCGCCGCGCCCCCTGCTTACGCGGTGCGAAACCCTCGAAACAGAAACGGTCCACCGGGAGCCCCGAGACGGCCAACGCCGTCGTCACCGCCGACGGCCCGGGCAGACACTTGATCGGTATCCCCTGTTTCACGCAGGCGGCGACCAAGCGATACCCCGGGTCGCTGATCGACGGCATCCCGGCGTCAGTGACCACCAGGACGTCGTACCCCGCCTCCAGATCGGCCAGCAGCGGCTCGATACGGCTGGCCTCGTTCTGGTCGTAGAAACTGATGATCTGCCCGCTGATCTGCACATCCAGCGATTTGGCCAGCGCCCGAACACGGCGGGTGTCCTCGGCAGCCACCACCGATGTCTTGGCCAATGCCTCACGCAATCGGGGCGAGGCGTCCCCGGGCTCCCCGAGCGGTGTCGCCGCCAGCAGCAAGTTCCCCATCCCGCAAGACTAAGTCCCTCGTGCTGCCGCTTCCGCCCGCCGCACCAAGATGCCGGTCTCGGGTCCTCCCTTACGATCGACCGTGTGACCGTGCCCGCAACCCTGCCGCCGACCTCGGCAGCCGAGTCGGATCTCCAGTCGCCGGGGCCCCGGATACCGCCCGCGGACTTCGGGCCTACCGACCGGCTTCAGGGCTGGGTGATGACCGCCGTCATCACCGCAATCGCGGCGCTCACCCGCTTCATCAATGTCGGCGCACTCACCGATCGCGGCACCCCCGTCTTCGATGAGAAGCACTACGTTCCGCAGGGCTGGCAGGTCGTCACCAACGGCGTCGAGGACAACCCCGGCTACGGGCTCGTGGTGCACCCGCCCGTCGGCAAACAGATGATCGCCATCGGCGAATGGCTCTTCGGATACAACTCGTTCGGCTGGCGGTTCGCGGCGGCGCTGTCGGGCACCATCCTGGTGCTGCTGGTCGCCCGCATCGCCCGGCGGATCAGCCGGTCCACCATGGTGGGCGCCATCGCAGGGGTGCTGCTGATCGCAGACGGGGTCAGCTTCGTCACTGCACGCACCGCGCTGCTCGATGTGTATCAGGCGCTCTTCGTGGTGGCTGCCTTCGGCGCACTGATCGTGGATCGGGATCAGGTGAGGGAACGGCTGTACAACGCGTACCTCGACGGGCGGATCGGCGAGACCGTATGGGGTCCGCGCCTGGGCGTGCGCTGGTGGCGCTTCGGCGCCGGGATCCTGCTCGGGTTGGCCTGCGGCACAAAGTGGTCGGGGCTGTACTTCATCGCGTTCTTCGGAGTGCTGTGCATCGCCTTCGACATCGCGGCACGGCGCGCGTACGGGGTGCAGCGGCCATGGGCCGGCGCCGCGGTGCGCGATCTGGGCCCGGCCCTGTATGCCCTGCTGGTCATTCCCTTCGTCGTGTACATGGCCTCGTATTGGTCGTGGTTCGCCTCCGAGACGGGTATCAACAGGCACGCCGAGGGACGCCAAATCGGGATCGGCGGCTGGGTGCCCGATGCCCTGCGATCGCTCTGGTACTACACGCACAGCGTCTACACATTCCATTCGACGCTGACCAACGCCAACGGCAATCACCATCCGTGGGAGTCCAAGCCGTGGACGTGGCCGATGTCGCTGCGCCCCCTGCTCTACGCCATCGAGGACAAGAACATCCCCGGCTGCGGCGCCAATTCCTGTGTCCGCGCGGTGTTGTTGGTAGGCACCCCGGCCATCTGGTGGCTTGCGGTTCCGGTGCTGCTCTGGGCCACCTGGGCGACGGTGGTCCGGCGCGACTGGCGTTACGCCGTGGCACTGGTGGGCTACTGCGCGGGATGGCTGCCCTGGTTCGGCAACATCGATCGGCAGATGTACTTCTTCTATGCCACCCCGATGGTGCCGTTCCTGGTGATGATGATCGCGTTCATCATCGGCGATTTCCTGCGTAAGCCGGTGGCCAACCCGGAGCGGAAAACGTTGCGAATGTTCATTGCAACGTTCTATCTGGCGGTAGTGGTCACCAACTTCGCGTGGCTGTACCCGATACTCACCGGTGCCGCGATCTCACCGTTCATGTGGAACATGGAGATGTGGCTGCCCAGCTGGCGCTAACCCATGCCGCCGACACGCCGTGACACGCCCAGCGGAATGCACATAACGCGGCGTGTCGGCGGGCAGGGCTAGAGCAGATCGCGCGATACCGGGCAGGACATGCAGCGCGGCCCGCCCCGGCCGGTACCTAATTCCGACGCCGAGATGGCGAGCACCTCAACACCTGAAGCCTCCAGGCGCGCATTGGTTTCCACATTGCGTTCATAGGCGACGACCACACCGGGAGCCAGCGCCAGGGTGTTGTTCCCGTCGTCCCACTGCTCGCGTTCGGCGGTGACCGGATCCAGCCCGGTATCGATGACGCGCAGCTTGCCGATGCCCATCGCATCGGCCGCCGCTTCCACGAATGGATCCGAACCCGAGATGCTGACCCCACTGTCGGTGCGACGAATGGTGAATGCCGACAACGAATCCTGAATCGCCGGATACATCACGACGGCATCGGTATCGACCATGGTGCACACGGTGTCCAGGTGCATGGACGCACGTTCCTGCGCGATGGGCACCGCGAGCACGGTATGGGCAAGATCGTCGTCGAACAGGCTGCGCGCCAAGGCTTCCGCACCGGCAGGCGTGGTGCGCTCCCCGACTCCGACCGCCACCACCCCGGGGCCCAGCAGCAGCACGTCACCACCCTCGACAGGGGCCGAATGGGACTCATAGGCCCGGCGCACTCCGAAGAATCGCGGATGATGGGCATAGATCAGGTCGGTGAGCGAGGTCTCACGCACCCGCGCCGGCAGTGCCAGTGAGGTGATCGCGAATTTGCGGCCGATCCAAAACGACGAGTCCCGGGTGAACAGCAGATTCGGCAGCGGCTCGATGACGAAATCCGACCCATGGTGCATGGTCCGCACCAAGGACGGCTGCGCCACCTTGCCTCCCACGGGCAGCTCATCGAACGTCATCCCACACATCAGCACGTAGGCGAGGTCCGCTGCCTCCAGCGACCGCAAGTACTCCGAAAGATCTTGCGCCAGCGCGTAGCCCAGCCTGCGCGCGCTGACCGCCGCAGATATGCCCTGTACCCGCGCGGCACCGCTGGCCAGCGCCTCGCGCAACAATTCGGAGAGCAGCAGCACCTCGACACCCCGCGAACGCAGCACGCCGGCGAAGGCATCATGCTCCTCCTGAGCGCGCGCAACCCAGGGCAGTCCGTCGAACAGCAGCTGGTCGTTGTTGCGCGGGGTGAGCCGCTTGAGCTCGTCGCCGGGCCGGTGCAACACGACCGCCCGCAGCCGTCCCACCTCTGAATTAGCACCCAGCACTGGAGCATCCGTCATGAGATGACGCTAGCTTGCCATGCAATCGAACATGTGTGCGATATCATGGGAGTGTGACAGCCTCTCCACACACTGTGCAGGCATCCCTGTTTGGCGCACCACCGGTCCCGCGCCGCGAATTGGCGGGTGGCGCTTGGCTTGAGGTGCACCATGAATGGCTTGGACGTGCGGACAATCTCCTGGGCCAGCTGTTGGCACAGGTGCCATGGCGTGCCGAGCGCCGCCGCATGTACGACCGCACCCTCGATGTCCCCCGACTGGTCAGCTTTCATGATCTGACCGCGGGCCCGCCACCGCATCCGGTACTGGAGAGCATCTGCGATCGCCTCAACGGCGAGTACACCGCCGAGCTCGGTGAGCAGTTCACCACAGTGGGCCTGTGCCAGTACCGCGACGGCACCGACAGCGTCGCCTGGCACGGCGACACCATCGGTCGCGGCCTACGCGAAGACACTATGGTGGCGATCGTAAGCATCGGCGCCACACGCACTTTCGCGTTGCGGCCGAGGCTCGGCGGCGAGTCAATCCGCATCAATGTGGGCCATGGCGATCTTTTGGTGATGGGCGGCACCTGCCAACGGACCTGGGAACATGCGATCCCGAAGACATCCAAACCCGTGGGCCCGCGAATCAGCCTGCAGTACCGGCCCCGTGACGTGCGTTAGGAACGGACGGCGGCTACCGCTTTGACCAACAGCTCCGACGCGCGCTTGCCGTCGGGTGGCGCGGGCGGAACCTTCCCCACCGCGACCGGACTGACCGTGACCACCACCATGTAGCGGCCGAGATATGCCGAGTAGTTCAGCACTTCCTGGCCGACGGCCCTGCCCGACGTGCCGCTGAGCACGTCACGCTTCATGCCGAGCGTGCGCGCACCGTCGATGGCGGGCGCATCCACCACCTCGGTCTGTCCCACGACTCCGTTGCCGCGGAAACCGACCTTCTTGCATTCCTCCGGCACGGCAGGATCGAAGGGGACCTCCTGGGAGGTTTCCACCGCAACCGCCACGTACTGATTACCCGCACCGGTGGCCGTGAGCGCGGCCATGTTCCCCTTGAGCCCGGCAGGCACCGCACTGCCGCCGCTGTACTTGGCACAGCCCGCGGGCTCCACCGTCATCCCGGGCGGCAGCGGGGCGGGCGAGAGCAGCTTGGGGTCCATCCCCGCTGGTTCCAGCGTCTTGATCGCGAACTCCGGCCCGAACTGGCTCTTCAGCGCGGCGATGTTTCCGATCTTGACGTTGTGATTGACGGGATTCTGGACGGTTCGACTGCAACCCGGCACGACGAGCGCAAGCGCACAGGTGGCCCAGATTCCCCAGCTCTTGACGGTCACCGGCTTCAACACCCGGCCACTGTATCGATTCGGACCGAAAAATCGATGGCACCTATAGGGAACAATGTCTGTGTGGCCAAGAGTTAGAAACTGTGAGGATGGTGTGAGATGAAGACGGTGGTTAGGCTAGGTCGGTCGTGTCTGACGGCAGTGGGCGTCGGAGCGCTGATGGCCCTCACCCCCGGGACTGCACTCGCCGATGACGCACAGTCGGTCATCAACCAGTATCAGTCGCAGGGCTACCAAGTCATCATCGACCGGAACGGTTCTGCCCCGACCAACAAGTGCACGGTGTCCAACATCCGCAACGGACAGGATGTCTATCGCACCGAGTACCAGCGCACCTGGATGCCCAGCGGGAAGTGGCTGGTGCTGCCGGTGCGGGTGCTTGACCACAAACTGGTGTACATCTCGCTTAACTGCAACGTCTAGTTAGCCTTACCTAACCTGATTTGCCAGTTCGCTGAGTGCTGCGCGCTCAAAGCTCCCGTTACGCCGTCCACCTCAGAGCGCGCGCAGACCCGCCTATGAATTTGACGTTAATTTCCCCGAGTGGGAATCAATCCGAGTATTACCGCGTTGGACTGGACAGATTCACGGACGTTGATGGTTCAGCGAGTCGGGGATTCGGTCTTTGTGTGGTAAGCGGACACATCCGCGTAACACGCGGGCCACGAGGAGTGAGGCGAGAGGAGTGAAATCGTGAAGAAATTGTTATTTGCAGGTATTGCCGCAGCTGGCATCATCGGCGCATCGCTAGGATCGGCAAGTGTCGCGCTCGCCGGACCAGCGGGATCGGGCGATGCTAGCGCCGTCATCAATGACCTCAAGTCGAACGGGTACCGAGTGATCGTCTCCAAGACGGGCGCCGGTGACCTGACGAAGTGCACCGTCGAATCGGTGACACAGGAATCGCCCGTCAACAACGTGCAAGCGGCACGTGACGTGCGCAACAACCCCACCACGGTGCCGACAGTCGATCGCAAGGTCGCGCATGTCGCGCTGAGCTGCTGAACACAGCGGTGAGCTGACAATGCCCCGGGCCACAAGCCCGGGGCATTGTTGTCTCTACTTCAAATGATCGACGAGCGTGCCCTCGGCGCCGAACAGTTCGGCACGCCACTGATCCAGGAGCGCCTCGGTGTCTAGATCGTCGGGGTGGAAGTCCTTCTTCATATAGACGGCCAGCTTGCCGATCATGCCGTCGTTCAGCAGAGGCCCGCGAACCAACCCGACCGTTTCGCGAAGGACCCGCCCGGGCTGGCGCCGGCCGTCCGGATCACTCCATGCGATGGAGAACCACGAGCCCGCGGTGGCGAACGGCACCGTCCCTGTCCAGATGACGGCCATCACGGCACGTCGTAGCCATTCGGGCCCGCCCACCGCACGGTAGACGTCGAACGCGACCGATTTGTGCTCCAGCTCCTCGATCGCGTGCCAGTACAAGAGATTTCGCACCTCGTCATCGGTCACCATGTCTTGCAGCTCCCCGCTTTCCAGCAGGCGCTCGGCCAGAACCGCGGTGTAGTGCTCGAGCGCGGCCGTGGCGGCCAGCATGGTCAGCCGGACGTACTTGAGGCGGTCCATGTTGGGCAGGTACTTGTCGACGAGGTCTTCGACCTTGCCGGAGCGCCGACCTATCGTCTCGACCATCTTGCTGCGGTACCCCATTTCCGTGAGCTTCTCGTTGAGCTCGCGATGGTGCAGACCGTGGGTGACTTCCTGACCAATGAACCCGGCGACGCGCTTCTTGAGCGTCGGCTCGGTGATCCTGTCCGCGTAGCGACGCACCGATCGGACGAAGAACTCCTCCCCCGGCGGGAACACCGCGGAGGCACCCGCCAGCACATGGCTCAGCGCGATGTCATTGTCGGCGAAGTGCCTTCGCATCGGGACGGGGTCACCAAACCAAAATCTGATGCGTCGCGTCTTCGGGTATGAGGCCGTTACCGGAGCAGCCATGTCGCACACACCTCCACATTGATCGTGTAACTCAGTGTTACACGAATCGCTTACGTTTTGAAGTAGTGCGTAAAAGTCAGGGCTTAGGTCCCTACAGCAGCCCGGGAACGATGGCCTTGCGCTCGCGCGGGTACTCGTCGGCGAAGGTCTCGCGGTACCACCGATGGATCGAGAGCGCCCTCGGCAGCAGATTGGCGATCGAGAACAGCACGAAAATCAGCCCGGGCAGTGTCCACGCCATCAGTGCCCAACCCGCCCAGAGGATGATCTCGCCGAAATAGTTGGCGGCCGACACCCACCTGAACGCGCCGCCGTACGGAATGCGATAACCATCGAAACCGTCAGCTCGCAGATTGATGAGAATGCGGTCGGCCTGGAAGTTCACGAGCCAACCGGTGATCGCGACCAGCACGCCGAGGATGAAGCGGGGGTCGGTGAACCAGGCGGAGCTCCGCAGATGCGCGGCGAATGCGACGGCGTATCCGTTCGCGAAACCATTGACCGCGTTGAAGACGAAGCCAAACGCGATTCCGCTGTAGGGGAAGCGTTTTCCACTACCTCTGCGGGACAGCGGATAGATCAGTCCGCGATACAGGTAGTGACACTGCCACAGGCCGTACAGCACGAGCGCTGGTGCGCCGTGATGATGCGCGACGGCCCAGAACGTGACGGTGAACGCCCACCACTGCGGACATTCGAAGATCAGCCAACCGATCTTCGCGGGGGCGGTGAACTTCTCGTCCGGTTTCGCGAACCTGCCGTAGGGATTGGTGAACCAGAAGCCACTGATGAAGGTGACGACGGCCAGGACTACCAGGAAGACGATCGCACCGTGATACAGCTCCGTAAGCACACCGGGACAGTACCCAGTGAACGGTGGTTCTAAGCAGGGTCGATGATGTTCGTCTTCATTTGGTTGGCAATCTGACCGGCGACTTCTGCGTTGTCGGTGGCACCGGACGAGGTCACCCCGTACACCACGTTGCCCGTGGCGTGGATGTGCGTGGCACCGGTGTTGTCGGCCCAGGTGATCGTGATCGGGTTGCGCATGCCGAACGTGTACGTGCCGGGCGAATGCGCCTTGCACGTATCGAAAGCCTCTGTGATCCGATGGAATTCAGCTTGGGCGGTGGGCTTGTCGGGATAGATCGCAATGGCCTCGTGCAGTGTCTGATGCGGGTCCGCGCTGCTGTCGACATTCAGTTGACGAAACGCCTGCCAGCCGTCACCCAAGTCGCCCTGTGACGCCGCGTGCAACACGCCACACGGATCCGACGGGTTGATGGCGGGCCCGTAGACCGGAGCCGTGTCGGTATGTGTGGTGTCCGCCGTCGGGAAGCCCAGCGACTTCACCACATCGATCCCGGCGAATAGCGAATCCGCGGCAGCGGCACTGACTTTGAGCTCGGTCACCTCAGGCGTGGAGGTTTCCACCACCGGACTCACGGGCTGCGAGCAACCGGCAACTGCGACGAGTGCGAGGAGGCCCGATCCGACCCATACTGTCCGCGCCATCTGAGAATTGTGGACTCTCAACCTGGGAAATTCCTGGGTGTTTGGGGGCGATCAGGTGAAATGCGGCGACAAGATGCCCGGCGATAGCACCATCGCAACGGCCGACGTGATCAGCAACCCGACATAGGCCCAGGCATGCGCGGTATCGGGAAGCCGGGGCGGGCGCCGCCGCAGCCAGATCACCAACGGCAGCGCCCCGATGAGAAGCGCTGCGGCAGAGCGGAAATCCACCGCGCCGATGAAGTACGGCTCACCCGCGACCGCCGCCGACGTACTGGTGAGAAAGATCGCCAATGCCGGCACGCTGATCGCCAGCGTCAACGGATTCGCGAGGGCGGTAGCCATACTCATCTGCTGGCCACTGCGGCGCAGCAAGGGAACCGTCATCACACTGCCGCCCACCCCCAGAAATGAGGCGACCGCACCGATGGGGACGCCCAGCATGGGCGAGATGGCGAAGTCGCGTGGAGGGCCGTCGATCGTGGTCGGGTGGCGCAGGAATCCCGGGCGCAGCAGCACGTCGGCGATCGTGATCACCAGATAGACCACGAATCCCCATGTCGTGAGGTGCGGAGGCGCCAGCCTGGCCAGGGCCGCACCGAGAGCACCCCCGCACCCCAGCAAGGCGATGACGGCTACAGCACGTCGCAGGTGCACCAATGTGGCTCGCGAGGTCGCGGCCGTGGCAGCTGCCGCGTTGACCACCATGACGACCGCAGAGGTCGCCACGGCTACCACCGTTGCCGCGCCACCCAATGCGCCGTCGGCCCAGACGATCACCGGGACGGTGACAAATCCGCCGCCGAAACCGAACAGCACCGTGGTGAACCCCGTCAGAACTCCGATCACCACCAACACGATCACGCTCATGCGACCAGTCCAATCCTCGCGCGTCGTACACACAATCGAATACTCGATCGATTCATTCGAATTTCGGCCATATCCTGACCAGATGCGGAATGTCCCGCTCGCCGACGTCGACCACCTGCCGCACGATGTGCTGCCGATCGCCACCGACTACACCAACGGGCAGCTACTGGATTGGCATGAGCATCGGCGCGCACAGTTCCTCTACGGAACCACCGGAACGATGATCGTGGACACCGACGCCGGAACCTGGACGGTGCCCACTCGTCGCGCCGTCATGATCCCGGCGCGCACCCGCCATCGCGTGCGAATGCTGGACGTACGCACCGGCAGCCTCTACATCGAGCCGTCGGCCGTTCCGTGGTGGCCGTCGTCGTGCGTGGTCGTCGACGTCGGCTCGCTGATGCACGAACTACTCAGCGCGGCAGCAGATCTCGCCGCCGACTACGACCACTCGGGACGCGACGGAGCACTCGTGGCCCTGCTACTCCATGAGCTGGCGTCCTTCACCGCGCTACCCTTGCATGTCGACATACCAAAGTCGCCGGATCTGGCGCAGCTGTGTCGGCACTACCTCGAGGCACCGGAAGTCTCGGTATCCAATGCCCAATGGGCGCGGCGACTGAACACCAGCGAGCGCTCACTGACTCGCCGCTTCCGAGGAGAAGTCGGGATGAGTCCGGCGGCCTGGCGGGTCCGGGCACGGCTGCTGGCAGCGGTCCCGCTGCTGCGGCAGCACTCGGTAACCCAGGTTGCGGGGCGCCTCGGCTACGCCACGCCCGCTGCCTTCTCCTACGCCTTCGGCCGCGTGTTCGACATAGCCCCGTCGCGGATCCGATGACCTAGAGTTCACCGCTATGAGCCGGACCGCGATCATCATTCTCATCGGAGTCATCGCAGCACTGGCGTTTCTTGCCGTCGGCGCGCTGGTCAAGAAGGTCGGCATACAGGCAGCCCTCACGCACTTCCTGGTCGCCTGGGCCGGCGTTGCCGTGTTCAACATGGGGGTGGGCGTGTTCGAAGCCGGGTATGGCGTCGCAGAGGAACTCCCCGTGTTGCTGGCAGTGTTCGGGGTCCCGGCAGCGGTGGCAGGCATTGGCTGGCTGGGGGCGCGACGCCTCTCCCGGTCATGAGATCTCCCACGCCACAGCCTCGAAGCACAGGTCAGCGCTTGACGATACTGTGGGGCGTATGACGACAACGTTCGTCGGGATAGCAGTGATCGTGGCGATGACCTTTATCGGTATCGGCATGAACGCTGGGCTCTTCAATACCCGCAGGGCACGACAGGCGATACCGCCGTTGGTGGCCCGGGCAGCAGCTCCCGTGTATGCGCTCAACCGCCGCATCGGCAACCCGGGCCGCACAACGAAACGTCCCACGGAAGCCCAATCGCCCGAGGAATCCGCGGACTGAACTGAGCTTCGTCTGGCATGTCTCACGGTAAAGAAAAACCCCCGACAAGCGGGGGTTCATGGTGGAGCTAGGGAGAATCGAACTCCCGACCTTCTCGATGCGAACGAGCGTCACTAGGGGCTATTCTTCCTCTAGCTGCCATTTCTCCAGATGAGGCAGTACCCCTGTCCAGGTATTTCCGGAGAAATCGCCCTCCCCTGCGGCACATCTGCGGCACATCCATTCGTCAGCGTTTCTTCCAGCAAACCTCAAATTGAGACGCGCTCATACTCGACTCCCAGCTTGTCCAACGCCGCCCACACGGGGTGCTCGGCACATCCGCCAGCACACTGCTGGCTCGTGTTCTCCGACATCACGCTTACCTCCTTCCTCATCAGATCGCCCGTACCTCGGCGGGCGTCACCCTCGGGGACGTGCATCCACCGAGTCAAAGCCTTGCGCTGCACGCCGCTCATTCTCGTCGTGCTTGTCCACCAGCTCACGGAGCAACCGGGCATCGTTGCGCAGCGTCGCGGTCACGCCCTGCACGTTCTGCTCCAGCTTGTCGAGCGCGGTGGCCAAGCTCTTGCCGAGCGGCTGGAACACGGGCGGCACCCGACTGTCCTTGGTGTACATCCGTGCTTGCCGCCTGAATGCTTCCTCCACCTTGGCCCGCTTGGCAGGCAATTCCTGCTCGATCTCGTTGGCCTTGTCCTCCAGCTTCTGCGCAAAATCAAGCAGCCCCTCCGGGTCCGTCTTGAGCAGATCGTCGGAGCTAAAGCCGTGCGCGTTCAGGATCGCCGGGTTCGGAGCGGGCGGCTCAGGTGGTGGCTTCTCCTTGCTGGATTGGTCGATGAGCTGAACAAGGTTCTTGACCGGATTATCTGCGACCGAATTAGTGGCCAGCGTGTTGTTCAGCCAGCGTGTGGCCAAGTCAGCACGCTGCTGGGTGGGCAGGCCGTCCACCCGATCCTGCATTGCATCGAGGACCACTTTCGGTCTGAGCATGTTCTTACGGGCCAACTCCTCAATGGGCTCAGAATCGTTGCCGCTCATCGGGTCACGTCCTTCACGCCGTCGTATTTCCCAGCGTTCGCGGTGTCCTGCTCACTGAGCGCACTCGCTCCGGCAGCGCCCACATCCGCCACACGAGCCATCTCGCCCAACACCTTCTTGGTCTCGGACAGCGCGGTCTCCAGCAGTTCGGCATGACCCGGCCGCATCCCCGCCGAGACCACCGTAGGCAAGGCCGTAGTGGCTGCCCGTGCGCCACTGGCCACCGCGCGGTGCACCTGGACGATGGGGTCTCCCGATGTCGCAATACTCATCATTCCTCCTATGCTGCTTTGACTTTCGATTCCCTGATGGACACGAATTTCTCAATGGCGTACACCGCCTCACCCCAACCGCCCCGGCTCATGGACACGGCGGCGTCCGACAGGTACCAGCGGGCCAGGACATCGAGATACCCCGTGGGCTGGATGCCGACCCAACGGGCTGCCTTGAGTCGCGCAGACTCGGTGCCGGGGTCCGAGATGCCCGAGGTGGCCTGGCCCAACACCGCCATGGCGAAGGCACTCACGGCTTCCTCTTCGGTCACGCTGTCATCACCGCGAGAGGCCGTGCAGGGCAACACCTCTCCCGCTTCCACCAACTCCTGGAATTGCTCGGCGGACTGGGAGTTCTCTCCACTGGGAACAGTGCTCAAGAGGTGCTCGACAGTCCATCCTCGCGGGATCAAGGCGGCGAGTTTGTCCTGCACCATCAGGGAGCCCGAGAGTTCGGATGTGGCTGGCGTGTTGGGCATCTCATCTAACGGGATCACTCCCGTTGGCAAGAGAACCCCTGCTGGATGGATGCTCAGCCCGTCCGATGTCGAGTACACGCAGCGCGTTTCTAGTCCCCTCGTGATGGTGGCTACTGCCATCGGTTGGGACCAGTTGGACTGCTCGAAGACCTGGCGCAACGAGGCCAGCACGCGATGCAGGTGGGCCTCGGGTTCGGGAAGGCCAGCGATGAACAATGCTGGTATGGATGGTGTCTCGGACTTTGGGAGGTCCAGACCTGGAGACAGGCCATAAGTCCGTTGCAGCCAGGCGGCGTCAGCCACCGGTCCGCGCGGTGGTTGTGTGGAGACCTGCTGGGGTGTCTGGGCTCCTGGTGCCGGGGCCGATGGCGTCCCCGTGGGTGCGGGAGCGGACTGCGTAACCGGTGGGGTGCTGAGACCCCCGATGGGTCCGAGTCCGGGGCTCACGGGGGCCGAGCCCGAGGAACCCGGAGTGAAACCGGTGCTCGCTGGGACTTGAGGAGCTGCTGTGCTGGCTTGGCCTACTGCCGTGGGCAGCTGAGCACCCCCCGCCGCACTGGTGACCACCGTGGCGATGGATTCCGCTGCTGCGCCGACGTTCGGCAGCGGAATGTTGGGGATGCCCGGCAGGCCAGGTGCTTTGGCTTGCTGCTGCTCAGGTGCCGGGTGGCCTTGCTGACTGCCGGATGTACCCGCACCCGCACCCGCACCCGAGGATGCACCGTTCGAAGACGGAGAACCAGCACTGCTGGAAGCACTCTGTGGGGAGATGAGCCCCGCCAGTGTGGGATTCATCGGATGCGGTGCACTGGGACTGCTCGGAGTGCTTGGTGCACTGGGCGTCTCGGCGTTCGATGCGCGGGGCATCTCAGGAAGCACCTGCGGAGTGACCTCGGGATTCTGCCCGTGGTTGTACGCCACGATCTGGTCAGTAGGGTTGCGCTGCTCAGGTGTCGGTGTCAGGGAGACACTGACGTAACTCGGAGTGCGTGATGATCCCGGATCACCTGCGAGCGAATGCCCAATGGCCGCAAGGTCGCCGTCCAGCTTGGACTTCACTTGAGAGATGTCGGCGCGGTACTTGGCGGTGAGTTCCGTGGACGACGGCGCGACTGAGGTGCCCTGCGTCTCGCTGGAGAGAGCATTACGAATCTCCTCTGTGCCCATGTTGACCAGATCGGACATCTGGCTTTTGGCCTTCCCGACCTTTCCCGCCGCGTCTGTCATCCACCCGCTTATGGTGGTGAAAGTGATTGCGTGCTCACGCAAAGTGGACGCCGCAGTGCCGTACCCTCCTGACACCGCTTGGGCTGTCTTCCCGTGCTCATCGGCCATCGCACTCTCAGCATCCGTTGCGGATTGCGCCTGACCTGACGCGCTGGTTGATGCATCGCTAGCAGCCGCTTCGGCTGTATGGTAAGCACTCTCACTCTCTTTAGGCCAACTTGATCCGAGGAGACTGTAAGGGTCGGCAGGCTTGATAATGTCGGGCTGCGGAGTCATCACGCGCATCCTTCCGGGAATCGTCCGTCAAGGTCGGGCTTCGAAATATCGTGGCCCGCTTCGAGTTCGTCACGGACATGCTCGACGTACTGTCCGAACCGCTTGCCCTCTGCACGCGCTCCGGGCGTACTCGGGTCAGGGATGATGTCGGCGCGAGTCTGGGCCAGCCACTTGGTCACCCATCCGAGTTTGGTGCGTACCCACACCTCACTTGCTGGGCTCTGAACACCGGCAAGCTGTTGCGCCACAGTCTCATCAGAGGGCAGCACGACACCTGGTGTGGCGGTCTCATTTCCCTTAACGATACGAGGACAGTCCGGCATGGGGTGGCTCGACCACACGGCAGCCACGTCCACCAGCGCCTGGGCACTCACCGAAGCGCTGGTATCCACCACCGGATTCGATGGTGTGCTGGTGGCCGTCGAGCACCCGGACAGGGCCAGGATGGCGGCGACGGCCAGTGATGCGGTGGCGGCGATGATTCTGAACATCTTGTTGCTAAGTCTCCCTTTACGTTTCAATGGGTGGCATGGGCACTACCGGTGCACCCAGCACGAGTTTGCGGGTGTTCCAGTCTAGTTGGTGACCCTGCGGATCAACAGGAACCATGACGTTCCCGGTGTCAGGTCCCCACACCAGGTAGCTCTCTCGCCCAGCTTGCGCACCCGGCACAAGCTTGTCCATCACAGCCTGCCCAATCTCGCTGAGGCGGGCATCCAGTGCTTCCCGAACTTTCAGTACCCGCGTGCGGAAGTCCTTGGCGTCCTGATCATCGAATGAGCCCTGGCGCGCATCGGCGGTGGCGGCAGCGGAGGCCGCGATGCCGACCACCTGCTCCTTGGTGTCCCGCACGGCCCGGCTCGCGTCAAATAGCGCATTGATCGCCGTACGACGGGTGACTCCCATACCGTCTGGAATCCGAACGTGTAGAAACCCTCCAGCAGCCACTTCTAGTTCCCGGCCCACCCAAGCTGCGTTGTGCAAGATCCGACCCCTCGTGTCCGGCACCCTGAACTGGCCGTGAGAGTCCATGGCAATGAATCTCATACTCGCTGCTGTCAGGGCGCACGAATCTCCTTGCGGCCACGACTTTCCGATCACTCCGTGCGGGTCGGCGGGCATACCCGGTGCCCGATCGAAAGCCCACGGCGACCTGTCAGTTGGGCACTCATCCGAGAGCACGGCAGCCGGGACCGTCTGGGCGGGCTGGACCACCGGGGTAGGTGGAATCTGCTGCTGTCCGGCGCAACCCGCCAAAGTCACTGAGAAGATCACCCCAGCCAGAACGGTTTTCATCACTGCCCCGTCCAAATGGGGCTAGCGGAAGGCTGATCGGCTGGGATTCCGGGCGCGGCGCTCTTTGTGACCGGAACGCATTCAATGGGCGGCTCTCCCGGATATGTGTCAGGGCACCAGTGCGTGCGGCTGGAATCCTCCCAATGCCCTGGACCCAGCCACCGTGGATTGTCGGATTCCACGTCGCACGCGAATGCCGGATCATTAGTGCACCAGTAGCCTGTTGGCGCTTCGAGGAGACCCCAAGGGTCCGGGCCTGGAGTTGGGTCAGCTGTAGCCACCGGTGCTCCCAACAGACCGACCGTCACCGCGAGTGTCGCCATTCCTAATGACCTGTGCTTCATATCATTTCCTTTCTGTGATTGGCCGGTCTAGTTGTTGTCGTGTGTCTGGGTGGTCTTATCTATCTCGCGAGGTAGTCGATCTGGAATCCCGCTGGTGGCAGTCCCAAAAACGCGGACATCGAATCGTTGACTCCTTGGATGAGTTGCGCATGCGCTGTAGCGATGCGGGTGCGGTACTCATAAGTCAGCGCCGGTCGCTGCGCAGGCGGCGAGGCAGAAATCCGTTGAGTGCCTTCCACAATCAGCTCCGACAACGCCTTCTTCTGCGTCAACGCTTTCATCCGAGCGTCATACACGACAGCCTTTGCCTTCACATACGACAGCGGCGTTTCATCCTCGGAAACAGTCATCAGACTGCACACGTCAAATTTTGGCCAATTCCCGATCAGCAGATTCTTCGGGTCATCCGGCATAGCCGGATTCGAGCAGTCCTCCAGGTAGCCGTACGGTCCGATGATGCTTGTTGTGAGGCCCGTCACGGCGAGGTCTTTACTGTCCGCGACGGGCTCCGCATCGTGCGTTCCGCACGCAGACAGACCGAATGCGATGGTCGCGGCTGCTGCTCCAATAACCTTGTAGTGCTTCACTGTTCTTACCTGTCCTTGTGTTTAACTTCGGATGCTTCTCTCACGACCCCTGCTGCTGCTGCTGTTGCTGGCGCAGTGAACTCAGCAGATTCCCAACGGGAGGTGCGGGTGCGGGTGCGGGCTCGGGTGCAGCGACTACCGGCGTGACCGGCTCGTCGTAGTCGTCCCACTCATCGGGCTCGTCATGGTCCGGGTAATCCTCCACAGGCTCAGGGGATTTCAGCGATTCGCCCGCGTCCTGGCGGGCCAGGTTGTCTGCCAGGACGCGGTGATAATGCTCCGCTGTATCCAACCGGACTTCAAACTTGGCATCAGCAGGAACCAGCTCATACCACACCTCAGCGGGGCTGCTGGCCATCCCCTCTTGCACAGCCAGGCGTACAGCCTTCTCTTTGCGCTCCAACGCCTGATAGCCGGTAATGATGCCCAGCTCGACATCACGGTCGGCCCGCTGAGCCATTTTCATGGCACCCACCGCCAAGCCGGGTTTCCACGTCACCACGGCTGCGACTGCCATCAGCGCAATGCCGAGCAGCATCACTCCAATGCCCGCGTACAGGAAGATGACCCCACCGCTCTTAATCCCGACGAGGTGCCCGAGCAAGAAGATGCCGATACCGCCGAACACACACCACTCGCCCTTCCCTCCGATGGCGTTGCCACGCTTCAATTCGGATGTTTCCTTCATGATTCCTCCTATACCGCTTCGATTTTCGTCGTCTCTGGTAAGTGCCAACCGCTGGGCAGCACCATCGGCGCGAGAGCTTTCATCCGCGTCTCCGTGACCGGCATGGAGGTTGGGATTCCCGCCGCCATGGCTCCGGCAGCGGCCAGTGCCACCGTGCTCATCCGGTAAGGCTCAGCGCGGTTCTGCACGCCCGGCCAAACGTCGTGCACCGCCCGGTCAAGGTCCACATAGCTTCGCTTGCCGATTGCGCCGCGCCCGGTCAGCCACTTCTGTGCTGTCGCTGGAGCACATTCCGCGACCGGGATTCCCGCGTCCAAGAGCTTCGACGTGATGGACCACCAGAGCGCCGCTCGACGGCCACCACTCGGGTCGTAGTTCATATCCCCGAACGTGAGCTTGGACATCACCACAAGCGTTGGCAGTCCTTTAGTCAGCACGGCGTCGAGCACCATCTCGGCGGTGCTCTCCGTGCGAGTTCTGGTGGCCGCGAGGGAGTAATCCTTGCCGGACGGAGGTGCCACGATGAGCCCTGTCGAAGGGACGGGCTCTCCTTCGGCGATCCGGGCGATGGACACGGCGGTGACCGTCACATCCAGAGCAATCACACTGCGGGACATGACACTCACCACCCGTCCAGGTCGGTGCGCAGCGCAGGCCGCGAGGTCTCGGTTTCTGTCACGAGGGTGTCTTCCTTCTTCTCGGGAGGTGCAGGACGCACGGGTGTGCGTGGTGCAGGCTTGGGTGGTGCCGGTTTGGGTGCCGGGATGGGTTCGTCAGTGAAATCCAGGACTGGTGTGGCGATGCTGCTGGCGGTCTGCGCACCGAGCCAGTGCGGACTCAGCGGGTCGCACTTCTCCCTGCCGGGCAGCAGAGAACCGTCACGGTCGGTCAGCGGGATGACCGGGGTCTGGGCGACCTGCTCCAGTTCACCGTCCGACCAGGCGGGTGACGTGGCCTGGATGCCGAGACGCGGCGCAAGCCACGGAACTGATGCGCTGACCGGCTCCCACTGCTCCCACTCGGCGCGCACCTCGGCGGTCGGTGGAGCGACTTTCGGGTCGGCGCGGGGGTCGAGCGAAGTGGTGCCGGGACTCCACCCGTACAGCGACTGGAAGATGATGACTTTCTTGCTCAGCTCGTCACCCGTCATGCCGCGCCCCTTGTGGCCGACCAGGCGAGGACCAAGTTGTGCGGCCCGCTCGCGGGTAGCCGCACCGAAAGCGTTGTTCAAAGTCTCCGAATCATCGGGATTGCCGAGTGCCACGGCCATCGAGATGTTCGCCTGCCACGAGCCAGGAATGCTGGCCGGGTCGGACTGCTCTTTGCGCACGGTCTGCGTGGAGAGCACGACGTGAATGCGGGTCTCGCGCGCCACACGGAGCAGGGAATCCACGAGCAGCCGGAACCATTTCAGTCCCTTGGTTCCGTATTGGCTGAGGATTCCCATGCCCAGGTATCCGAACTCATCGAGCACCACGGCGATAGGCGGGAAGTCGAACGCCGAACCGCCTTTACCTTCGCGCTTGGCTTGCGCGGCTGCGGCAATGCGCCGGTCCATCTCGGCTTTCACCGCTGCCAGCATCACCACCAGCTGGCCGGTGTCCGTGGCGACCATCTGAATTCCCGGCAGCCCTTCCAAACCTGCGAAATCAGACGGCTTGCCGGAGGCGACGAACAGTCGCCAGCCACCACCGGCATCCTGCCCGGTACGCGGATCGCGGTACCCGGTACGCAACATTTCAATCTGAGTACGCACCCAGACGGACTTACCGCCGCCCGTGCCGCCCACGACGAAAGCGTGCGGATAGTCGGTGAGCGGAAAGGTCAGCCATTGGCCTCGCGCATCTACCCCGAGTGCCCATTCGGCGGCGTGATAGCGAGAAATTGCCTCTGCTACCGAACGCACTGGAGCACTCGGCGCGCTCGGTGCCAAGGCTTTCGGGAACACGTCAGGAGCGTCCTCGAAATGCAGCTCGACAGTGCCGCCGCGACCGTCCAGGATGCGCAGGTTTTCGGAGTTCATGCCTGCCGCTGAGAAGCCGGACCGCAGCGCGGCAAGACCGCGTGCCCACTTGTCGGCTGAATCGCCGGGCCGGTGCGCGAACCGCAGAATGAGTCCGTTCTCATCAATCGTGGCTGCCACCAAAACAGGCACGTCGATGATCGTCAACTTGCGTTCGTAGATGCCGTACTCGCCCTGGATCGACTCGGGGCGGGTGTCTGCCGGAGCCACACCAGCAGCCTCCAAAAGCCGGGAGAACCAGTTGTCGTCGCGGACCTTTTCCAGCATCTCGTACCGTGCCAGGTCGGGAATCAGGCTCTCCACCTGATCGGACCAACCAACGAACGCTGGCTCACTCGCCAGCGCGGGATTCTCCCGGCGAATCACGGCGCTGATGATGTTGTCCTGGCTAATTCCACCACCGGGCATCAGCGTCAGCACCGGCCCCGGTGCGGAGGAGTTCAAACCCAGCAGGGAAGCCAGGCTCGGCGGCGGCGAGCTGCGCCAGTGCATCAACCAGATCGGCCCCGCCCCATGCGATCCGCCCCGGCGCACGGTGCGCGGTGCGGTGAGGAGCCGCTTCTCTTCGTCGCCCCACACCTTGTCGCACTCAGCCACTTTGCGGTTGCGTTCCGTCTCGGCTTTGAGCGCGATGCCCTCCAGCTTGTCCTGGACGTTCTCGCGTTCGATTTGCGCGCGTTGCGCATCGACACGGGCGATGTTGGCGTTCTGGTTCGCGACGCGAACGTTGTTCTGCCGGATGAACGTTTCATGCTTCTCGCGTTTGCGGGCCTCGTAGGCGCGCTTGTTGCTGGCCATCACGAAATCCCGTTCTGGGCCTGCTCGGCCTGCACGCGCTCAGTAGCGCGCTGCACTGCCGCCTTGCCGCGCTTGTCCGCTTTCTTGACAGCGGCGCGTGTCAAGCGCCGCTCGGCGTCCTCGGCATCGGCCATGGCGTTACGGCTTTCGTACCGGGCGTCAGCCCACTCAGTGGGCTGGACGGGCGCGGCGGGGGTGATCCGGCGCTGGGCATTGGCATGGCTCTGGTAGGCCGCATATCCGAGGGCTCCGGCAATGATCAAGAGCAAGAGGCCGAGGATGGCGCTCCAATAAACCATGCTGGCGAGGCCCAGGATGCCGAGGATAATCGCCATCGGCACAAGCTTTTTCATCCGAACCTCCCTTCCTAGAGCTAGCTCTACGGGGCAGACCGCTTGCGGGCTGATCCGGAGCTAATTGGGATTTTAATACCGGTCGATTTGCCCTGTCAAGCTATATCAACACCAAATCTGTTGTCTACCAGCCATTTCTGTTATTCTGACATTAACAGTCGTATTTGCCAGCGAGTTAGAAACCCATGCTGAGCTGGGGTTTTGTTGAGTGCAGAGGGTGCAAGAAAAGTCAGAGACCCGACATTCATGCAGGTCAGAGAGTTTCCACTGAGCGTGACCGCAAGGTGTTAACACTGAAATATCACAGCTCACAAGGTTTTTGGTGAACAGAAAGTTCGCCGTGCAGCGACAATCCTTGTGCAAGAAAATCTTCCAGAATCAGTGAAAAGATCTTCCAGGAACACTGAACGGGCGTCCCAACCCCGATAATGAGGCATTCATGCCGCCTCTCGTGAAGCCCGAAAATTGGCCTTAGAGGCCGTCTTACGGGCGGGGTTCCAAGCGGACCTGCGGGCGGGGCGTCAAGCCGGGCTTGTATGCCTGTAGATCGGGTTTTGACCTCGCCCTATGCGAGGGTGTGCCGGACGAAAAACAAGGTGTCCGAAAATCTTACGTCGGATCTTACGGACCGTCTTACAGAGCACCTTACGGAGCGTCTTACAGACCATCTGAAATAGAGCCTTACCGGAAGCGGAATCAGGACACGGCTACGAGGCTATGAGGACGCTCTCGCTCAGCAGCCGCCAGCACTTTGGTGATCACACCATGATGGACGCCGAGCTGCCTCTCGATCACGTTCTTGCGGGACTCAGTTTCAGCCAGGGCAAGGATCTTGGCAACGGTGGCCGCATCCGTCCGAAGCCGCTCGGATGACACGATCCTCTCAGCCAGCGCGGTGATCTCCGGCGCGGAATTGGCCGCGCCAGGGCTCCCCTGCGGCGCGTTGGACGACGCGGGACGCGGAGTCACGGGAGGCGTGGTGGGGCGCGGAGCCACTGGCGCGGCGCTGGAGCCCGTTGAGGCGGCTTGACGCGGCGCGGGGGTGGGCGCGACCGGTTTGCTGACCTGCGGTTGCGCGGCGCGCTGGGCTGGCGCGCCCACCTTCATTCTGGCCGCGATGGGCGCAGTCAAGACAAGCCCCCTGGTCGCGCCGAACACGGACAAGTCGATTCCGAGGGGCGCGACCCAACTGAGTGACGCGGGGATTCCGAGCGCGGTGGTGAAGCCGTAGATACCGAACGCAGACCACCCAAACGTCACCGCCACCACACCCCACACGACGAGGGAAAGCAGGGTGTCAGAGCGGTCGGAACCGAGCATGCGGGACAGTGTGGGGAGACCGTGGACGGCCAACATGAGCAAGATGGGTGGGGCGCAGGCCCAGCCGATAGCGAGGTATTGGGCGGTCCCACTGGGCACGGTGAGCCAGGCGTGGCCGACGTTTCCAGCTACCGAGAGCAGGGTGCTGATCGTCAGCCACAGCCACAGGAAGCGCCGGTCAGCCTTGAGTGTGGAGCTGACCGCTTGCGCCTCGGCAGCCTCGATCTCGCGTCGGGTCACGTACGTCATGGGGCCGATTTTCCCTGTGCTGGAGGACGTTTGACTAGCCATCATGTGTCACGTCCCCCGCCGGCCTCATGGCCTGCTCGATGGTGCGCTTGATGGCGATGAGCGCCGCGTGCAGGGTGTGCTCCACCACCTCAGGACCGAGATGCCCGGTGTACCGAGTGACGAGGATGCGAACCGCCCGGTTGACGGCGTAGTTCTCTTCCAGCATCTCTGTCGTGAGTTCGAAATGCTCCGGCTCGATGTCCTGGAAGATGAGTTGCACGGCTAGCGGCAGGGTGGGCAGATCCGAGTATGGATCGTGTTCGATCATGATTTCTCCTATGCGTAGGTGGATTGGAAGAGGGAGCGCACGGCGTGCGTGGACTGAGGTAGAGCAGCGATGCTTCCGTCGTCCGTGATTGCGTCGGAATCCGGGAAGAGAGCCGCAACCAGATCGGTCGCCGTTGTCGCGGATGCTTCCCACTGCTCGCGCGGCTTGATGATTACGTTCGTGACTGGCATGCCACTCCGAATCTGATCTATCCGGTCGCGAGTGACGCCTTCCTGCGCCAGTACGCGGTCACGGAACGCGAACTTGCCCATACCTCCCGCGCGCTCATCAGTCGTCCACGCTTCGAACGCGGAATGCAGATCGGTGATGCTCGCGTATCCCCCGGTGATCCAGCCTTCCTTGTCCCGGAACCGCGAGCCGGGCAGCGGCTGCCCATCGACGGTGCAGCACGCATCCAAGAATCGGGTCACCCGGTCTGATGCAGCACCGAACGCCGCCGACACGGCGGGATGAGGCTTGAGCCAGCGGTACCGGCGTGCCCGGTGTGCTCGACGCGCCAGAACCCACCTCACCGCGATTCCGGGCAACTCAGCCAGCAGCGCATCTTTCACCGTGGGGTCTTCCTTCCCCTGGTAAGTCTTGGGGAAGGAGACCGGCACGATGCGGTTCAGGTAGGCAGAGGAGTCCTCTCCCACGGTGGGCACGGTGTTCGCCGACATCGCGAACATGGCGGTGTTCTTGAAGGTGAACATCCGTCCGTACTTGCGATTGGCGGTGATCGGGTCTTCACCGAGCGCCATCTTGAACACGGACAGATCCTCGATATGGCCTTTCGGCATATCGGCCGCGATGTTGAGGGCCTTGCCATACAGCTCAGCCGAGGCGAAATGATCCTTGCCGAGCTGTTGGAGCGATAGGGCGGCAACCAGTTCGGGGTCACCTACCATCGCTTCGGCGATGCTCAACATCGTGGACTTTCCCGAACGGCTCGGACCAAAGAGAAAGAGTCCCTTGGTGGGAGTGCGGCTCTCGTCCAAGAACTGGCTGATAGCCTCTTCAACCACCGGCACCTGCTTCTCGCCCACGCGATCGGTCAGCCACTCAACGTAGTTCGGCGCTTGCGCCTCCGGATTCCAGTCACACGGAATCTGCCTGGTGCTCATGTACTTCGGATCGTGCGGATGCAGTTCGAGCGTGTCGAGATGCAGCATGCCGTTGCGGAAATTCACGTAAGGGGCTCCGGTCTGACCGACCGGAAGGGTGCGCCCCTCCTGGTCGCAGGTGGCGTCGAGCCACTGACCCAATGTGCTCGCGTTTGACGGCGTGAAGTGGTTCCCGAGGATGCCCGCACTGACAGCTGTCAGTGCACGCTCGGAGACCACATACACACCCTTTCGGATGTACACAGACACCACGCCGGACGGTGTTGTGGCGACAGGAGTCTCGGACTCCATGATCGCGGTGCCGAGGTCCGCCACGGCCAGTCCACCACCATCACGCAGCCACACACTGCCGTCCGAAACACGGCGCTGGCCGGACTCGTCGGTGGCGGCGCGGCCCTCGCCGAACGCTTCCATCACGGCGTCGATGGATTCCGCCCGAGCCGCCTGCTGCTCCTCGCGCTGCTGGCGCTTCTCGTCTCGACGGAGGCGCGCAGGTGGCTTGCTGTGAGCAGGCTTGTGATAGGCGTCGTTGGGCAGTTTCCGGAGAATGTCGGCGCGCTCCTCGTCGGTGTCGAAGACACCGAGGTAATCGTCTATGCCTTGACTCCCACCTCCTGGGCACGGCAGGAACGCAACAGATTTCGCAGCCGGACCAATGGCGGATTTCAACCTCAACATCGCCTCGTACACCGCGATGTTCTCGGCAGCGTCGGCGTCCGGAAGCGCATAGACATCGCGTCCAGCGCACAGACGGATGACCTCACCGGGCAGGTTCCAGCGGTCCTCGCCGCCACCCGACCATGCGGTCACGCCGGGGATTCCGATGACCGTGACCTCATCGCCCAAATAGCTTGCAACGGCGTGTGATTGCTTTGTGCCCTCGACAATCCACACTGAACTCTTCTCACCAGCATCCGAACGGATGCCGTACCGGGGTGCGTCGTCTTTGACGAAGAGGTACTTCTTCGGCCTTCCCTTCCCATCCACAGGTGGCGTGTCCGGACGGTACTGCCAACGAATCGTGCCCGGCGCGTCGCGCCAGCCGAATAGCAGTCCGCGCGGGTTACCACCGTTGTGGTCGGTGACCCAAGCGAAAGGCTGATTGGGCATCGTGTCGAGATCAACCAGTCCTGCGACTTCGCGGATGAGCGACTCAGGCGTATCCAGGTACTCGGCGCGAATCCCACTGTCCACGAGGGATTTGCGGCGCTCGGCGGACAGCGGCTGTCCGGGAAGCTCGATGGTGCTCACGCAGCCACCTCGCTTGGACGGAGTGCTCTGGCAAGCGCGGCGACTGTGCGGGGGTTGAGCCCCCACGTGCGGTGGATCAGGTCACGCAGGCCGCGCGCAAGCGCATCATGGCCAGCGTCGTAGTACGCGGCGGCAGTCTCCTCCAAAGCGACGATGCTCGCCCCGATGCGTGACAGCTCGGCATCGTCGCGGTGTTCGGCCACCTGGAGGTCGTAAACGGTGACGGCTGCTTCCCAAGCACGCTGCGCCGAGTCGGCCAGCTCGCGGTCGATGACAGCGCCACTCCAGAGCGCCTCGGTCAGCTCACGGGTGAGGTGTTCCAAGTTCGATGGGGCGCACTCAGCAGGGTGGCTGTCCGCCCACTCCCGCACGGCGTTGTCATCACCGGCTTCGGCTGCGCGGAACAGCGGCGCGAGCCAGGCGTGCTCGTCGGTGAGGCCGATCCAGGCGCTTGCGCCCCAGTCCGTCAACGCTTCCGAAGCCAAGGCCGGGTTGAGGGCGTGCATCCGCAGTCCAGAATGGACGAGCGCGGATTGTGGTGCGAATGCGGCCCGCATGGACATCGGCGGGAACTTCTTGTTGCGCGGGAATTCGGCGGGAAACATATATACTGTCCTTATCTACTGGGAGTGAGTGGATTGAAAGCCTCGGCGGTCGCACGCCGGGGCTTTCGCTTTATGCAGGTGTCGGTGATCCCCAGAGGACATCGGCGTCTTCTGGCCGAACGGCGTAGATGAATTTCTCGCCGGAGCCCCTTAGAACGATTGCAGGCAGTCGCCCCGTGGCGATGGCCAGTCGAACAGCAGTAGAACTGATCCCCTTCGACTGGGCGATGGCGCTCGGTAGCGCCAAGTCGGGCATCCCTTCGGGGGTGACGGTAAACGCGCTCATGGTGCTCCTTGGCTTGTGACTTCAACTTGCCATCACATTAGCTTCAGATAGCGCGGCATGCTGCGTTGATCACGCAGTGAATAGAGCTTTTAACTGCGAACACTCCCCCTGTTCGACTTGAAACAACAGGGAGAGTATGACGATCTGAATGTTTGCTACATCAACGGGAAGACCAGCCCGATGGCGGTCGGGAGAGGAGTCAGATCGAGCCCAACGCGATCCGCCCACGAGAAGGGGACGTGCACCCACACAGCCCCGAAACCCGACTCCAGGGCAAAACCGCCCATGTTGCGGGACCACAACTTGCGTGCACCGCAGAACGGGCAGCTATGAATTCCCGCAGATCACACCCTGAATTCCACGAAGGTGTTAACTTCAGCTCAACGGTGAAGTTGATGCTTCTATTAGTGCTAGAAGAAAAAATAAAAAACATTTTGAGGGTGACAAAAATTTTATTTATTTTTCCTATAGGGGTAGGTGCCGGGTGAACTTCACCGTTGAGCTGGTATTAACACCCCCGAAAGCATCACTCAACAATCCTGTTTGCCGAATTTCAGGGGCAGGTAGCCGAGCATGACCTGCGATTCCGATGGTAACAATTTGATAACGGAGCCTGGAGTGTTGGCTGAACGAACGGCGCAGCCTCCCCGAGCACACGCGAACCGCTCGTTAGGTTCACACATATGACCACACCGCAGATGCCCTACCCCTACACCAAGGGTGCCCGTATCTTCCTCGCACCCGGAGCCGCTGAACGCCTCGCGCGGTATCAAGGACTGCGCATAGTCCTTGACGACGATGGCAAGCCGCAGAAGCGGGAGAAGCCCAAAGAGCCCGTCACCGAACTTGAAGCCCAGCGCATTGCCGTTCTACCCGGTGGCTGGCTCCGTGCCGAGATCGTCTTTGAGGAAGATGTCACCCCCGGTACCAGGAAGCCTCATTTCGTGGTCGATGTCCTTCTACCGCCTCAAGAAGTGGTCGCTGTGCTACACGGTTGGTTCGGACACAACGCACCCGGATACGGCGACTACACGGACAAGGCCGAGTTAGCCGAATGGGACGCCTCCTGGGGCGTGACGCCCGCTCAGACGGACAGCAGCACCGAATAACCAGGCATTGTGCGGGGACACGCGGTGACGCATGACAGTGCCAACCTCGCTCGTCTCATACCTAAATCCGTTGCCTGAGCTGAGCCCGGTCTCGCTAGCCACCCGTACACCCGAACCACGCCCCCACCTGCGGATGTCGAGTCCCTTACCAGTCACTCCTACGCATCCGTGCCACGCGGCCCCGGAGACCAGTTCTGCCGCTATCCCCACGATACGGTCCGAGATCAACCTCAAAACTCTCATCAACCGAATGCACCGTGTGTCCACCCCAAGTAGCGCCGGGCTTCACGCGCGTAAATCCCTTGCTGTTGCGCTCCAACACCAAGGCGATGACCGTAGGTCTGTCATCCTTCGCGCACCGCAAGGTGACGGGCAGCGCCTCCACGTCCAGAATCTCTACGTCCCCCTTGGGGAAGTCTGGGTCCAAGACTCCTCTGGGGAGTTCGTAGCCTGCTCCGTACGGAACAACGACGCCCTTGACCAGATAGCCCGCCTCGATGCGCGTCTGCCTGATCCCCTCATCGGAAGGGTCGTACTGAGGAGACCGACACACGAGCAAAGCCAGCGGATATCCTCCGTAACACTCCGGCATCAACCGAGCCCTGGCCGGTGTCAGCGCCGTAACACCCACGATGTCGTACTCCGGTTGTTCCCCCAGACCCGACATATCGCCCCTCTCAACTCCGAGAACGAAAACCACGTCCTACTCAGAAAAGGGACGCTACCCGCGACCCGACAACCGATGTTCCGACACGCAGAGCTACGAGGGTGTCAACAACCGAACACCGTCAAGGGAGCCTGTGGCTGCTTCCCGATCGCGCTTGCGCTCAAGTGCACGCCGCCACGTCCGGTCCATCGGCTTACCGGGAAGTTTCGGCCGCTCCGATGGACTCCAATGCCCAGCAGACAGCACGGGGAGGATCTTGCTCGTCCACTCTCGCAGTGCAGGTGATTCGATGGAGCCGTTGGTCATGATGGAATCTGAATTGTCGTCAGCGACAGTGAATATCTGTACGCCCTCTAGCGTTCCGAGTTCATTCGACACAAATACCCACGCCAGCACGCTTCGTGGCACCCCACCTATCGGGAAGTCGATGGGCAGCGGGTGATCGTGGAAAACAAGGCATTTCGAGTTCGGCAATGTTAGAGAAGTCAACGGTGAGTCAGCGGGAGTAGCCGCCTCGATCTCGTCACGAGTGAGGAAGTACGCGGGGGACTTCATCCAAAGTCGTGCGCTGAACATGGATTTCAACTCCATATCCAACCTCTGCCGCGACGGCCTCTCAGAAAAGTGACGTTCAGCAGCGAACGTCGCCGATTGGTGAAAGGCGCGGAATCTAATGGAGTAGATCATGCCTGGAGTCAGCGGAACCCCACTGTTAAGGCTGTCGATAAAGTCTCCCACTATTTCACTCATCTTGATGAGGCGAGTGTTTTCCTTCACGGCAGCAGAGAGCCAAGGAAGCCGAATATCGTCGTAGTCTGCTGTCTCTGCAACAACTTTGACATCATTCGCAAGTTCGTACATCTGTGCTGTGTGGAACGTACGCCATTCCTCGTCCAGTTCGGGACGGTCAAGTCCGAGTGCGCGGCGCTCGGCGTCCGATCTGTGTGTGGTCGGCACATTTATCGGGTAATCGTCAGTGTCGTCTCCCGCTGGCGCTTTGGTAGGTGGGCGGGTGCCAACACCTGCGTCATATCCACGGACCACCAGCGGAGTGATGCCCGCATGTGCGTGCCGTAGGAACTCCAGGTCCAAGCGGTTGTCGGGCTGGAGGTACTGCTTGAGCGGCCCCACGAACAGAAACAGCCGACCTGTTTCGTCGTGCACACCACGCCACCATTCGTCGGGATGCGGGTCCGGGAAAACGGTGCCCGCGATCTTGATTGCTTTGTCCGCATCCCAAGACTGCGGATCGGTCAGCGTGCGTACGTCATACACATCGACTTCATAGCGGGACGACACATCAACAGCCAACGTCTCCAGCACCATCCACTCGCCGGAAGGGTTCTGCTGGCCGGTCCGTAATCCGAACTCCTCGGGGTTCGGGAACTGCGACTCATCAATGAACAACGCGGGAATAGGGGAACCGAACTGCGACCCATCGACTCGCGCGAAGGTTCCGTTGTCTTCCGCCAGCTCACCAGAGTCAGGACCAACCAGAAACCCCATCAGAGGACAACCGTGTACAGACGCGCATCACATTCGGACGGAAGCTCCCACACAACAGGTGTTTGTGCCACGTCGTCATCGTCCATCGAGTCCCAGTCCACGTCGAGCACAACAAAGCACCGGTCCGGGTTCACTGACAACACCACCGCGTCCGCCCGCACACCATCCTCAGGCTCGAAAGCAACAACACGCTCACCGACCCGTGGCGTGGGACCGGTGTAGGGAGCTGGCGTGTGCCCGTCACGATCACGGAAGTTGATGTCGATCTGAATTCGCCGCATAGGTCAGTCCTCCTTCCCGCTTCTCCACGTCGGGCACTTGCGTCGCGTGCTACTCCAGACTAACGCCAGCGCATCACAATCAAGCATCCGAGCCATGTCGTCCTGACCCACCAGATAGTGCATGTCAGGCGGCATATCGGGCACGACGCAGAATCCCAACTCCTCTAGCGTATCGGCCCAGACGGGGGCGATAGCTTTCCCTTTGAGAGGAACCGCAGCGCGCAATCGGATGATTGCCTCATCATCTGATTCGCCCTGGCGCACCATCACGCCGCTGACCGACACGCCATAACGTCCGCTAAGCCCTTGCTCCAAGTGCCTGTCGTAGGTTTTTCGCGCATTGGCACGGCACCCTTGAGCCGAGAACGGGGCGAATCGAACGATCAGCAATCGCCCCTCCACGCCCATACAAACAGCCTAGAACTCCGTCAAGCTCGGCACCCAACCATTCGGGTACCGCACCATCTCCTCGTTACGACAACGGTCCATATCGAATCTTCGCTGCGCTAGCTCATCGGCTTTCTCAAACCCGTACCGCTTGTACCAGCTCACGAGCCGCACCGTGTTCATCACCTCCTGCGTGCCCTGCCCTTCCCCCACCACGCACATCCACACCGGAAGTCCCTTGATGTCGGCATAACGCACCACCGCATCCAGGAGCTTCGAACCGATCCCCTTGCCTCTATCCTGCTCGTCTATCACGATGTCGTGCAGTTTCAACGACGACTCGATAGGCAGGCGGTAACGCGCCAGATGCTCCGGCAACCCACGGTCCGATGGCCTTTTCGTAAAAGAGAAGGTTTCCACCGGACGGGTGTCCCAACCGTGCACGAGCCACTTCTCATCAACACCAGTCAGCTCGGCGAAATCAGCAGGCACATCTACAGGCATAACCGCAGCGTATCGCCGCCGTCCGACAACGCCGGCTCAAATTGGTGTCCCCCACCCAACGTCCCCGCCGTGCACCGCCGCTCTGCATGGTCCATGTGCCGTTCGGAGCGAACCGCCAGCTAGCGCTAATCGCCGATCCATACCTTGAAGCCGTCGCCCCAGACCCCAGCCTGTTCTTTGATGAGTCGTATGACCGATCCGATGGGTTGGGCCTGGCTTCCCGCACCACCACCCAACTGTTCCTGGTTTCCGCTAGAACCCATCGCAACGAGCGTCGGCCCAGAGGTCACCCACGGACACCCCGAATCCCCCGGCAATTGCACCATGTCGCTGTAAACGAGCGACAGGTCAGGGCGGTCGCTGTTGTACTTGACTTTCGTGATCCGACCGCGCGTCTTTCCGCTGCGCTCACCGTATTTCGTCACCCAATCGCCCTCGTCGATGGTGCCCAGGCCCGTGAAGTACGGCTCCAAACTGAATCTCTTGTAGACGGAAAACACCGTGTATCCGCGTGCGCCAACCAGCTTGCCGTGACCGTCTGAAACGTCCTCCAACCAGGCCACGACTCTGCCGATCTCCACACCGTTCTTGGAATACACCAGCTCATCGGCCCCACCAGCGCAATGCCCGGAAGTCACCGCCAGCCGATCGCCACGTGCGTTGAATCCGAAGAATCCCAGCGAGCATGTCCCGCTAGAGAAGCTAATCGGCATTCCCACTACCAGCAGGTTCTTGGCTTGCGCAACGGGCGGCACAACCATCCCGACCAGCACCGCCACCAACGCACCGACCACTACCCGTCGCACCGCTCGCACCGCCCCGACCTCCCATTTCAGCTTGGCGGGAGCCTATCCGACCGTTCTGACATCAGTGTTCACTTGTGGTCCAGTGGTGTCCCCCCACCCACCGCCAGAGCACCGCAGCGCAGCGGCGATGCTCTGGCGGTGGGTGGGCAAGGCGCGTGACCACTCCTACCAGCGACGTTCTTGATGCCACAAACGTGGCTGGTCCTCGTGGGTGTGACAGATTGCTGGAACAGCCGACCGATCAGTGGTGTCCCCCTCACTATGGCTGTAGTCTGCCCCTGATCAGCTAACCGATACAGGGAGGAATCTAGGGTGGGTGATCCGCTCAAGCTCGATTTAGAGGCTCTGGGCCGCTTGCGCCCGCAGATCGAATCCTTGGTGGACAAGATCAACTCGGAGACGCCCGCCCCCAGTGCGAGCACAGGCGCTGATCCGGCGCTGGCCGCTTTGCATGATCTGTCGGGCCGCACCCTGCCGAACGTGCAGAAGATCGTGACCGGGTTCATGGGCAACTTCGCCGAGGTCGAGGAAGCAGGTCGGCGCGGGTTCATCGCCACCGAGGAGCACGGCGCGGCACTGTTTCGCCTCATGCCTGACCTGCACCGCCAGGCATAGCCAAGGGGTGCTGGGGTGGGGCCTACTGCGTCGCTGATGCTCGCGACCGATGTGAACTCGTACCGGGAAGCGCTGGACCCCGCCGCCAAGCTGATGGCGCGCCTCGAAGACCACACCCACGACTTCAAGGGCTACGTCGAGCGTCCGGGCGGCTCAACGTGGAGCGGCCTGTGGGCCACGGCTTCCCAAGACAAAGCTGATGGTGCGTGGCGCACTGTCGTGCACGCCCGCGACGCGATGGACGAGTCGGCTCGGGCGATGCTCAACACCATCGACTACGACATCATCCCGCCGCTCAACAACGGCAAAGCGATCTTGAACAACGTCCACGGCCAACCAGGTATCACCGTCAATGACGCCGAGTGCACGCTCAGTTACACCCCGCCCGAGGGGATGAGCAAGGAGACGGCGGACAAGAACGCCAAGATCGTCGCGGACGCTTCGCGTGAGTTGAAGGACTCGGCCACCAAGTGGTGGGCGGGCGTGGAGAAGCTCAAAGGCCAGGCCGACGCATCCGGAAACAAGGTGGCCGGTGAATTCAACTTGGCCGCTGCGATGTTCAACGTCAACAAGGCTGTTGCAGACACCAAACCCAAAGACGTTCCCGCCGCCGCAGCGCAGGACGACAACTTCTACAAGGACTGGTACCCCAAGGCCCACACCCCGGCCAGCACCGAAGCCGCTGCCGCGACCGCCCCAGCCAATCCGAACGCCCCCGTCCTGGGGCCACCCACCCCAGAGAAATCCGTTGACCCCAGCAAGTTGGGCACCATCGGCGGCACCGTCGATTACCTCAACAAGAACGCCACGCCCCCAACCCCGCCGAAGCCCGAACCTCCCAAGAAAGGCTTCCTGGATGGCTGGGTTGACGCCGCCAAACAGAAGGCCGAAGGGATCGTTGAACACGTCGGTGATCTGACAGGTTTGCACGGCGCGGACAAGGCCAAGGACGCTTGGGTTGATGTCGGTATCGGAGCAGCCAAAGACGCACTCAAACAAGCGATTCCCGGTGCTGACACGCCCTCGGCACTCGATCAAACCATTGACGCCTACAACAAGGCCGAGTACGCCAAGGCGCACGGCGGTTCGGCGGCGTCGTTGGCAGGTGCGGGATTCTTCGATATGCAGGCCAAAAGCGCCGAAGCCACCGCCGCCATCGCCACGGGCGGCACCGGGCGCTTACTGGAACGTGGGATTGTGGAAGGTGCGCTCGGAGCCGAAGGCCGAGCCGCCCTGCACGAGGGCATACCCACCCTCGACAACACCGTCAGTCACACCGTCAAAGGCTTCCTGAACGACGCCCTTCACCCCGAAACCCCCGCAGCACCCCATGTCGAGGCACCCGCAGTACCGCATGTCGAGACCCCTGCCGTACCCCACGCCGAGGCACCAGCCGCGCCGCACGCTGAGGTTCCCACGGCAACACATCCCGAGGCACCAGCGGTGCCGCACCACGAAACCCCCGCCGAACCAGCCCCACGATCCGAGACCCCTGCGACACCACACACGCCGCAACCCGTTGAACACACGTCGCCTGGCGCTGGACATGCTGAAACGAATTCCGCGCCCGTTGAACACAATCCAACATCACCGCCAGCCGTCACGGAGCACCACCCCTGGAGCGATGGCGCGGGAAGTGGCGCTCCGGCCATCGGTGACCACAGTCCTGTCGGCGGTGATCACCACCCCAACGGACCCGTGGCCGATCATGGCGGCGCACCACTTCGCAGCGCCGACGACATCCTGCACGAAGCCCGCGAATCCCACCGCGCCGAACGCGATCAAATGGATTGGGACAGAGGCGAACAGAACCTCCAAGACCTCGCCACCCATCACGGAGTGTCTGTCGATGAGCTACCCCGAACACCCCAATACGATGTTGATTCCCCGTCATATACCGACAAGCATGAGGCGAACCACTCCGCTGAGATTGACCGTCATGCCCAGCTGTGGGAACACGGCCTCAACACCCAGAGCGTCCAACAAGTCCTTGACCACATGGAAGCTGCGCGGCCACCCAGCACCGAAATCCGAAACGACCTGCGGGAAGGACTCTATGACTACGGCGTCGAAGACTTAATAGACGCGGGATACAGTGCTTCCGACGCCAAGCGCCTCGCCCGCGACTATGCAGATGCGCAGTTCCCGGCAGGATCGGGCCTCATTCCGCAACCAGTGATCCACAACCCGGACATCAAATTCGGGGGCTATACCAATGGCCTGACTTATGGTGACTGGCAAGTCAACAACGCGCTTGGTAACTTGACCAAACAGGAGAGCGATGCCTTCAAAGCATGGCTCAAAACCCAAGACCCGAATGCCATCGTGAACATCAGACTCGGTAGGGAGTGAAGGTGCCGGACGAATACTTCGAGTGCTTCCTCGAAGAGCTGCCCTTCTCCATCCCCGGTCCGGCGTGCACTGACGAACACGTGCACGCATACAGCGGGCTCGTTCCTGACTGTCTGATCTCGTACTGGCAGGAGTTTGGCTTCTCCGGATTCGGCAACGGCGCGGCTTGGCTCGTAGACCCCAATGCGTGGAAGGTCACCACCAACGAAGTCTTGCTCGACACAATCCGGCACCCCAAGTTGGATGAAGGGGCGCAGTACATTCCGTTTATCCGCAGCGCTTTCGGGAAAGTTTGGTTCTGGACTCCCGGCTACGGCATATCGGTCAGCGTAGAGCCAGCGCGGGGCATCATGTTTCTTAAGCCGCCAGCGAGGAAGTCAACCCCGAGTGGGCTACAGCGTTCGATGGAAGCGTTCTTCACTGCTGCTGACAAGGAGCGGTTCGAGTTCTTCGATAACGATGAAGCACCTATGTTTGATCGGGTATACGAGCATCTGGGACCGTTGCAATTCGATGAGGTTTACGGGTTCGCGCCGGGGCTGCGGATGGGCGGCACATCAACCGTGGAGAGCACGCACCTATTCCAGATAGATGTTCACATGGCGTTCCTCCGCACGGCAATCGGAGACGACTGGTACGTGACCGGCTAAGCGCTACCCGGCACGCTCGCACCCACAATCCACTGACCGTTCTCCTGCCGACCCACACTTGAAACACACCACATACCAAGCAATCTCAGATCGCTCAGCATCCCCCAGGGTCCCAAGCCATCGAGTCCATTCGGCCACCTGCTCGACGGGAATCACGTGAACCTGCGGGTCAGGGTGGTAGTCCCACCCGCCGTCCAGTTCGGCGTCAGCACCGTCGTCCTCGTGTATCTCGACGCCCTCGGGAGCCCACCGCATCGAATCCGTCCACGGATAAGCCCAATCGTCCAGACTCTCGTCATCAGGCTCATCGAGCAGGCCGTCAATGCGAGAGATCAGCTCATCCACGAGTCACCAGAATGTCAGCATTTGCGGTCTGCGGAGTGGTCTCGCAGCTGGTAGTCGAGCTTGTGTTCCAACTGGCCCGTCTCAGTCCTGACTATCTCACCGCGCTCGATAGCCTCAGTAAGCAGCGCATCCAGAAGGCTGGCAGGGGCGTTGTACCCCTCAACGACGCCGAACTCGACGGCAAAGTCGGCAAGCTGATCCACGACAACGCGATCGATCTGAATCGAACTCGCGGTCCTGGGCTTCACGATGCCCCCACCTGTCACATAGTGCGCGGTGTACGCACGGACAAGCAGGTGACGCAACCGATCCGTCGCCGTCACCTCCGTCACGACGATCCCAACATGCGATACAACGTGCTCCGTCCGACTCCCAGTGTCCGAGCGACATCACCCACCCGATGGCCAGCCGAGACCAACGTCCGGGCATGCTCGACTTGCCCAGCGCTCATCGCCACCGGTCGCCCAATCTTGGCTCCCCGCAACCGAGCAGCGGACAGACCTGCTTGAGTCCGCTCGATAATGAGTGAGCGCTCGAATTCGGCCAGCGCACCGAACACCGACAGCACGAGCCGCCCGCTGGCCGAGCTGGTGTCGATAGCCTCGGTCAAGCTGCGTAGATGAATGCCCCTGTTGGACAGGGACTCCACCAACTCCAGCAGGTTCCTGAGAGAGCGGGCCAGACGGTCGAGCCGCCACACGACGAGCGTGTCACCGGCACGCGACATCGCCAGGCACTTGTCGAGTTCGGGCCTACTCGACATCGAGCCACTCACACCCTCGTCGGTGAACACCTGCTCGACGCCAGCGGCATTGAGTGCGTCGAGCTGGAGGTCGGTGGACTGCTCGACGGTCGATACCCGCGCGTAGCCGATCAGCATGTCCCAGAACCCTCCGAGAGGCGAGATAAGGGAATCCCTTTGTGGGACAAAGTTTCGGGACGATAAATGTTGAGGTCGGCGTAACACGGTGTCTCGGAGTCGAGTCGTCCTGCAACCGAACGATTCTGGGACTGACTCAGACGGGCGTACAAGCCGACCAGCATCAGTCGCTCATCGGGACTCAATGAGGCTTCCGAATCAAGCATCGGACTCGACCGCCTCAACGAACTTGTTCACCAGACGAGCCCACACCCAACGGAGTTCGCCCACGGCGGCAGCGGTGCATCGTTCGGCGTCGGGGCCGACGAGACGGTTGGGTTCATCGAGCAGGTCGGCCAGGGCCATGAGATGAGTTCGAACGGTTGGTGTTTCGGGCATGACTCGACGCTAGAGCGACTCGGCGACAAAGGGAAAGTTGGGAGTGTGCACGTCCCCCGCACGCTAATTGGACCCTTCGGCCTTAGGTCCGAAAGGACGGCTCTTAGACGTGATTTCATCTTTGACGTAGCCAAGTAGCTCGGCGGCTGTCGGCTCACGCCCTAGCCGCTCACGCAGCACCGACGGTCCCTCAACGAAGCCAAACATCATGACCTGATTTTGGTGCGTACGGGCGTGCGCGTCATTGAACTTGTCACGAGGCCCTATCGGCTCATAGCCGTCAGGCACTCCCAGTGCAATGATGCGCAACAACTCGATAGCCAGCAGGATACGGTCGCCGTGCTCGAACATCTCCATGAAACCAAAGTCCCCGTACAACGGGAAAGGCTCATCAAGCGGGTCCGGTCCGCGCGTACTCAGCCTCTGCCCTGGATTCACATGGAGAGACTCGCTGTGCGCCTTGTAGTCGATGGGCTCGAAGTCGTCGTTCGAGAATGGCTCAACCCCGCACTCCTGCAACCGCTCCCGAACGCGCACGGGCACGTACTTCCGCTTCCGCAGCTTCTCGTCGGAATGCAGCCATTCGTCGGAGTTACCTCTATTAGCTGCAAAGTCCATCAACAGACACTCGATCTCCATCACGTCGCGCATGGCGTCAGCCGCCACACCCTGATAGCCCGAAAGTGTTGCTTCCAACGCTGTCTTGTAGTCGGCGTGCACACGCTCTATCAGGAAGCCAATCCCCGATAAGGACGGGATCTCGGCGTACGCGGCAACAGCCGCTTCCAAATAGGCAAAAAGCTGTTCGAGACCGCGAAGCCGGGCACCATCCAGGTACGCCGCAAGGCGCTCAGTGCGACGACGCTCCGCCAACACCAACGCTTGCGCCAATAGCGGTCTCGACTTCGACAAGGTAGCGAGCGAATCAGCATAAGTAGGAACATCAGACACCAGCACAACGTAGTGGCGGATATCTCGAAACACCGAGTGTTCGAAAGACTCGGTAGCATTTTTCGCCTCCCCGCAGTGACTAGGCTCCCGTCATGGTGTATCGCGGCGTCAGGGGTGGAGTCGAAGACCGTTGGTTCAAAAAGGTCAAACAGCCTGACGGTTCCACTGCCGAAGCGCCGTCAAAGGCCCACGGCATCAAGTCGCGTTGGAAGGCTCGGTACGTAGACGCCGAATCTAACGAGCGCTACAAGGTTTTCGAGGTCAAGCGGGAAGCCGAAGCATGGCTCCGTGACCGCCTCTCCGAAGTTACTACGGGCACACATATAGACCCTCGCCTAGGAAAAATCACAGTTGCCGACGTTTATAGAAGCTGGGAGTCCGCACAGGGACACATCGCCAAGAAGACCGCCGCAACGCGAAAGACTGCGTGGACAGTTCATGTTCAACCCCGCTGGGCGAAAGTGGCTATCTCCGAGGTCAAGACGACCGTCGTACGGGCATGGGTGGCGAAACTGGTCAAAGATGAGGTAGGGGTTCCGACCATCGAGAATTCGTTTCACGTTTTGCGCATGGTGATGGCGTCGGCGGTTGAAGACGGGCGCATACCTCGCAACCCTTGCGAGGGCGTGAAGTTGCCGAAGCGACAGCATGCTGATCGCGGGTACTTGACTCACAACCAGGTTCTTGCGCTGTCCGAAGCTTGCTCCCGCGACGGACTTGTGGTCCGCTTCCTCGCTTACACGGGCCTGCGGTGGGGTGAAATGGCAGCGCTCAGAGTCCAAGACTTTGATATGCGACGCCGCCGCGTGAACATCTCCCGTTCTGTTACGGAGTCAGGTGGTCTCGACTGGAAGACCCCGAAGACGTGGGAACGTCGTTCAGTACCGTTCCCGTCAGCCATAGCCGATGAGCTGTCGGCTCTCATGAAAGGTAAGAAGCGAGCTGACCTGGTATTCACCGATCTGCGCGGAGGTGTTCTCCGAGTGTCGAACTGGCGGGACAGGGTGTTCGCTCACGCAGCGTCGGTCTGCCAAGAAGCCGACGAGACCTTCCCCACAATCACTCCTCACGATTTGCGGCACACGGCGGCATCTTTGGCCATAAGCGCTGGTGCCAATGTGAAGGCTGTACAGCGGATGCTCGGACATGCCCGTGCGTCGATGACGCTGGACACCTATGCCGACCTTTTCGACGCCGACCTAGATGAAGTGGCGGGTGCGCTGGACGACGCAATAACCGCAGCTCAGAAGAACCAGGAAGAAACTCCTGCGGCATCTCTGCGGCATTCCCAGACCAAAAGTGAGCCTCGCGCAAATGAAAAAACCCCCGACTAGCGGGGGTTTTTCTTGGTGGAGCTAAGGGGAATCGAACCCCTGACCTTCTCGATGCGAACGAGACGCGCTACCAACTGCGCTATAGCCCCAAGACGCTAAGACCTTACCAGCCGTCCTGCGTCAGACCGAATCAGATACCTACTGACCGACAGCGTGCGGCATACGGTACTGCCGCGGCTCGTCGTAGTAATCCAGGTGCTCGAAAACCGGGTCCTCGTCGTCGATTTCGAGGACGGCCGCTCCGGGACGGCGCAGGCGCTGCGGCACCACATCGAGCTCGCGGTCCCCCACGTTCTCCACGCCGACCACCCGCGCACGCTGGTAGCGCGCCGCACGGCGACGGCGCAGCTGCTCCTCGATGCGAGTCTGACGACGCAGATAGCCCAGGTAGAGCACCGCCATCACGGCCAGCGCGCCGCACGCCCACCACGCGGTGCTGGTTGCCGTCGCGGCCACCACACCGGCGATCGTCATCGCCGCGACCAGACCGATCAGCACACGCTTACGGAAGGCGAACTTGCGCGCGTTCTCCTTGGCCATGACGTCGGGGTCAAACCGGCGGCGACGCGATGAGCTGTACATGGGGGGCGCCTGGTGGCGTTCGCGTGTCGGCTCGGCGGGAATGGCCAGACCCGAGGTGT
The DNA here is from genome assembly GCF_002013745.1 of Mycobacterium sp. D16Q16. Lineage (NCBI taxonomy): Bacteria > Bacillati > Actinomycetota > Actinomycetes > Mycobacteriales > Mycobacteriaceae > Mycobacterium > Mycobacterium sp. D16Q16. Next base: position 710,949 of record NZ_MAEY01000001.1, read on the forward strand.
CGTCGACATACTCGTAGGTGCCCGAATCGGTTTCGGCGACCGGTGCCTCTTCCAGATCCTCGAGGTCATCAGACAGTGCGGCCTCGCCGACCGGCAAGGCGATCGCATCTTCATCTACGACATCGACGTCAACGGGGTCGTCGCTCTCGATCTTCTCTGGACGAACCTTGCGCACGGCCATGGCCTTGACGGCCCGCGCGGCGTCCTTGTCTTCCTCGGTGGGCGCACTCGCGATCACTCCGGTCGAGTCTTCGTCGTCCTCATCCTCGAGTTCGTCGATGTCCTCACGACGGAAATCCGGGTCGCTGCGGTGACCGGCGGCGGGGCCGGTGCGGCGCAATAGCTTGGCGGCCTTTCCGTTGAGTACCCGTGTCGCCAGGGCGACGTCACTGGTGCGCTTCACCACGTCGCGCTTGTTGATCAGCATCGGCACCAGGACAAACAGCCACAGAACGACCAGTCCGATCCACAACACCGATTGGGGGATGCTCGGCATCTCGGCCTGCTCCTTTCTGCGCGCGTCAGGTGTGCCTTGCGCCTAAGCCTCAGGTCAAGGCTAGGTTGGCGATCTGCGCACGCTATGAGGCGCGCCGATACCAATTACACACCTGTAATTCTACAGGGGCAAGCATCACAGGCCCCAATAGTCACATCTGTCTCACAAATATCCGGCGGGCCTGCGCCTCATGACGGCTTTTCCCCCGAAAGCGTCGTAAGACGCAGACTCGCTACGGGGGTGTCGGGGCGCGGTGGGACGCTGCGCGCCATGGGGGATATTCCGTGGCCATTCCGCTCAGCCGACGTACTCGCATCCGGTGCAATCTCCGAACGCCGGATGCGCCGGTTGTATCGGCAGCTGTACCCCGGCGTATTCGTGCCAAGAGATGCGCAGCTCTCGGCGACCGAACGAGCCGTCGCGGCCTGGTACTGGTCGCGACGGCAGGGCGTTGTCGCCGGACTGTCAGCATCCGCACTACACGGTGCGAAATGGATAGACGGCGATCGGCCAGCTGAACTCGTGTTTGACAACTACCGGACACCGTCCGGATTAACAGTCCATCAGGATTCGTTACTCGCCAACGAAATCACCGAGGTCCAGGGCATGAATGCCACGACACCCGCGCGTACGGCGTTCGACCTCGGGCGGCGGCTGCCCCTCGGCCACGCCGTGGAGAGAATCGATGCCCTGATGAACGCGACCGGCCTGACGACCCCGGAGGTTCACGCGGTGCTGGCCGGCCATCCTGGCGTCCGCGGCGTCGTACGCCTACGCGAAGTGCTTGAACTCGTCGACGCAGGAGCCGAGTCACCACAAGAAACCCGCACTCGCCTGCTCCTGGTCCGCAGCGGATTCCCTAAACCTCAAACGCAGATACGAGTGCTCGACAGATTCGGTGACTTCGTCGCACGCGTGGACATGGGGTGGGAAGACGCGAAAGTAGGAATCGAGTTCGACGGCGCGCAGCATTGGACGGACCCACGTCAACGTTCCCGGGACATCGACCGTGCCGCAGCACTCACGGATGAAGGCTGGACGATCATCCGGGTCACGTCAGAACTGCTTCGGCACCGCCCCGGCACGATCGTCAGCCGCGTCGACGAAGCACTTCAGATGGCGAGTCTGCGTCTCACGACGGTTTTTCCCCCGAAAGCGTCGTAAGACGCAGACTCGGCAAGAACGAGCTCAGACCCAAGCGGCGTTTCCGGAACGCACCAGCATCGCGGCCACCGAACCTCGCACCTCTTCGACCGTCATCGCCACCAAAAGGTGATCGCGCCAGGCGCCATCAACGTCGAGGTACCGCTTGAGCAGCCCCTCCTCACGAAAGCCGACCTTCGACAACACCGCACGGCTGGCCCCGTTCTCGGGCCGCACCGTTGCCTCCACCCGGTGCAGGGTGACGGGCCCGAAACAGTGATCGAGCCCCAGCGCGAGTGCCGCAGTCGCCACCCCTTGCCGGGTCACCGTGCTGACTACCCAGTACCCGATCCACGCCGAACGCAGCGCGCCGTGCGCGATGTTGCCGATCGTCAGCTGCCCGACGAAATTCCCGTTCAGCTCGATCGCGCACGGAATCATCCGCCCCTTGCGGGCCTCGGCCCGCAGACCCGAACACAGCGCGGGCCACGACGACACACCGTGGCGCGCCATCCAATCGACCTCGGAAGACGGTTCCCACGGCTGCAGATGGGTCTGGTCGGCCAGCCGTGCCCGGCTCCACGCCATCCCATCCCGCAACCGGATGGGCCGCACCGACACCACTCCTGCGGGCACACGCAGTTTCCCGAGCGGCATCGGCCAGCCGGGGTGCGCACTCTCTTGACGCCAGACGCTCATGCGGGCTCCTGGTCTTCGCTCCAGACGCTCATCCGCGCTGTGCCAGGAACGCGACCTCGACGATCTCCCCGGTACGAACCTGTTCCACGTCGGCGGGCACGATCACGAGGCAATTCGCCTCCGCGAGCGTCGCGAGAAGGTGCGAGGACGCGCCCGGCGCTCCCAGAATCTGCACCAGATACTCTCCGGTGTCCTGGTCACGCATCAGCTGACCACGCAGAAAACCCTTGCGGCCAGCGATAGAGGTAATAGGAGACACGGTGCGCGCCCGCACAATTCGGCGCTGCGCGTGCCGGCGCCCCAGGGCCAGCCGGATCAGCGGACGCACCATCACCTCGAAGACCACCAGGGCACCGACCGGGTTCGCGGGCAGCAGGAAGGTGGGCACCGCATCGCGGCCCAGCTGACCGAAGCCCTGCACCGATCCCGGATGCATGGCGACACGCCCCACCTCCATATCGCCCAGCGCCGAAAGCGCCTCGCGAATCCCCTCGGCAGCGGCACCGCCGACAGCCCCAGAAACCACGACAACCTCTGCCCGGTTCAGCTGTCCTTCGAGCACTTCCCGAAACGCGGCGGGGTCCGCGCTGGCAATGCCCACCCGGTTCACATCGGCGCCCGCATCGCGGGCCGCGGCAGCCAGCGCATAGGAGTTCACGTCGTACACCTGACCATTCCCCGGCGTGCGGTCGACGTCGACAAGCTCGCCACCCACACTGATCACCGACAGCCGAGGTCTCGGATGCACCAGCACGCGATCACGTCCCACCGCGGCCAGCAGCCCCACCTGGGCCGCGCCGATGATCGTGCCCGCCCGCACGGCGACATCACCGGGTTGCACATCATCACCGGTGCGCCGCACATAGTCACCCGAACGCACCGCGCGCAGCACCTTGACCCGCGACTCGCCGCCCTCGGACCAGCGCAACGGCAGCACCGCATCCGCCAAGGTCGGCATCGGCGCGCCGGTCTGCACGCGTACCGCCTGACGGGGTTGCAGCCGGGTGGGCGTGCGCTCCCCCACCCGCACCGTGCCGACAACAGGTAGCTCGACCGTTCCGATCTCGCCGCTGGATTCTTCTAGGTCGTCTTCGTCGTCTGGATCGCCGCCCTCACCCGGGCTGATCACGCGCACCACACCACCGGCGGCCTGCACATCGACGCTGCGTACGGCATATCCGTCGATGGCCGCCTGGTCGAATCCGGGCAATGGCCGAACGGTCACCACTTCCTCGGCGCACAACAAACCCTGGGCCTCGGCGATCGCCACCCGAACCGGGCGCGGCGCGACCGCAGCCGCCGTCACTTTGGCCTGCTGCTCCTCGACCGAACGCACTGGTGCCTTTCTTACTCCGAATCCGGCAGCGTGGTCGGTCCCAGACCCAGCCGTTCGACCAGCCACTTCCGCAAGCCCGGACCGTAATCGTCGCGGTCCAACGCAAAGTCAACAGCAGCCTTGAGATAGCCGCCGGGATTTCCCAGGTCGTGTCGGGATCCGCGGTGCACAACGACATGCACCGGGTGTCCCTCATCGATCAACAGCGCGATGGCATCGGTGAGCTGTAGCTCGCCACCGGCACCCCGCGGGATGCGCTTGAGCGCATCGAAAATCACCCGATCCAGCAGGTAGCGACCCGCCGCCGCGTAGTTCGACGGGGCATCCTCAACCTTCGGCTTCTCCACCATCCCCTTAACGCGCAACACATTTGGGTTGGCAGCATCAGGGACAATCTCGACGTCAAACGCTCCGTAGGAACTGATCTCCTCGGGCGGCACCTCGATGGCGCAGAGCACCGAGCCGCCACGCTTGGCCCGGACCTTGGCCATCGTCACCAACACCCCCCGCGGCCACACCAGGTCATCGGGCAGCAGCACCGCGATGGCGTCCTCGTCGTCGTCGAGAACCGGCTCCACACAGCCCACGGCGTGGCCGAGGCCAAGCGGCTCGGCCTGAACCACCGATTGCACCTTGATCAGGCCGGGCGCCCGGCGCACCTTCTCGAGCATCGCGTGCTTCCCGCGGTCCTCGAGCGTGCCCTCAAGCACCAAGTCCTCCACGAAATGCGCGACGACGCCGTCCTTGCCCTCTGAGGTGACGATCACCAGACGCTCCGCACCGGCCTCGGCGGCCTCCTCGGCCACCAGCTCGATTCCCGGAGTGTCGACCACCGGCAGCAGTTCCTTGGGCACGGTCTTGGTCGCGGGCAGAAACCGCGTGCCCAGACCTGCAGCGGGCACCACGGCGGTGCGCGGGATGGACACGTCAGGGGCCGTCATAGCCACTCACCCTAACCACTGACCACGGGATTGCGCGGGCAAGGCGGTACCGTCACGGAATCGGCGATCCCCACAGCACCCCAGAGAACATCAAGAACGTCCTGCGGCAACAGATTGTGCAGGCACGACGGGCAATGTCGCGTGCCGACCGCGAAATACAGAACGACGCGCTCACCGCGCATGTCGCGACGGCGGCCTCTGGGCTTTCTGTGATCGCCGCCTACTTGCCGGTGGGATCCGAGCCCGGCTCGGTGGAGATGCTCGACGTCCTGACAACCCGCGGTGTACAGGTTTTGCTGCCGGTCGCGCGCAACGACGGAACCGGCACGCCGACGGCGCTGACCTGGGGCCAGTACCGACCGGGAGAGCTGGTTGGCGCCCCCTTCGGTCTGCGAGAACCGGCCCCGCCGCTGTTCGGTCCGGCCGCCCTTGCCGATGCCGAGCTGGTGTTGATTCCGGCGCTCGCGGTGGACAAACGGGGCAACCGGCTGGGCCGCGGCGCCGGGTTCTACGACCGATCCTTGGGGTTCGCCGCACCCTCGGTGGCCCTGATCTCGCCTCTGTACACCGGCGAGATACTCGATGCGATCCCAGCGGGCCCGCACGATGTGCCGGTGACTCACGCGCTGACCGCCGACGGATTCGTCACACTCAGCTGAATCCCCAGGTCGCTCAGTGGCGGACCTAGCACTCCAGACGGTAGAGTGCCAATGGCGTTTCATGGTTTGTCAGTTCCTGGAGGACCCCTCATGCCCACCTATTCCTACGCATGTGCCGACTGTGGCGACAAGTTCGACATCGTCCAGGCGTTCACTGACGATGCGCTGACCGTGTGCCAAAAGTGCTCGGGCAAGCTGCGCAAGCTGTTCAACTCGGTGGGCATCGTGTTCAAGGGCAGCGGCTTCTACCGCACCGACAGCCGCTCGGGCAGCGTGGACGCCGCCTCGAAGAGTGATTCCGGCGCCAAGAGCCAATCCAAGTCCTCGTCGTCCGAGACCTCGGCGAGCAGCTCGTCGTCGACGTCGAGCTCCTCCAGCTCGACGTCCACCGCCACCGCGTCCGCCGCCGCCAGCTAACGAGTTATCCACAGCGGCGTATTGCCTGCTGACGCGGGGACACGTGTCGTCCTAGCGTGAGGCATGGCTCGTTCGCCCCTCGATCCCACTGTGCTGCAGCGCGTATCGACAGCGCTTCGCCCTGATTGGGCACGAACGGCACTAGCCCGGCGGGTCATCGCTGCGATCTTGGTGCTGTTCGCGGCGGTCTTGGCATTCCGCCCGGACCCCGCCAACGATCGCACCGACGTGGTCGTAGCCGTCCATGACCTCCCGCCCGGCACGATCCTGACCGGCGACGATGTCCGACTGGAAAAGCGTTCCACGACAATTCTTCCCGACGGCGCACGCACCATGACGGGAACCGTCGTGGGAGCGACGGTGGCCGGGCCGGTTCGTCGCGGAGAAATGCTGACCGATCTACGGGTGTTGGGCCCGCGACTGGCCGAGTCAGCAGCCGGCAGGGACGCGCGCATCGTCCCGGTACCACTGGGCGACGCCGCGACCCTCGACATGATCCGCGCCGGAGACATCGTCGACATCCTCACCGTTGCCGACCACGAACCGGGCGCACCAGATGCCACGGCACCCGAGCCCGCCGTGCTGGCCACGGGTGCCGTGGTCGTGTTGGTGTCGCCGAAACCCGTCACCAAAGGCGTTGGGACGCAGCGGGTGGTAATGGTCGCATTGCCGCCGCAGCAGGCAAATCGCGTCGCCGCAATCGCGTTAGTGCAGGCGGTAACGCTGACCTTGCGTTAGTGTCAGACCATGCTCAAGGGATTCAGAGATTTTCTGCTGCGCGGCAACGTCATTGACCTCGCGGTCGCCGTGGTCATCGGCGCGGCGTTCACCGCACTGGTCACCAAGTTCAGCGACGCCGTCATTCAGCCATTGATCAATCGCATAGGCACCGGGCCCGATTCGGATCACCCTGCGCTCAGAGTCAGCATCGGCGGCGGACAGTACCTGGACTTCAATGTCTTGGTCACCGCCACGATCAACTTCATCCTGATCGCGGCGGTCGTCTACTTCCTGGTGGTTTTGCCGTACAACACGCTCAAGAGCCGCCTGGCCAAGTCCGGTGAGGACCCTGCGGCGGCGACCGAAGCAGAGCTACTCGTCGAGATTCGCGACCTGCTGGCCGAGCAGAAGAAGGCGTCCTAGCCCTTCTGCCCGGCCCGCCGGGTCAGCTATTTCATGTCCCAGGTTTCGCCGTAGGTGGTGACGCTGTCGCCCGCACTGCTGATGAGTCGTGCGTAGGGGCGCAGCAGCACACCACCGGCCGCACCGGTGACGGTGCCGTGGGCGTTACTGACCGCGACGGCACCCTTGGGGCCCGCAATGGCCACCGAGAAGGTGGCGACTTCCTGGATGCCGGGGCCGTTGCCCAGGTCGACGTTGATGCCCGCCGAGGGCAGCAGGTTGGTGGTCTGCACGTACGAGGCTTCCGGGGTGCCACCGAAGGCGTTCGGAATACCGTAGAGGATTGAGGTATTGGGGGTCGTGTAGTTGAAGTTCAGCCCCACACCCAGCGACCAGGGGTATCCCACCTGATAGCCCAGCTCCAGGGTCCCCTCGAACGCATCGGCTCCCGGACCGGTCACCTCATAGGCAGCCCGCCCCGAATGGAACCACTCACGGGTCAGGCGGTTGCGGTCGAGCGGGAAGACCCCGTTCAAGAAGGTGTCCCACTGCTGAATCCGCAGCGTCCGCCCCTTGCCGTCAACCAGAGTCAGCTCATCGTCCAAACCCGCCGTCGCGGTAGCCGTCCCCATGACCGCCAGGCCAACCACGCCAGCGACGACGAGTATCAATCGCATGAGGGTGTTGTGCATGACCTGCCAGATGCCAACTGTTCTCATTTAGTTCCCTCAATTCTCAGGGCGGATGTACGCCACGGCAAATGCCTACCTCGCCAGGAACACATTGTTGCTCAGGCGGGCCAAACGTAACGGCTAAATCGTCTCTGTGAGTTTCCCGAATGTTTCTGGGAGGCTAACTCACAGCAGATACACAGCTGTTTACGCCGCGCGACGCCCATTACTGTGCGCGGTGTCCAATATTGCGCAGTGCCCTACGACAGCACACCCATTAAGTAATGGCGACTACCGCGTATCCCAGGTCTCGCCACACGTGGTGGCGCTGTCTCCCACATTGCTTATCAAGCGCGCACAAGGACGCAACAGCACCCGTCGGCCGCGCCGGTTACTGTCCTCTGTGCATTGCACACCACAACCGCGCCGTTGGCGCCGGCCACCGCGTCCTAAAACGTTGCCATCTCTTGGACACTAGGGCCATTGCCCAGGTCAACGCGGATGCCCGCCGAAGGCAGCAAGTTGGTGGTTTGCACGTATGAAGCCTCCGGATTTCCACCGTAGGCATGGGGTACGCCGCAGGGCACCGAAACATTCGGCGTCGTGTCGTTGACGTTCAGCCGCACACCTCACCACCACAGATAGCCCATCCTGATGAGCCAATTCCAGGTGCCCGCACATGTGTCCGCCCCCGGACCCGCCACCTCGTAAACCGCACGGCCCGAATGGAACCACTCAAGTGTGAGCCTCTTGCGATGCAACGGAAACACACCATTCAAAAGGTGTCCCACTGCGGAATCCGCAGTGTTCATCCCTTGCTGTCGACCAGGGTTAGCTCATTGTCCAAACCTGCATGCGCCGTCGCCAAGATGATGAATGTCATGGCAAAAAGCGTGGGCACCGCAGCTAAGCATTCGAGCGACCGGCGCACAGCGCGACGCATAAGAGTTCTCCTGACCGCGGAAGGTGACGGGCCGACCCTTGCGCGGCCATCAATCCAGCAGCAGAACAGTTATGTGGAAGCTTTTGTTGTCTAGATGTCAGCGAGGATTCGCTACTTCATGTCCCAGGTTTCGCCGTACGTGGTGACGCTGTCACCCGCCGAGCTGATCAGTCGTGCGTAGGGGCGCAGCAGCACACCACCGGCGGCACCCGTGACCGTGCCGTGGGCGTTACTGACCGCGACGGCACCCTTGGGGCCCGCGATTGCCACCGAGAAGGTGGCGACTTCCTGGATGCCGGGGCCGTTGCCCAGGTCGACGTTGATGCCCGCCGAGGGCAGCAGGTTGGTGGTCTGCACGTACGAGGCTTCCGGGGTGCCACCGAAGGCGTTCGGAATACCGTAGAGGATTGAGGTATTGGGGGTCGTGTAGTTGAAGTTCAGCCCCACACCCAGCGACCAGGGGTATCCCACCTGATAGCCCAGCTCCAGGGTCCCCTCGAACGCATCGGCTCCCGGACCGGTCACCTCATAGGCAGCCCGCCCCGAATGGAACCACTCACGGGTCAGGCGGTTGCGGTCGAGCGGGAAGACCCCGTTCAAGAAGGTGTCCCACTGCTGAATCCGCAGTGTCCGTCCCTTGCCGTCAACCAGAGTCAGCTCATCGTCCAGACCGGCATGCGCCGTCGCCGCCGTCGCAAAGAGAGCAACAAGAGTCATGACTAGGGCGCCAACCGCCAACAGACCGTGGCGAGCCCAGCCCGATACCTTGCTCAACAGCTTCATTCTGTTCCTAACAGTCCCCTCATGGCGAACATGAGAATTTCCTAAGCGACGGACAGAAGGACGATATCGGCACGGTGACGGCGCGGCAATCTGAACACTCGTTCTGGTCGCAGTCGACTCACCCGGCAGCGGGCGCACTTGTGAACCGGAAGTTAGCCAAACCCAAGATATCTCCGGGTTAACAATTGGGTGAACGAACGATTTGCTGGGAAACGAGCGAGCACCAGCAGGGAACCGGCACCCCGAATGGGTATCCAGGCTTCGCGACCTGCCGGATTTACGCGTTCGATATGCGGGAATTCCTTAGCCGTGATGGGGCGGAACGTTATCGCGCAACCACTCATCACTTTCGTGCATGCCGCGCGAATCGTTCACATCGCGTTCATCTGGACCCAGAGACGGCTCGGCTTGACCGAAGATACGGTCGATATCCGCATTGCTGGCGCTTGTTCCCCCTGCACCACTTTTGTGGCGAAGGTCACAATCGCGGCCCTCTGGCGCCTGCACCCGATCAGATCTCCAGGCTGGATAGCTGCTCGATGATCTGAATCGCCATCGGTGTCACCGTAGCCATGCCATCGCGCACAGCGGCACGCGTGCCCGCGATGTTGACCACCAGGGTGCTGCCCGAAATACCCGCCACGCCGCGAGACAAACCCGCCTCCGTGACACCGGCCGCCAGCCCCGAGGACCGGATGGCCTCGGCGATACCGAGCAGCTCACGATCGAGAAGCGGTTGAGTGGCCTCGGGAGTGACGTCGCGCGGGGTGACACCCGTGCCACCCACGGTCACCACCAGGTCCACACCGCCGATAACCGCCATATTGACGGCATTCTGAATCTCGGCCAGATCCCCCTCGACTGCCACCACACCATCGACGACGATTCCGGCCTCCGAAAGCAGCTCAGTAACCAGCGGACCACTGGTGTCCTGGTCGCCGTGGGCTGTCCTGTCGTTGACGATGACGACCAGAGATCGCCCCACCGGTCCCACCTCAAGCTCTGTCATGGAAGCAACCGTAACGGCTCGCAGGGACATCTGGGTCATCGGGCGACCTCACCCAGGATCACGTCAGCGGTCTTCTCCGGTCCACCGTTGCCATCGGTGTACGTCAGCGTCACTTTGTCTCCCGGCGCCTTGGAGCGCACCGCCGCCACGAGGCCGTCGGCGCTGTTCACCGGGCGGTTGTCCACCTTCGTGACCACCGCACCGTTCGGTATCGCGGCCTTCTCGGCCGCTCCGCCGGCGACCACCTCGACGATTCTGGCGCCCTGGATCTCCTTATCGTTGCCAACCCGTACCCCCAGGGAGGCGTGGGTGGCGTGACCGTTGGTGATCAGCTGATCGGCGACCCGCTTGGCCTGGTCGACCGGAATCGCAAAGCCCAGACCAATTGATCCGCCCTGCGTCTCGCCGCTGGAATCGCCACCCATGGTCGCGATGGCGGAGTTGATTCCCACCAACTCGCCGCTCAGGTTGACCAGCGCGCCACCGGAGTTACCCGGGTTGATGGCGGCATCGGTCTGGATCGCGTCCAGCACAGTGTCCTGATTGCCTGCCTGCCCCGCCGTGAACACCGGGCGATTCAGCGAGCTGACGATGCCGGTGGTCACCGTGCCGTCCAGACCCAGCGGCGAACCGATCGCGACGACAGACTGGCCCACAACCAGATTCGCGGACGACCCGAGCGCGACGGGCGTCAGGCCCGAGGCGCTGGTGATCCGGATCACGGCGATGTCCGTGGCCGGATCGATTCCGACCACGGTGAAGGGCGAGTTCTTGCCGCCGGCGATGGTGGCGGTGGTCTTGGCGCCGGGCTCCCCCGCCGCCTGGACCACGTGCGCGTTGGTGAGCACCAAACCATCGGCGGAGAGGATCACCCCGGATCCCTCTTCGCTCGACCGACCCATGATCGTTTCCAGCTTGACGACACTCGGAAGAACCTTGGCCGCAACCTGTTCGACCGATCCCGCAGGCAAGGAGGCGACCGGCTGGGCCGCAGGTGAACGCCCGGGCGAGATGGGGGTCAGACCGGTACTGCCGCTGGTGACGACAGGTGCCCGGTGCTGGCGGTCGGCGACGACCGCGCCCACGGTCCCGCCCAGACCACCGGAGACCAGAGCCAGAACGACAGCACCCACCACGAGCCCACCACTACGGCTGCTCCGCGGCGCCTGCGACTGCTTCGGAGCGGGGCGCTGCTGGTTCGGCGGGGCGGACGGGTAGCCATACGCCTGTCCCTGGTACTGGTGACCCGACTGGGCATGGTGCGTCGGAGCCTGATGCCCATGTTGTTGCCCGGAGTAAGGGCCAGACGGCCGGTAGGACCAGCTGCCGTGGGGGTCGTTAGTCATAGGAACTTCCTCACACGTCCTTCATAGGCGTTCACGATCGACTAGCTCGGGTGCCACGCTGCCGGAGGGGACTGAGAATCCACTGAGATCTCCCTCTCGTTTGGCACAGAGTTCCGGCGGCCGGTCGTGTCGCCCAAATTCGGCGACCTGACTGGTCCCGGCCGGCCCGGAAGCAGTACGTGCATTGACGTACCCGGGGCCGGATTCCCGTCGACCACCGCACCGGACTCCGTCTCCTCGACCTTGATGGCGCCACCATGTTTCAGCACAACCTGTTTCACGATGGCCAACCCCAAACCGGAGCCCGGCATTCCCCGGGCGGGGGTCGCGCGATAGAACCGCTCGAAGACCAGATCCCGTTCGGCGGGCGGGATCCCGGGACCGCGATCGGAGATCACCAGCTCGGCATGCGCGGCGTCGACCTGTGCCAGCCGCACCGACACTGTGCTGCCCGATGGGCTCCACTTCGCGGCATTGTCGAGCAGATTGAGAACAGCTCGGGATAGCCCCGCCGCGTCTCCATAGACCTGCCACGGCTGCATGACGACGTCGAATTCGATGTCGTTGCGGCGGCGCCGAACTCGTTCCAGCGCACCCTCCACCACCTCGACCATGTCGACCGGCTCGTGCACGATGTCGGCACCGTCGCCTCGGGCCAGATCAACCAAATCGCCTACCAGTGTGGACAATTCTTCGATCTGGGCGATCACATCGAGCTGCAGCGCCTCCATCTCCTCATCGGGGAGACGCGGAGCACCCGGTTGCATGGCGGCCATCAGCAGCTCGGTGTTGGTGCGCAGCGAGGTCAGCGGGGTGCGCAGCTCGTGGCCCGCATCAGTCACCAGCCGTGCCTGACGATCTCGCGACTCTGCGAGGGCACGCAACATCGTATTGAAACTGATGGTGAGCCGTGCCAATTCGTCGCTGCCCGTGACGGCAATGGGCCGCAGGTCGTCGGTTCGGGCCACTCGTTCGGCGGCGTCGGTAAGCCTGGCCACCGGCCGCAACCCGGTACCGGCCACCATGGCGCCGGCCGCGGCCGCCACCGCGACACCCACGCCGCCGACGATCAGCAACACCCAGCCCAGTCGCCGCAACACAGTATCGGTGGGGTCGAGCGATTTGGCCATGATCAGCGTGCTGCCGTTGTCGAGCCTAAGAGCAAGCACGCGTTGGTGATTGACGGTGCGCAGCGACTGCTCCAGCTCGCCGCGGGTCACCGCCTGCTCGGGTGCGCCGTAGGGAATGGTCTGTCCCTGCTGGGTCGCCGAGAAGGTGATCAGCCCCGGGAAGATCAGCTTGGCATTGACATCGGCCGAGTACGCGGTGCCCTCGATGGCGCGACGCGGATCCACCGACAGCAGCCCGCTGCCGATGAGCAGGTTGGCGCGATCATTGAGCTGTTTGTCGACATCGCGATACAACGCGGTGGATACCAACAGGTATGACGCGACGGCCATCAGCACCACGACCATCGCCACCATCGACATCGCGAGCAGCATCACGCGCCAGCGCAGCGATACCGATGAGCTGGTTGCCCGTAGCGGGGAAAATATTGCCGTGCTGGAGCCCCGTATCCGCCTCGGCATTCGTAGTGTCGCCATGGGGATTACGGAGGGGTCTCCCGCAGCACATAGCCGACACCGCGGACCGTGTGGATGAGCCTGAGCTCGCCCTCGGCTTCCGTCTTGCGCCGCAGGTAGCCCACGTACACCTCAAGCGCATTGCCGGATGTCGGGAAGTCGAATCCCCACACCTCTTCAAGGATGCGGCTGCGGGTCAACACGCGGCGAGGGTTGGCCATCAGCATTTCCAGCAGTGCGAATTCGGTGCGGGTCAGGCTGATGGACCGAGTGCCTCGATACACCTCGCGGGTGATCGGGTCGAGGGTGAGGTCGCCGAAGCTCAGCGTGGCGGCGTCTGCCGATTCATCGACGGTGGTCCGGCGCAGCAGCGCTCGCATCCGGGCCAGGAGTTCCTCGAGCGCGAAGGGCTTAGGCAGATAATCGTCCGCACCCGCGTCGAGGCCGGCCACTCGCTCCGAGACCGAGTCCCGGGCGGTAAGCACCAGGATGGGCAAATCGTCTCCCGTGCTGCGCAAGCGACGGCACACCTCGAGGCCGTCGAGCTTGGGCATCATCACGTCGAGCACCAACGCGTCCGGCCGATCGTTGGCGATAACGTTCAGCGCATCGACGCCGTCTTCGGCGAGATCCACCGAGTACCCATTGAAGGACAGAGACCGTCGCAACGACTCACGCACAGCACGATCGTCATCGACTACAAGAATTCGCACAGGCACCAGTGTTAACCGTGCGGCTGAGATATTACTGAGGAAGCCTGAGAATCAGGTCCCGGAAGGTTCAGCGACGGTCGAAATCGATGAGCCCGAGGCGGGCAGCCTTGAGCAGGCGACGGGGAACCTTGTGGTTCTGTCCGCCGACAGTGACATTGACCAGCTCAGTGGCAGTGGCCTTCCACTGCGAGCGCCGGCTACGGGTATTAGAGCGGGACATTCTCCGCTTGGGGACGGCCATGGTCGCGCCCTCTCCTTATTTCTCAGGTTTCTGTGTCATTCGCCCGCGCCGCGCCAGCATGTGGGGCGCAGCGAGCGACAATCAACACACGATAGCCGGTGGCTGACATGAGCTGCAAATTTGCCTCAATCGATCCAGGCCGGCACGCCGCATAGTGGCGGTTTCGTCTCGCATCGTGCCACCTGAACGGGTCCTATCGACGCGGCAATCCAGCTCGGCCAACCACTTGGTTGGACCGCCAGATTGACGTTTTAGTAGGTGGGGTAATTTAGCAGCGCACGAGCAGTCGATGCCGACCTCGAGAGGACCACCGTGACCATTGCGCCGGTAAGAATTGGGAACTGTTCAGGCTTTTACGGTGACCGAATATCGGCCATGCACGAGATGCTCACCGGCGGTGAGCTCGACTATCTGACCGGCGACTATCTGGCCGAACTGACGATGCTGATCCTCGGCCGCGACCGCGCCAAGGCTCCGGAACGTGGCTACGCCAAGACCTTCCTGCGCCAGCTCGAGCAGTGCCTCGGGCTGGCTCAGGACAAGGGCGTCACGATCGTCGCCAATGCCGGCGGTCTCAACCCCGCGGGCCTGGCAGACGCCATCCGCGCACTCGCAGAAAAATTGGGTGTCCCGGCCAAGGTCGCCCATGTCGAGGGTGACGATCTGCTGCCCCGCGCCGCAGAGCTCGGATTGGGATCGCCGCTCACCGCCAACGCTTATCTCGGCGCCTGGGGCATCGTGGAATGCCTGAACTCCGGGGCCAACATCGTCGTCACCGGTCGCGTCACCGACGCCTCGGTGATCGTTGGTCCCGCCGCCGCGCACTTCGGCTGGCGACGCGACGACTACGACAAACTCGCCGGAGCGGTCGCGGCCGGGCACATCATCGAATGCGGCACCCAGGCCACCGGGGGCAACTACGCCTTCTTCACCGAGATCCCCGACCTCTCGCACGCCGGGTTTCCGCTGGCCGAGGTATATGAAGACGGATCGTCGGTCATCACCAAGCACGCGGGAACTGGCGGCGCGGTCAGTGTGGGCACGGTGACCGCGCAGCTGCTCTATGAGATCACCGGGGGCCGGTACGCCAACCCCGATGTCACCACCCGGATCGACAGCATCGAGCTGACCCAGGAAGGTCCGGACCGAGTGCGCGTCTCGGGCGTGACGGGTGAGGCGCCCCCGCCGGACCTCAAGGTGTCGCTGAACGCCTTGGGCGGCTTCCGCAATCAGATGACCTTCGTGCTCACCGGACTGGACATTGACGCCAAGGCTGACCTGACCCGCAAGCAGCTGGAGTCTTCGATGACCTCGGCGCCCGAGGACATTCAGTGGACCCTAGGCCGCACCGATCACCCGAACGCCGACACCGAGCAGGCCGCCAGCGCACTGCTGCACGTCATGGTGCGCGACTCCGACCCGAACAAGGTCGGCCGCCAGTTCTCCAATGCCGCGGTGGAGCTGGCCCTGGCGAGCTACCCCGGCTTCCATGTCACCACACCCCCCAAGGACGGCGAGCCGTACGGCGTGTTCACTCCGGGATACGTCCCCGCGGAAAAGGTTCCGCATGTCGCGGTCCTCGCCGACGGTTCCCGGATCGATATCGCGCAGGCCTCGCAGACGCTGCCGCTCGCCGATGCCCCGGCGGCGGCACTGCCCGAGCCGCTACCGGCCGGGCCGCTGCGCCGAGCCCCCTTGGGCATCCTTGCGGGCGCCCGTAGCGGCGACAAGGGTGGCAGTGCAAACGTCGGCGTATGGGTACGCACCGATGAGGAATACCGCTGGCTTGCCCATGCTTTGACAATCGACACACTGCGGGAACTGCTGCCCGAAACCAGGCAGTTGGAGGTGGCACGCTACCTGCTGCCCAAGCTGCGGGCCGTGAACTTCGTCATCCAGGGCATCCTCGGCAAGGGAGTGGCCTATCAGGCCCGGTTTGACCCACAGGCCAAGGGTATTGGCGAATGGCTGCGTTCCCGTGAGATCGACATCCCCGAATCCCTATTGGAAGGAAAGTGACCACCGTGAATTCCTGGAACACTCCGGAGCGCAAGGCACTTCGGGAGACGGTGCGTGACTTTGCCGAGCGCGAGATCCTGCCGAATGTCAACGAATGGGAACGCGAGGGACTGCTTCCTCGTGAATTACACCGCAAGGCGGGCAATCTGGGCCTGCTGGGCCCCGGTGCACCCGAGGAAGTCGGCGGCGGTGGCGGCGATGCCATCGACCCGGTGATCGTGTGCGAGGAACTGCACTACGCCGGTGTGCCCGGCGGCGTGTTCGCCTCCCTGTTCACCTGCGGCATCTCCACGCCGCACATCATCGCCTCAGGCGATCAGCGGCTCATCGAAAGCTACGTAAAGCCCACCCTGGCGGGCGATCTCATTGGCTCGCTGGCCATCACCGAACCCGGTGGCGGATCCGACGTGGGGCATCTGACCACCTCGGCCAAGCGGGACGGCGATCACTACATCGTCAACGGCGCCAAGACCTTCATCACCTCCGGCGTGCGCGCCGACTATGTGGTGACCGCGGTGCGTACGGGTGGAGCGGGCGCGGCGGGGGTCTCGTTGCTGTTGATCGACAAGGACACTCCGGGGTTTGACGTCACCCGCAAGCTCGACAAGATGGGATGGCGCTCCTCGGATACCGCCGAGCTGTCGTTCACCGATGCACGGGTGCCCGCCGAGAACCTGGTGGGTGGTGAGAACACCGGCTTCGCGCAGATCGCCGGCGCCTTCGTGTCAGAGCGTATCGGCCTTGCCGCCCAGGCATATTCGAGTGCGCAACGCTGTCTTGACCTGACAGTGGAATGGTGCAGGAATCGGCAGACCTTCGGGCGTCCGCTCATCTCCCGCCAGTCCGTGCAAAACACTCTGACCGAAATGGCGCGCAGGATCGATGTCGCACGGGTGTACACGCACGTCCTGGTGGATCGCGCGATCGCGGGCGAGACCAATCTCATCGCCGAGGTCTGCTTCGCCAAGAACACCGCAGTCGAGGCCGGCGAGTGGGTGGCCAACCAGGGTGTCCAGTTGTTCGGCGGCATGGGCTACATGACCGAGAGCGAAATCGAACGGCAGTACCGCGATATGCGCATCATCGGGATCGGCGGCGGCACCACCGAGATCCTCACCTCGCTGGCCGCCAAGCTCCTGGGGTATCAGTCATGACGCAGCTGCGCACCACCGTCAACACCAACTCACCGGAGTACCTCGACGCCGCCGAGGCCATGCTGACCAAACTTGCCGAGGTCAACGCCGAGACGGCAAAAGCGCTCGCCGGCGGTGGTGACAAATACGTTGCCCGCCACCATGAACGCGGCAAGTTGCTGGCACGTGAGCGCATCGAGCTCTTGATCGACCCCGACTCCCCGTTCTTGGAGCTGTGCCCGCTCGCGGCATGGGGTAGCGACTTCACCGTCGGCGCCTCGCTGGTCACCGGCATCGGCGTGGTCGAAGGCGTCGAGTGCATGATCGTGGCCAACGACCCCACCGTCAAGGGCGGCACCAGCAACCCCTGGACATTGCGCAAGGTGCTGCGAGCCAACGACATTGCCTTCAAGAACCGTCTACCCGTGATCTCACTGGTGGAGTCCGGCGGCGCGGACCTGCCCACCCAGAAGGAAGTGTTTGTCCCCGGCGGGCAGATGTTCCGCGATCTCACTCGGCTTTCGGCAGCCGGCATACCGACGATCGCCCTGGTGTTCGGAAACTCGACCGCCGGCGGCGCTTACATCCCCGGCATGTCCGATCACGTCGTGATGATCAAGGAACGTTCGAAGGTGTTCCTGGCCGGTCCCCCGCTCGTCAAGATGGCGACCGGCGAGGAATCCGATGACGAATCTCTGGGTGGCGCGGAAATGCACTCCCGGGTTTCCGGTTTGGGCGACTACCTGGCGGTGGACGAACAGGACGCCGTAAGGCTCGGGCGTCAGATCGTGTCCCGCCTCAACTGGGTCAAGAAGGGCCCCAAGCCCGCGTCGGTCGTCGAACCGATCGCGGATCAGGAAGAGCTCATCGGCATTGTGCCTGGAGACCTCCGCATCCCGTTCGACCCGCGTGAGGTCATCGCACGCATCGTCGACGGTTCGGAGTTTGACGAGTTCAAAGAGCAGTACGGGTCGTCACTGGTAACCGGGTGGGCGCGTCTACACGGCTACCCCATCGGCATCCTCGCCAACGCGCGTGGCGTGCTGTTCAGCGAGGAAGCGCAGAAGGCCACCCAGTTCATCCAGCTGGCCAACCAGACCAACACGCCACTTCTGTTCGTACACAACACCACCGGATACATGGTGGGCAAGGAGTACGAAGAGGGCGGCATGATCAAGCACGGGTCGATGATGATCAACGCCGTGTCCAACTCCACCGTGCCGCATCTGTCGCTGATCGTCGGCGCCTCATACGGGGCCGGTCACTACGGCATGTGCGGGCGCGCGTACGACCCCCGTTTCCTGTTCGCGTGGCCCAGCGCCAAGTCGGCGGTCATGGGCGGTACCCAGCTGGCGGGTGTCATCTCCATCGTGAGCCGTGCCGCCGCGGTGGCACGGGGCCAGGCCGTCAACGAGGACGCGGATGCCGCGATGAAGGCCGCCATCGAGGCGCAGATCGAAGCCGAGTCGCTGCCCATGTTCATGTCCGGGCGTCTCTACGACGACGGGGTCATCGATCCCCGCGACACCCGGGCCGTGCTCGGTATGTGCCTGTCCGCCATCGCTAATGGACCAATCGAGGGGACGTCGAACTTCGGCGTCTTCCGGATGTGAGGTAAGAGTTAAGTGACTATCACCTCTGTTCTGGTGGCCAACCGCGGCGAGATCGCCCGCCGCGTCTTCGCTACCTGCCGCAAGCTGGGGCTTGGCACGGTCGCCGTCTACTCCGACGCCGACGCCGACAGTCCGCACGTCTCCGAGGCCGATGCTGCGGTCCACCTACCCGGCACATCCAGCGCCGAGACCTACCTGCGCGGTGAGCTGATCATCGCCGCGGCCAAGGCCACCGGTGCCGACGCCATCCACCCCGGCTACGGATTCCTTTCCGAGAATGCCGATTTCGCTCGCGCGGTGGCCGATGCCGGCCTGACCTGGATCGGTCCGCCAGTCACCGCCATCGAGTCGATGGGCTCGAAGATCGAGTCCAAGAAACTCATGGACGCCGCCGGCGTTCCGGTGCTGGGACAGCTCGACCCGGATACCGTCACCGCCGATCAGCTCCCGGTGCTCGTCAAGGCATCCGCCGGTGGCGGCGGCCGCGGCATGCGGATCGTCTCTGAGCTCGACAAGCTCCCCGCCGAAATCGCTGCCGCACAACGGGAAGCCCAATCGGCGTTCGGGGACCCGACAGTCTTCTGCGAGCGCTACCTGGGCACCGGTCGACACATCGAAGTACAGATGATGGCCGACACCCACGGCACCGTGTGGGCTGTGGGTGAGCGCGAGTGCTCCATCCAGCGCCGCCACCAGAAGGTCATCGAAGAGGCACCCTCACCTCTGGTGACCCGAATCGACGGCATGCGGGAGCAGCTCTTCGAGGCGTCACGCACCGCTGCGTCGACCATCGGCTATGTCGGCGCGGGGACTATGGAGTTCCTGGCCACGGAGAGCGGCGAGTTCTTCTTCCTGGAAATGAACACACGCCTGCAGGTGGAGCATCCGGTCACCGAGTGCACCACAGGACTCGACCTGGTCGCATTGCAGATCCAGGTGGCAGAGGGCGGCAAGCTTCCTGCCGAACCGCCTGCCATTCATGGCCATTCGATTGAGGCGCGCTTATACGCGGAGAACCCCGCGGCCGGGTGGCAGCCACAAAGCGGCACTGTGCACACATTTCAGATCCCTGGAGTCTCCGCGGAATTCCACGTGCCCGGACACCCGGGGCGCAACGGGGTGCGCCTGGATTCCACCATCGTCGACGGCAGCGTGGTGTCGGTGCACTACGACCCGATGCTCGCCAAGGTCATCACGGTGGCACCAACGCGCACCGAAGCTTCCCGGCTGTTGGCGTCGACATTGGAACGCACTCGCCTGCATGGCCTGACCACCAATCGCGACCTGCTGGTCAACGTGTTGCGGCATCCGGCGTTCCTCGCCGGCGACACCGACACGTCCTTCCTGGACAAGCATGGCCTCGACGTCCTTTCGAAACCCCTAGCCGACGAAGCGGCGCACCAGTACTCGGCGCTCGCGGCAGCACTTGCCGATGCCGCGGCCAACCGGGCACATGCCATCGTCTGCGCGGATCTGCCCAGCGGATGGCGCAACCTGGCATCCGGCTACCAGACCAAGGAATTCGCGGTGGGCGAAAGCACCATCAGCGTGCGCTACCGCCTGACCCGCGCGGGGCTGGAACTCGATGGAGATTGGCCCGCCATCAAACTAGTTTCGGCGACACCGGATCACGTGGCACTGGTGATCGACGGCGTCCGGCGGGGCTTCGACGTCGCCCGCTACGGCGGTCCCCCCGCTGGGGAATACGCAGACGTCGACTCACCGCTCGGCCCGGTCGCACTCACTGTGGTGCCCCGGTTTACCGACCCCAGCGCCGAGCTGGCGGCGGGCTCACTCATCGCGCCGATGCCGGGTGTGGTGCTGCGGGTGGGTGCGGCGGTCGGAGACACCGTCACCGCAGGGACGCCGATCGTCTGGTTGGAGGCCATGAAGATGGAGCACACCATCGTCGCCCCCGCCGACGGCGTCATCGAGATCCTCAATGTCGAACCGGGACAACAGGTCGAGCTGGGCACCGTACTGGCCCAGCTGGCCGCCAACGAAGGAGAGTCATGACCGTCACCAATCCTTATGTCGAGTCCGATGAGCGCAAGGCACTGCGGCATGCGGTGGCCTCGCTCACTGGCAACTACGGCCACGAGTACTACCTGGAAAAGTCCAAGACTCATGCTCCCCTCACCGAGTTGTGGGATGAGGCAGGAAAGCTCGGCTTCTTGGGAGTGAACATCCCCGAGGAATACGGCGGCGGCGGTGCCGGCATGTACGAGCTTGGGCTCGTATTCGAGGAGCTCTCGGCAGCGGGGTGCCCGCTGCTGATGATGGTGGTGTCCCCCGCCATCAATGCCACCATCATCGCCCGCTACGGCACCGATGAGCAGAAGAAGAACTGGCTGCCCTCGATGGCTGATGGCACCTTCACCATGGCGTTCGCCATCACCGAACCCGACGCCGGCTCGAACTCCCACAACATCATCACCACCGCCAAGCGCGACGGTGGTGACTGGATCCTCAATGGGCGCAAGGTCTTCATCTCCGGTGTCGACCAAGCCAACGCCGTGCTGGTGGTGGCGCGCACCGAGGAGGCCAAGACCGGCAAGCTCAAGCCTGCCCTGTTCGTGGTGCCCACCGACACCAAGGGGTTCGAGTACACGCCCATCGATATGGAGCTCACGCTCCCGGAACGGCAGTTCCAGGTGTTCCTCGATGATGTACGGGTGCCCGGTAATGCGCTCGTCGGCTCAGAGGACGCCGCGCTCATGCAACTGTTCGCCGGATTGAACCCCGAGCGAATCATGGGCGCTGCCAGTGGAGTTGGCCTTACCCGGCTCGCATTGAACAAGGCCACCGACTACGTCAAGACCCGCCAGGTGTGGAAGACCCCGATCGGCGCGCATCAGGCCATCGCGCACCCGCTCGCCGAGATCAAGGTCGAGCTGGAACTGGCCAAGCTCATGATGCAGAAGGCCGCCACCTTGTACGACTGCGGCGATGACTGGGGCGCCGCGGAGGCGGCCAACATGGCCAAGTACGCCGCGGCGGACGTGGCCTGCCGCGCGGCCGACCGTGCCGTGCAGTCCTTGGGCGGCAACGGATTGACCTCCGAGTACGCCGTGGCGCCCCTGCTGAATCTGTCGCGCTTCGGGCGTATCGCCCCGGTGAGCCGGGAGATGATCCTCAACTTCGTGGCGCAGACGTCCCTCGGCCTACCCCGCTCGTACTAAAGGAAAGGTCCGCCGAATGGCGAAAGAATCTGACACTCTGGTCCAGTACGAGGTGGAAGGCCGCGCCGCTCGCCTGACCCTCGACTCACCGCACAACCGCAATGCGTTGTCCAGCAGGTTGGTGCTGCAACTGCGAGAGGGACTGCAGCGGGCCGCTGTCGACAAGACGGTGCGTGCCGTGGTGCTCACCCACACCGGCAACACCTTCTGCGCGGGCGCCGACCTGTCGGAAAGCTCAGCGGCGTCGTCCGATCCCCAAGATGTCGCCAAGGATCGGGCCGGCCAACTCACCACGCTACTGCGCGACATTCTTGAGCTGCCCCTGCCCGTCATCATCGCCGTCAACGGCCATGTGCGGGCCGGGGGTTTCGGTCTGGTGGGAGCCGCCGACATCGCGGTAGCAGGACCCGACAGCACCTTCGCACTGACCGAGGCACGCATCGGAGTCGCGCCGTCGATCATCTCGCTGACGCTGCTGCCCCGGCTCACCGGCCGGGCGGCCGGGCGCTACTTCGTCACCGGCGAGAGGTTCGACGCGCGGGTGGCCGCGGAGATCGGTTTGGTGACCAAGTCCGTCGATAGTCCCGAGGCAGTCGAGGCCGCGGTCACTTCGTTAGTGGATGACATCGCGCTTGGTTCGCCGCAAGGGCTGGCCGAGTCGAAGAGGCTCACCACCGCGCCGATCCTCGCCGATTTCGATGCGCGTGCAGTCGAGTTGACAGAAACCTCCGCGCGTTTGTTCGTGTCTCCCGAGGCGCAGGAGGGCATGTTGGCCTTCCTGCAGAAGCGTCCGCCCGCGTGGCAGGTGTGAACCAGACTGCACTACGTGTGTAGTGCGCTGAGCAACACTAATGAACCGCGTGCCTTTAAGCGCCGTTCGTCGTAGGCTCGGCGGTGATGAGCAACCTCCCTGAGCGGGCTACCGCATCGATGCGGGCCGCAGACGCCGATCGCATGCGCGTCGCACAGCTGTTATCCGACGCTGCCGCGCAGGGTCGGCTGGAGCTCTCTGAGTTCGAGGAGCGCCTCACGAAGGTGTACTCGGCAAATACATACGGTGAGCTTGATCAGCTCAGCGCGGACCTGCCCGCAGTTGCTACTTCTCAAGTTCGCGGTCAAGACAGCAAGCCAGCCCCCTCGACGGTGCTGATGGCAATCATGAGCGGATTTGAACGACGGGGCCGCTGGAACGTCCCCGGCAAGCTCACTTCATTCGCGCTGTGGGGTGGCGGCGTGCTGGACCTGCGCTACGCCGACTTCACCTCCAATGAGGTGGAGATCCGCTCCTTCTCCATCATGGGCGGCCAGACGATCCTCTTACCGCCGGAGGTCAACGTCGACGTCAAAGGTGTCGCGGTGATGGGTGGCTTCGATCACTCGGCGAGTGGCCGAGGCGTAGAGGGTGCCCCGCACGTGACGGTCAAGGGGTTCTCGCTGTGGGGTGGCGTGAACGTCAAGCGGAAGCGGCGCAAGCGGCGCGAGTCGCTGGAAGAGCAGTGACAAGATCCAGAGCGCCGAAGCGCCACAGCGCATTCACAACCTGACGGCGCCGGTCGATATCCAGTTCTGCCGCAAGAACCGCGTCAAGATCATTCAGGGTGAACTCCCCGGTAAGCGCTAAGAGTCCGTCAAGGTTCACCGCGCCGCCGAACGCGATATCGCGACCACGGGCCACCAGATGGGTTCGCTCCGCGCCGATGAATGATTGCACCACTCCGGGATAAGCCCAGCCGAATGTGGCACCAACGGGAGGATCGCCGGTACGCAAGGCCGCCACCTTCGGCGCGCGCAGATACCCGGCGGTGCGCTGTTTCGCCGCCGCCAGTTCCATGGTTGTCGCCAATCCGGACATCGCCGCGGGGTCGTGGAGCGTCTCCATCACCAGCTGACCGACATCCTCGAAGCTGCGGGGCTCGCCTGCCGCGTCGAGCCGCGCACCGAAGTGATCGATCATCAAGTCCGAGAATGATTTCCGGACGTTAGGCGGAAAGAGTGTGATCCCCAGAAACACCGAGGGACCTGCGTTGCGAAAAAGGTGGTAGCGCCCCCGGGGGATGCACACGAAGTCACCCGGACACAGGGTGTAGCGGCTGGCGCCGGGAAGCAGTCGGTCGAAGTCAAATGAGACCTTGCCCAACGACGGGTTCTCGAATAACTGATGTTGGTCCATTCCCTCCGCGGGCCACACCCAGAGTTCCTTGACACCCGGACCCAGGTGGAAGATCAGCGATGGCTCGTCATCCTTGTGAATTCCGAAGGGTGTCCATTCCACATCAGCGATGAAGGTGTAAATATCCGCGCCGGACACCAGGTCTCGATCCGGGACAAGACTGCGCACCACAGCCTGGGCCAACGCGGCAAGACCCAGATCCCATGAGGAGGCGTCGTTGATGGCCACGCATGCCGGACGATCGTCGGCGTTATCGGCGAGCCACTCGGTCAAGGACTGCGCGCCTTTGGGCGCGCTGCGTGAGAGCCGCTCGGTGAGCTTGAAGTCGAACTCGCTGCCCCGGAACGCGCGCAGTCGCAGTCCTTTTCCTTCGGCGGCGGTCGCTGAGGTCACTGCCGCCGCTATCCGATCGGTGATCGCCTTCTGGTCCGGCACCAGCCCGGAAATGAAGACCGTTTCTTCATAGCGAGGGGCCCAGTCCGCGACGAACCGGCGCCAGCGGGGGTCATGGACGAACACTGTTTTCGCCTCCGTGCTTGCGTCCGGGCGTGCGCGGCCTAGGGGACGGCCACGCACGCCCGACGTCCACTCTTAGTGGCTGGCAACCATTTCCGTCGCGGTGACGATTTCATCGTCCTCGACAACGATCTCAACAGCGATATCGCGCATGGCGGTTCCTTTCATTGAACGGTTAACTGCCCAACTCATCAGAAGCACCGTGGTGGCATCCGTCGCATGGAGCCACTGCGGTGGACCACGCCCAGCCCGCAGGCGCCGTCACTAGATCAGTCGTACGGCCGTAGCCAAAAGTTCCCGTGTTTAGCCGATTCACACCGGCGAGAGCTCCCACGCACCACTGCCCGTCAGCTGCAACCGCGACTGGTGATGGCGGTCGATCGTCGACCTGTGCCCCACACTGAACACGACGCTGTCGGGCAGCCGTTCCCGCACCAGCGCATACATAGCGTCCTCCAGCCCCTCATCCAGGGCCGAGGTCGACTCGTCGAGGAACACCACTGTCGGGCGCACCAGCAGCACCCGCACGAAGGACACCCGCTGCTGCTCGCCCAGCGAGAGCACGGCCGCCCAGTCGGCTTCTTCCTCCAACCGCTCGGCCAAATGTCCCAGGGAGACATCACGCAAAGCCTGCGTCAACTTCTCGTCCGAAACTTCCTCCGCCGGAAGCGGATACACCACGGTCTCGCGCAGGTTGCCCAACGGCAGATACGGCAGCTGCGGCAGGAACAGCGTCGCCCAGCCGTCGGGACGCGCGACCACACCCGTGGCCTGTGGCCACAGCTGTGCCAGGCTGCGCAGCAGGGTCGTCTTCCCGCATCCCGATGGGCCCTTGACGACGACACTGCCACCCGCGGACAGCTCGAGGTTCAGGTCCGCGATCATGTCCAGCCCCTGTAGATCTCGGACATCGACATCGGTGAGAGTCAGGGCGTTGTCCGCGTCGGTCACGTCGATCCTCGGCAGTTCACGGGCTCGGTGGTCGCTGTCGAGCATCTGGTCGATGCGCATGAGTGCGGCCCGATAGACGGTGAATTCGTCATAGCTGTCCCGGAAGAAGGACATTGCGCCGCAGACACTTCCAAACGCCGCAACGGTCTGCAGCAGGTCCCCCACCTTGATCTGCCCGGTAAAGAATCGTGGCGCCTGCACGATGTAGGGGATCATTCCCGTCGTCACATCGCCGACACCACGATTCCAGCCGTTCAGTCGCAGCTGCGCGAAGACGATCCGCCACATGTTGGCGATGATGTCGGCGAAGCGCGCATGGAGCAGTACGCGTTCACGCTCGCCGCCACGATAGAACGCCACCCGCTCCGCACTGTCGCGCAGGCGCACCAACGCATAGCGGAAACTCGCACTGAATCGTTCGTTCAAGAAATTCAGCCGTACCAACGGCCGGCCGATCCAGAACGCAAGGACCGTCACGGTGATCGAGAAGACGAAGGCGATGAACACCATGGCGCGCGGGATCTCGACTCCCCACAGCAGCAACGGACCCGAGAGCTGCCACAGCACTCCGGTGAACATCACGATCAAGAGGGTTTTGTTTACCGCGCCGAGCACCAAATCCACCGACTTGGTGGTGTGCGTCTCGATATCGATCTGGATTCGCTGATCCGGGTTCTCTACCGGAGTATCCAGAAAACGGTTGCGGTAGAACGCATCCTTGCTCATCCAGTCGTCGACGAGCCGCGTGTTGAGCCATACCCGCCACCGGATGGCGAGCACTCTCCGCAGGAAGAGATCCACCACCGTGTACGTCACGGTGAGTACTACCAGCACTCCGCTGATCGCGAAGGACGTGAAAAATGCCTGACGCGCGTCCGCCAGCAGTCCGGAGTCATGGGTGACGAGCGCCTCCGAACCAACCTGCAACGCATTCATCAGGTCCTTGTACTGGTACGTGAAGATGACCGTCACGCGCGCCATGTACACGGTGTGCCACATCATGAACGCCACCAACGCCCACGTGCGCCAGGTGTCGCTCCCCCAGAAGAAGGGGGCGTTTACCCGCCAGAACTGTTGCCCCCATTGAGTGAAACGGGCGATCAGAAAGGCCACCGCAAGGAAGACCACCATGGTGATCACCCACGCCTGCAGCGTCCACACCAGCGAGCGCAATGGCTCGCCCGGCCAATCCAAACTGGGCTGAACCATTGGCTCTCCCTCTTAGTGCACCCTAGTGGGCAAAGTGGCGTGCTCCGGTGGTGTACAACGTGATTCCGGCGGCCTTGGCGGCATCGGCCACCAGCTCATCGCGCATCGACCCGCCCGGATGCACGATCGCGCGCACTCCGGCCTCCGTCAGCACCTCCAGGCCGTCGGGGAAGGGGAAGAACGCATCCGAGGCCGCGACCGCACCGGAGACTCGATCCCCACCCCGTGAGACTGCCAATCGCGCGGCGTCGACGCGGTTGACCTGTCCCATGCCGACACCGATAGTGGCGCCACCGGAGGCGACGACGATCGCGTTGGACTTGACGGCCCGCCCGACCTTCCAGGCGAACACCAAGTCCGCCAACGTGTCCTCGTCCGCGGCGGCGCCGGCCACCAGTGTCCAGTTGGCCGGATCGTCACCCTCGGCGTCCAGCGCGTCGCGCTCCTGTACGAGCAGACCACCACTGATGTGTCGCCACTCGGTGCGCCCGGACTGTGACTGCGCCAGGCGCAGCAGACGCACATTTTTCTTGCGGCTCAGCACCTCCACCGCGCCCTCGGCGTAACCGGGCGCGACGATCACCTCGGTGAAGATGTCGGCGACCCGCTCCGCCATCTCCACGCTCACCTCACGGTTGACGGCTATCACCCCGCCGAAAGCGCTCAACGGATCGCATTCGTGGGCCTTGAGGTGGGCGTCGGCAATCGATATGTCCGACACCGCGATACCGCACGGGTTGGCATGTTTGATGATGGCCGCACAGGCCTTGTCCTGGTCCCACGCGGCACGCCAGGCGGCGTCTGCATCCGTGTAGTTGTTGTACGACATCTCTTTTCCGTGCAGCTGCTCGGCCTGTGCCAATCCGTGCCCGGAGGCACCCGTGTACAGGGCTGCCTGCTGATGCGGGTTCTCGCCATAGCGCAGCACCGCCGAGCGGTTCCATGTCCCGCCGATCCAGGCGGGCAACTCCGCGCCCTCGGGCTCCGCGACAGCCGACAGCCAGCCTGCCACGGCCACGTCATACTCGGCGGTGTGACGGAACGCTCTGGCCGCCAGGACCTTCCGCGCCTCCAGGGTGAACCCCCCGGCACTGACGGCAGCCAGTGCTTCACCGTATGAGGCGGGGTCGACGACCACCGCCACGCTCGGGTGGTTTTTGGCAGCGGCGCGCACCATCGAGGGTCCGCCGATGTCGATTTGTTCGACGCATTCGTCCTCGGTGGCACCCGAGGCCACCGTGGCGGCAAACGGGTACAGGTTGACCACCACCAGTTCGAAGCCCTTGACGCCCAGCTCTTCGAGTTGAGTGAGGTGTTCCTCGCGGCGAGTATCGGCCAAGACACCGGCGTGCACATGCGGATGCAAGGTCTTCACCCGGCCATCCAGTACCTCCGGAAAACCGGTGACCTCTTCCACGGGGGTCACCGGAATTGACGCGGCGGCAATGGTTTTCGCGGTGGATCCGGTGGAAACCAGTTCCACACCGGCGGCGTGCAGCCCGCTGGCGAGCTCTTCGAGTCCGGTCTTGTCGTAGACGCTGATCAATGCCCGCCGTACGGGTCGCTGCGTACTCACTTGATGGAGGCCCTTCTTCCGTTCCATGTCAAACCTCTGGTGGCGACCGCGGCCAGCACATCTACCAGCAGCGTCCGTTCCACCACCTTGATGCGTTCATGCAGGCTCGCCTCGTCGTCGTCCCCGTGAACGGGGACGGCTTGCTGCGCGAGGATCGGGCCGGTATCCATCCCGGCATCGACCAGGTGCACCGTGCAGCCGGTGACCTTGACCCCATGGGCCAGGGCTTCGGGCACGGCGTGCGCGCCGGGAAAAGACGGCAGCAGCGCGGGATGAGTGTTGATGACCCGACCCAAGAACTGTGAAAGAAACTGTGGTCCAAGAATCTTCATGAATCCGGCCGATACCACCAGATCGGGCCGGTGCGCGGCGGTGGCCTCGGTGATCGCGGCGTCCCAGTGTTCGCGGGTGTCGTACTCACCGAGCCGCACGGTGTAGCTGGGAAGCTGCGCGCCAGCGGCGATATCGACGGCATCGCATTGCCGGTCGGTGCCCACCGCGACGATCCGAGCGGGGAAGTCACCCGTGGCCGCGTCTAAGAGGGAGCGCAGGAGGGTTCCCGTACCGGAAGCCAGGACCACGACGCGCGCGGGGGCAGACGGCGCAATCTCAACGGCCTGCTGGGGCTCCGATGAGCCGCTTGCGCGAAGAGAATCCGACACCGACACGCCGCTGAGCGTAGCCGGGCTGGTCACGTGGCCGATTCTGGAGGGTCGCTGGAGTCACTCTCGGGGCCGGGCTCCGGATCTGATTCAGGTTCCGGCTCCGACTCCGGTTCCGGCTCGGGTTCAACGTCCGGCGCGGGTTCCAGCGCCGGCTCGGGTGCCGGTTCAGGCACGGATTCGGGTTCCGGCTCCTGCACCGGTTCCGGCCGCGCCCTGGCCGGGAGGCGGGTGGCTCCGCCGAGCATGAACACCGTCAACAGGCCGATGACCAGGAACCAGAAGAACACCCCGGGGCCGAACGTGCCCTGGTCGATCCCGAGGCGTCCGAAGTTCCCCAGCTGTCCTCCGGCGAGCTTGCCGACGATCGCCAGGAATGTTGCCGCCAGAAGCGCCGCCGTGACCACTTTGTGAATCGCGGTGGGCCATGGCACGGGTCGGCGTGCGCATTGCTGGCCGACGGCCACCCCGGACACCGCACCGATGATCATCAGTGCCACCCACGCGGGGCCGAGCGGCGGTGTGGGAACGGCCGCGAGGATCGGCACTGCGGGCAGCTGACCGCCGAATACGGCGAACGCACTGAAGGCCGCGGTGCCCACATGTGCGCTGGATCCGACCGCCAGCGCACATGCACCCAGAATGACGTTGGGCGCATAGAGGAGCGCCAACAGTGTCAAGCTCAGCTGACCTACGAAATCGTTGGTCACCGAGTACAGCTGATCCATCGTCGCCCAGTGCACCACCAGCGACCCCGCCGTCACGGCCGCGGACAGCCCGAACAGCGCGAGTACCCCGGCGGCAGCGCCACGGGCGGCCTCCATCGGCCATGACGGCAGCTCTAGGACCACCGCGAGCCGCCTGCCGACCCGCAGTAAAACGCCGGCAATTGCACCGGCCGCGTGAACACCGAGGACAGAACCGAATGCGCGCAAGGCATTTGGTGATTGCAGCTGGGTCAGCACCGTCGATGCGTCATGAATGATCGCCAGCGATATCGCCGTCATGAGGAGCGGGCCGGCTAGCGCCGAGGCGATCACCCACCGGATCACGTACCAGGAAGCGGTGGGTGCGATTGTCGAGGCGACGGTTCGGGCGACACCCCACACCATTGCCGCCGTTGGCAATAGCGGCAGCACCTCGATGACTCGCCCACCGATCGAGATCGGTACCAGGTGGGTGCCCAGCCACATGCTGGCCACCGCACCGAACGTCCCGGTCATGTCGCTGTTGGCAATCACCAACTGCACCAGGACGATTGCCGCAATGATGACCAACGCAACTGCTGACGGGCCAAAGGCAACCGTCAGCAGTGCGCGAGCCTGTGCGGGATTGGCGCGCGAGGTTTGATTCACGCGCCGATCACGGCAGTAAACACCGTCTAGTTGGAGGGACGAGAGGTGCCGAACAGATCGTCACCGCTGGCAGCGGCCGAACCGGCGCTGGCGCCGCCCTGCTGCTCACCACCGGGAGCCTGACCGCTGGCCGCACCAAAGGTGGGGTACTGCTGGGTCGGCTGCGACGACGCGGCCTGCTGAGCCGGCTGTGCCGACGGCGGCGTGAACCCGGTGCTGCTGAAGCCCTGCGGCGGAGTCGGAGGCGCCGACTGCGGCGGCTGCTGGCCGTAGCCGCCGTACGAGGGCGGCCCGGCGGGAGCGGGCTGCTGCTGGCCGTAGCCCTGCGCACCGGCCTGGCCGTAACCCTGAGCGGCCGGCTGACCGAAGCCCTGCTGCTGGCCGTAGCCCTGTGCACCGGCCTGGCCGTAGCCCTGCCCCTGCTTGGGAAGCTGCTGCTGTGGCTGCTGCGGCGGGGTGTAGTACTGGCTCTGCTGCGTCTGGTACTGGCTGCCAAACGGGTTGGTCGCCGGAGAGGCGGTCTTGGCCTTGACGACGCCCACCTCACTGAGCAGGGCGTAGACGGCGGCCGCGGCCTGCAGGCCGGACACCACGGCGAGCGTGATCAGGCCCCACCCGATGCCGACCTCACCGAAGGCGGCCGCGAACGGGTTGCCGAAAAGTCCACCAAGCACGAAGAGGAATCCGACGATCGACAGGATTGCCACGGGAGCCTGCTTGTCATCCTTGCCGGAGAGGAGCGAGACACCCGCGGTCAGACCGGCGATCAGCAGAGCGAACTGCGCGAAGCCGAAGACCGGCGACAAGGCCAGGAGGTCGAATCCGCCGAAGCTTCCCGATGTCCCCGAGCTGGCCTTCCCGGTGTAGAACGGCCCGAAGCCGGCAATGAAGCCGATCAGGCTCAGCACCAAGACACCACCGGGTAGGTAAACCCCCAGCGCGCCCGTGTTGGGCTCAGCCACAAAGGACGGGGTGCCGTACGGGTTGGACGGCTGCGCGGGCTGGTATCCGGGCCCACCGGTCGAATACGTCATTACATCTCCTACATCACGGTTTCGGTCGTGGTCTCGGGGTGGATCGCCTCCACGCTACTGCACCCGGCGCCGGTACGGACGCAGACAAGGCTAGACGCGGCCGAGGCACATCGGTTAGCTCAAAACCGGTACGCGATATTCGCTGTGGGTTTCCTGAGCGTCGGCCGCCTCGATCTCACGGACCAGTGGCAGCACCTTGGCGCCGAAGTATTCGATCTCCTCCTGGAAGTGCAGGAAGCCACCCAGGATCAGGTCCACACCCCGCCGCCGGTAGGCGACAATCCGCTCGGCGATCTGTTCCGGGGTACCGATGAGCTGGGTGCGGAATCCGTCGTTGTATTGCACGAGGTCCTCGAACGAGGAATCCGCCCACATCCCCTTCTTATCGCCGGTGGCCGAACCAGCCTGTTGAACGGCCGCGCGGAAACCCTCAACGGCGGGGCGGTTGGCCTTGGCGACAATCTCCCGTAGCACCTCGCGCGCTTCGGCCTCGGTATCTCTGGCGATGATGAAACCGTTGAGCCCGACGCTGACCTCGCGGCCGACGGTTCGGGCGTGGTCCCGGACCTCCACGATCTGGTCGGTGATACCGGCGAAGTCCTTCCCGTTGGAGAAATACCAGTCGGAGTACAGGCCGCCGTTGCGCCGTGCGGCCGTCGAGTTGCCGCCCTGGAACAGCTCCGGGGTGTGCAGCGGCTTCGGCTTCAGCGTGAAGTCGTGGATCCGATAGAAATCGCCCCGGAAGTCGACGTCATCCTCGGTCCAGATCTTGCGCAACACCTGGAGGAATTCGCCGCTTCGCCGATACCGCTCATCGTGCTCCAACCATGGTTCGCCCAAGTGCGTGAACTCGTCCTTGAACCATCCGGACACCACGTTGACGGCGAAGCGACCGCCCGACAAGTGATCAGCCGTCGCGCCCAGCTTGGCGAGCACACCCGGCTGCCAAAGCCCCGGGTGAACCGCGGCGATCACCTTGAGCCGCTCGGTGGCCAGCAGCAGAGCCAGGGAGAAACTGGTGGATTCGTGTTGATACTCGGCGCCGTAACTGGCCTCGTAGCGCACCTGGGTGAGCGCGTATTCGAAGCCGTTGTTCTCGGCCGCGCGTGCCAGGGCGACGTTGTAGTCGTAACCCCAGTCCGTGCGCTGCTCGATGGTGCTGGTGACCAGCCCGCCGCTGACATTGGGGACCCAGTACGCGAATTTGACGTGGTCGGATATCCGTTCGGTCGTCACGGGGATATGCAAACAGCGAACCCTTTGAGCGGTCATCCGTCTCGCTCACCGTGATCCGTTCCCCTGCGGGTTTGGGCCCCACCCTCGACAACAAAACTGGAACACGTTCTAATTGGTGGATGGACTACGGGCTCGTTCTGTTCACCAGTGACCGCGGCATCTCGCCGGACATCGCCGCCAAGGCGGCCGAGGACGGCGGGTTCAGCACCTTCTACGTTCCCGAACACACGCATATCCCGATCAAGCGCGAGGCCGCGCATCCCGGGACCGGCGGCGCGGAACTACCCGACGA
This sequence comes from Mycobacterium sp. D16Q16, assembly GCF_002013745.1. Classification (NCBI taxonomy): domain Bacteria; kingdom Bacillati; phylum Actinomycetota; class Actinomycetes; order Mycobacteriales; family Mycobacteriaceae; genus Mycobacterium; species Mycobacterium sp. D16Q16. The sequence continues at coordinate 743,999 of NZ_MAEY01000001.1, forward strand.
CCGCTACATGCGCACCTTGGATCCATGGGTGTCGCTCGGCGCCGCGTGTGCGGTGACCTCAAAGATCCGGCTGGCCACCGCGGTCGCGATCCCCGTCGAACACGATCCCATTACCCTCGCCAAATCGATTGCCACCCTTGATCACATGAGCGGCGGCCGGGTTACCGTCGGCGTCGGATACGGCTGGAACACTGACGAGCTGGCCGATCACAACGTTCCCGCCGGCCGTCGCCGCACCATGCTACGCGAGTACATCGAGGCGATGCGCAAGCTCTGGGAGAACGAAGAGGCCAGCTATTCAGGCGAATTCGTCAATTTCGGCCCCAGCTGGGCGTGGCCCAAGACGGTGCAGAAGCATGTGCCGGTGATCGTGGGCGCGGGCGGCACCGAGAAGAACTTCAAGTGGATCGCGAAGAACGCCGACGGCTGGATGTCGACCCCACGCGACGAGGACATCACCGGCAAGATCGTGGCGCTCAAAGAGGAGTGGGCGGCGGCCGGCCGTGCGGGCGACCCACTGATCTACGTGCTGGCGGGCAAGCCGGACCCCGAGCAGCTCGCCGCGTGGCGCGAGCTGGGTGTCACCGAGGCGATCTTCGGGATGCCCGATCGCTCCGAGGACGAGGTGCGGGCATACATCGAACGGCTGTCCGGAAAACTGGCCGCATTCGCCTAACGCACGGAGAACGGCGGCTGAGCCGCGAACCTCTGTTCCACTCGAACGGTTGGCGTCACCCGCGCCACCCAACGACGTAGACGCGATAGCGGATGATCGGGAAACTTATCGTCCCAACGTATTTCGTCGGCGATGTTGTACGGGATGCCCGGTTCGAGATCAGGCGCGTACGGGTGCGGGGGCCACATGCGCGATGACGGATCGCCAACCGCCAGCAGTTCTTCCAGCACGGTCGCCTCGCGCACCCCGGTCACCGGCCCCTCCGCGAACGCTCCGCAGACCATCGCGTACGAATGCGCACGCGGAACGACTATCGATGCCATGAAGGTGAGCCCTTGCGGGGCATCAGCTTTCGGAACCTTCACCACGTACAACAGGCCCGGGAGGGTATCGACGCCAACGATGTAGGCCTCAATGACTCCAGCGCGCCGAGCGAGCACCGTCTCGACGAGCGCACGGCGCACCACGCTCAGATCCTCCAGCGGCACCGACAGGTAGGGACCCCGCGAATCGGATACCCAGAACTGATCGCCGGTCGCCGGGTCGTACCAGCCGTCAACGCTCGGCACCAGCCCGGATGTGTCGAACGAGAGGCCCACGAACCGAGAAGGTAGCCGGTCACCAGGGGCGACGATGCCCCGTCATCCGATTGTTCATGCGTAGGTCACACAATCTCACTGAACGAAACCCGAGATCGCCTGACAGTAGATCCGGCGCCTCCAGAGAGATGAAAGGTGCTACCGGAGGCGCGATTTCGGCCAGAATGCGGCAACATGGGCGAAACGACAAGGACCCCAACCGGGAATCCGGTCGGGGCCCTTGCGTAAGCAACCTGTTACAGGCTCTGCAGGATCTCGCGAGCCAGCTTGGCGGTCTCGGACGGCGTCTTGCCGACCTTCACGCCGGCGGCCTCAAGGGCCTCCTTCTTGGCCTGAGCGGTACCCGAGCTGCCGGACACGATGGCACCGGCGTGACCCATGGTCTTGCCCTCGGGGGCCGTGAAGCCCGCGACGTAGCCGACGACAGGCTTGGACACGTTGGCCTTGATGTAGTCGGCCGCACGCTCCTCGGCGTCGCCACCGATCTCACCGATCATCACGATGATCTTGGTCTCCGGGTCCTTCTCGAACGCCTCGATGGCGTCGATGTGGGTGGTGCCGATGACCGGGTCTCCGCCAATGCCGATGGCAGTCGAGAAACCGAAATCGCGCAGCTCGTACATCATCTGGTAGGTCAGCGTGCCGGACTTCGACACCAGGCCGACCGGACCCGTGCCGGTGATGTTGTTCGGCGTGATGCCGACCAGCGCCTCACCGGGGGTGATGATGCCGGGGCAGTTGGGCCCGATGATCCGGGTCTTGTTGCCCTTCTCAAGGTTGTAGGCCCACGCATATGCGCTGTCCTGCACCGGGATTCCCTCGGTGATCACGACCAGCAGCGGGATCTCGGCGTCGATGGCCTCGATGATCGCGTCCTTGGAGAACGCGGGCGGCACGAAGGCGATCGACACGTCGGCGCCGGTCTCCTTGATGGCCTCGGCCACCGAACCGAAGACCGGGAGCTCGACGTCGTTGCCGTCTGCATCCTTGTGCGACACCGTAGTTCCGGCCTTGCGGGCGTTCACGCCGCCCACGACCTGGGTGCCGGCCTTGAGCATCAGTGCGGTGTGCTTGGTGCCCTCACCGCCGGTGATGCCCTGGACGATGACCTTCGAATCCTTGTTCAGAAAGATAGACATTGATTCAAGCTCCCTTACTTGCTCGCCAGCTCGGCGGCCTTGTCGGCACCGGCGTCCATGGTCTCGGCCTGGATGACCAGCGGATGGTTGAACTCGGCCAGGATCGCGCGGCCCTCGTCGACCTTGTTGCCGTCGAGACGGACCACGAGCGGCTTGCTTGCCGTGCCACCGAGAGTCTTCAGGGCGCCGACGATGCCGTTGGCGACAGCGTCACACGCGGTGATGCCACCGAACACGTTCACGAAGACGCTCTTGACCTGCGAATCGCCCAGGATGACGTCGAGACCGGCGGCCATGACCTCGGCCGAGGCGCCACCGCCGATGTCCAGGAAGTTGGCGGGCTTCACGCCGTTGTGGTTCTCGCCGGCGTAGGCGACCACGTCGAGAGTCGACATGACCAGACCCGCGCCGTTGCCGATGATGCCGACCTGGCCGTCAAGCTTGACGTAGTTGAGGTCGTGTTCCTTGGCCTTGAGCTCCAGCGGATCGGTGGAGTCCTTGTCTTCGAACTCGGCGTGGCCGGGCTGGCGGAAGTCGGCATTGCCGTCCAGGGTGACCTTGCCGTCCAGGGCCAGGATCTGATCATCGGGGGTACGCACCAGCGGGTTGACCTCAACCAGGGTGGCGTCCTCACCGACGAACACCTCCCACAGCTTCTGGATGGTTACCGCGGCGGCATCCAGGACTGCGGCGGGCAGCTTGCCCTTCTCGGCGATCTCACGGGCCAGAGCCAGATCGACGCCCTTGACCGCGTCGACCGGCACCTTGGCCAGCGCGTCGGGGTTCTCCTCGGCCGTGACCTCGATCTCCACGCCACCTTCGACCGAACACATGGCCAGGTAGGTGCGGTTAGCGCGATCCAGCAGGAAGGAGATGTAGTACTCCTCGGCGATATCGCTGGCCTCGGCGACGAGGATCTTCTTGACGACATGGCCCTTGATGTCCAGGCCCAAGATGTTCTGTGCGTGTGTAAAAGCGTCATCGGGAGTGGCGGCGTACTTCACACCACCAGCCTTGCCACGTCCACCAACCTTGACCTGCGCCTTGATCATCACCGGCTTACCGATTTCTTCGGCGATCGCCTTGGCATCCTCGGCGGTGGTGGTAACCCGGCCCGGCGTCGTCGGCACGTTGTGCTTAGCGAACAGCTCCTTGGCCTGGTACTCGAAAAGATCCATCTACTAGCCCTCATCTTCGATCGGCACTATTGCACTAGGGACTGTAGCCAAGGCCACAGCGGCGCCCCTCACTACTTCTGAGTAAGTGGCCGAATTCACCACCTGGTCACTCATAGAATTCATCATTTGGCTACCCGCTGGCAGGACTCGAACGCGTCTGTAACCGGTTTCAGTTCGGTCACAGGGGGTCGCCATACGGCCGTGATCTGTGGTGAGGTAGCCACGGCGAGATTCGGCAACGAAGCCGCGGCTTGGGAGCCCTATCAGCGCCTTCGTGACACAAGTCACATTTATATGCGTTTCGGCGCATTGAGTTGCGACTCCCCTTGCCCAACCGTTACCTTCTCTTGGGTTAGATCACGTTTTGGTCACGCTAGGTCGTGACGCCGAACGGAAGACTGGCGAGGTTTTGACACAGCATCGAACGACACGCACGCGTGGTGATCGAAGCGCGGCACCGAGTGAGAACGAGATCACCAACATCGTGCCGATCGACGAGTTCGGCCTGAGTGATGCGCTGGAACGTCCCGAGCTTGAGGATTACGACGTCTACGAGGACGCCCCGGAAGAGGACGCCGAGACGGAGCACCAGGCCGCTCTCGCCCAGATCGAGCAGGACTGGGAAGAGGACACCGACGAAGCCGACCGGATCCGCGCCTCCATCGAGGCCACCGCGGACTGGTTCGCCGCCTCTGCCGCACGCACTAGAGACCCTCGCGACACCCCCACCGACAAGCTGCCCAAGATCAGCAGCGGAGGCGCACACCGCCGCCGCGAGATCGGTCAGGTAGGCAAGACGCGCATCGCCCTGGCAGCCATGGCCGCCGGTGCAGCTGCAGCTGCCGGGTATAGCGCGCTGAGCGAGCACGATGCCGCAGCGGCCGCAGATCGTCACAGCCTCGCGTTGGGCAGCTCCGCAGCGGTGATGGCCGCCCACGGGCCGCAGTTGATCTCCGCGCCACTGGCCACCGACACCTCGATCACCGACGAGCAGCTGGCGAAGGCCACCGCCTTCGCTTCCGAGCGTGCGGACCGCGAGAAGCGTCTGTTGGCTCCGCGCTTCGTGATGCCCGCAAACGGCACCTTCACCTCCGGCTTCGGTTACCGCTGGGGTGCCCTGCACGGCGGCATCGACATCGCCAACAGCATCGGCACTCCGATCGTGGCCGCGGCAGATGGCGTCGTCATCGCGACGGGCCCGACCGCCGGCTACGGCGCCTGGGTCAAGATCCGCCACTCGGACGGCACCGTGACCCTGTACGGCCACATCAACACCTGGGAAGTATCGGTGGGCCAGCGCGTGATGGCGGGTGACCGCATCGCCACCATCGGCAACCGCGGTAACTCGACCGGGCCGCACCTGCACTTCGAAGTGCTGCTAGGTGGATCGCAGCGCATCGACCCGCAGGGCTGGTTGGCCAACAAGGGCATCACCTTCAGCCGCTTCGGCGACTAGTCATAGCCTTCAACGCCGAGTGTGAGCAGCGCCGCTCACGCTCGGCGTTTTTGTTCTAGAGCTTCTGCACGGGCGCGAAGTTGTGCATCAGCTTCACGCGTCCGTCGCTGCCGAAGTCGATGAGCGCTGTGGCGCTCTCGCCAACACCAGTCACCTCCATGACCTTGCCCAGCCCGTACTTGTCGTGGCTCACCCGATCACCGGGTTCGAGCACCAGCAGCGGCTTGGTGCGCTTCTTGGACGGAGCACCCAACGAGCCGCCGCCCCCGCGCGATCCACTGGACCCATAGCCACCGCCGCCGTAGCTTCCGGCACCAGTCGCGATCCGTCCCGGCAGCGGATCCGTGCGCCGCCATTCGATCAGATCTTGCGGAATCTCTTGCAGGAAGCGCGATTCCGGATTCATCATGGGCTGCCCCCACGACGAGCGCACCTTGGCGCGGCTCAGGTACAGACGCTGACGGGCCCGCGTGATCCCGACGTAGGCAAGTCGGCGTTCCTCGGCCAGCTCCACCGGATCCCCGAGGGCGCGCATGTGCGGGAACATGCCGTCCTCCCAGCCAGTGACGAAGACCACCGGGAATTCCAGCCCCTTGGCGGTGTGCAGAGTCATCATCGTGACCACACCGGCCGTCGATTCGGGCAGCTCGTCGGCGTCGGCAACCAGCGACACCCGCTCCAGGAACGCCTCTAGGCTTCCCGGAGGCGCACCGACATCCTCGTCGTCAACCGGCAGATCATCCCCCGCCGCTTGGGCATTTGCCGCATCCGCACTGAATTCATGTGCGACGCTGACTAATTCATTGAGGTTATCGAGACGCGCCAGCTCCTGGGGATCGCTGCTGTTCTCCAGTTCGTATCGATACCCGGTGTGGTTGAGCACGGCGTCGACCACATCGCCGATATCCGGTAACGCCCCCGGATCGGTGCGTAACGTGGCGCGGATCTCGTCGAGCATGTCCATGAAGGCGGCAATTGCCTTCTCGGAGCGAGAGTTCAGCATCGCGACCTTGCCCGCGGCGGCATCTGCGAGCGCCTCCCCGAAACCGATGCCGGCGGTCTCCGCGTGTACGGCGACACACGCCTCGGCCCGGTCCCCGATGCCCCGGCGCGGGGTGTTGAGGATCCGCCGCAGGCTCACCGCGTCACCCGGGTTGGTCAGCACCCTCAGGTAGGCGACGATGTCGCGGATTTCCTTGCGCTCGTAGAACCGCACTCCCCCAACGACTTTGTACGGGATGCCGGTTCGGATGAAGATCTCTTCGAGTGACCTGGAGTTGTTGTTGGTGCGGTAGAACACCGCGACGTCGCCATAGTTGGCGTCGCTGCGATCGAAGAGCGCGTCGATCTCCCGGGCGATGAAGGACGCCTCATCATGTTCGTTGTCCGCGACGTAGCCGACGATCAGCTCGCCCTCGCCGGAATCGGTCCACAGCCGCTTTTCTCTACGGTTCGAGTTCTTCGCGATGACGGCATTGGCCGCCGACAGGATGTTCTGCGTGGATCGATAATTCTGTTCCAGCAGAATGGTTTTCGCGTTCGGATAGTCGCGCTCGAATTCCTCGATGTTGCGGATCGTGGCGCCACGGAAGGCGTAGATGGACTGGTCGGCATCACCCACCACGCACAGCTCCGCGGGTTCCGGGCTGTCCGGATCGACCGTACGGTCCACGTGAGCACCTACCAGTTCGCGGACCAAGATGTATTGGGCATGGTTGGTGTCCTGGTACTCGTCAACCAGGATGTGCCGGAACTTGCGGCGGTAGAACTGCGCGATCTGCGGAAACTGCTGCAGTACGGCGACCGTCTCACCGATGAGATCGTCGAAGTCCAGAGCGTTCGCCGTACGCAGACGCCGCTGGTACTCGCCATACACATCGGCGACGATTCGGCGTAGCTCACCGGCGTCATCATCGACGCTGAGGTTGGCCACGGCCTGCTCCGGCGAGATGAGCTCGTTCTTCAGGTTGGAGACGGCGGTCGCCAGCAGCCGTGGCGAGTAGCGCTTGATGTCCAGGCCCATATCGCGGCCGATCATCTGCAGCAGCCGCCGCGAGTCATCGGAGTCGTAGATCGAGAAGTTGGAATTCAATCCGGGCAGCAGAGAGGCCTGGTTCCGCAGAATGCGCACGCAGCTGGAGTGGAACGTCGACACCCACATCGAGTTGGCACGTCGGCCCACGAGGTTCGCGACGCGCTCGCGCATCTCGGCGGCGGCCTTGTTGGTGAAGGTGATGGCCAGGATCTGTCCCGGGCTCACGTCCCGCTCGGCCAGCAGGTAAGCGATGCGGCGGGTCAACACCGCGGTCTTGCCGGACCCGGCGCCGGCGACGATGAGCAGTGGGGACCCCTCGTGCGCGACGGCGGCACGCTGCTGCGGGTTCAGCCCCTCGAGCAACGCATCGCTGTGGGAACTCGAAGTGCTGGGCATGTCGAAGAGCGCGGGCTCAGGAAGGGCCGATGAGCCGCTTGGGCGAAGAGAATCAGGTATAGCCATGACCGATCTAACTTACCGCTGACGAGGGACAATCTCGGCCTGACGCACGTCCCGCAAGCGTTCATCGCATGTCGGCTACACTCTTTGATGTGCTTGACCACCAGCAGCGATTTTTTTACGGGTACCGGACTACGGTGCCCGTGGTCTAGCCGATTCACGAGCCCCGCAGTCCGCTACCGGACTACGGGGCTCCTCTCTTGTGAGGCCGGATTCCGGGGCGGCATTGCGGATCGAACCGCTCCAAGAGAAAGTGTGAGACAGAATGACTACTCAAATGACCGAGAACGCCAGCCAAAAAGATATCGACCAGGCCACTGAGCCCGCGGCCGATATCGATGAGCTGCGCAAGGAGATCGACCGGCTCGACGCGGAGATCCTCGCGGCGATCAAGCGCCGCACCGAGGTCTCCCGTGAAATCGGTAAGGCCCGGATGGCCTCGGGTGGTCCGCGCCTTGTGCACAGCCGCGAGATGAAGGTTCTCGAACGCTTCAGCGAACTGGGCCAGGAAGGCCACACTCTGGCCATGTTGCTGCTGCGCCTGGGCCGCGGCAGATTGGGACACTAATCCCGGCTGGAACCGACAGGGAGGGATCCGTTGAGCGACCAAGACAAGGCCGAGGACAAGCCCGACGCCACGGGCGCCGACACCTCGAAGGCCGAGGGTAAGAACGTCCCCGCCAAGGGCGAAGTCGCAGCGGACAAATCCGCACCGAAGGACGGCAACCCGGAGGACGCCGAGGACGAGTCGGTGGACTACGACCTGGAGGCCGCCGTCGCCGCCGAACCGACGCCCACGCGCAGGTTCGTCGCCAGGCACGCCACCAAGATCGTCATCGGGGTGCTGGCGGTCTGTCTGGCCGCGGTGACGGCGGTGGCCGCCGGGCTCTGGGTCGAGAACAACCGGACGATCGAAGACACACCCCAAGCGCGCCCGACCGTAAAGCTCGGCGTGCCTCTTGTGAACCCAGAGGCGCCGACGAGCAGCACCACGACGACCACAACAAGGTCACGGACCAGGACGAGCAGCAGCACCACGACGACCAACAGCTCTTCCAGCACGGCCACCAGTGCCGGACGCTCCACCTCGACCACGACGCCGAGCACGGGGTCGGCCACCACCAGCATCTCGGTGCCGGGCCCCACCACCTCGTCGGTGCCGCGTGAGGCGACCAAGGAGGAGGAGCGCGAGCTGACGGACGTGCTCAAGGAGTTTTATGCCGCACTCGGCGCCAAGAACCTCGACGTGCTCAACGCGCTGTCCTGCGTGACGATCACCGACGAGGACCTTGAGGGTCAACCCGATGATCTGAAGATCAACGTGGACAAGGTGGAAAAGTCGGTCGTCAATGGCGATACCGCCTCGTCGCGGGTGACAATCACCGCATCGGCCGGCGGGAAGACCGAGACCAAGACGGGTATCGCCGGGTTCGCCCGGATCAGCAGCCGATGGGTTACCTGCGCCAACCAATAGGCAGCCCTGCAGCCTCCGAGCGCCGCTACTAGGCTCGGTCGCATGACACTCGCAGCGGCGTGGCAGGCACTGGAAACTCATCACAAGCAGATCGCCTCCACACATCTTCGAGAATTCTTCACCGACGACCCGACTCGGGGAAGCGACCTGACCGTCACGGTCGGTGACCTGTACATCGATTACAGCAAGCACCGTCTGACCCGCGAAACCCTGTCGCTGCTGGTCGATTTGGCCAAGGCAGCCAATCTCGAGGGGCGCCGTGACGCCATGTTCGCCGGGGCGCATATCAACACCTCCGAGGACCGCGCGGTGTTGCACACCGCGCTGCGCCTGCCCCGCGACACGCAGCTGGTGGTCGACGGACAGGACGTGGTCGCCGATGTACACCAAGTGCTCGATGCCATGGGCGACTTCACCGACCGGCTACGCAGCGGAGAGTGGACCGGGGCGACCGGGCAGCGCATCACCGCCGTCGTCAACATCGGGATCGGCGGTTCCGACCTCGGACCGGTGATGGTGTACCAGGCACTGCGTCACTACGCCGACGCCGGGATCTCGGCGAGATTTGTCTCCAATGTGGACCCCGCGGACCTGGTGGCCACACTCGCCGACCTGGACCCGGCGACAACGCTTTTCATCGTCGCCTCGAAAACGTTCTCGACGCTGGAGACACTCACCAACGCGACCGCGGCACGGCGCTGGCTCGTGGACGCACTCGGCGAGGACGCCGTCTCCAAGCACTTCGTCGCCGTCTCCACCAACGCGAAGCTGGTCTCGGAGTTCGGAATCAACACCGACAACATGTTCGGCTTCTGGGATTGGGTCGGCGGTCGCTACTCGGTGGACTCGGCAATCGGCCTCTCGGTGATCGCGGTGATCGGGCGTGAGGCATTCGGCGAATTCCTGGCCGGGTTCCACACTGTCGACGAGCACTTCCGCACCGCGCCTCTGGAAGAGAACGCGCCGGCGCTCCTGGGCCTCATCGGTTTGTGGTACTCGAATTTCTTTGGCGCACAGTCACGTGGGGTGCTTCCCTACTCGAACGACCTGGCAAGGTTCGCGGCGTATCTGCAGCAGCTGACCATGGAGTCCAATGGCAAGTCGGTGAAGGCCGACGGCGCACCCGTGACCGTCGATACCGGCGACATCTACTGGGGTGAGCCCGGAACCAACGGTCAGCACGCCTTCTACCAGCTGCTGCACCAGGGCACCCGGTTGATTCCGGCGGACTTCATCGGCTTCAGCGAGCCCACCGATGATCTGCCCACCGCCGACGGCACCGGCAGCATGCACGACCTGCTGATGAGTAACTTCTTCGCGCAGACGCAGGTGCTGGCCTTCGGCAAGACCGCCGAGGAGATCGCCGCCGAGGGCACCGCACCAAGTGTCGTCCCGCACAAGGTGATGCCGGGAAACCGGCCCAGCACAACCATTCTCGCCACCAAGCTGACACCCTCGACGGTCGGTCAACTGATCGCACTCTACGAGCATGAGGTGTTCACCGCGGGTACGGTCTGGGGTATCGACTCCTTTGACCAGTGGGGAGTGGAACTGGGCAAGAAGCAGGCCGTCGCCCTGCTGCCTGTCATCACCGACGACGCATCACCGGCACAGCAGACCGACAGCTCCACGGACACCCTGGTGCGCTACTACCGGCAGGCACGCGGCCGAGCGCGTTAGGTCGCGGCGATGATGACCACCAGCGCCGGCGTCTTCGACGTGCGGCGGATCCGGTGGGTGCGGGTGGCGTCAAGGTACGCGCTGTCCCCTTCGTCGAGGACATAACTGACGTCTTCGCACTGCAACTCGATCGACCCGCGATGCACGAACACGAACTCCTGCCCTTCGTGGGAGGACCTATGCTCGGCGAATTCCGTGGACGGGCTAGCCAGGAACGGCGTCATGATCTTGCCGAGCATCTCGGTGCTCAGCGCGTGAAACTTACTGTCATCCCAGTCATCCGCACCGCGATCCACCACCACCCGGGACTCATGGGCGTCGTTGGTGAACAGTCGGCTGACGTCGACTTCGAGGGCCTGCGCGATACGTATCGCCACGGACACCGACGGCGTGCTGTGCTCGCGCTCGACTTTCGATAGATAGCTCTTGGTCAGACCGGTGCGGCTGCCCAGTTCTTCCAAGGTCAGGCCACGTTCCCGGCGCAGCGCGCGCACCAGCGATGTCATGAGGCCAGTGTGACACGAAGGTTCCCATCGGCCACTTATCCCGGCATACATACAACAATGTTGACTATATGACACAGAGTGTCCTACAGTGGTGATCGCACAGCCCGAGATCAGAAAGGAGCACGGAAAATGGCCACCACACTTCAGGACACCAAGTCAGCTCTGATGAATCGCGCCGAGCGCAGCATGGAGACGCACTTCTCCGACTCGGAATGGACCACACGACAGAAGGTCGCACTCACCTGCCGCGCACTGTTCGACCGCGGACATGATTCCGGCCTCGCCGGACAGATCACCGCGCGCGCCGAGGAACCCGGCACCTTCTACACCCAACGACTCGGACTTGGATTCGACGAAATTACCGAGGAGAACCTGCTACTGGTTGACGAGGACCTCAACGTTCTCGAGGGATCCGGAATGGCCAACCCCGCCAACCGCTTCCACAGCTGGATCTACCGGGCCCGCCCCGACGTGCAGTGCATCGTGCATACTCACCCGTTCCATGTCGCGGCGCTGTCCATGCTGGAGACGCCGCTCGTGGTGTCGCAGATGGATATCGCCCCCTTGTATGACGACTGCGCTTTTCTGCCCGACTGGCCAGGGGTGCCTGTCGGAAACGAAGAGGGCGAGATCATCTCGGCCGCACTGGGAGACAAGAAGGCGATACTGCTCGCCCACCACGGCCATGTCGTCGCCGGCGCCTCCGTCGAGGAATCCTGCTCGCTGGCGGTATTGATCGAGCGCGGCGCCAAGCTGCAGTTGGCCGCCATGGCGGCGGGAACCATCGCCCCCCTGCCCGACCGGCTGGCCCGCGAGGCTCACGACTGGACGCTCACCCCCAGGCGCAGCATCGCCAACTTCGCGTACTACGCGCGCACCGCGCTCGCCAATCACCCTGAGACCCTGAGGAAAACCACATGACCTCCACACCCCAGTTCCGTGGAATCATCGCCTACCCCGTGACCCCCTTCCTTCCCGACGACACCGTGGACACCGATCGGCTCGCCGAACTGGTGTCCCGGCTCGTCGAGGATGGCGTTCACGCCATCGCGCCGCTGGGCAGCACGGGCGAGTCCGCCTATCTTGAGGAACGCGAATTCGACGCCGTCGTCGACACCACCGTTGCCGCCGTGAACAAGAGGGTGCCCGTCATCGTCGGGGCCTCGGATCTCACCACCGCCAACACCATTCGACGGGCACGTCACGCCCAGCAGGCCGGAGCCGACGCGGTGATGGTACTGCCAGTGTCGTACTGGAAGCTCAGCGACCGCGAGATCGCGCAGCACTTCGCTTCCGTGGCCGCGGCCATCGACATTCCCGTGATGGCCTACAACAACCCCGCCACCAGCGGCGTAGACATGCAACCCGAACTCCTGGTGTCGATGTTCCGCGATATCGACAACTTCACCATGGTCAAGGAATCGACAGGCGACCTCAACCGGATGCTCGGCATCCAACGCCTCAGCGACGGACAGCTGCCCTTCTACAACGGCAGCAATCCCCTGGTGCTCGACGCACTCAACGCCGGCGCATCCGGATGGTGCACCGCCGCACCATGTTTGGCGACACAGCCGTGCCTGGATCTCTACGAGGCCGTGCGCGCCGGACGCCACGACGACGCCGCGTCGATCTACAAGGGACTCAAGCCGCTCCTGCAGTTCATCGTCGCGGGCGGGTTACCGACCACCGTCAAGGCCGGACTGGAATTACAGGGGCGTGCCGTCGGCGACCCGAGGCGCCCGTTGCTCCCGCTGGATTCTCAGGGCCGCGAGACATTGAAGGGCATCCTGGCGTCGACTTATTAATGATAATGGTTATCATTATCATGTGACCCCAGCCCAGCTCTTACCCGTAACCGTGCTCTCCGGATTCCTCGGAGCGGGAAAAACCACCCTCCTCAACCACATCCTGGCCAATACCGAGGGCCGCCGCGTCGCGGTGATCGTCAACGATATGAGCGAGGTGAACATCGACGCCGCCCTCGTTGCGGGCACAGGACACCTGGACCGCACCGAGGAACGGCTCGTCGAGCTCACCAACGGCTGTATCTGCTGCACCTTGCGCGAGGATCTGATCGAAGCCGTCGGAGACCTGGCCCGGCAGAACCGATTTGACCAGCTCGTCATCGAGTCAACGGGTATCTCCGAGCCCATGCCAGTTGCTGCCTCGTTTACCTGGGAGTTCGAGGACGGAACCAGCCTGGGGCAAGTAGCCCAGCTCGATACCATGGTGACGGTCGTCGACGCGTCCACCTTCTTGCCCGAACTGGCGCGCGGTGAGGCGCTGGCCGACCGCGATATGGCTGCGGCCGACGGCGACGGCCGGTCCATCGCCGATCTGCTCACCGATCAGGTGGAGTTCGCGGACGTCCTGATCCTCAACAAGGTGGATCTGGTGAACGAACGGACCCTCGGAATGGTGGAGACGCTGCTGCGCCGCCTCAATCCAACGGCGACGATCGTGCGATCCACCGGTGGCGCCGTCGACCTCGATCTCGTGCTGCAGACGGGATTGTTCGACCCGGACCTGGCCGCCCAAACACCTGGCTGGGACGAGGAGATCGCCGACGGGCACACACCCGAAACCGAGGAATACGGCATCAGCAGCATGACCTTCCGCTCGGACCGCCCGTTTCACCCGCAGCGCCTCAACACCGCGCTGGAATCACTGCAAGGGCTATTGCGCAGCAAGGGATTCTGCTGGATCGCCAGCCGTCCCGATATCGCCGCGATCTGGTCGCAGGCGGGGCCGAACCTGACGATCGAACCAGCCCAGTTCTGGCACGGCGCCGAGGTCGCGCCGGGCCAGGAGATTGTCTTCATCGGGGTACGTCTGGACCGTCCGCGCGTGCGGCATCTTCTGGAGTCCGCAGTGCTCACCGACGAGGAGCTAGCGGCCGGACCGCAGGCCTGGCGTGACTACCTCGATCCCCTACCGGCGTGGGGTGTCATGCACGCCCACTAACGCCCGCCTGTCATCGGGTTTAACGCTCTTCGCGCAAGCGGCTCATCGGGTTTAACGCTCTTCGCGCAAGCGGCTCATCGCCGCCTTTTTGGCCCTGTTCCCGCAGGTGTTCATGTTGCACCAGCGCCTGTTATTGGCGCGACTGGTATCGACGTAGAGGCCATGGCACTGCTCATCCGAGCACGCCTTCACACGATCGCGATCGGGCCCGCCCAGTGTCTCGATCGCATCGGCAGCGATGACCGACAGTGCATCCGCGATGCTCGCGCCTTGCCAGATTGCCTCGCCATTCCCGAACAACCTGTGGGCATGTCCATTTCGGGAGAACTTGTTCAACACCCGGACCGTTGCCGACGCGATCGTGCCGCCATCCGCGATCGCGGCACCCGCACGGTGAATGCTCTCGCGCAGCTCCTTGGCATTGGCCAGGTTGGCTTCGGTCACCGTCGCATCCGAGAAGTCCAGCCCATTGGCCCGCAGCCACAACCCCAGCCGCCCCGGATCGGTGAGCCGCTCGGTGGCCGCCCCCGCGCGATCGAACACCGTCGCAGTGAAACGGAACGCCAGCACCGCGTTGTCCAGCCGGAAGATCGCCCCCACATCCCGCGACGCACCCTGAGTCATGCGAACCATCTTAACCGGTTCGACAGATCGTCAACGGTGATCTACGGTGGAACCGTCTGAACCGGTTCATGGGAGGAAAGATGTCCGTCAATCACGTCGGGATTACCGTTCCCGATATCGCAGCGGCAATAGATTGGTATCGCGAGGTATTCGGATTTGAATGCATCATGGGTCCGCGCACACTCGAACCCGGACCGGCCGGAGAGCTGCCGCCGGGACTGGACGCCCGATTCGGCCGGGCCCGAATGGCCGGTCTGCAGACGGACAACGGCGTGGGTGTCGAACTCTTCGAATTCATCAGTCCCGTGACCGACCCAGCGCCGGACCGGCCTGTCGACTACACCCGGCGCGGAACCTGGCACCTGTGCCTCACGGTTACCGATGTGCAGGAACTGACGTCCGTCGCCGCCGCCAGTGGTGGACGCATCATCACGGCACCGCGACCGGTCGTTGCGGGCAGACCGTGGACCATGTCCTATCTCACGGATCCATGGGGCACCGTCATCGAACTGATGAGCCATGACTACACCGAGATATTCACCAACTGGCCCACCGAAACAGGAGCACACCAATGAGCACAATTGCCGTCATCGGACTCGGCGCCATGGGAAAGGCAGTGGCGCATAATCTTGTTCAAGCGGGCCACGAGGTGTCCGTCTGGAATCGGTCTCCTGACCCCGTGGCAGAACTCGCCGCCACCGGCGCTCACCCGCTTCAGTCGGCCACGCAGGCGTTCGAGTCCGGCGTGGTGTTCTCCGTACTGGCCGACGACCGCGCCGTGAACGAAACCTTTTTGACCCCGGAGGTTCTCGCGGCCGCATCGGGAGCTTTGCATGTCAATCTCGCGACCGTAAGTACCCAGCTGGCCGACCGTGCCACGGCCCTGCACGCCGAGCACGGTGTGGGATACGTTGCCGCACCGGTGTTCGGCAGGGTCCCGGTGGCGCAGGCAGGGCAACTGCAGGTGCTGGCCGCGGGCGACACCCACCAGATCGACAGAGCACAGCCGTTCTTCGACATCATCGGGGCGCGCACCTGGCGACTGGGCGATGCGCCGCGACAGGCCAACGTCGTCAAGATCATCGGGAACTTCCTCATCGCATCGGCCATCCAGTCGTTGAGTGAGGCCGTGAGTATGGCCGAACGATCCGGCGTGGACTCCGAACTGCTGGTCGACTTACTGACCAGCACCCTGTTCCAGGGCCCGGCGTACAGCAGCTACGGCAAGCTCATCGCCACCTCCACCTACCAACCCGCCGGGTTCACAACTACCCTGGGCCGCAAGGATGTTGGGCTGGCACTCGATGTTGCGGCGGACACCGGCCTGCGACTGCCGTTCGGCGAGGTACTGCGAACGGTTCTCGACGAGGCGCTGGCCAACGGGCAGGCCGACCTCGACTGGTCCTCGATCGCCGATCTACAGCGGGCGCGCGACGCGGGGTGACTATGGCATGATGTCCGCAGGAAATGCCTCACGTACACAGGCGAATCGCACTGTCCCGTATGGAGGTTTCCTGTGGCTACATCATCTCTCGAACTGGCGGCAAGCCGCCCCTTTCCCCCGCGGCTAGGGCCTAAAGGCTCTCTTATCTACCGACTTGTTTCCACAACCGATCACAAGCTGATCGGAATCATGTACCTCGTCACATGTTTCGCCTTCTTCATGGTGGGCGGCCTGATGGCGCTGCTGATCCGCGCCGAACTCACCATGCCGGGGCTGGCGTTCCTGTCCAACGAGCAGTACAACCAGTTGTTCACCATGCACGGCACCGCCATGCTGCTGTTCTATGCGACGCCCATCGTGTTCGGCTTCGCCAACGTGGTGCTGCCACTGCAGATTGGCGCCCCCGACGTCGCCTTCCCGCGTCTGAACGCACTCTCGTTCTGGCTCTTCCTGTTTGGTGCCCTCATCGCGATGGCCGGCTTCATCACTCCGGGGGGCGCTGCGGACTTCGGGTGGACCGCCTACACCCCACTCTCCGATGCCATTCACTCCCCCGGAGCCGGGGCCGATCTGTGGATCCTGGGTATCGCGGTGGGAGGCCTCGGCACGATCCTGGGTGCGGTCAACATGATCACCACCGTCGTGTGCATGCGCGCGCCTGGCATGGTGATGTTCCGGATGCCGATCTTCACCTGGAACATCCTGGTGGTCAGCGTGCTGGTGCTGCTCGTGTTCCCGCTCTTGGCCGCGGCGGCCATTGGACTGGCGGCCGATCGGCACCTGGGTGCACACATCTTCGATCCCGCCAATGGCGGTGTTCTGCTGTGGCAGCACCTGTTCTGGTTCTTCGGACACCCCGAGGTGTATGTGCTGGCCTTACCCTTCTTTGGCGTGGTCTCGGAGATCTTCCCGGTGTTCAGCCGCAAGCCGATCTTCGGATATACCACGCTGGTCTTTGCGACCCTGGGGATCGGGGCGCTGTCGATCGCGGTGTGGGCGCATCACATGTACGCCACCGGGGCGGTGCTGCTGCCGTTCTTCTCCTTCATGACCTTCCTGATCGCGGTTCCGACCGGTATCAAGTTCTTCAACTGGATCGGCACCATGTGGAAGGGGCAGTTGACCTTCGAGACCCCGATGCTGTTCTCGATCGGATTCCTGGTCACCTTCCTCTTCGGTGGCCTGACCGGTGTCCTTCTCGCAGCTCCCCCCATAGATTTCCACGTCACCGACTCATACTTCGTGGTGGCGCACTTCCACTACACCTTGTTCGGCACCATCGTGTTCGCGAGCTTCGCGGGCGTGTACTTCTGGTTCCCGAAGATGACGGGCCGCCTGCTCGACGAGCGTCTGGGCAAGTTCCACTTCTGGCTGACGTTCATCGGCTTCCACTCCACCTTCCTGGTGCAGCACTGGCTGGGCAATGAGGGCATGCCGCGCCGGTACGCCGACTATCTGCCCACCGATGGCTTCACGGGCTTGAACATCGTGTCGACGGTGGGTGCCTTCGTTCTCGGTTCATCGATGCTGCCATTCGTGTGGAACGTGTTCAAGAGCTACCGCTACGGCGAGGTCGTCACGGTCGATGATCCGTGGGGCTACGGCAACTCCCTGGAGTGGGCCACCAGCTGCCCGCCGCCGCGGCACAACTTCTCCGAGCTGCCCCGAATCCGTTCGGAGCGCCCGGCATTCGAGCTGCACTACCCGCACATGGTCGAGCGCATGCGCACCGAGGCGCACGTCGGGCATTAGCCCGGAACGTGGCCGCCGTCCGGCTCACACCCGAACACGAAACGGCGGCCGGTGATCTGTGCCGGGATGATCCGTACGTAATGCAGCTTCACGGTGGGTATCCACGGGTACAGTCCGCCCCGGTCGGCCTCGTCGATGTCGGCCGACGAGTTCAGCACCTGTGCCGCACCGCGCACGACGACGCTCCAGCCACCGATATCGTTGTGATCGTCCGCCTCGAACAGCACCTCGTCGCTCACGACCGCACCGAAAAGTTTGGTGCCCTCGGCCGTCCGGAACAGCACGGTGCCGCGCTGGGTCACGAAGTTGATCGGGAAGATCTCGGGTCTGCCATCGATCACTACCACCAATCTGCCCAGCTTGGCGCTCGACAGCAGGGTCCAGCTTTCGTACTTCTCGAGCAGGGTCACGGGTCGCGAATCGGGCGTCATGACGCCGATGATCGCCGATCGCCGCATCCGGCACTAGATGCGAAGGTCCCTATGTGAGGGCCGCGATCAGCGAATGAAAATCTTTGAGCCCACGTGGATCTACTCCCATATACGTCAGATAGGAGATGCCGAGTTCTTCGCGAAGTGCGAGGACCCGCTCGATGAGCTCCCCCTTGGACCCGTGTAACAGCGTGGGCGATGCGAGTAACTGATCATCGGAATCATGTGGCCGGTATACGCGCATGAGCCCCAAGTCCGGTGCGCGGTCGATAGCGACATCGAAGATCCCCAGGTTCAGCTCCGGCGAGTCCGCGCGGTGGCTGGCCGCCTCCAGTACGTATGCGGCACGTTCGGCGAGATCGGCGCGCGTCTTCGCATCGGAGATGGCGATGATATCGGCTTGCTGTGCCGCGAGTTTCAGAATCTTGTCGCCCCTGCCCGCGATCATGATCGGTACGGGAGACTGAAGTGGCCGTGGCCAATGATGCGGGCTGGAAAGCAGCCCGCGCAGCGCGCCGACGGCATCGGCGAGCTGCTGCACACGTCCGGCCGGACTCAGGAATGGCACTCCCGCTGCCTCGTATTCCTGCTGGACATATCCGGCCCCCAATCCGATCTCGACACGACCGTCGGTGAGCCGGTCAGCCGTCGCGATATCGCGCGCAAGTAGACGTGAAGAGTAGAAACCTGTGGTCAGTACGAAACTTCCGACCCGGACCGTCGTCGAAACGCTGGCGGCGGCAAGCATTACCGGGAAGGGTGCACCGACACCGAGGTGGTCGGGAACCACAATGACGTCAACACCGCAATCCTCGGCCTGCCGCACCTGGTCGCGAATCTGACCAATGTCCCCATGAGAGATCAGATTCGTCCCAAACCGAAATCCATGTCTAATCACCGAGATTCCCACCTCTCAAGATCTGGACCAAGCACTTGTTTGGTGTTATGCAGGTCTGAGGTTACTGGTTGCGAGGAGGCAATGACATGGTCTATCGAGTGGTCCAGTGGGCGACCGGTGAAGTGGGCAGGGCCGCGATCGCTGCGGTGATCGCACACCCGGAACTACAGCTGGTGGGGTGCTGGGTGCACTCACCGCAGAAGACCGGCGTCGATGTCGGCGAGCTCATCGGCCAGGCAGCCTTGGGCATCACCACGACCAACAGTCTGGACGACATCCTCGCTCTGGACGCCGATTGTGTGATCTATAGCCCGCTGCTCCCTAACCCGTCGGAGGTCGCGGCATTGCTCGCCTCAGGCAAGAATGTGGTCACCCCCGTCGGTTGGTTCTATCCCGACAGTTCCGGCCGTGATCTGGATGCCACTGCCCGCCAGGCCGGAGTGACACTGCACGGCACAGGAATTGATCCCGGCGGTATCACTGATCTGTATCCATTGATCTTCTCGTCCATGACCTCCGCTGTCACCTATGTGCGCGCCGAGGAGTATTCGGACATCCGCACCTATGGCGCGCCGGATGTCATCCGACACATCATGAAGTTTGGCGGCACACCCGAAGAGGCAATCAGCGGACCGATGCCCAAACTGTTGGGCGGCGGGTTCAAACAGTCCCTACGAATGATCCTCGACGGTATGGGCTTCGCAGAGATGGAGATCCGGCCCAATCTCAAGGTCGCCGTAGCCACCGCGGACATCGATTCTCCGATAGGCGTCATCCGACCCGGATGCGTTGCCGGTCAGCAATTCTCGTGGGAGGCATTCATCGGGGACGAGACCGTCGCGCGAATCGCCGTAAACTGGCTGATGGGCGAAGAATACTTGGAACCCGCCTGGGCCTTCGGCCCCAGCGGTCCGCGCTACGAGGTCGAGGTGCGCGGCACTCCCTCGTCATCGTGCACGATCACCGGCTTTCATCCCCACAGCGTCGAGGCCGGGCTCCTCGCCAACGAGGGCGTGGTCGCGACGGCGGCGCACTGTGTCAACTCCGTGCCCTACGTGTGTGAGGCTCAGCCGGGGCTCAAGTCGTACCTTGACCTTCCGCTCATCGCGGGCAGAGCACATCACCGGCTCCATCGGTGACCGACGGAGCCGGGATGCGCTCGTTAGGCGGCGTCCTTATGAGATGAACCGCTGGCTCCCGATCCCTCGGACCCGCCGCTCTTCGATGTGCTGGAGGTAGCAGGTGTGGCGGCCTTCGACTCCGCGCCCGCCGGTTCACTCTTGTTGCCGGTGCTCGCGGCAGGTTCGGACTTGGACGGAGTACCGGTGATCTTCTGGACCGCATCAGACGCCTTCTGAAGCGTGGCCGTGAGGTGGTCCTTCACCCTCTGCACACCGTTGGGGGTCTTACCCGGCTCGGACTTGTTACCGCCGGTCAGATCCGTTGCGCCGTTTGCCTTCACCGGCTTACTCGGCAACGTAACAACCTTGGCCGGTGTTGCGGCCTCCGGAGCCTTGACGGCAGGCTCCGGTGTTTCCAGTGTATTCGCTTCTGGCACCTTGACTTCTGGTGATTTTGCTTCTGGCGCGGCCGATTCATCGGCCTTGGTGGCTGGCTTGGCGGATTCGGCCTTCTTGTCCGCCACCGCCTCGACCACCGTGGCGGTCTTCTTCGCCTCGATGACCTTGACGTCGGCGAGCTTCGACTCATGGGTCTCGGTGTTGACCTTGGATTCGCGCACAGCAGTCGACTTGTTTTCCGTCATGGCGGCATCCGGCTTGACGGATTGATCCAGCGCCTTCGGTAATGCGCCGCGCACCTCGTTGATGACGTCACGGGCCACTGCCACCGGGAAGTGCACCGTGGACTTGATGACATCCACCACTCCCTTGGCGACCTCATCGGCCACCTTGGAGATATCGCCGGTCGCGATCGCCTGCTGGATGCGATATGCCGTTGTCTGCGGCTGCACGAAGAAGTTGCGGAAGTCTACGAACAGCTTGGTCGGCAACGAAGGAGTCTGGTTGACGGGCTTGCCATTCCACTCTTTGAGTGTCCAGCCACCCTCGGGTGTGCCCTCCACCTTCACCACCGAGGTGTTGCTCAGCGGATCGGAGAGCAGCAGGGTGGGATCCGGATTGTCGACGTTCATCATGACCCAGAACATGATGGTGGCCCCGTGGGAGTACACCACCGCATTGCGGTCGCCGTTCTCGTAGATCGTCTTCACCGAGTCATCGACACGTGCGTCAAATGCGTTGCCATCCTCGCCGCCGGGCACCGGCACGAAACGAGCGCCCAATGTCCACAACAAGGGCGCGGCGATGTATCCGATGCGGCCGATGCCGTCCTTCTCCGATTGCCCCTCGAAGATGCCTGCGCCGATCTCACGCAGGCCGCCCAGCACCGTGGCCTTTTCACCCAGCTTGTCCTCCATGGGCTTAGCGGTCTCCTGGGTTCGGATCATGTCCGACGCATAGATGCCATCGAAGCCTCCACCGAGCGTGTCGGCGACATCCTTCGCCTGCTGCTGCCCCGTCGGCGTCAGATGCGGCCCGGGGACCGAGGTGTCAATCTTCCCCGATGCGTTGCCCTCGGATTCACCGTGTCGCACAAAGGTAATGGTCATCGGATCGGCCGCCCAGGCAACAACCGCGGTGACTATCGAGAAGACGACGGCAGCGATCACCGTCGTCAGGACACGCGACATTGCCCGCGTTTTCGATTGACGCATTGAGAATCCCCATCCATAGGTCATGTGAGTGCGCTCACATTAGCGATGCCTGATCCGAGTTAGGCAATGTTTCATCCCGCTGAGCGGACCATATGGATGTGACCAAATCTAGAACGAGATATTAAGCGAAAACCCTTGCAGGGCTGAACATTCAGTGCTTCAATGCTTCACCCGGCTAACGCGAACCGGCCTTCTCTCCCTCTTCGAAGATCGCCGAGGCGGGTCCGACGATCAGCGGATCCGGGGCACCCACGATCTCCACGTCTTTGTTGTCATAGTCGAATTGCGAGAGCACGTATCGCATCGCCTCCAGGCGGGCACGTTTCTTGTCGTTGCTCTTAACTACCGTCCAGGGCGCACTGTCGGTATCGGTGTAGAAGAACATGGCCTCCTTGGCCTCGGTGTACGCGTCCCACTTGTCAAGGGATGCGAGGTCGGTCGGCGAGAGCTTCCAGTGCCGAACGGGATCGGTACGCCGGGCCGCGAAGCGCGCCAACTGTTCCTTGCGGCTCACCGAGAACCACAACTTGATCAGGTGTGTACCCGAATTCACCAGCATGCGTTCGTATTCCGGCGCCTCGCGCAGGAATTCAGCGCACTGCGCAGGAGTGCAGTAGCCCATCACGCGCTCGACACCTGCCCGGTTGTACCAGGAGCGATCCATCAGCACGATCTCCCCGCCGCTGGGCAGGTGCGCGGTGTATCGCTGGAAATACCACTGACTCTGTTCCACCGGTGTCGGCTTCTCGAGCGCCACCACGCGGGCACCGCGGGGATTGAGGTGCTCGGTGAACCTCTTGATCGACCCGCCCTTACCGGCGGCGTCGCGGCCTTCGAAGACGATGCAGATCTTCTCGCCGTTCTCCTTGACCCACAGCTGCAGCTTGAGCAACTCGATCTGCAATTTGCGCTTGGCCTTCTCGTATTCCTTGCGGGTGAGTTTCTCGTCGTAGGGATAGCCCTGTTTCCAGGCGTCCTTGCCCTCTTTGTTGCGTTTGATTCCACCGCGCAGACTCGCGAGTTCATCGAGTTCGGCTGCGTAGTCCACCGTGACGGAAGCGTTGTGTTTCTTTTCCTCGCCCATGGATTCAGCATCCCACGTGGGCACAAAGTCCCACGTGGGAGGGAAACCCCTAGCCGGTTCAGGCCAGGCGTCCCGCCAACCGCGGTGGAATCAAGCGCATGATCAAGGTCACCGGGGCCCACGGCCAGCGCGGCACCGCAGCACGTCCGGGCTCCCTCTCGATGGCGTCCACCATCGCCGTCACACCAGTCTTGGTGTCCACCATCATCGGGGTGGTCGGCGACTTGGCGCTCAAGTCGGTCTGGATGTAGCCGGGCTCGATGGTGCTGACTTTGATAGGGCCGGTGGCGTATTCGGCACGCAGCGACTCGCCCAGCGAGGACAGTCCAGCCTTGCTGGCCGCGTAAGCCGCCTTGGTGCCGGGCAGCCCCTTGGCCGCGGTTACCGACGAGATGAGCACCAGGTGCCCGTGGCCCTGCTCTTTGAACAGCGCCAGCGCCGCTTCGATCTGCACCAGCGCACCAATGAGATTGGTTTCGATGGTTTGGATGTTGGCCCACGACTTGCCGCCGCCCAGATGCCAGCCCTTGGCGATACCGGCGTTCACGACTACGCGGTCCAGGCCGCCGAGCTCCTCGCGCAGCTCACCGAAGACCACCGGCACCGAGTCATGGTCGGTGACGTCCAGGGACCGCACGGCGACCGAGATACCCGGGTTGGCGGCCAACAGCTCAGCCTTGAGTTCTTCCAGCGCCTCGGTGCGCCGGGCGCACAGCGCCAGGTCACGTCCCTTCGCGGCGAACTGACGGGCCATCTCGGCGCCCAGGCCGGAGCTCGCCCCGGTGATAAGGATCTTCTGTCGCGTCACGTTGTCACTTTATTTGAGGAGCCGCGAGAGCCGACGGTCGGCCAGCACCTTGCCGCCGGTCTGGCATGTCGGGCAGTACTGGAACGACTTGTCGGCGAACGACACCTCCCGCACCACGTCGCCGCACACCGGGCAGGGCATACCGGTTCGCGCGTGCACCCGCAATCCGGATCGCTTCTCCCCCTTGAGAGTCGCCGCTTGCTGCCCCACGCTGCGCTCCACCGCGTCGGTGAGGACCGACTGCATCGCCTCGTACAACGCCGCCAGCTGGCCGTCGGTGAGTGCCTTTCCGCTGGCGAAGGGAGACAGCTTGGCCACATGCAGGATCTCGTCGCTGTATGCGTTGCCAATCCCGGCGATCACTCGCTGGTCGGTGATCACGTTCTTCAGACGTGCGGTGGTGCCGGACAAGATATCGGCCAATCCGGCGGCGGTCAGAGAGAGCGCATCGGGCCCCAAGGAGGCGATCTGCGGCACAGAGGCCGGGTCGGCCACGACCCACACGGCCAAACGCTTTTGGGTGCCGGCCTCGGTGAGATCGAATCCCGGTGCATCGCCAGGTGTTCCAAGATGCACCCGCAGTGCGATGGGCCCCTTGCCTGGCTTGAGTGGCGCTGCCGCCAGCTTGCCCGACCAGCGCAGCCACCCGGCGCGCGACAGGTGGGCAATCAGATACAGGTCCCCAGCCTGCAGGCCAAGGTACTTACCCCAGCGCGTCGCACCCGTGACCGTCCGGCCGTACAGGGCGGTGATCGGCGGATCAAAGGTCTTGAGCACCGAGAACGCCGAGACGTCGATGCGGGCGATGGTGGTCCCGGCCGCGTGACGACGCAAGTAATCGGCGAGTGCCTCGACTTCCGGTAGTTCGGGCATGTGCTCAGTCTGCCTCTACTCGCCGACACTCCGCAGGAGGTAAGTGTCCATGATCCATCCATGTTCGGCCCGGGCCGAGGCACGAACCTCGGCGATTCGGGCACCTACCTCGCCGACCGCCCCCGACACCAACAGCTCGTGTTCGGTGCCCAGGTAAGCACCCCACCAGATCTGTGTCGACGGCTCCAGCTGCCGGAACGCGCAATCACCGTCGAGCATCACCACCACGGTTCCTGTGCGGGGCCACTCATCCAGCAACCGGCGCCCGGTCGTGATGAGCACCGGTTCCCCGATACCGTTCAGCACAATCCGGTGCCGCGCGGTGAGCGCGGAAATCGCCGTAATACCCGGCAGCACGTCGTACTCGAATGCGTGGGGATCGTGGACCAGGATCGCATCCAGAATCCGCAGCGTGCTGTCGTAGAGGGAAGGATCCCCCCAGGCCAGAAAGGCGCCAACTCCGTTCTCGGGCAGTTCGGAAGCAATTGCTTTGCCCCACAAGGCAGCCCGTTCGGCATGCCACTGCGACACCGCGCCCCGATACTCACCCTTGCCGCGGACCGGGTCGGACAACTCAACGAAGCGATAGTCCGGGTCGGTGATGTAGCGCTCGCAGATATGGCGACGCAGTTCGACCAGATCGCCCTTGGTGTCACCTTTGTCGGCGACGAAGAAGACGTCGACCTCGTTAAGCGCCGCGATGGCCTGCACGGTCAGGTATTCGGGATGACCGGCGCCAATCCCGATGACGCGAATCCGTCGCATAGCGACTTAAGAAGCAGCCGAATTGGGAGTCAACACCGCCGAGATCTCCTCGGTGATCGCCGATACGGTGAGCAGGTTGCCGATGAAATCGCCCAACTGCTCGTCGCTCTGAGTCTCGACAACACCGGGAGTCACCAACAACGAGGCGGCGATCCGGAAGCTCCACTCGGCGGCGGCCCGGACGTTGATGCTGGCCAGCTGCTCCTCGGTGAGCAACTTGCGGAAGTACGGGGCCAGCAACACGGTCGTCTGGTCGATGAACGGACGGGCCTTGACCGTCAGGTACGGCAGCACCTGCTCGGGGTTCTCCTTGAGGCCCTTCTGCAGCAACGGATGGTGGCGACCGTGCTGGACGATGCGCACGATGGCATCGATGAATCCGGTGCGCGGCGTCTTGGCCGTCGCGAAGACCGGTTCCAGAATCTCTCCGAAACGCAGAAATTCGCGATGGAACAGCGCCTCGATGATCGCGGCCTGGTCACCCACGTGCTTGTAGACGGTGGGCCGCGACAGGCCGGCCTTCTTGGCGATCAGCGCATGCAGGCGCGCCTCGTAGCCATGTTCCAGCAAGCATTCCTCGGCGGCATCGAGGATTCGACGGCGAATCTCGCCGTGATCGCGGGTGCGGCCACGATGGCTCGACCGGCTCACTTTCATCGGTGCCTACTTTCGTTCGCCACACAAATTACGTGGCACTTCGCGTCTCACTTGACGCCTCAACCTGCAACGTTTACGTTTGACATCCTAACGGAAAGGATGGCCAACGGTGACCGCAACCCTCAATAACGGCCCCACTCGCGAGGAGTACTCAGACCGGCTGCTCAAAGGTTCCGTGCGCAGGTCGTACCAGCCGATGGTCGACCTGGACTGGGATGCACCGTTAGATCCCGACAAGTACTTCCTTCCCCCGAAGGCAATCTCGCTGTATGGCACCGACATCTGGAACAACATGTCACGCGCCGAACAGATTGAGCTGTCCAAGCACGAGATGGCCAACGTCCTGTCGGTCGGCATCTGGTTCGAGAACATCCTCAATCAGAGCCTGCTGCGCGCTCTCATGCACGCCAGACCGAACAGCAGCGAGACCTTCTATTCGCTCACCGAGATCGGCGACGAGACCCGGCACATGACGATGTTCGGTAAGGCGATATCGCAAGCCGGGGTCGAGCCTTACCGGCTGCCGCTCTACCAGCGGTGGCTGGCCAACGCCCTGCCCCTGGTCCTCAAGGGCCCGATGCTCTGGGTCGCCGCCCTAATCGGCGAGGAGATCTTCGACGCGATCCAGCGCGAGATGATGGATGATCCCGAGCTGCAACCAATGGTCGCTCGGCTCATGCGAATTCACGTCACCGAGGAAGCTCGGCACATCCAGTTCGCACGTGACGGCCTGCGTCAGCGCGTTGACAAACTGCCGTGGTACGCGCGCTTCATCGTCCGGCACGTCAACGGCTTCGGCGGGCCCATCTTCATGTACCTGTTCACGAATCCGAAGATGTACCGCAACGTCGGGCTGCCCGGATATCAAACCCAGCGGATCGCGTACCGCAACGAGAACTTCCGCGAGACGCAACAGCTCGGTTTCGCACCGCTGTACAACTTCCTGACCGGTATCGGCCTGATGGGTGGAACGTCACGCTGGATGTGGCGCAAAGCAAAGTTCGTCGCATGATGGATGACGACGACCTGTACGACGGCCCCGCCGTCATCACCGCAGGCGAGTTCACCGTCGAGTCCCGGGTACGCCTGATCGGGTTCTTCAACCCGCTGGACGGCAAGTTCCACTGGCAGGGAACGATCTACGCCAAGCCGGAGGGCGGGGAGCTCAAGGGCGGCACCCAGGTCACTATCGCCGTGGGCGAGACCAGCGCACCGGGGCGGATCACCGAGCAGACCCCATGGGGCCACTTTTCGGTGGCAGGTGTGGGCGCACCGCCGTACCCGCTACCCGAGATCGAGCTCGACGTCGCCAACTGACTTATCGGTGCGCAGACCACGCCAGCTGGAATGCTTGAGGATGCCGCCGGGTGTCCGATCGCCGTAGCGGACTTCGCCAACCAGCGCCGGCTCGACAAACTGCACATCCTTGGCCTCGACCGCGGAAAGCGGTGCACTAAACGGGGATTCATCGCGGTGCAACGGTTCTAACCGCTCCTTGAGTGACGCCAATTCCTTCTCCGTGAACCCGGTACCGACCCGTCCCGCATAACGAAGGCCGCCATCGTCCGGGATTCCCATCAGCAGCGCCCCGATCCCGCTGCTGCGCCCGCCCTGCCCCTTCCGCCACCCACCGATGACGACCTCTTGGCTGCTCCAATTCTTCGCCTTGATCCAGGACTGAGTGCGGCCCGGGGCGTAACTGGAATCGAGCCTCTTGGCGACGACGCCCTCCCACCCCTGGTCATGCGAATGCGCCAGCGCTGTAGCACCATCGCCGTTCAACTGTTCCGGCACGGTCATCGTCTCGGCGCCGGAACCGAGTACGTCGAGCAGTTGGCGCCGGTCACGATACTTAGTGTGCAGCAAGGATTTTCCATCCAGATAGAGCAGATCGAAAGCCCAGAACTCCGTCTCCGTACCGGCCGTCCGATTTTGCAGCAGCGAGAAGCTCGGCAGCCCCTTCGAATCCAGTACGACCACCTCACCGTCCAGAATCACACGGTGATCGGCCAATTCGTGGGCGAGCCGCCGCAAGGCCGGGAACTCCGCGGTGACATCGCGCCCGCTGCGCGCCAAGGCCCTCATCCGGCCATGGTCGCATTCGAGAATGAGGCGGTAGCCGTCCCACTTTCCTTCGAAGGCCCATTCATCGGCCGCCAGGCCCGCCACAGATCCCGTGGCGGGCAACATCGGCGCAAGGCCGGCCGGCATGGTGGCGGGTGATCGCTGATCCTTCATTCGGTGGGCCAGCCACTGCTTGCCACCGGTTCGGATCAGCGCATACCGCCCCGAAATTCGCTTGCCATGCAGGGTGACAATGACCTCTCCTTTGGCCCCGCCGTCGGACGCGGAGTCGTCGCGTGGATCGATGAACTTCTCGGTGTCGTAGGTGCCCGAGTCCCAGATGGTCACCTCTCCCGCGCCGTACTCCCCCTTCGGAATGGTGCCTTCGAAGGTCCCGTACTCCAGTGGGTGATCCTCGGTGTGCACCGCAAGATGGTTGACCGAGGGTTCCATGGGCAGATTCTTGGGAACTGCCCACGAGACCAGCACGCCGTCACGCTCCAGCCGGAAGTCGTAGTGCAGTGCGGTGGCGTGATGCTCCTGGATGACAAACGAACTGCCGTGGCCTGCCTGCGGTTCAACGGCCGGCACCGGTTCGGGAGTGCGCGCAGGATCGCGCATGCTGCGGTACGTGGACAGCCTGTCCTCGACGATCTCGACATCGTCAAGACCGGCCAGCAGATCACCCTCGCGTTCTGCGCGCGCCACCACTTCGTCGAAACGCAGCTGACGCAGCTCCGGATCGTCGAGTTCCTCCCAGGTACGCGGCGCGGCCACGGTCGGCGCGGCGCGGCCACGCAATGAGTACGGGGCAACCGTCGTTTTGGAACCGCTGTTCTGACTCCAGTCAACGAATACCTTGCCCGCACGCAGCTCCCGGGTCATCGTTGCCGTCACCAGATCCGGCATCGACTGCTCCAGCTGGACCGCGACCTTTCGGGCGACGGTCACCGCACCGGATGAGCTGACCGGTTGCGCCAGCGGCACATACAGGTGAAGGCCCTTGCTGCCACTGGTCACGGGGAAAGTGGTCAGACCGATATCCTCGAGTACATCGCGCACCGCTCGCGCGACCTGCGCCAGCTGCGGCATGCCCACCCCCTCGCCTGGATCCAAATCGAACACCAATCGCGTTGCCGGACCAGGATTTTCGCCAACGAATCGCCATTGCGGCACATGTACTTCCAGCGCCGCCTGCTGGGCTATCCAGGCCAGCGCCACCGAGGTGTCGATCAACGGGTAGGTGACGTAGCGGGATTTGTGCTCGATGCGGCGCCGCGGAAGCCAATCCGGAGCCGACGACGCCAGGTCCTTCTCGAAGAACGATGGCTGGCCAACTCCATTAGGCCAGCGCTTGCGGGTGACCGGACGCCCCCCGATATGCGGCAGCATGAAGGGCGCAATGGCGGTGTAGTAGCCGAAAATGTCGGCTTTGGTAGTCCCGGTATCCGGGTACAGCACCTTTTCCGCGTTGGTAAGGCGCACAGAAGGTCCCGAAGCTGGCTGCGTGGGCCATACTTGGGATATGCGTTCCATCTGGAAGGGCTCCCTCGCCTTCGGGCTGGTGAACGTCCCTGTCAAGGTATACAGCGCGACCGAGGATCACGACCTCAAGTTCCATCAGGTCCACAGCAAGGACAACGGCCGGATCCGCTACAAACGCACCTGCGAAGAATGCGGTGAGATCGTCGAGTTCCGGGACATCAACAAGGCCTACGAGGCCGAGGACGGCCGCACCGTCGTCATCACCGACGAGGATCTCGCGAGCCTGCCCGCCGAGTCCAGCCGCGAGATCGAGGTGCTGGAGTTCATTCCCGCCGCCGAACTCGACCCGCTGATGTATGACAAGAGTTACTACCTGGAGCCGGATAGCAAGTCTTCGAAATCTTATGTGCTGCTGGCACAGACACTCGCGAAGACCGATCGGGTAGCGATCGTGCATTTCGCGCTGCGTAACAAGACACGGCTCGCGGCCTTGCGGGTCAAGGACTTCGGCACGCGTCAGGTGATGATCATCCACACGCTGCTATGGCCCGACGAGATTCGTGAACCCGACTTCCCCGTGCTGGACCAGGAAGTGAAGATCAAACCGGCCGAACTGTCGATGGCGGGTCAGGTGGTGGAGTCGATGGCCGACGATTTTGATCCGAGCCGGTATAACGACACGTACCAGTCGCAGCTGCTGGAGATGGTCGAGGCGAAGCTCGAAGGTGGCGAGGCGTTCACCAAGGAAGAGGCGCCCACCGAACTCGACGCTACCGACGTCTCGGACCTGCTGGCCAAGCTCGAGGCGAGCGTGAAGAAACGTCAGGCGGAGAAGGCCAGCACCAACTAGCCACCGCACACCGCAGACCCCGCGCGAAGGGGCCTCGCCACATCCCAAAGTTTCGGGTACTCTAACTTTTCTATTCGGTGTACTTGAAATCAGGAGGCGTGGGTGCTCGAGCGGCAAAAGCAAGCGCGACCGGTGCGCGGGTTCTCGCTACTCGGGCCCGCCTTCGTCGCAGCCATCGCCTATGTCGACCCCGGAAACGTCGCTTCGAACGTCAGCGCCGGCGCCAGGTACGGCTTCCTGCTGGTGTGGGTAATCGTCACCGCCAACGTGATGGCCGGGCTGGTGCAGTACCTCTCGGCAAAGCTCGGCCTCGTCACCGGGCGGTCACTGCCGGAGGCCGTCGGCGATCGCATGTCACGGCCCACCCGGATCGCGTTCTGGCTGCAGGCCGAATTGGTTGCCATGGCAACGGATTTGGCCGAGGTTGTGGGCGGAGCCATCGCGCTGTATCTGCTGTTCGACCTGCCGCTGCTCATCGGCGGTGTCATCACCGGAATCGTCTCGATGGTGCTGCTTGCCGTACAGGACCGGCGCGGACAGCGCTCTTTCGAATACGTCATCTCCGCGCTGCTGGCCATCATCGCGATTGGATTCCTCGCCAGTGTCGTGGTGGAACCGCCACCACTGGCCGCGACGGCCGCGGGACTGATTCCACGCTTCCAGGGTGCCGAAAGCCTGATGCTCGCGACGGCGATGCTGGGCGCCACGGTCATGCCGCACGCGGTGTATCTGCACTCCGGTCTGGCCCGGGACCGGCACGGGAATCCGGAAGAGGGCGAG
Source organism: Mycobacterium sp. D16Q16 (assembly GCF_002013745.1). Lineage (NCBI taxonomy): Bacteria > Bacillati > Actinomycetota > Actinomycetes > Mycobacteriales > Mycobacteriaceae > Mycobacterium > Mycobacterium sp. D16Q16. Next base: position 775,414 of record NZ_MAEY01000001.1, read on the forward strand.
CCGCGACGCAGGATGCTGCGCGTTACCCGCTGGGACGTGAGCCTGGCAATGCTATTCGCCGGCGCCGTCAACATGGCCATGCTACTGGTGGCGGCGACAAATCTGCAGGGTCGCGACGGCGTCGACACCATCGAAGGGGCCCATGCCGCTGTACGCGACAGCCTCGGCCCCACCGTGGCTCTGTTGTTCGCAATCGGCCTGCTGGCATCCGGGCTCGCCTCGTCCTCCGTCGGTGCCTATGCCGGCGCGATGATCATGCAAGGACTCTTGCGCCGCTCCATCCCCATCGTGACGCGACGGCTCATCACCCTGCTACCCGCGCTGGCGATCCTCGCAGTCGGCATCGACCCCACCCGGGCGCTCGTCGTATCGCAGGTGGTGCTGTCGTTCGGCATCCCCTTCGCCCTCATACCCCTCATCCGGCTGACCAGCGATCGAGGGCTGATGGGCACCGATGTCAACCATCGCGTGACGACAACGCTCGGCTGGATCATCGCCGCACTCATCACGCTGCTGAACGCGGTGCTAGTTTTCCTTACCCTTGCAAACTAGTTTTGCCTGGGAGTAGGCTGTGGGTCATGAAACGAATCCTGCCTTCAGCCTTGGCAATTGGAGTCGTTGCTAGTGGTTTGTTCGTTGGCGGTATCGCCTCCGCAACCCCGGCAAAGGCCGATCCAGACATTTGCGGCTCGGTGGACACCTACCCGCGAGTGACGGTATGCGCGGACGGCAACTGGGACCGTGGCTGGGATCGCGGTTGGCGCGGCGGACATGGCAACGGTTGGGGCAAGGGCCACTGGAAGCACGGCGACTGGGACTGAGTCAGCGCCGCTGACCAACCCACCGAACAGCCAGATATTTCGTAGCGCGGACCGCTAGATCGGCCCGCTGCTGGAGTAGCCGTCACCCGAACGCGGTCCGAATCGCCGTGCATAGTCCTCGTGAATCCACGCGTCCTTCTGGCGTTTGAGCACATCGACCAGGCCCGGATCCAGATCATGCTGCACAAGCCGGTGACGGCGCCACACCTTGTTGAGGGCGTGCGCCATGATCAGCACCCAGACATAGATCGGCACCGTCATCTCCATGTGGACATAGAGCGAGGCGGGCAGCAGCCAGAACGGCGCGAGAATGAACAGCGGCGGAATCGCGCACCGCAGAATGTGCCGCCGCACCGCGCCCTTGCCCGCCAGATCATGGGCGACCCAGTCCTTCATCGAGTCAGGCAGACGACGCCCGTAGCAGTAGGCGATGTACTGAAGAAGATTCGGACGGTCGGCGGCCATAACTAGATTGTAGACTAATAATTAGTGCACTAACTAATGATTAGGATAGTGAGAATGACCGCAGTCTCACCCGATGTAGATCCGCTAGCCCTGGAACGACAGGTGTGCTTCGCGCTGGCCGTCACCAATCGCGCGGTACTCGCCGTCTACCGGCCGCTACTCGCACCGCTCGGGATCACACACCCCCAGTATCTGGTGATGTTGGCGCTCTGGGATCACGCCAAGAGCGGGGGCGAGGACACTCGGGAGGCCTTGTCCGTCAAGCAGATAGCCGCCCTCTTGCAAACAGATTCGGCGACCATCTCCCCCATGCTCAAGCGGCTCGAGACATTAGGGCTCATCACCCGTCCGCGCAGCGTTGCCGACGAACGCACCACCCACGTCACCCTCACCGCACAGGGCGCCGCGCTGCGCGATGAGGCACTCAAGGTCCCCGCGGCCGTGGTGGAACGCCTCGGGGTCGACCTCGCCGAACTTGAGCACCTACATGCGGTGCTGACCAGGATCAATAGCGCCGCACTGGCCGCCGGCGCCCTGGACACCGAGTAGTCCGGAAGAGCGCCGTGTGGCGTCTGCCACACATCCCTGTACACCGACCGGTTCGCGTGCTGCAATCAGAGGTAGACCGATCGATATACCAGGAGGTCATCATGTGGACCGACACAACCATGCTCATCGCGATAACGCTCGTCACCGTCGCCATGCTCTGGACGGCGAGCGGGGAGAACTCGATGAACTACTACCAACGCGATAGCCAGAAAGGCATGTGGCAGCGCTAGTTTGCGCATGCGGTAGGCGTCTGTTTGTCTGACGTGATGACCAAGGACGAAGCCGCCGAACTGATCGCCGCCCGCCGCATCGAGAAGAACCTGACGTGGCAGCAGATCGCGGAAGCGATTGACTCACCGCTGATTTGGACTATTGCCGCGCTACAGGGCCAGCATCCGGTGCCGGAAGCAAAGGCCGCGAAGCTGGCCGGACTTCTCGACCTGGAGCCGCAGGTCACCACCGCGCTGCGCCGCCAGCCGTATCGCGGCACGCTGGATGGCGGCGCGCCCTCTGACCCGACGATCTACCGGCTGTACGAAGCCCTGAGCGTCTACGGCCCGGCGATCAAGGAAGCCATCCACGAGGAATTCGGCGACGGCATCATGAGCGCCATCAACTTCAAAGTCGATATCGCCCGCCGCCCCGACCCGGATGGCGACCGCGTGGTGCTGACCTTCGACGGGAAGTTTCTCGACTACCGCTGGTGATCGCTCACAGCAGGCCGCGAATGTTACGGCCCGTGATGGCACCCCATTTGGTGTCGAGGGCGTTCATGAGCAGCTGCCAGTAGGGCGCCCACAACGTGCGCTGCGCCGTGGCGGGCGGCATCGTCTTGTAGGTGGCCGCCTGCTGCGTCCACCGCCACGCCAACCCGCGGGCCACATCGTCGATGCACCAATAGATCAGCTCGTTCGGGTTGGTCGTGGTCTTCCACACGAAACCCGTTTTCGGGTCACGCGTGTGGTACCAGAATTGCGCTCCGTCGAGCACATACTGCGGAGCGGTATTGGAGTGCCGTTCGCCTTTGGCCAGCTCGGTGGGCACCGGTACTTCGGAGATCGCGACTTCCCCAGCCAGACGGCTCAGCACCGCGATACGAACGTCGAGCTGCTCGCGGATCCAGTCCGAACTCCCCGGGCTCCCCGGCTCGGGCACGGCCACCGCCGGACCGGCCGGCGATGCGGACTCGGCGTTGGCCGGCTCGTCCGCTGTCCCCTGAGTTACCTGCTCGGCCGGCACCTCTCCGTCGACATCGACGATCGCCCCACCCGCCCAATCCACCTTGGCAGGGTTGAGCACTCCGTCTTCTTCCAGCGACAAATCGACCACGTAGGCGACATCGACGAGGACGTCGCGGGCGCCGGGTGCCAGGGAAACCCCGGGGCGGCGCGGCCCCAGCAGCGCGACATGCACCATGAAGAACTCGCCATCATCGTCCCGGTCGCAGTACTCACGCTCGTACCGGGCGGCATCCGAGGTATCGAACCGGTGTTTGACCGGCGGTTCCAGTAGCACGCTGCAGAACTGCACGGGGTGATTGGCATCTCCGTCCAACATGCCCAGTTCTGTTGCGGTAATCGGCAGTTCAGCAGCCAGGCTCGGAGCGGCATCGTCCGCCGCCGCGCGGATGGTGAACGTACGTGCGTCGGGTGGCCAATCGTCTGGCTCCGGCGCGGCCCCCTGGTGACCGGTGGAATCAACCGTCATGTTCTTAACCGTATGGCAATCGTGTACTTCGGGCGACGATGGTGCACCCAGACCTGTTATTTTTACGACAGACCGTCCCCGCTGGGGGGAGCATTCCGGACGTCAAGGAGACCCATCGTGAAGATCAATGTGCCCATCACCGCCGCCGTGGCGGCCGCAGCGGCGGCCGGCCTGGCCCTGATGCCGACCGCCGGAGCCGATACCACTCTCGGCCAGCAGGGTCGCCTCACCAATGGCGACGTCGTCCAGGCCTGGACCATCAGCGACCTCAAGGTTAGCGCCGACGAGCTGCCCTACCAGGCCAAGGGCACGCTGTGGGAAGCCACTGCCACCGACGAGGCGATCCAGGGCAGCGTCATCCCGATCGTCGCCAACTTCAACGCGAAGGCCAAGGACGGCGAGACCTACCGCGTGCTGTACGGCGTGCCCACCGAGCAGGGCGTGAACCCGGGGACTCTGTCGCAGGGCGAGAAGACCAGCGGCAAGATCTACTTCGACGTGACCGGTTCCGCCCCCGAGACGGTGACGTACACCTCCGGTGACGAGGATCTGCTCACCTGGAAGGCCGCTCCCGTGGCCGCGGCACCGCGTTCGGGTGGTTCGAGCCAGTCACACGGCACCAACCCCGCACCGGCCACCAGCGCCGCGCCCACCACTTCCCCGGCGCCTGCCGCTGTTCCCGCCGGCAGCCAGGGCACCCCGCTGCCCGCCGGCAGCCAGGGGACCCCGGTGGACGGGCAGCAGCCCGCCGCGACTCCGACCCCGACGGTGGCACCGGTGACCGCGACCCCGGGTCCGACACCTGCCACCCCGGTACCCGGTGCCGAGGGCACGCCGCTGAACAGCACCGCGGTGCCTGCTTCCCCGGCTCCCGCATCGCCCGCACCTGCCTCACCGGTTCCCGCGGCGCCTGGTGCCGAAGGCGCTCCGCAGACCGTCACCCCGCCGGTGGCCGCGATTCCCGCCGTTCCGGCCTCAGAGAGCACCCCGCACGGCCAGCGCGCGGCCGGCAGTCAGGGCACTCCCGTTTCCACCGAGGGCTAGACAATCGTTTCGGCATTGACCGCCGGCCGCCTCGCGCGGCCGGCGGTTTTTGTTATGAGTGCGAAGACCACCAGGCATACAACTGGTCGAGAGTCGGACCGGTCGCACCCGAACGCGTCTCGCTGAGCAAAAGCCGTTCCTCATCGGTCCAGCCCACCACGGGATGTCCCTGATTGCTGCCGCAGAACACCGTGCCGCTCACCTGATCCGGCGTGGCATTGCGACGCCATGGCCCCGGCGACTGGATCCGGCCGGGGCATACCACCACCGCGTTCCGTTTCGTCAGACGACTCAACCCTGCCGCGAGCGCGGACTTGTCCTTGACCAGTGAGTAGCTCGCCTCAACTGGCCCGTCCGGATCGTCACTGCGTCCGCACTTAACTTGTGCCACAGCCTCATTCGCGGGTTCGACGGCCTTGCAGGCCGCCACCCCGTAGCCGGTCGGGATCATGGAGAGCAAGCGCGTCTCCGCATCAGAATCCCTACTGGAGACCGTTGTCGTTGGGGCGGCGCTCGGTTCGGCGGGCGCGTCATCGCCACCGCTGCCCGCGAACACCGCCACCACACCACCGATAACAACAACCACGGCCGCCAACGCCGCGCCGCCGATTACCAACGGCCGCTTGCTTCTTTCAGGCTTGTCTTCCCAGGACGAGAAGTCGACCGGAGTTGTCGGCTTGACAGGTCCCGAGGTGGGAGGCGGCGCGGTGCTGAAGGTCTCATGGCTCGGCCACTGCACGTACTGATTGCCCGGTTCGACAAAAGGTGGGCGCGGTTCCGTGAATGCCGGTTGCTCAATGAACGGAGGCTGATCAAACTCGTATTCCGGAGCGAACGGGCCAGGTTCGGACATCCCGGGAAGCGCGTTCAGGACCGGCAGCGGCGCGGTGTCCGCGGCGTCGGACGAATCCTCGGCCGCCGGTGAGCCCGCTCCGATATCCGCGTCCATCCACTACCCCCAATGTCTCGTCGTTACGTCCCCGCCATGGTCAATGCACAAAGATTACTTGGCCACGCCGCCCACTCGCGGCGGATATCGCCAGTCGCTAGCGGACCGCCTTGCTCGGCTCCGGCACCAACGCCCGCGCGATAGGCAATATGTATTGACGGGCGTACCGTTCGGCGTCTTCCCTGGTGGCGATCTCCCGCCGGGGACTGGGCGCCAGTATGAGGGAATGCGTCAGGCGCACAAAAACTTCTGCGACACCGTAGGAGTCGTCAACGAGGTCACCGGCACTACGGGTCACATGGCCAGCCAGGTACGTGGTCGCCATCTCCAGGGCTGGCCCCGCCCCGCTGGTGATGACCGGCAGCACTGACTCAGGATCGGTCTCCACCGCCCGCTGCATCAGCGGATGGGTGTGCACATACCAAAAGATGCCGGTGAAGCCCGCCACGAGCTTGTCCTCGGGACTGTCCAAGGCAGCAATTTCGCGGTCTATGGCGGAAAACATCGTCTGCGCCTCGCGCATGAGGACAGCGAGCACCAGCTCGGTCTTGTTGGACCAGCGGCGATACACCGTCATATGCGATACACCGGCGCGCCTTGCGATCTCGTCGACCGTGGCGCGGCGGATGCCGAAGCTGAGCATGGTCTGCAGCGCGGCCTCGAGGATGCGCTCGCCGGTCGGATCCGGATCTGCAGACACAACTCAGTCTCTCACGCAGAAGTCCTTCCCAACCCGATGTTGCAATGTTAGTGTTCAACTCAGTTACTAACACCGACGGAGGATGCAATGACGCATGTACTGCCGCGCGACACCACACATGACGGCGAATCCGGTGGCGATGGCCACGAGGACGGCCTGGCCTTCCTGCGCGCGGACGGGGTCCGTCCACGTGTCATGGACGCATTCCGCAAGCACCTGGGCAGTCCCCTCGTCGGCGTCTTCGGCGGGGTGCTGTTCGATGAGGTGGCCCTGATGCCAGTGGCGGCTTCTGTCGACCGCACGGGACGGTTTCGTGAAAACTTCACCGACCGCGGCATCCGGAGCGGACTGAGCGCGCTGTCGCTGTTGTCCGGCAACCGGCAGCAGCGAGCCGACACCGCGCAGTGGCTCAAGGAGCAGCACCGGGATGTGCGGGGCACCGGCGTTGGAGAGTACGAGGGGATTCGTTACAGCGCACTGGATCCCGAGCTGTGGATATGGATCGCGGCCAGCGCGATGAACGCCACGATGGAGGCCTTCCCCCACTGCACGGGTTACACGATGACTCCCGCGGAAAAGGAGGCCGCGTATCAATATCAACGCCACCTGTTCAAGGACCTCGAACTACCCAGCGCCAAGGGAAAATTCCCGGAGACATACGCTGCCTTTGTCGAGTACTACGACGACATGGTGGAAAACAGGTTGCAGTCCAACGGCTTTCTGCGCGAGCAATTCGCCGGATTGATGCGGCTGCCGCTGCCGACGTTGCTGCTCCCCGCCGCGATACGCCCAGCCCTGCTGCCACTCTGGCTGGCGATTCGTCCGATAGCTGGCCGGGTGATTCAGGTATGTTCGGCCAAGGCCATGCATCCCGAGATACGCGAGATGATCGGGTTCCGGCTCAAGCCCCACCACAATGTGGAGTTCGCTTTGTACACGCGGCTGCTGCAGCTGGTATGGCGCGTTACGCCCGAGCGGTTACTCATAGAACCCATGCTGTACAACAACATTCGCATCGACGACGCCCGCTCCCAGCTCGACGGTTCGCGTAGCGCACAGCGCAAATACGACAAGGTCTCGCGTTCCCTGACGCGACGTAACGAGCGCCTGGCCGACTTCTACCACAGCTACCGGCTGGACAGCTTCGCCGTTCCAGAACAGCCCACCGGCACCTGCCCGTTCGGGTGAGTGGCGGCGGCTACGGCGGTCCAGGGACGAATGTCTAGCACTGACCCGTTAGAGTTTGGTCAGCTATTCACAGCTCCCCGCCCTCGTAGCTCAGGGGATAGAGCACGGCTCTCCTAAAGCCGGTGTCGCAGGTTCGAATCCTGCCGAGGGCACCAAAGTGGCCTGTTTCAAATTAGGTAAACGGCCCTAGCGCGCGGCATGTTCCATGCGACACACAACCGTGACCACACGCGAACCTTGCGCTCGGCCGCCATGATGCAAACCCAGCTAGAGCGTGATCTGCGGTGTTCATGACACGAGTATGGCTCCGGTTAGACAACGACGATGCAGGCACGCCACACGAACACCAGAAACCTGCTTGTCAGTGGTCTCTGACAACATGAGCCCACTCTGCCCCTGAGCGTTGGCAGCTCAGGGCAACGGTTAGGAGCTGGCGGTGCGAACCCACCTGGACAAATTAGACGACACGTTAGGTGTCAAGCGCGCATTCGACCCTCAACTGGCTCAAGAGCTGAAAGAACAGCATCGCGAAGACCAAGACATCATAAAACGGTTGCGTTCGGATATTTTTGCGCGTCTTTTTCAGATCTTCGGTTTCCTCAACATGGGGATATTCGCCATCTTGCTTGTTGGCATGCTCTTTGACATCACGCACCCAACCGGCAAGTCAACGTTTGAGCAATACGCTCAAGCATGGGGACACTTCAAGGGTGCAGTTACGCCGGGTTTAGCGCTTGGCGTGAATATCGCACTGGTCGCACTTGTGGCATCGATCAACATCGCAATTGCCGCCGCGGCCGGTCGGCTCAGCCGACGTGAACAGATAATCAGCAGCCTGTGGCGTCGGATGCTGGAATGGTGCTCGCTGGTTGTCGCCGGCGGGGCTGGTCTGTTTTGCGTTCTCCAGTTCGGCAGCCTCCACAAGCCCGAGGACTACGGAACAGCAGCTGGCGCCATCTTCGTTGGAGGCCTGACGGCCTTCTTGGCGATTACCCTGGCTCAGTATCTCAACTCGACCGACTGGGCGAGAGACTTTACCGACGCGTGCGAGCAGCGCGAGAACATCATCAACTGGCTCGAATATATCCAAGACCGAGGCGCGCCAGTTGATATCCCTGCCGCAGAGCCCATCCGGTTGATATGGAAGTGGTTCCGTAAGGTGCCAAGGTTAATAGCGGGCATTCTCGCCCTTGGCTTCTTGGCCGTTCTCTACACCTATGCCGCGCTGGAAGCCGTTGCAGTCATCAAACAAGGTGCACCCATCGTGCCGCCGATGGGATGGGAAGGCCTTCTATTCACCGCCCTGATCTGGGGATACTCTTCGGCCATTGCCTACGTTATCGGAAGTTCTACCTGGCGCCGCTGGTCCAACAGGATCAAGAAGTATCGGCGCTTCAGACTCTCCATCTGGCCAGTTATCTACCGAATCGGCTACATAGCGTTTGTAGCTGTCTTCATCCTGGCACTTAATGCGAGTCAATCTGACGAACCAGAAAACTGGGTCAGAATCATGGCCGTCTCCTTCATCATGGCAGGCCCTGTAATTTTCGTGCCCTGCGTGGCCTGGTTCTTCTTGTGGCGCAGCCGAAAACGCAGTGGTCGCTGCAGGCGACGCTTTACTCGATGGTTGACAGCACCCGTGTGGCAGAACGTCAGCAAGACCCTTGAAGGCGCCTACCGCGGGCAGACCACACGCCGTGACGAGTCCTACGACGGCGAACTCAAGACTCGACAAGCACCACTAAGCATGAACGCGAGCGAGCCCGCTCCACCCCCGCCCCATTTCCTGCACAGAATGCGAACCGCATTGGAGCTGGTTCTTCGGGCCTAGAGGTACGCGATGTCGGGCATCGTTCGTCAACCGTGATGCGCTAGTTGCGAGGACGATCCGAAGGCCACTCCAAACCACAACATTGGCTCCCCGCTCGTTGAAACTTGTCGCCGCGTGCAAACCGTTGTTGGGGCGCCAAGACATGTTACGGCGCGAAGCGAGATCGTCAGGATGCGGCCTGGCCGCACCTTGTGGTGCTCGACCGACAAGCCTGCCGTATGGCTCGATCTAACTGATCAGTGGCGATTGGTCCCCGCCGAGACTGTTTGCCACTCCTGACGCAAAGTTCTCGCAGTTTGGGCGTAGGCTCTGTTGCAATAGATTGCTTCTTACTTCGTCGGGGATGCTAGTGACTACGTCTGAACTGCATACAATGCCTGCTGCAGCAACCAATCAAGCAGATAACCAGGATCGCGCTCGCCAGTTGGCTGCAGTTGCGGTTGGTGGCATCCTTCTGGTTGCTTCAGTGGCTGGATTGCACCACCTCTACCGTGCAGGTGATCAAGTCGGTGAGCTGATCACCTGGAGTGTTCTGCTGTTGGGACTGTTCACCGCGCTCGGTGGCGGGATCAAGCTGATCATGTGGGGTCTTCGGCCCGTGATCGCGGCAGCATTCGACGTAGCTAAGGAGCGGTTGTCCGAGCCGGTTCAGGCGGTGATCGCGTCGGGGGCGGTCATCGCCGGGGCGCTGGGGATGTGGTGGAGCTACCGGGGTGGCTACGGCGCGTGGTGGCAGCAGGTCACCGGCGAGGCTGGCTGGTCGCTGATCCTCGGTGTGGGGCAGATGCTCGTGGCGGTTCTTGCTGGGGCCGCACTGTTCACGGGCGGCAAGTACTTGTTCAGCCTGATGCGTGAGGTGGTGACCGGCGTCGATGATGCTGGAGCACACCGCAATACGCCGCAGAAGAGCCCGGACGAGTCGTTGTGGCATCCCGGGCTGGTCGCTGCTCTGGTAGGTGGTGGGCTCGGTTTGGTGCTGCTCACTGCAGGAATCACGCCCCGGCTGTACGTGTGGATCACCGGCCCGCAGGTTCTGCCCGCCGCGGGCGCTATCGCCATGGTGCTGCTGGTGGCGATTGGATCGAATTTGGGTTGGTGGAAGGGCCTGACCGGTCTGTACAAGTGGGCTACCGACGCCTCGCAGAAGGCTGGCGCGACCGCTGGTGTTGTTGCGGTGTTGATGTTTTCGGCAAGCGGTCTGGGTTTGGGGTGGTTTACGCCAGCGACGGTGCCGGCGGCGCGGGCGGCATGTCCGCCGGATTGTGGTGGTCCGGGCGGTAGTGATGGCCCGCCTGGGGGTGGTCAGATGTTTCAGCCGCCGAGCCAGGGTGGGCCGCAGATGCCGGACTATCAGGGCGGTATTAATCAGCCGCCGCTGGATCAAAATGGCTCGATATCGATCTATAACACTCAGGCACCCTCGATCAGCAACAACGGCGCCAACGGGTCCAGCGGGCAGCAAGGTCCTCAGCAAGGGTGGGATCAGCCCGCGCACGGCACTCAGGTCCCGGATTATCAGAACGCGACGCCGTATACCCAAGGACCGGGCAGGCCGAATCCGGATTTCAACGGCGGACAAACCAACCCGGGCAACAATGCGGGATCGCAAGGCGGGCAAGCCAACCAGGGTGCACCGCAACAGCAGCCGCCTGCCAACCAGGGCAGTCAGCAGCCACCATCACAGAACAACTCTGGTCAGCAGCCGTCGCAGAATCAGCCGCCCCAGCAGAACACGGAGCAGCCGAATCAGTCTGATCAGCAGCGTTTGGACGAGTTGACGCGTCAGTTGCAGCAGCAACAGCAGCAGTCCACGCAAGATCGGCAGCGCATCGATGATCTGACCAAACAGCTGCAGCAGGGACAGCAGAAGCAGAACGGCAACCAGAAGCTGCCGAGATTCCCATCCAAAGACGACAAGAAGGACCGGGATCAGCAGGACCGCGACAAGCAATCCGGAAACAACGATCTGGCCGCTCTACTGATGGGTGCAGCTTCAACTCGCCGGCGCAAGGACAACGACCAGCAGCAGCAGCAGCAGCAGGGGCCTGATACGCAGGCACTCACGCAAGATGGAGCACAGCTGGGCCAGTCATTGCCGGGAGACATCGCCAAGACGGTGTCAGACAGCGTGAATCTCGGACAGTCTGCCGGGTCGGCAGCGCAAAACTTCGGCTCGGCCGCCCAGGCGGGGGCTTCGCTGGCATCTAGTGCACAGTCTGGCGCGGTGAACCCAATGGACGCTGTTGCGGTTGCCCAAGGCGTCTCCGGCGGTATCAGTGACACTGCTGATGCGGTGAACTCAGGCAGTCAGATAGCTTCCACGTGGCTTGAAAATAGCGGTGAGGCAGCACAAGTTGTGGCCGACGTGAACCCGCAACTACAACCACAGGCTCAACAAATTCAGCAGATGACCCAGGCAGGTGGGCGGGTCTCCAACCTGACCGGGCAAGTCGCCTCGGGAGTGTCCCAGGCCTCCGGTGTCGTCAATACGGCCAGCAGCATGGGCACATCGGGGGTGCCAACTGATGTGCCCGCTGATGTGCAGTCGGTGGATTTGCAGAGTGGAGAGGTGCCGGAGGGCGTAGCGACCGCTGTGGACTACAAACAGGCCCCGGCAGATCCGGTGGGACCGGATGTGCCTGAGCCGCCGGTTCCGCCGCGTGTGTCCAAGGTGCCTTCTACCCAAGAGATGAAGTCCATGACTGACATGGAAATCTTCGGGTTGAGCAAGGAAGCTCAGGCTGCTATCACGGCCTATGACAAGGGGTGGCCCAACCCGATTCCCTCTCCGCAGTATCCGGCCTATCTGGAAGGACGTGCCCCTCTAGAGTCGATCAAAGCCGCATACGATGCACAACTTTCCTCGCGCGGCATCACCTTCGGTCCTCTCGGTGGAGAGGTTCAATACAACCAGCAAACAGGTTCCATTCTCAGGTTCCGTGACTACACAGCCAAACCTGGAGACCCGACACCGCCCTGGCGCGAGCTGACACCCCAAGAGGGGCCGGTAGCTACTGGACCGACACAGCCCCCTTCCTCTGGGCAAAGTCCCTCGAACATGGGTCCCGAAGAGGCCGCGCAAATAAGCCAGCAGATCTCCAAGGGGCACGCCTTCAACAAGCACGTTGTTCAGAAGGGAGAGTTCCCCGACATTACGACACCAGAGCAATTCGCTACCAAGATTCAAGATGTTGTTGTAAGCGGTGAGATGAAGGCGCTAACAAATGGGAGAACAGCATTCTGGCAGAATGGGACACTTGTTATTCGAGACATCAATTCCCCTGACGGAGGTACGGCATTTCGGCCAACTGACGGGTATGATTACTTCCTGAATCTCCACTAAGATCAAATTTAAGGCCTAAAAATGAGACTTCTGCATCAAGCTTCGTTAACTCACAGCCCTGTCGCCGATGATGAAATAATAGTGGGAGTTACACGCGAAGAATTAGTTATTCTGGCAGGCGGGATACGTGAAAGCCTCGAAGAGATTGAGGAATGGGAGTTTCATACGCGAATGGGGATCACGCGGGATGAAGCAAAATCATTGCGTGACAAAATTAGAACCATTCTGGAAGCGGATTGAGAACGGGTTATCTTCCCTCTTTTGAAGCACGGTCACCATCGACAACGACCGAATTTCGCTCTCTGCAGATAATCCCTGGGATCAGCTCTGCGGTCACCGAACATCGAGATCCAGACAACAGGACCTATCAGGGATAACCCTTGGGCTTATCAGCAACCGGTGGACGCAGCCTAACTCCAGCTCGCTTCAACGCTTTTGCCAATCGTGCTGGCCTCCAACCCAAGCAGTTCACCAAGCTCCGCCAGCGTATGACCAGCCTTATACAGCGCCCGCGCTCGATCTAGAAGCTCCGGTGTCATCTTCTTCTGCGCACGAACCTCAATCCCCGCACGCTCCAAATGCCGAGCGACCGTATGCCGATGCGCACCACACCGCCGCGACAACTCCAGCATCGACACCCCAGATTCGTAGAGCGCCACTAGCTCCGCACGCTCCGGAGCACGTAGCTTCCGATTGACCCGATGAGGTGGAGTCGTGGACTCACAAGTCCGCTCAGGCGAACTACCGGCCACGATGCACCCATCAATCCCCCGTAGAACCAGTTTTTCAAGGGGCGAGCCCTTGCTTGAAAGGGATTCGCGTAGGCGCACTCAACTCCGTACATCTGCTCACTGGCGGACCGATCGCACGTAGTCACCCGACACAGCGGCCGCACTATTGCCGTGTCCGCAATACTCAGTTCCACATCCGGAACACTCAGCGCGACTCTTTGCCACACAATGAGCCCGTGCCCAGCAACCGAAGACATAGGCCGCGACGCGGTCGAAGCCCCGAGCAGGAATACCGGTTCGTCACAGGTGCGCTCGGCCCACGAAACCTGAGGCATTTGAAGGCCACCATCGGGTTGCTGTGTATGTCCATCCTCCCCTTGGGGTCCATCGTCAATATGCACCCGCTGGGCCCACAGGGGACCGGGCGCATCATCCACCAATCGCTCATCGCGGTCTCGTTCCTGGTGGGCCTGTGCTGGATGGTCCGCCCGTGGCCAAGCAGACGCTGGGCAATCTCCTTTGTCGTGTGGGCAGACCTCTCATTCGCGGTATCCGCCTGGATGTACGCCGGGCCGATGATGCGACTCGCGCCGATTCTGTATATGAGCACGGTCGGCGTCTTCGCCGCGTTTCTGCTGGGTTGGCGGGTGCTTGGCGTCCACTGTGTCTTCGCGTCAGCCGTGCTCGGCTCGATCACGTTCTGGAACATCCACACCGGCGCGGCGACCTTCCTGGATCAGTTCCTCTACAACGCCCCGGCATTCACCACCGTGGTCCTGCTGCCGATCCTCATCCAGGCGGTAATCGAAGGGGGTAGACGCTCGATCCGGGCCGCTGTCAGGGCCGCCAACCGAGACCCGCTGACCGGCCTGCTCAACCGCCGGGGCGTGCAATCCATGTTTGAGTTCGAGCTGCGCAAGCGGACGGATCCAGCGACGGTTGTCGTGATGGTGGCCGATGTGGACAGGTTCAAAGAGCTCAACGACACCTACGGCCACGAAGCCGGCGACAGAACATTGCAGGCCACCGCGGACACACTGTTCGCAAACACCCGGGGCGGCGACATCGCCGCCCGCATCGGCGGTGACGAGTTCATGGTCGTCGCGTTCGTGGACAACACCGACGACATCGCCGCGATCAACGCGCGAATCCGCAATGCACCGATACGCTCTGGCACCCCCGAGACCTCGATGAGCATAGGCATCGCCTGGTTGTCCACCGACGCGGAGGACTTCAGCTTCGAATCCCTCACCCGGGAGGCAGATTTCAGGCTCTACGAAGCGAAGCGAGACCGGGCACCGCGCGGATCCACGGCCTGATACAGGACATATCCCACGCGGCTACTGGCCATCAACGGCCACACCGCGGCCCGCCGAACGTCAGTAGGCGCCCTCGCTGCGCACCACCGCGCCGACGGTCCGAGAAATGATGCGGATGTCGAGGCCCATGGACCAGTTGTCGACATACGAGATGTCATGGCGGATGGACTCGTCGACCGAAAGGTCGTTACGGCCGCTGACCTGCCATTGCCCAGTGACACCCGGCTTGACGAGCAGTCGCCGCCGCATGGTCTCGTCGTAGGCGTCGACCTCTCGCTGCACCTGAGGTCGCGGGCCGACAACGCTCATGTCACCGAACAGCACGTTGAAGAACTGGGGAAGCTCATCGAGGCTGTACTTCCGGATGAACGCCCCCACCGGGGTGACACGCGGGTCTTCCTTCGCTTTGAAGAAGACGGGTGTGCTGCCCGCCGAGTCGATCATCGCCGCGGTATCACGGTCGGCACCCGTGTACATGCTGCGGAACTTAATCATCCGAAATGGCATACCGTCCAACCCAATTCGCTCGGACACGTAGAACACTGGTCCGGTGCTGGTGAGCTTGATGGCCACGGCAATCGCGATCATCACCGGCGCGGTGGCCATGATGGCGGCAGCGGCGAACGCCATGTCGAATGCTTCCTTGGACATCGAACGCGCACGGCGGTAGCCCGGAGCCAGCATCTCCAACATGTGGACCCGCTCAAGGCCCCGATCAGCTGTCGTCACGGCGGCCTCGTCCACGTCCCCCGGTGAGACCGCAAGCTCAATTCCCAGATCTCCAAGTTCGGAGGCCAGACGGGAAAGCTCCTTACGCCCCAGGCTATCCGTCATCGCGACGGCGACAATCTGAGCAGATGTCCGCTGCGCCGCCTCGACCACATGCCGGTCGTCGCCGACGACCGGCACGCGGTGATCGCCCACCTCGATTGCCGATTCACCGAGCAATCGGTCAGCTCCCGGGGTGCACGCGCCGACAACCTCGAAACCACTGCCCCGGTGACGGCTGAACACAGCGACCATCTCCCGGACAGCGTCGTCGTCACCCGCCAGCAGCACCGAGGTCTTACCCTCCGCACCCCATAGACGTCGCAGCACATATCGGGCCATGAAGATGCCGAGTAGCCCCAGCGGTATTTCGATAATGAGATGCCGCATGTCAAGCAGCTCGATACGCGAGATGAGGTAGGTGAGCAGCACGATGGTGAACAGCTGGAACGTGACACTGACGACCGTCTGCCATTGCTGCAGCACCGCCCGCAGCGCCTTACCGGGCCCCACCGTGTGCAGCGATAGCGCAGCAAACCAGATGACTGCGATGCCGATATCCGTCGCCACGTACCAGCCGCCCAGGTCCTGTCTCCCGGACAAAAGATGATGCGCCAGCTGGTACGACACCAGGGAGGTGAGCGCGATGGCCACCAGGTCGGCGGCCGGCGCCCATCGTCGGTGCAGGTAGAAGAGTCCCCCAGGGCGCGTTTCTACCCTCCGTTGAATTCCGTCATTGACGACGCTCTTTAAGACCATAAGTGCACTTGACCCGTTCGTTCATATCGGCTGATTCATATGGACGATTTCGGCAATTGAGCCCGACCTATTTACGTGTTGAGGTTTCCATAACAACCGAAAACACGCCACGTGATGACAGTCACGCTACTTCACACACCGGAGGCCACAAATGAAGGTTTTATTGCCGGGAAATAAGAATCATCTAACAAACATCTCCAGCGGCGGCTCTTTGCTAATTTTTACGCCAATCACACAACGCTCACCGGCAAGTAACATTTTCATAACATAACCAGGTCAGGCTAGTCCTAGCAACGTGGAACTCACCAGCTTCCACCAAGTACAGCGCTATCTCACCCACCACTGTCTCGATCGTTGCGGGCAAAATCAAGATACGCCCACATCCAGCCGCGAATGGGCGCGTCTCTGTTCTCAGGTTGCGGACCATGCACCATGTGTTGCAGGCTAGAGATGGGTTGGTCATCTGGCGATGAGCGCTGGGCGCATCTAAACATCGGTGCGCCCGAGAATTCCAGATTTGAATAGCACCGCGATACTTGCGAATGCTATTTGGCCTACTCAGGCAATACGAGTATCGATGGATAATGAGCCGACCGCCGATCACGTGCACGCGTGCCGCGCGGGTCGAGTGTTGAACAAACATGAGACACGGGGGCCGAGCTCCCGACCGAGAACGCGCACGGTGGCGAAGGCACGGGCGGCGGTGTGTGACGCGCGCCGTCGTCCCGGTGCCGCGCCGATCGTCGAGAGCAAAGAATGCAACAGTGGAGGCGAGGTCTGACATGCCGCCCATCAAAGTGCACATGACCGGATCCGAGTGGTTCTCATCGCTGCCCGGCGGGCTGAATCGCTACTTCACCGACCTGTTCACGGCGCTGCGCCAGCGCGACAACATCGAACTGTCGGCCGCCGCATTCGGGGAGCCGTCCGACGGCGGACGGTCCTGGGGTCGATTCCCGATGCCGGATTCAAAGGTGACGTCGGCTCGCACGGGCCCAAGCGCTACAACTGGGCTCAGCTGGTCGGTTCCTTCAAGTACACGCTGTGGCGCCTGCAAGAACGCGTCGTGGGCAAGGGTGTGTACGGCGAAGACGTCCCGATGCGGCCGAGCCCGACCGAACCGGGCGTGATCGAACGCGTGCCGGGCCCGCCGCCTGGAGCCGCCCCGCCGGCGACATCCAACCCGGAAGCTCCGGTACCGCCGCCTCCCGGGCAGGCCAATCCCGCATCGGCTCCCGCTCCCGGCGCGATACCCGCACCGGGTGCCGCTCCCGGGCCGGAGGTGATGGGCCAGTGATCAACGCCCTCGCCAACGGCATCGTCGGCACCATTCGTGCCGGGCACCGCAAGAAGATGGTGCTCTCGGGCATCGCACTGGCATCGGTGCTGTTGATCGCGATCGCCTACCTCACGGTGGGTGCCCTGCGCATCAGCCCGTTCTCAGGCACCTACCGCGTCAAGGTGCAGCTTCCGGAATCGGGCGGTCTGCTGCCCAACCAGGACGTCGCGCTGCGCGGCGTAAAGATCGGCACGGTGCAATCGCTGGCGATCACCCAGCAGGGTGTCGACGCGGTCGCCGAGATCCAGTCGAAGTACAAGATCCCCGTCACCGCCAAGGTGCGCGTCACCGGACTGTCCCCCGCGGGCGAGCAGTACATCAACTTCGAGGGTGTCTCGGATCAGGGCCCGTTCCTCAAGGACGGCGCCGTGATCTCCGAGGGCGCCACGGTGCCCGTCACGCTGGCCAAGCTGCTCGCCGACGCGGACGGCCTGCTCGCACAGATAGACCCCAAGAAGCTCGAGCTCATCAAGAAGGAACTGAGCCTGAGCAAGGAGGGGCCGCGCAAGCTCACCGAGATCATCGACGGCGGCACCTTCCTGCTGAGCACCCTGGACTCGGTGCTGCCGGAGACCACCAGCCTTCTCAAGACCAGCCGGGTGGTGCTGACCCTGGCGGCCGACAAGAACGCCGGTATCAAGTCCACTGCGAACGAACTGGGCCGGACACTGCGCGGTATCGAGAAGATGCAGAACGGCTACCGCACCCTCGTCGATCAGACCCCGAAGACCCTGGGAGCGGTGGACAACCTGTTCGCCGACAACTCGGACACCATGGTGACCCTGCTGGGTAACCTGGCGACCGCCTCGCGGCTGCTCTACCTGCGTGTTCCCGCCCTCAATGCATTGTTCCCCAACTACCGGGCCTCGGTGTTCGACGCGTTGATGAGCATCATGCATGACGGCGGCATCTGGGCCACCGCCGATCTGTACCCGCGCTACGTGTGCGACTACCCGACGCCACGGCTGCCGCTGTCGGCCGCCGACTACCCCGAGCCGTTCCTCTACGCCAACTACTGCGCGGACGAGGATCCGGCGGTCCTGATCCGTGGCGCCAAGAATGCGCCACGACCAGCAGGCGACGACACCGCCGGACCGCCCATGGGCGCCGACATGGGGAAGAAGTCCGATCCGACACCGAAGGGCCGGTTCCAGGTACCGACCACCTATGGTGGACCGACACTGCCGATCGAACCCCCGCGTTGACGCCTGACCTGCGAATCAGATTCAAGGAGCTACTACCGTGGTCGCTATGACCAAAGAAGACGTCGACTCCACAAGCGACGCCGACACGGACAAGGTCGACGAGAAGGAAGCCGCGGACACCGCCGCGGAGACCGACTCGACCGACACCGACGAGACCGACGATGCAGAATCGACAGCTGTATCTGATTCGGATGCGCCCAGCCTTGACGACGAGAAGGGCTCGCCATCAGCAGTGACGTGGGTGCGCTACGCCGTCATCGGGGCCGTCGCGGCAATCCTGGTGGGCGCTCTCGTGTTCTCGGGTGTCGTGGGCTGGAAGGTCTGGCAGCAACACCAGATCGACGCGGCCGGCGAACAGGCTCAGGAGATCGCTGTCCCCTTTACGGAGATCTTGACCAGCATCGACACCAACAGCGTGGACGAGAACTTCCGGCAGATCCTCAACGGATCCACCGGTGATCTCAAGAACGAGTTCACCAAGGCCAGCGTGCAGCTGCGTCAGCTGCTGATCGACAACAAGGCCGCCGCACACGGCAAGGTCGTCAACTCGGCTATCCAATACAAGTCTCCGGACAAGGTCGTGTTGCTGATGATGGTCGATCAGAGCATCACCAACACCCAGCGGCCCGATCCGCGGATCGACCGTAGCCGGATGAAGATCACCATGGAAAAGATCGATGGCCGTTGGCTAGCGAGCAAGCTGGAGTACCTGTAAACCGCCGGAAAGGTCATCATGCGGATTTCTAAGCTCTTCACCGGGCGGGTAGCCCGAGGGGTTACGGGAGGGGCAGCCGCTGCCCTGGTAATCAGCGCGGCGATCAGTAACGCGCCGTTGGCGTCTGCATCGGCGCAGTCCTTCTGCGGCGAACTCGGTGGCAACTTCGACGGGCTCTACTGCCACACAGTGGTGACCTCACCGCGTAAGGCAGATCGCGATATCAAGGTCGCCATCCCCGAGTTGGTGGACAGCAACCCCGCCATCCGTGAGTACCTGCGCAATCTGTACAACAACTGGAAAGCCAAGGGCGCTGACATGATTCAGGACAGCTATGGCGAGGAGAACTTCCAGATCTTCAACCACGGCAGTACCACCTCGATCGTGTTTCACGAGGACTACCACGCCAATGGCCCGCAGGTGAACAACGCGTACCGGACCTTCAACTACGACGGTGGTAAGCGCCTGACGCTCGCCGACATTCTCAAGGGCGGCGATTTGAACGCCATCCCGCCGATCGCCGAGCCCTTCATCATCGAGGCACTGGACCGGGCGGCGCCGGGTCATACCCCGCAGACCTATCCGTTCACGCCCGACCGGTGGACTCCGGACAAGGTGTATTCAGGCGCGTACAAGGCCTGGGCGCTGACACCGGATGAGCTGATCATCTACATGCCGGATTATCCAGTCGCCCATGACTATCCGATCGATTACTCCCCGGGCCAGCGGGTGTACTCGATGGACGGCGGCACGGTGGAAGCGCATATCCCGATTGGCGCCATCGCCCCGATCCTGAAGCCAGGGTACGGAGGCTAGAACGCAGTTGAAAATGCCCGCCTACGAGCGACAACGCTTGTAGGCGGGCATTTTCCGTTTCTGGAGGATCACTCCACGCGTTCGAGCACGGCGCTGGCGCCGTGACCACCGGCCGCACAGATGCCCAGCAGCGCGGTGCTTTTCCCGCTGAGCGCCAGCTCGTTGGCCATGGTGGTGACCATGCGGGCGCCGGTGGCGCCGAACGGGTGACCGATCGACACCGAGCCGCCGTGCACATTTACCTTGTCGATATCGGGCGTGCCCACGGCCTCCGAGCGCCCGAGCCGATCGGCCGCCCACTTCTTGGAGCCGAGCGCTTCCAGCACCGAAAGGGTCTGCGCGGCAAAGGCTTCGTGAATATCGATGTAGTCCACGTCGGCGAGGGTCAATCCCGCCTTTTCCAGCGCCCGCGGCATGGAGATGGCCGGCCCGATGAGCACCTCGTCGGCGGGATCGACGCTGACGTAGCTCCAGGACCGGAACGCGGCCAACGGCCGCAGACCGAGCGCACGCGCCTTCTCCTCGCTCATCAGCAGCACGGCGGCAGCCCCATCGGTCAGCGGACTGGCGTTACCGGCGGTCACCGTGCCGTCGCGGTTGAAGACCGGTTTCAGCGTCGCGAGCTTCTCCACACTCGTGTTCTCACGGACCAGTCCGTCGCGGGTAACGCCGTTGACGGGCACCACCTCACGATCGAACCGTCCCGACTTGATGGCGGCGGCCGCGCGATGGTGCGAGCGCACTGCGAACTCGTCCTGCGCCTCGCGGGTGATGCCGTGGATCTTGGCCATCTTGTCGGCCGACTCCCCCATCACTTCACCGGTGGTGCGCTCTTCGATCTTGGGGCGGCGCGGCAGTAGGCCCGTGAATGGCGCCAGACTCAGCGCTGCGTCAAGGTAGTCCTTCGGCTTGGGCTTACCCAGAGCCAGCGGGGCCGCAGCGTGAATGAGCTTCTGCGGCAGGTTGACTCCGGCGTTGGAGGTGGAATCCGAGCCACCGGCAATCATCACGTCGTACTCGCCACGCTCGATGGCGGCGGCCGCCGTGGTGATGGCCTGCAGACCGGACGCGCACGCACGGGTGACGGTGTGCCCCTCGACGCCGTGGCCAAGCTTGAGATCGAGTGCGATCTCGCGAGCGATGTTTGGCGCACCCGCGGGCAGGATGACACCACCCCACACAACGGCCTCGATCTCGTGGGAGGAGATCTTGGTGTTGTCGAGCAGACCACGCACGGCCTCATCGGCCAGCGCGATGGTGTCGATGCGGGTGAAGTCGCCGAAGGCCCGGACGAACGGAGTGCGCGCGCCCGCGACGATGACGGCGCGGCGCTTGGCAGGAGCGGTCATGGCGGCGAGCTTACTCGCGGGTCAGTTGCCCGTTTACGCCGGTGTATCAAGCGTAAAGATTTGCATCGATCCCACCGGTCAGGACGCCAGGTCCCTCGCAAGCTTGGACGCACCCAGCGCCATGAAGCTGCCGGTGAATGTCGCCCAGAAGACCGCCGCCGGTCGCGGCAGATCGCCGCGCACCACATGAGCGACACCGTGAGTGGTGTCGATGGTGTCGACCATCAGGGCCAGTCGCTGCCACCGTGGCCGCTCCGACTCGGGACATGTCAGGTAACCCACCCCCAGGGCTATTGCGCGCGCACCAAACACCCTTGTCACATACGACAACTCAGGGGTGACTGGCACACGACTCAACCGCGCCATCAATTGCGGTGCCGCCAGACCGACGATTCCCGAAGCGACACGGCCGACCGCGATTCCTCGTAATGCTCTATTGAGACTCATATCGTCACGCGTTCGATCGCTCGGAAAGAGCCGCGCCCGCGGCCACCTCCAGCACCGCGAAGAGCCCTGTGGGCCACGGTCGCACCCGTCGTTCAAACCCGCCCGACACCAATCGCGTCAGCCCCATGCCATAACTGGCATAACGCACCGTGGCGCGTACACCGGTGGATCGCGGGCTGTCGTCCCTCGCCTGTGCCAGGGCCAGCGCGAAGGCCAATGGGATGCCTCCGTACACGGCGCGAATCTCGGTGCGTGACTCGCTGGTCGGTGCGCCGCCGCCGAACATCTGTGGCACCAATGCGGGTTTCACCAGGGCGAAGACGCCGATTCCCGCGTAGAACCCGGCCGCCGCTTTACGCAGTGTTGTGTTGTGGCTCATGAAGGCGATGGTGCCAGGACGAGGAGGTCCTGACACTGCCAATCGGTGCCAGATCTCACCGGATCCATGCCAACTGTTGCTGATATGCGCCGCCAGCCAGGCCGCTGCCCGGGACCCAGTCCCCGACAGCGGCCTCATGGCTTCCTCCGCGGCGCCTAAGTACCCGCACCGGGGCTGGCCGAGCCATCCGCGGTGTAGGACTTGGCTCCGGTACCGGCCAGCTGGCCGCCCTCGACGATCAGGTATTCGTCACGGATGGGCCGCCGCTCAAAGAAGTCTTCGAGGATCTCCCGGGTCCCGGCCGCATACCGGGCCTGCGCCGACAACGTGGTGCCGGAGACGTGTGGCGTCATCGCCTCGTGCGGCATGGTGCGCCACGGGTGATCGGGGGCCGGCGGCTGCGGGTACCAGACGTCGCCGGCGTAACCGGCAAGCTGTCCGCTGCGCAGGGCGTCGACCACCGCATCGCGCACCATGATCTCGGCACGCGCGGTATTCACGATGTACGAGCCGCGACGCATGGAGTTGATCAGGTTCGCGTCGAACAGGTGGTAGGTCTGCGGGTGCAGCGGGGCGTGGATGTCGACGATGTCGACGGAGCCGACCAGAGACTGCACGTCCGGGTGATAGGTGAGCCCGAGCTCCAGCTCCACCTCGGCAGGCAGCCGGCGTGTGTCAAAGTAGTGCAGCCGCACGTCAAATGGCTTGAGCCGGCGCATGACCGCCTGTCCGATGCGGCCGGCCGCGATGATGCCGACATCGAATCCCTCGAGGTCATAGGCACGCTCAACACTGTCGGCGATGTTCCAACCGCCATCGACTACCCACTGATGCGAGGGCAGGTAGTTGCGCACCAACGCCAGGATCTGCATGACCGCATGCTCGGCGACACTGATGCTGTTGCAGTACGTCACCTCGGCGACGGTGATACCCGCCTTGATGGCCGCATCCAGGTCTACGTGGTCCGAGCCGATACCTGCCGTCAACGCCAGCTTCAGCTTGGGGGCCTTGGCAATCCGCTCCGCACTGAGATATGCGGGCCAGAAGGGCTGGGAGATCACCACATCAGCGTCGCGCAGCTCCTTCTCGAACACCGAGTCCGGACCATCCTTATCAGAGGTGACCACCAGCTCGTGCCCCTGCCCTTCCAGGTAGCGGCGCAGGCCAAGCTCCCCGGATACACATCCGAGCAGCTCACCCGGGGTGAAATCGATGGCCGACGGGGTCGGCAGGCTCTGCCCGTCGGGGTACTCACCGATCACCGGGATCGAATCCCGGGCGTATACGGGCGGATAGCCCGTCACTGGATCGGGGTAGAGCACACACAAAATCTTCGCCATGACCACTCCTCTGCGGCGGTCGTAGGGCCGCCAGTTCTGTTGATGCAGATTGCCTTTCAGCTATCCGATGCGTCCTTATCGACGTATCCTCAGTGTCCGGCGTGCAGCGGCTGGGTGTCCAAGACCAAGTTCCGACCGCCCAATAGGCGTAGCCGATCAGGGCTGGTCGAGCGGCGCCGCCGTCTTCGCCAACGCGCGTGCCAGGAGCGACGCCGGCTCGCCCGCGGTGCGCACCAGGGCCACCGGCGAGCCAAGTGTCGGCGCCCGCAGCTCCACCACTCGCGCGCCTGCCGGTGCGGGCACGGAGGCGAACCAGGTCCGCGCGATGATCGCCGCCCAGCGGCCCGTCCCGACGAGGGCCAGCAGTGTCGCGACGGAGTCGGCCTCCAGGCGAGGCGACACCATCAGCCCATGCTCGGCAGCCGCCTCGTCGATCCGATCACGATCACGCATACCCTTGTGCAACAAGCACATCGGCAGGCTCAGCGCTTCCGGCCAATCGATCGGGTCGGGGGCGTCACGCAACAACCCCTCACCCGCGACGAGCACGTAACGCTCCTCGTACAGTCGGGTCAGCTCGAGCCCTTCGGTCTGCAGCCCATCGTCGTAGACCACACCGGCATCGAGTTCGAAGCGGCGGATTCGGTCCAGGATCTCCGCGGATCGCAAGCTGGATTCGATCCGTACTCGCACCAGCGGGTGTTCGGCGCAGAATGCATCCGCCATCAGTGCGACGCGGGTGGCCGCACCGGGCACCACACCCAGACGCAGTTCACCGGTGAGTCCGCCGCGCAGCGCCGTGACCTCATGCTCCAGCGCGTCACGGTCCGCGAGAATCCTTCGCGCCCAGAGGACCAGGCGCTCCCCCTCCGGAGTCAGGCCCTCAAAGTTCGATCCACGCAGTACCAACGGAACACCCAGCTCGTGCTCGAGCTTGCGGATTGCCTCCGAAAGCGCCGGCTGGGACACGTAGCACGCCGACGCCGCCCGAGCGAAGTGTCGTTCCCGCGCCAATGCCACGAAATACTCAAGCTGACGGAACTGCATAACTCGTTCTACCACTAGTGATCGGTGCTGCCTATCGCCTCAGCGGCAATGTCTCTTGGACAGGCACGCCGCAGTGCTCCGACACTAGTCCGCACCATCACCACCCGAGGTTGGGAGAACATCCGTGGACGCATCCGCGAGGACGCGCCCCCGGCCGGGTACCCGGCCGGACCGTCGAGATCACTGGCACGCACTGCGAGTGGCGGCCGGTCTGGCGCTCCCCGGCGTGCTGCTGCTGGCCGCCGGCCGGCCCGAGCTGCTGGTGTACACCACCTTCGGGTCCTTCACCGGGATCTACGGCCGTGCCCAATCTGGCTGGCGCCGCGCACGCCACCAGATCCAGGCGGGCGCCCTGCTCTCTGCGGGAGTCGCCCTCGGAGTGACGCTTTCGTCGCTGCATGCGACTACCTGGACGCTGGTCGCGGTGGAGGTGGCGTTCGCGACGGCAGGGTCGGTGGTGGCCGACGCGTTACGTCTGCGGCCAACGGGACCGTTCTTCTTCCTTTTCGCGATCGGCGCCACCGCCACCGTTCCGGCCGACCTCGTGGCCCCGCTCAGTGCCGTCGGACTGTGTGTGGCAACGGCATTGCTGTCGGTCCTGATCGGCTTCATCGGGTTACCCAGCGAGATCTCGACTCCGTGCGTGCAGCACCGTCGCCTGCCGCCTGGTACGGGCACCCATGCACTGCGATATGCGCTAGCCGTCTCGATGGCCGGAGGCGCAGGACTGCTACTGGGCTTCGATCACGCCAATTGGGCGATGGCAGCCGCCGCCGTTCCACTGGCCGCCATCGACCCCGGACGGCCGTCGAATCGCGAGGTATCGCGAGTGCTGGCACGGTCCGCACACCGCATCGTGGGAACCCTGGTGGGCCTGATGCTCACCGGAGCGCTTCTGGTCCTGGGGCTTGCACCTGTCGCCCTCGGCGCACTGGTGATAGCGCTGCTGTTTCCCACCGAGCTGTTCATGGCACGCCACTACGCGCTAGCGGTCGGCTTCTTCACCCCGTTGGTGATGCTGATGACCGAATTGGCCGACCCGGCAGACCCGTTCACCCTCATGCTGTACCGCGGTCTCGATACCCTGATTGGCGTCGCAGCCGGGGTGGCTGCCGCTGCGCTGGTGGGCAGGCGAGGCGGCAAGAGCCGTTAGGTCCTTGGCCAGCCGGGTGGAACCTGCAGCAATGTGCCAAATCTGCTCGGAATCAGGACATCTGCAGAACTAGAGAATCTCGTCGACAGCCTCAGTGGGTCGTGCCATCCGGGTCCCCTTCGAGGTCACCACGAAGGGACGCTGGATCAGACGCGGGTGCGCGACCATCGCATCGAGCAAGATGTCGTCCGACGCATCCGCCAGGCTGAGGTCTTTGTACTCGGCCTCACCGGTACGCACTGCCTCACGCACGGTAAGGCCCGCGTCCAGAATCAGCTTCTTCAGCTGCGCCTTGGTGGGCACATCATCGAGGTACTTCACGACGGAGACGGTGGCCCCCGCCTCCTCGAGCCGGGCCAACGCCTGACGGGACTTCGTGCACCGGGGATTGTGGTAAATCGTTGCGTCCACAGCTTCAACTTACATAGCGCTACCGACAATTCGACCGTGAAACGCCTGCCGGACGCCAACGGCCGGAATGCGCCCACCGCAGCTTCCGAACACTTCATCGACGGAATCCCTCTCTGTGCAGAAGGCCCAAGTTGGCGTAACATCTGAGATAGCTGGGTATTTCAGCTGGTCTGGGAAGGATTTCGCCGTCCGCCGCGGAGTTCCAGGAGCGCTCGCTCCGCAACCCAACGCTTCCGATGATCGTGCGTATGCCCGAGGTCTGCCAAGACCATCCTTCGCCCGTCAAAGTGGTTGAAGAACATGGCGATTCCTGCGACTACGCATCGCACCTAGCGACCCACGTCTGCCGTCATCGCGGCTCACGATCACCGAACCGGAGAAATCCCCACATGAGCATCGGCAAGAAGATCACCTACAAAGCCCAAGTGGCAGCAGGCGCCGTCAAGAAATACCTCGGCCGCACCACCGGCAACAACCGCCTGCGCGCCGAGGGGCACGTAGATCAGTTCAAGGGCAACGCAAAACAAGCAGGAGAGAAGGTCAAAGACGCATTCAGACATTGAGCTGCGGGCCGGACCGACCAGGCGTGCAACCAGGTCTGATCCCGTCCCATCTCGCCGAATATCCGCAGAGAAACTAGGTAAACATCATGATCGTTCTTGGCATCATCCTCATCGCCCTGGGGCTCCTTCTCCCCAGCCTTGTCCCCACCTTCGCCTTCGCCCACATACTTCTCGTCCTAGGGGTCATCCTCTTGATCGTCGGCGTGGTCTTGATGGTCGCGGGGCGGACGGGACACGCACTTGGCGGCCGGCGCCACTACTACTAACCCGCGGCATGCGCGAACGCAGCTGACCATGGACGACCTATCCAAGGAACACACATGAGCACTATCTCCATTGCTATCGCCGTCGTCTCGGTTGGGCTGTTCGTGCTCTCCATCGCGCTGGCATGGCAGGCCCAAAGGATGCGAAAGCAGCAGTATCACAACAAGACCGGGACCATCCGTGGCCAAGCCACCACCACCCACGATCACTTCAACCAGCAGCAAGACCGAGCAGAAAGCCAGACGCGGTAACACTGCAGGAGGGTGAAACTCAGAGCGCCGTCCACGAAGAAGCGCAGAACCTGTGACGGTCCGCCAACCCGCACCGAGCCCGTAGCCGCCGCCTCGGTCGATAGCCTGGTGCACATGAGCGCGATGGTCCGGCAGAAAGCAAGGGAACAATGGCGATTACCGACGTTCCGGCGTTCGCCCACCTGACGAATCCCGACATCGAACGCCTGGCCGTTGAGCTGGACGCTATCCGCCAGGACGTCGAAGAATCCCGAGGGTGTCGAGACGCGCGCTACATCCGCCGCACCATTGCCGCACAACGCGGACTCGAGGTGGCCGGCCGAGTCTTACTGACGGGCGGCTCACATCGGTCGGGGTGGTGGGCTGGCACTGCGACACTCGGCATCGCCAAGATCATCGAGAACATGGAAATCGGCCATAACGTCATGCACGGCCAATGGGATTGGATGAACGATCCCGAGATTCACTCCTCGACATGGGAGTGGGATATGAGCGCAGTGTCCAAGCACTGGCGAATCACTCATAACGTCATGCATCACAAGTACACCAACATCCTCGGCATTGACGACGACGTGGGCTACGGAGTGCTGCGGGTTACCCGCGACCAGCGCTGGTCACCACTGCACCTCGGCAACCTGTTGGTCAACGCCGTCCTGGCCGTTGGGTTCGAGTGGGGAATCGGCTTGCAGTCCTTGGAACTTGAAAAGTTCTTCACAGGCCAGTCGAACCGCAAGATCGCCCTTGTGCAAATCCGCGAGTTCCTGATCAAGGCCGGCCGACAGGTGTTCAAGGATTACGTCGCTTTCCCGGCGCTGACCTCGCTGTCGCCCGCTGCGACCTATCACTCGACCTTCTCGGCCAACGCAATCGCCAATGTGATCCGCAACGTGTGGGCCAACGCTGTGATCTTCTGCGGCCACTTTCCCGATGGCGCAGAGAAATTCACCGAGGCAGACATGGCCGGTGAGCGTAGAGGGCAGTGGTATCTGCGCCAGTTGCTTGGCGCCGCGAACTTCAATGCGGGACCAGCGCTGCGGCTTATGAGCGGCAACCTCTGCTACCAAATCGAACACCATCTATACCCCGATCTGCCGAGTAACCGGCTCCACGAGATTGCCATCCGGGTCAGTGAGATATGCGATAAATACGACTTGCCTTACACCACAGGATCATTTCTGGTGCAGTACGCCAAGACATGGCGCACCATCGCCAAGCTCTCGCTGCCCGACAAATATCTGCGTGACACCCCCGATGACGCGCCGGAGACCCGAAGCGAGCGGATGTTCGCCGAGCTAGGGCCAGATTTGGCCGACGGCCGAGTAAGTACGGACCGCAGGCAGGGGTTGAAGACCGCGATCCGTGCGGTGCGCCAAAGGGAACGTCGCACACGCACCGGAAGATGACCGAGATGCCTTCGCTAGCGCACCTTTTCGGGAATTGAGTTCAATGCACGCAGAACCTCGACGGCGAGCTCGCCGGCGACACTGCTGTCGAGCGATGACGCAGACATCAACGCTTGCTTAACCAATTCAACGCGTTTCTCATAAGGAGAGGTGAAGGTCGCCCGAGAATCCATGATCTCTGTCCTATTCAGTCAGGCTTGTTTCGAGCGCCGCGAGGATGCTCCGCCTGACGCTGTCAACGTTACTCCTCGCACGGACCGGCCCAGGCCATTACCGCTGGGCCACGGCGGGCACCTCAAGAAACGTCACGGACGTCGGCGCGCGGGCCACGCGTCAGCCGTCTCCCTCGTTGAGGATGAGTTGCGCGATGGCGTACCGACTGGTGCTGATGCGGACGGCCTGGGCGTCAAGATGCCGCCGGGCCAGTAGGGGCGTGTAGCCGCGGCCGATCAGAACTCCGATGGCCTGGTTGATGGCGGTGGCTGCTTGTAGTTGGTTGGCGCTCGCGCTGTCCGCCACGGTGAGATCCTGGTCAAAGATGAGGTCGGTCAGTGGCTGCATGGCGAGCAAGGCCAGGTCCGCAGCGAGTTCGACGAACGCTCCCGCCGCTCCAGAATGGAGAACGAGGGCCACTGGAGGGCGGTTCCGGCCGCCCGACAGCATCATGCGCAGCGAGGCACGGACGTCTACGGTCGCTGGCCCATCAGCCATGAGAGTGAAGGTGATTGGCGGATCACTTTCGGAGACAATCACACTCAGGCCCGCATAGGCCGGTATCGCCGCAGCGGCGTCGGCGGCCAACTGGCGCAAACTATCTGCGACGTTGACCCCCGGTGCATCCAACGCCTGGGTGAGGATCGCCAGATCAGCGGCCATGGCCGCAGTGATCTTCACGAGGTGGATACTCCCTAAGCGCTCCCGGGCGCTGTCGAGTCGGGCAATACCGTGCATCGCGATTGCTGTGCGCCGTGGAGAACCTGGGTATACGGGTCAGGGCCCGTATCCGCCGCGGTACTCCACTCTCAACCCTACGCGGGTCTGGGCTGTCCGGCGCCGCTGTCGGCCACAGGCGGTGAATTCAGCGCGCCGAGTGCCGGGCGCGCGCCCGGCGAACGGCCTCATCGACGATGCGCTGCGCGACGTCCGCCAACTTACGGTGCTCGGCTTGGCTGATCGCACGTAATTGGGTAAACGCGTCCTCGGCACTGCGTCCACTGCGCCCTCTAAGCAGACCGATCGCTTGGTCAATTACCGGTCGTGTGGACAAAGCCGTATGCAACTGCGCCGCTAAAGCTCTTGCTTGAGAAAGTAGTTGGGCGTTATGTACCGCCACGGCCGCCGGTTTGGCGAACAGCTCGCCTAGCTCCGCCGCCCGCTCGTCGAAGACGTCCTTGCCGTGGGAGTACACATTGATCGCGCCGACCACCTGGCCCGGCAACAGCAGCGGTAACGAAAGAGCGCTGTGCACACCTAGCCTGCCTACGCGCGGGCCGAACCGTGGCCACATCCTCTCCCCTCCCAATGAGCCGGAACGTACCGTGCGGCGCTCCAGTGCCGCGGTGATGCAGGGGCCTTCCTGAAGCACGGTGTACTGAATGCGGTCAATTTCAGAGACAAACGGTGCACTTGCTGCCAGCGCTTCGACCATGTTGTCCGGATGGTCTACCCGCAACAGCGTCACTCCGGCGCCATCGGCGCCCGGGATGGCGTGCACTGCGAAAGTCGCTACCTCCGCGAGTAACTCAGGCAACCCTTGACTGCCGGCCACGAGACCCGCCAGATCGCCGAGAGCCTTCTGCAGGTCGACAACGTCGGCACTGACGTGGTCCGAACTCGTCGGCCCAATCACCGGATCGGGTGCGTCTTCGCGAAAATCAGCCACTGCTCTTGCCCATGCTCAATAGTTTGGCCCTAGCCCTGCGCTGAGCGTCAGCCGCGCCCGGAAAGCTCGTCATTCCGAGACTACCCGCCAGGGCCGTGAACGACTAGCAACATCGGGTGCCAACATTGAAAGTGGATATTTCCGAGGGTATCTGGGGGCTCACGGAAAGACGTAGCGCGCTGAATCACCGGGGTGTAGCGTCGAAGGCAGCTGAGACTTACAGCTGGTCCGAGAAAGGTTCTGCTGTCCGCCGTAGAACTCGAGGAGCGCGAGCTCCGAGTCCTGACATACCCGGTGATCGTCTGTCCGTCAGGATCGCCATGCCCAACTTGACTAATTTTCCCCCACGCTTGTCACGGCGTGCGCCACCCAGCTTCCGACCTGATGAGGCAGCGAGGGCACGGCCATGAAGTCCCTGATCATCGTGGCGGCCGTCCTGATGCTGCTGGGCCTGTTGTCACTGGCAATGTCGGTTCGTATTGTCAAGCAATATGAGAACGGCGTGCTGTTTCGGCTGGGCCGAGTGATCGGCCAACGAGCACCTGGCCTGCGGTTTATTCTCCCATTTATCGATGTGTTGCATCGGATTTCATTGCGGATCGTGACGATGCCGATTCAGTCTCAGGGCATCATCACCCGCGACAATGTCAGCGTCGATGTGTCTGCCGTGGCCTACTTCAAGATTATCGATGCAGTGAAATCTGTTGTGGCAATTGAGAATGTGCATGCAGCGATCAATCAGATCGCACAGACAACGCTGCGCAAGGTGGTTGGCCAGCACACGCTGGATGAGATCTTGGCCGAAACCGAGAAGATCAACCTTGATATTCGCGGGATTCTTGACGTCACGACCATTGAGTGGGGTGTCCAGGTCACCTTGGTGGAGCTCAAAGACATTCAGCTGCCCGATAGCATGAAACGGGCGATGGCGCGCCAGGCCGAAGCGGAGCGGGAGAAGCGCGCGAAGATCATTGCTGCGGAAGGCGAATCCTTAGCAGCAGCCGCGCTCGGCGCAGCCTCGGACACCATGATGGCCCATCCGCTGGCACTACAGCTACGCAACCTGCAAACCCTGGTTGAGCTCGGCGTCGACAAAAACACCACGGTTGTGTTCCCCGCTCCCTTGATGTCAACCATTGCCGAGCTCGGTGCGTTCCTCTCACACGAGGGCGCGGCCGCCGCCAGGTCGTCGCCTCCGCCCCATCAGGTTGCGGCCGAAATCAACGGCGTTGCGGCCAACGCCGGACGACGAGCAGACTCCGCGGAGCCCGAAAACTGGAGGCTCTGATGTTCAATACTGACCATAGCGGGCCAGTGGTGGTCGGAATCGACGGGTCGAAGGCCGCTCTTTTCGCTGCAGAATCGGCGATTGACGAGGCGATTAGTCGTGACGTGCCGCTAAGCCTTGTCCACGTGACGCGACCGCTCGTGACCACGAAATCACCCGCAGCCGAAGGTCGACATGATGAACGGTTCGCCGAATCATCTTTACGCGCAGCCGCAGCTGCGATCGAGGCGATCGGCAAGCCGGTCAAAGTGGACACCATCCTTATCCGCGGACTGCCCGCTGAAGCGCTTGTCTTCGAGTCAAGAAGTGCCAGTCTCGTCTGTATCGGCGCCGGCCGATTTGCGCACGCGGCCCTCGGCTCGACGGCCACCAGGCTCGCCGAGCGCGCCCATTGTCCCGTTCTGATCGCTCGCGCACCGATGTCGGACCAGCCGACAGAGCTATCGGTGCTGGAAAACGCAGCGGACGGTAGCAGCTGGAACGCTAGCCGACAGAACTGGATCGCTGTGTGCGTCAATGGTTCTAAGGACAACCGGAATGTCGTTGACCACGCCATACGCGAGGCGCGGCTACGTCAGCTACCGGTACTTGCCATAAGCACCTCGCCGCTTGAACTCGGCGAGGGGAGGAGTCATGAACTCGAGCACCGGGTCGCCAGCCTGCATGAGCAATACGGTGACGTTCACATCTACCCGGTGACAACCCGCGCCCGAATCGCCCGCTTCATCGCCCGCTGCCACGAACCGATTGCGCTCGCGGTGATCGGTGCATCGGAGGCCAGGCAGGCGGTCCGGCTCTGCCGATCATCACGTGAACAATGCTGCTCAGTTCTTGTCGTACGCCCTCAGTGCGGGTTGTGAAGCGGCATCTGCATCATGCGGAACCCGCCCAGAATTGCAGAAGTACAATGGATTTGGCGTACCCGCATGGGAAAACCGGTAACCTGATCCTTCTTCATTCGTTCCATCAATAGGAGTAAACTGGCGTGTACGACGATGTCCAGATACTCGCTCACCGATAGGGTGCTGAGTCGTCGGAAAAATGGTCTCGGTTGCGGGGCCCAGGGTAGGAGCGTCTGATGACGCATCGTGTGTTTTCCAAACCCCGAAGCGGACCAGCCGTTCGTCTTCGATTGAAGCCAAAGGCACCACCGACCGGCCACGTCGATGGCGCATGGTGGCCCTACTCCAGGGATCTGATGGGCGAATTACCGCAGCTGCTCAGGATTCTCAGTGTCCGCTTGGGTTCGATCGACCGGATCACATACCAGGTCTCGGAGTGGTCGACGGTCTCGCGGCGGATACTGTTTCGCAATCGCCTGACACATCTGAATTGGTCACTTAGCCAGCCGGTCAACACGATCAGCGCGGAAGGGGCGGATGGGGCGCATCTGACCCTCTTGATCGTCCCGCCTGACACGGAGGCCCTGCCCGCCCACACCACCATGATGGCGGCGGCCACTCCCGGCAACACAGCGACCGTCGCCCACCTGCTACCGGCCAACCGAACGGAGCCCGGCACGTGGATCGATACGATCGCGGCGCAAAACCAATGGGATTCTGAAGGCGGCGCACAGATGGTCGAACACCGCGATCACTGCGGCGCTGCGGCTGCCAGCGCCTAACCCCACCACCGTTCGACATCGGCGCTTCAGAACTTTCGGGTCAGGCTGGGCATGATGACGTCGTTCACCAGTGTGCGGACAGTGTTGGCCGTCGGTGATGTCACTGGCATCAACGAACGGAACACTAAGTATCCCGGTAACAGATCCCAGAGCTCCTCGTTGATGGCGGCCGCTTCGATCTCACCGCGTTCGACGGCCGCGGCCAGCACATCGTGGAGCAGCAACTTGCGCTGATCGACAAACTTCGTCCGAAATGCCTTGGTCAACTCGGGGTTTCGCTCGATCTCGATCAGCAGACCACGCATGACGGGTGTATTGCGCCGAACGTCTGCGAGCGCGTTCATCCCGATCTGCAACAGATCCTCGCGTAGCGAGCCGGTGTTTGGCCGGACCAGTTGCGCACGCATTCCCTCGATGAAGGCCGCCAGCACCAGCTCCGCCTTCGACGGCCAACGCCGGTAGATCGTCGCCTTGCTCGCCCTCGACTCCGCGGCGACTTCATCGACCGACAGGCGGTCGTATCCGTGCTGCTGCAGCAATCGCAGGGTCACAGCGAGCAACTCCACCTCCCGCGGGGACCACTGAGGGTCCCGCCGCTTCGCGTTTGCCTTAGTCAACCCCGTTGACACACCACTCGCCATGGGAGTACGGTACCGTACCGTTCCACATAGGTCGGTCAGCGACTATCGAGAGGGCGTGGGCGCTGGTGCAGGGCTGGTTTTGGAATCTGCTCAAACGGTGGTGGACGGTACTGGTTGCGGCCGCAGTAGTGGCGGTGGTGGCCTTCGGTGTTACTCGGCTACACGGCGTCTTCGGCTCGAACATCGAGCTGACCCGCCCCGGCACTGAGGCCATGGAGAACACCAACTACAACCCCAAGCGTGTCTTGCTCGAGGTCTTCGGCACGGCCGGGAGCACTGCGACCATCAACTTCCTCGATGAAATGGCGCAACCGCACCGCATCGACAACGCGCCGCTGCCGTGGTCGCACGAGCTCGTCACCAACGACCCCACCCTGTTCGCCGACCTGCGCGCGCAGGGCACTGGTGACGCAACCGGCTGCCGCATCACCGTGGACGGCATCGTCAAGGACGAAAGGACCGTCACCATTGTGAACGGCTACACCACCTGCCTGGACAAGTCCGCATGAGTGCCGGTCAGGCCCAAGAGTCGCGGGCAGCGAGGATCATCCGCCGGCTTGCGGTGCCCATTGTTTTGTTCTGGGTGGCGATCGCGGCCGTGACCAACGCCACCGTGCCGCAGCTGGAAGTGGTTGGCGAAGAACGTTCTGCCCCACTGAATGCCGCCGACGCACCGTCCACCATGGCGATGAGACATATCGGCAAGGTCTTCAACGAGTTCGACTCGGACAGCTCGGCCATGGTCGTGCTCGAGGGTGACAAACCCCTTGGCGCACAAGCACATGAGTTCTACAACACGCTGGTGCAGCGGCTGAATGATGACCGCGAACACGTGCAGCATGTCGCTGACTACTGGGGCGATCCGATCACGGCGGGCGGCTCACAAAGCAAGGACGGCAAGGCTGCGTATGTGCAGGTCTACGTCGCCGGAAATCAGGGTGAGGCGCTCTCCAACGAGTCCGTCGACGCCGTACGCCGTATTGTGGCGGACACACCCGCCCCGGACGGGGTCAAGGCCTACGTTTCCGGTGAGGCCCCGACCATCACCGACCAGTTCGAAGTAGGTAACGCGGGCTCTGCCCAAGTCACCCTCATCACCTTCGCGGTCATCGCCATCATGCTGCTGATCGTCTACCGCTCGCTGACCACCACGGCACTGGTGCTGGTGACAGTCCTGGTGGAGCTATCGGCAGCACGCGGAATTGTTGCGGCACTGGGGCATACGGGCGTCATCGGCTTGTCGACCTACGCCACGAACCTTCTGACCATGCTCGCTATAGCCGCCGGTACCGACTACGCGATTTTTTTCGTCGGCCGCTATCAGGAAGCACGCTCGGCCGGTGAGGATCGTCTGGCCGCTTACCAGACGATGTTCAAGTCCACCGCTCACGTCATCATCGGATCGGGTTTGACTGTCGCGGGCGCGTTGCTCTGCCTATCGTTTACGCGACTGCCCTACTTCCAGACCCTGGGTGTGCCCGCGGCACTCGGGGTGCTGGTGACCCTGGCCGCGGCGCTCACCATGGCGCCGGCCGTGCTGGTGATCGCCACCCGCTTCGGACTGATGGACCCCAAACGCGCGATGCGCACACGCGGTTGGCGCCGGATCGGCACGGCCATCGTGCGCTGGCCCGGCCCTATTCTCGTCGTCTCGTGCGTGGTGACACTCATCGGACTGCTCGCCTTGCCCGGATACAAGACCACCTACGACGGCCGCATCTATATGCCCGCGTCGACCCCCTCCAACGTGGGGTATGCCGCCGCCGAACGCCACTTCTCCGTCGCACGGCTCAATCCCGAGCTTCTGATGATCGAAACCGATTTCGATATGCGCAACCCCACAGGCATGGTCTTGCTGGAACGGGTCGCCAAGTCCGTTCTCCATGCCCGCGGCGTGGCCCTGGTCCAATCCATTACCCGGCCCCTCGGCACTCCCATCACCCACTCCTCGATTCCCTTTCAGATCAGTGCATCGAGCGCCAGTCAGCTGATGAACCTGTCTCAACAGGAGAACCAGGCCCTGTACCTGTCTCAGCAGGCCGACCAGATGACGCAAACCATCGCAGTGCTGAAAAACCAACTGGCGCTTCAGAAACAGAGCGCCGCGATCACGCACGAACAAACCCAGGGATTCCAGCAGACCGTCGCGGTCGCCCAGGACTTGCGGGATAAGATCGCCAACTTCGACGACCAGTTCCGGCCTATACGCAATTACTTCTACTGGGAGCCGCACTGCTTTGACATCCCCTTCTGCGCGGCACTGCGATCCATCTTCGATGCCCTCGACGGCATCGATGAACTGGTCGACGCGTTGCAATCGGTCACCGGGAGTCTCACCAAGCTCGACGCGCTACAGCCCAAACTCGTCGATCTCATACCGCCGCAGATCGCGATTCAGGAGAAGAACCGCGACTTGACCCAGTCCAACTACGCCATCAACAACGGCACCAACACGCAGAATGCGGAATCGACCCGCACCGCAACAGAGTTGGGCAAGGCCTTCGACGACGCGAAGAACGATGACTCCTTCTACCTGCCACCGGAGGCGTTCGACAACCCTGCGTTCAAACGCGGCATGAAGCTCTTCATGTCTCCGGATGGCAAGGCCGCGCGCATGATCATCACCCATCAAGGAGATCCGCAGACCTCCGAGGGCATCGAACACATCGACGCGATCAAGGAAGCAGCGTTCGATGCCGTCAAGGCAACTCCCCTGGCCGACGCCAAGATCTATGTGGCCGGAACCGCCTCGGCGTACAAGGACATCGCCGACGGCCAGAAATACGATCTGATGATGGCAGCGCTGGCCTCGCTTGGACTCATCCTGCTGATCATGATGTTCCTGACGCGCAGCCTCGTGGCGGCCATGGTCATCGTGGGAACGGTGGCGTTATCGTTGGCGGCATCCTTCGGGATGTCAGTGGTGGTGTGGCAGTACATCTTCGGAATTCCGCTGTACTGGGTCATCTTCCCGCTGGCGGTCATCATTTTGCTGGCGGTCGGGGCGGACTACAACCTGCTGTTGATCTCCCGATTCAAAGAAGAAACCGGTGCGGGCTTGAAGACGGGCATCATCCGTGCGATTGCCGGCACCGGCGGGGTTGTCACCGCAGCCGGCCTGGTCTTCGCGGTGACGATGTCCTCCTTCATCTTCAGCGATCTGCGTGTTCTTGGCCAGATCGGTACCACCATCGGCCTCGGGCTGCTCTTCGACACCCTGGTGGTGCGGTCGTTCTTGACTCCCGCGATAGCCACTATGCTGGGCCGTTGGTTCTGGTGGCCCCTCAATGTGCGATCCCGCCCATTACCAAAACCGTTTGGGCCGAAACCCGTTGGTGCCGATGACGTCACCGGACCGATCCCGGCGGGCGGATAACGCTCACTCGGGCTACGCCAGGGGTTCGGCGGATAGTGGGGCGCGAGCTAGGCGCCGTCGTTACCGTCCTGCAGGCAACGAATCATGCTCTGCAGGATCCGAAACGCACCAGACTGCTCAGCATCGGTTAACCCGGCCAGCATTCTGACTTCCACGGACCGGACCGCCACGGTCGCCTTCTCCAAGTTCCGTCGGCCGCGAGGCGTGAGGCGCGTGGGAAGAACCTTCCCGACGGGGGCCTGCGCGGGCCTGGTCACATGACCCTCCCGTTCCAAGGCCTGGAGCAGTACGTTCATTGACTGCCGTGTCACGAACGCGCCCCGCGCGAGTTCGGAGTTCGACAAGCCCGGGCGTTGAGCCAGCAGCTCGAGACAGGAGTAGTGCGTCACGCTCATTCCGAGCGGCCGCAGCACCTCTTCCATCGCGGCGCGAAGGACGCTCGACGCCTCTTTCAGCAGGTAGCCCAGTGACGTTTCCAGGTCGACGCCAACACCGTCTTGACTCATGTCAGAATTCTGACATAGATTCATATGTGTCAGAAAACTGACACATATGAAAGGAGCATCCTCATGCCCGTCACCGGTCCGGACTTCATCTCACTCCAAGCAAGCGACCTCGCCGCCTCGCAAGCGTTCTACGAGCGGTACCTCGGCCTCGTCCGCTCGCAGGCCGGACCCCCACACGCCGTTGTCTTCGAGACGAAACCCGTCGCCTTCGCACTCCGCGACCTCGTCCCGGGCACCGATCTCGCATCCGTTACTCAGCCCGGCATCGGTGCCGCGATTTGGCTGCACGCCACAGACGTCCAGGACACTCACGATGCTCTCGTCGCCGACGGTCACACCATCGTTACCGCGCCGATCGACGGCCCCTTCGGCCGGACATTCACCTTCGCCGACCCCGACGGCTACCAAATCACTCTCCACGACCGCGCCTGACGGCACACGCCACCGGACGATCGCAGCGGGCGGGTAGCGCTTACTCGGGCTGCGCCCAGGGTTCAGTAGGCAGCGGGGTACCGGTCTCCAAGAAAGACTTGAGGTTTGACAACACAGCCGCCCATCCACCGCTGGCCTGTGCGTACTCCGCTGGGTTGGCGAGGTCGGCGTGCGCGACGGTCAGCCGCACGATGTCTTGATATGGCTGAATCAGGAAGGTGACGGTCGATGCGGGACCGTCGGCACCGGCGGCCGGGTCGACCCAGGTGGTCACCAGTTTGCGTGGCGGATCCGCCTCCACCACCGTGCCCACCACATCGGCGATACCCGAGCCGTCCAGCCGCTGGTGCGCCCAACGCGAACCCTGTTGCCAGTCAGACACATTCGCGTGCCCCCAGTACTGGGCGCTGAGCTCGGGGTCGGTGATGGCCTGCCACACCTTCTCGGGCGTGCTGTTGATATAGGTGGTGTACACAAAAGTCGGTTGAGACATGCTTGGCTCCTCAGCTCGCTGCTTGATCGCACTCAGCGCCCGCAACCGCGGGCGCTCGAACTTGTCGATCCACCGTTCCTGTATCTCATGCAGCGGAACCGGATTGAGATAGTGCAGCTTCTCCCGGCCCTGTTTCACCGCGCTGATCAGGTTGGCAGATTCGAGCACGCCCAGATGCTGAGTCACCGATTGACGCGCCATTCCAACGCCGTCGCAAAGCTGACTCAGAGTCTGGCCGTTGCGTTCATGCAGCCGGTCCAACAGCTCCCGCCGAGTCGCGTCGGCGAGAGCCTTGAAGACCACGTCCCCATGGAAATGGCCGGGTGCTGACTGCACCCGGCCATTATGCAGGTATTTACCTGCCTATTGCAACAGGGGCCTCGTGGGAGGCCTTCGCCCGGCCGGATGTCGCCGACCCTGCAGCTCCGCGGCTGAATCGGACGCCCTTGTCGGCAACCTTCCCGTACTTGAGCACGGGCAGCTCACGGAAGTAGTTCTGGTACGAACGCCACGGGGCCGTCGGCACCTGGTGCGGCACAGCATTGGCGGCACGCGAGATGTAACCGGAGTCCAAGTCCACGAACGGCAGCCGCTCGGATGTTTCGGGCTCAACTGGCCATACGACCGTCTGTCCCGTCTTGTCCATGTAATTGAGAAGCCTGCAGGTGTACTGAGACACCAGGTCGGCACGCAGTGTCCAGGAGGCATTGGTGTATCCGAAGGTGAAGATGAAGTTCGGGATGCCCGTCAGCATCAGGCCCTTGTAGGTGATGCATTTCGACGGATCAACCTCGACACCATCGACAACCGGTTTGAGGCCGGCTGCCAGCTGAACGTTCAGACCCGTTGCGGTGACAACGATGTCAGCCTCAAGCTCCTCACCCGACTCCAGCAGAATGCCCTTGGGGGTGAAGCGTGCGATCCGGTCGGTGACCACCGATGCGGTGCCCTTGCGTAGTGCGCGGAACAGATCTGAATCCGGCACCACGCACAGCCGCTGGTCCCACGGGTTGTACTTCGGGGTGAAGTGCTTGTCCAGATCGAAATCGGGCAGCTGACGCTTCAACAGTGCGCGCAGGATCCCCTTCATCCGCTCCGGATCGCGGCGGCTCGTCTGGTAGCTGATGAAGCTGACCATCTGGTTCTTCCACTTGACGATCGGGTACGCGATCGAGGCAGGCACCTTGCCCTGCAGCGCCACCGCAAGCGCATCCGTGGACGGCAGTGACACCACATAGGTGGGCGAACGCTGCAGCATGGTCACGTGGCCGGCTGTTCCCGCCATCGCGGGAACCAGGGTCATGGCAGTGGCCCCACTGCCGACGACAACGACCTTCTTGCCCGCGTAGTCCAGATCTTCCGGCCAATGCTGCGGGTGGATTACCTGACCGGCGAAGTCGTCGATGCCCTCGAAATCGGGGGTGAAGCCCTCGTCGTAGTTGTAGTACCCGGTGCAGCCCAGGAAGAACTCGGTGGTGAACTCGACGATCTCACCGTCATGCTCGGCGCACACCGTCCAGAGCCCGCGCTCTGAAGACCACTCGGCGCTCACGACCTTGTGACCGAAACGGATCTTCCGATCCACACCGAATTCACGCGCGGTGGCGGTGACGTACTCACGGATCGAGGCTCCGTCGGCGATGCCCTTGGTACTCGTCCAGGGCCGGAAGTTGTAGCCGAGGGTGAACATGTCGGAGTCGGAGCGGATACCCGGGTAGCGGAACAGGTCCCAGGTGCCACCGATGCGCTCACGCGCCTCCAGCACCACGAAATTCTTGCCCGGCACGTCGCGGGTGATGTGGCATGCCATGCCAATACCCGAGATCCCGGCGCCCACGATGACAATGTCGACATGTTCAGTCATGAGAGCTAGGCTATCGACGCA
Organism: Mycobacterium sp. D16Q16; assembly: GCF_002013745.1. Lineage (NCBI taxonomy): Bacteria > Bacillati > Actinomycetota > Actinomycetes > Mycobacteriales > Mycobacteriaceae > Mycobacterium > Mycobacterium sp. D16Q16. The sequence goes on from NZ_MAEY01000001.1 coordinate 816,397, forward strand.
GTGTTGAGAAAGTCAACAGTGTGTCGAGAACTTTATAGAATGTGCAGGTAGACGTGGCTAAACCGGCTACAACAGGCCGCAAAAGGACGCGCCCCTCGGGCGACGAGCGGATACAGGCGATCCTGGCGACGGCCGAGGAACTACTCGGCCAGCGCCCGCTCGTCGATGTCTCCGTCGATGATCTGGCTCGCGGGGCAGGGATCTCGCGGCCGACGTTCTATTTCTACTTCCCCTCCAAGGAAGCCGTCCTCCTCACGCTCACCGAGCGGATCATCGAGGAAGCCGACACCAATGTTGCGAGCATCGACCCGGCCGCCATGACGAGCCCCGCGCACTACTGGCGCGCCGTCATCAAGGCCTACTTCGACGCCTTCGGTTCCCACCGGTCCCTGACCGTCGCCTTGTCCGGGGTCCAGGGCACCAGCGCCGAGCTGGATCAACGCTGGTCCGAGGTGACGGAAAACTGGGTCACCAACACCACGGTGGGCATCGAGGCCGAACGCACTCGCGGCGCCGCGCCCGACATAATCCCCGCCCGCGATATCGCCATCGCACTCAACCTCATCAACCAGTCGATGATGCGGGCAACCTTCACCGGTCAGCAACCCGCCGTCGCGGACGACGACGTTGTCGATACGCTGCTCCACGTCTGGCTTAATGCGATCTACGGAGGGGTCAGTGCCTGAGAGTCTTCGCGCGAGCGGCTCGTCCATGCGCATTCGTGCTGCGGTGCTGCACGCGGCCCCCATCGAGCGGCCGTACCGCGACACCCACCCGCTCAAACTCGTTGAATTGGAGCTCGACCCACCCGGGCCCGGTGAGGTACTGGTCCGCATCGAGGCCGCGGGGCTGTGCCATTCGGATCTGTCGGTGGTCGACGGAAACCGGATACGCCCAGTGCCCATGGCACTGGGACACGAGGCGGCCGGTGTCATCGCCGAAGTCGGCCCCGGCGTTCGCGACGTCTCCCCCGGCGATCACGTGGTGTTGGTGTACGTGCCGAGCTGCGGCGCCTGCAGGTACTGCTCCTCGGGCCGCCCGGCGCTATGCCCGGATGCCGCGGCGGCCAACGGCCGCGGTGACCTCATCCGCGGCGGCACCCGCCTGCGCGATCTGGACGGCGCCGAGGTGCGTCACCATCTGGGCGTCTCGGGTTTCGCCGACCACGCTGTGGTGGACCGGAATTCGGTGGTCGTCATCGATCAGAACGTTCCCTTGGACACGGCCGCACTCTTCGGCTGCGCCATGTTGACCGGCTTCGGAGCCGTCACCCACACCGCCTCGGTGCGCCCCGGCGACTCGGTCGCGGTGCTCGGACTGGGCGGCGTCGGACTGGCGGTGGTGATGTCGGCGGCCGCCGCGGGCGCCGGCGAGGTGCTGGCCATCGACCCGGTACCCGCAAAACGCGAACTGGCCCTTGAACTCGGAGCCACGCGGGCCTGCGCCCCGGAGGACGCCCCCGGTGGTCATGATTGGGTGTTCGAGGTAGTCGGGTCGGCCGCCGTGCTGGAACAGGCCTACGCACTCACCGGCCGTGGCGGAGGCACCGTTTCAGTGGGCCTGCCGCACCCCGATGCACGAATTACCCTGCCCGCGTTGAGTATTGTCGCTGAGGGCCGCAGCATCCTGGGCTCGTACATGGGATCAGCGCAGCCGCAGCAGGACATCCCGGCGATGCTGGCGCTGTGGCGGGCCGGGAGACTGCCGGTAGAGAGGCTCAAGTCCGATGACCTGCCGTTGGACGATATCAACATCGCACTCGACGCCCTCGCCGATGGCCAGGCCGTTCGGCAGATCCTGCGCCCGGGCGCGGTGACCGCATGACCAAGCCAGAGCTGCCCACCAAGGCAGACTTCCCGGTGCACCGCCTGCACCAAACCCGTTGGGCCGATAACGATGTGTACGGACACGTCAACAACGTCGTCTACTACGCCTGGTTCGACACCGCCGTCAACGGCTGGCTGATGGACGCGGCCGGATGCGACATCCGCGACCTGCCCGCCATCGGCGTCGTCGCCGAAACCTCCTGCAAGTACCTGGCCGAGGTGTCCTTCCCCGACGAGCTGTCCATCGGCCTGGCCCTGGAACATCGCGGCCGCAGCAGCGTCATCTACAAGCTCGCGGTGTTCACGGTTGTCGACGGCGTCGTCGAGGACACTCCGCGCGCCCTGGGCCGGTTCGTCCATGTCTATGTGGACTCCGACGCCCGCACCCCCGTACCCATCCCCGAGCAAGTAGCGACAGCTCTCGAACAGTTGAGGTAGCGACACATGCCCGCACTACAGCGCTCCGAAGGCATCTACACCCTCGAGCTTGGCACCGACGAGAACCGTTTCACCACCGCGAATATCGAGCAGATCAACGCACTGCTCGACGAGGTACTCGCCGATGACGCCCCGTCCGCGCTGGTGGTCACCGGCAGCGGCAAGTTCTTCTCCAACGGATTGGATGTCGACTTTCTGGGCGCCAACCCCGACAAGCTCAGCTGGTACATCACCGAGGTTCAGAAGATCTTGGCGCGTTTCCTGGTGTTCCCGACACCCACCGTCGCCGCCGTCAACGGTCACGCCTTCGGCGCCGGAGCCATGGTCGCGCTGGCATGTGATTACCGGGTGATGCGTACCGATCGCGGCTTCTTCTGCCTTCCCGAGGTCGACCTCGGCATGCCGTTCACCCCCGGCATGTCGGCGCTCTGTCAGGGGAAGATGACACCCCAGGCGGCATCGGCCACCATGCCCAGCGGCCGGCGTCTCGGCGGATCCGAATCCCTGAACTACCAGATCATCGACGCGGCCGTCTCCGAGGACCAGGTTCTTTCTACCGCAACGAGTTTCGTGTCACCGCTGGTAGGAAAGAACCGGGACACGCTCGGCACCGTCAAGTACGGGATGTATGGCTCAATCGTGCCACTGCTGCTCGCCGGCCTGGGGTCGTGACAGCAGGGCAACGATGGCCAGCGCGACCGCGATAGCCGAGGCCCCGATAGCGACCCAGAACCCATAGCCCGTCACGATCGGGGCCTTGACGTTGGTGCGGTAGTACAGCAGTTCCAGCCCCAACAGTGCCAGCGCCAGTACACCCGCGGCGATCGGAGCGATGCGGTGCAGAATGTGCTGGCCCACCATGCATCCGGCCACCACGAGTAGCGCCGAAACCAGCAAGATCATCTGGCCCGCACCGAATCCCGGGGGCAGCACCACCGATCCGGTGGCGCCGCCGATGGCGTTGGCTCTGCCGCCGCCGCTGGCCGAGGTTCGCAGCCAGGGAAGCCAGACACTGAACCCGATCACCACACCGGTGAACGCGATCAGCCACCCGGCGCGTCTCATGGCAGTTGACTCGGAACGCATTTGGCCAGCATGGCCTTCAACGCGCGGCGCTCGTCAGCGGTCAGTTTCTCCATGACCTCGTTCTCGCTGGCGGTCACCGCCTCCGCCGCCTTCTCCAGCTGGGTGGTGCCGCGCCTGGTCAGGCGAGCGGGCAGCGACCGCCCGTGGTCCGCGTTCTCCGGACGGCTGATGAGGCCCTCCTGCTCCAGCCGGTGCAACACCGCATTCATGGCCTGCCGGGTAACCATCGCCTGCCGAGCCAGTTCGGAGTTGGACATGCCCGGGTAGGTCCGCAGAATGTGCATGCAGATGTACTCGGGCAGGCTGAGGCCCATGGGCTCCAACCGGGCCGCCACCTTACCGCGCAGTGATGTCGCGGTGCGGGTCAGCAAGTACCCCAGGGTCGCGGTTCCGTCGATATCCATGTCAATGATGTTGACTTATGTCAGTGCCGCTTACAAGCAGGTCCCCGCGCCATGTCTGGCGCGGGGACCTTTGAGCTTGTTACCGGGGACTAATCCGACGACGCCTTGTGCGAGTCGCTGTGCGAAGAACCGTTCGAGGTGCTCGAGTGCGAGTCACTCGATGAGGAGCTCGAAGCGGACTCCGACTTACCGGTGGCCGACGCGGCGCTCTCGGGCTTCTTCGCAGCTGAAGAGTCATTTTCAGGCTTCTTCGGCGTGGACCCCTTGTCGGACTTGGTGTCCTTGGAATCAGCCTTCTCGCTCTTGTCTGCCTTGGCCGAGTCTTCGGTCTTCGGCGCAACTCCGCCGCTGACCTCTCCGACCTTGGTGGCCGGGGTGGGCAGTTTGACCTTCGGAACGTTGACCTTCGGCTCCGCAGGCTTGACGGCATCAGCCGGAGTCGCGGGCTTGGCCGGCTCTGCCGGGGCCGCGGGCTTGATGGCCTCGACAGGGGTGGCCGCTTCCACCGGCTTGACCGGCTCAGCCGGAGCCGTCACCTTGACCGGCTCGGCAGGAGTGGCGGGCTTGACCGGCTCAGCCGGAGCCGTCACCTTCACCGGCTCGGCAGGAGTGGCCGCCTTCACCGGCTCCACCGGGGTGGCCGCTTCGGCCGGGTTCGCCGGCTTGGCAGGATCAGCCTTGGTCGGCTCCGCTTCGGGAGAAGACTTCGAACCTGTGGTCTTCGACTCCGTCACCTTCGACGCATCAACCGTCTTCGAGTCGACCGTGGTCGTCTTGCCCAGCGCCGAAAGAATCGATGTCGGCGCCTTGGCGGCCACGGTGTTCGCGGCCGCCGAGGGCAGGAGACCCGAAGGCAGGAGCGATGCCGGATTCTGCGTCAGAGCCGTCACCACCGCGATCGTGTTCGTCACGTAGGCGCCCGGCAGACCGACCAACAACCCGAA